>NZ_VFPG01000002.1:719741-1439483 GCF_006716565.1 Nocardia bhagyanarayanae | reverse complement strand
CGTGAACCACGCATGAGAAGACTCGTGCACAGAACCGAGCAGGGGGTCGGCACAATGCGCCTACAGTTCCTCGGCAAAGGCGGATCGGACAGCGGGGGTTGTCCGGCCTTGTTCGCGACCGACCGGGAGTCGTACCTCGTCCAGGGATGGCAGACGAACCGGGACGGTACCGTCGAAATCCCGCACTTGTTGACCGGTTTCGCGCAGCCGGACACGTTCATCGGTGCGACCATGACCGATACCGGACGGGGTACGTTCATCCTCTCCGGCAGGCCCATCACAGAGACCGAGACGCTGGCCCAACTCGACCTGGCCGGCGACGAGACGGCCATCGAGGTGCCGAAGCTGGGAAGGACGTTCTACGGTGCGACTGCGGCCCACCAATGAACCGGAGCTGTGGCAGAAGCTGTTCCGCGAGGTCGAGCGGGACGCGTTCCACCTGGAGGTCCGGGACTCGTACGCCGTGCCGGACGAGTCCGAGAGGTTGCGCCGGTTTCTCGACGGGGAGCCGCCGGTGGATCCGCATACCCCGTGGCAGGACCTCATGCGGGAAACCACCGGCCGCGGCGTCTCGGTGAGCCGAGTCCGTGTCGTCACCGTCCCGCACTCGGAATACCAGCGTTGGCTGTTGTCGGTGACTGTCCACAATGTCGATGCGGGGGAAGACATTCGATACCTCCCCCGCCACCTCGCCGGAGAAGTACCCCCGGATGATTGGTGGCTGATGGATGGCGAACGCGTTGTCTACAACCTGACGGACGAGGCAGGAGCACCCGCCGGTCTCGGCATCACCACCGATCCGCGGATCGTCGAGTATTACCAAAGCGTGCGTAGGCGACTGTGGGCGCAGGCGATCCCGTTTCCGGAGTACTCCAACCAGTGACGAACGGCATGCACGACGCGCGGGAGGCTCTCGGAGCACGGCTTCGGGAGCTTCGCCGCACAGCGGGGCTCACCAACCGGCGGCTCGCGCACCTGTCCGGGTGGCACGAGTCCAAGGTGTCCAAGATCGAGTTCGGCCGGATCAGCCCGTCCGACGAGGACATCCGTGCCTACTGCCGGTACTGCGACGCCGCTGATCAACTCCCTGATCTGCTGGCCACCCTGCACGACATCGACGTCGCCTATCTCGAGTGGCGCAAGATTCTCAGCACCGGAACCAAGCGGCGACAGCACGCGGCGGTGAGGATGGCGGAGGCGTCTCGAATGATGCGGATCTTCCAGCCGCACATCGTCCCCGGCATCTTGCAAACCGCGGAGTACGCCGAGGCGGTATTGAGCAAATACATCGACTTCTTCCGTGTCCCGGATGATCTCGACGCGGGCGTATCCAAACGTTTGGAACGACAGCGACTTCTGTACAAGGGAGACCGCCGGTTCCACATCCTCGTTGCCGAGCAAGCCTTGTCCACCACGGTCGGCGGTGATTCGGTGATGGTCGGCCAGTTGGACCGGCTTCTGGCGGTCATCGGCTTGCCTCGCGTACTGCTCGGCATCATCCCGGCAAACGCTGAATTGCCCATGCAGTTGACGAATTTCGTCATGTTCGATGAGCGAATGGTGTTGGCGGAGGCGATTACGGCGGAGTTGACGATCACGCAGCCGCGCGAGATCGCGATCTACGGCCGGATGTTCGCGGAGCTGGCCACACTGTCGGTGACGGGCGAAGGGGCGCGACGGCTGATCTGCGGCGCGCTGGAAAGGCGACAGGCTCGGCTCTAGGCTGCGCTGTGGATCGTCAGCCGTCGGGTGGGTGGTCGAAGGCGGAGAGGCCGAGGCGTGGGCCGATCGTTTTGCCCAACCAGGTCATGGCGGGGTCGTGGCTCATATGGGCATCTCGGGCTACCGTCACCCAGTCCGGGCGGTTGAGCAGGTTCAAATAGTTGTGCAGGGTGCGCGACCGGCGGTCGGCTGGCCAGCTCTGCTCATCGGCCTGCGCCACATAGCCCCCAAGGCCGCGAGGTCGGCGATTCTGGCGGGGGTGGGGGTGAGGCGGGCGGCGTGTTCGGCGTGGGCGGCGAGAACGGTGCTCGCCGGTGGAAAGCAGTCGAGGGTGGTGCCCATACCCGCGCAGCCGACCATGGTGGACAGCAGCCGACCGGTGTGGTCGATCAGTTGCAGATCCGGGTCGGGGCGGTGATGGCCTCGTGTAAGTGCGCCGCCGTGGCGACAGCTCCGGCGAAGTAGCCGGGACGGTGCCGAGCAACGCCAAGCCGACGAGGACCGCGCACCGATCCGTCCCGCGTCGCACGAGATGACGGCCGGTGCGCCGAACCACCTCGGGGTCGGCTCGCCGGGCCGCGGCCGCGATGTGTTCGTTGCGATAGAGCGGGATGTGCACCTCGTGCAAAGCTGCGGTCAGGTCGTGCGGATCTGGATCGAATTGGGTGAAGTATCGGTCGAGAATCGCCGCGACCTCCAGGCCGACAACTCGCCAGTCCTCGGATGATCCGGGGCGGCCGCGGCCGCGGTGGGCGGGTTCGTCTGGATAGGGATGTCCGTCGCGCGGGAGCGGGGCGTTGGGTTTCTCGCGGTGCCAGCGAAGGGCATGATCGAAAAGAGCGGTTCGGGTTCCGAGCGATCCTGGCTCGGGGGCGACGCGCATCAGCGGAGAATGGACTCGATTCGGTGGGTCATGGTCGATGATCATGTCAGCCGGGCGGACAGGGAGCAACGAGTGATGGGACCTGTGCGAACGAATCGGCTAGCGGCGGTCTGCGCCGTCCTGCTCGTCCTGGCGGCGGTGAGCGGGTGCGGCGAGGAGCGTTCCGAAACGGACCGGGAGTCTTCGCCGGTCGTGACGACCACCGTCGCGAGCAGTCCGTCGGGGGTGCCCGATCTCGCCACCCCCGAGGAAGTGGCGCAAGGGATCGACGTCCCGTGGGGGCTGGCGTTTCTGCCCGACGGCGCCGCTCTGGTCGCCGAGCGCGATACCGCGAAGATCATGCGGGTGGTCCCCGGCCGGGCGCCGGAAGAGGTGTACGAGGTGCCCGGCGTTGTCGCTCGCGGGGAGGGTGGCCTGCTCGGCCTCGCGGTGTCGCCGCAGTATGCCGAGAACGGCTATGTCTACGCCTATTTCACCGCGGACGCGGACAACCGGATCGTGCGTTTCCGGCTCGACGGCGCGCCGGAGGTAGTCTTCGAGGGAATCGCGAAGGCGGGCAACCACAATGGTGGACGGATCGCGTTCGGTCCCGACGGCATGCTGTATGTCGGCACCGGCGACGCGGGGCGCAGCGCGCTGTCGCAGGATCCGGCCTCGCCGAACGGCAAGATCCTGCGTCTCACGCCCGAAGGCGAACCGGCGCCCGGCAATCCGACCCCGGACTCGCCGGTCTACAGCCTCGGTCACCGCAACGTCCAGGGCCTCGCCTGGGATCGCGCGGGACGGTTGTTCGCCGCCGAGTTCGGCCAGAATCGTTTGGACGAGATCAATCTCGTCGAACCGAACCGCAACTACGGCTGGCCCGCGGTGGAGGGCGGTGGCGGCGCGGGACGCGGCTACGTCGACCCCGTCGTCACCTGGACGACGTCGGAGGCGTCCCCGTCCGGTATCGCGATCGCGGGCGACACCCTGTACGCCGCCGCGCTGCGCGGCGAAAGGCTGTGGACCGTACCGTTGGTGAACGGATCGGTCGGCGAGCCGCGCGCGATGTTCGAGGAGCGCTACGGCCGCCTGCGCACCGTCGAGGTCGCCGCGGACGGAGCGCTGTGGCTGACCACCTCGAACACCGACGGCCGCGGCGACGTGCGCCAGGGCGACGATCGCATCCTCCGATTCCCCGCTCGCTGAGCTCAGCGGTCGTTGCCTGGCAGTGGAATTCGCAGCCCCTCGGTGTCCGCCACGGTCCGCGCACGCTCGTACCCGGCGTCCACGTGCCGCAGCACACCCGTCGCCGGATCGTTGGTGAGCACCCGCTCGAGCTTCTGCCCGGCCAGTTCGGTGCCGTCCGCGACGCACACCTGCCCGGCGTGGATCGACCGACCGATGCCGACTCCGCCGCCGTGATGGATGGACACCCAGCTGGCGCCGGACGCGGTGTTCACCAACGCGTTCAACAGCGGCCAGTCGGCGATGGCGTCGGAACCGTCGGACATCGCCTCGGTTTCGCGATAGGGCGAGGCGACGCTGCCCGCATCGAGATGGTCGCGACCGATCACGATCGGCGCGCTCAACTCACCGGCGGCCACCATCTCGTTGAACCGCACACCCGCCCGGTGTCGCTCGCCGTAACCGAGCCAGCAGATCCGCGCGGGCAGCCCCTGGAACGCGACGCGTTCTCCGGCCAGGGCGATCCATCGGCGCAGGGATTCGTTGTGCGGGAACAGGTCCAGGATGGCGCGATCGGTGGCGGCGATGTCGGCGGGACCGCCGGAGAGCGCGGCCCAACGAAACGGGCCCTTGCCCGCGCAGAACAGCGGCCGAATGTAGGCGGGCACGAAACCCGGGTAGTCGAAGGCCCTCGCGCAGCCACCGAGCAGCGCCTCGCCGCGCAGCGAGTTGCCGTAGTCGAAGACCTCCGCGCCGCGGTCCAGGAAGCGCACCATGGCGTCGACGTGTTCGGCCATGGATTCTCTTGCGCGCTCGGTGAATTCGTCCGGCTTGCGGGCCGCGTACCCGGGCCAGTCGGCCAGCTCGACATCGCGGGGCAGGTAGGACAGCGGATCGTGCGCCGAGGTCTGGTCGGTGACGATGTCCGCGGGCAGATCCGCGGCGGCCAGTCGCGGCAGCACCTCGGCCGCATTGCCGATCAGCCCGACCGACAACGCTTTCCGCTGCGACCGCGCGGCCGTCACGCGGCGGATGGCGTCGTCGACATCGTCGGCGATCTCGTCCAGGTAGCGGTCTTTCAGCCGCCGCCGGGCCCGCGCCGGATCGCATTCGACGATCAACGCCGCCCCACCGTTCATGGTGACCGCCAGCGGTTGCGCGCCGCCCATGCCGCCGAGACCCGCGCTGAGTGTCAGGGTGCCCGCGAGAGTGCCGCCGAACCGCTTGTCGGCGATGGCGGCGAAGGTTTCGTAGGTGCCCTGCAAGATGCCCTGGGTACCGATGTAGATCCAGGAACCGGCCGTCATCTGCCCGTACATGGTCAGCCCCAGCGCCTCGAGCCTGCGGAATTCCGGCCACGTCGCCCACTCCCCGACCAGGTTCGAGTTGGCGATCAGCACCCGGGGCGCCCACTCGTGGGTGCGCAGCACACCGACCGGCTTGCCCGACTGGACCAGCAGTGTCTCGTCGGGCGCGAGGGTGGTCAGGGTGCGGGTGATGGCGTCGAAACTGGCCCAGTCCCTGGCCGCTTTCCCGGTGCCGCCGTAGACGACCAGGTCCTGGGGGCGCTCGGCGACCTCGGGGTCCAGGTTGTTGTGCAGCATCCGCAGCGCGGCCTCGGTCTGCCACATGCGGGCCGTCAGGCGGGTGCCGCGCGCCGCGCGCACGGTCGGGTGCTCGGTTGTCATCGCTGTCTCCGCTCGCCGGACGCCGGGTCCTCGGCCACCTGCGGGGCGACCGCCCGCAGCAGCGCACCGTCGCGGATCAGGTCCGCGGCGGCCGCGATCTCGGGGGCCATATGCCGGTCCGGGCCCGGCCCCTCGACCTTGGTGCGCAACAGCGCGACCGCGGCGGCGGTGGCGGGCGCAGGACGCAGCGGGGCGCGCAGATCGAGGGCGCGGGCCGCGGTTAGGTACTCGACGGCGAGGACGGTGGTCAGCCCGTTCACCGCGGTGCGCAATTTGCGCGCGGCCGACCAGCCCATCGACACGTGGTCCTCCTGCATGGCGCTGCTCGGAATGGAATCCACCGAGGCGGGGACCGCGATCCGCTTCAGTTCGGCGACCACGGCCGCCTGGGTGTACTGGGCGATCATGTGCCCGGAGTCGATGCCGGGATCCGCGGCGAGGAACGCCGGAAGTCCGTGGGAGCGAGCGACATCCAGCATGCGATCGGTCCGGCGTTCGGCCATGCTCGCGACGTCGGCGATCGGAATGGCCAGGAAGTCGAGCACGTAGGCCAGGGGCGCGCCGTGGAAATTGCCGTTGGATTCCAGGCGGCCGTCGGCCAGTACGACGGGATTGTCGATGGTGGCGGCGAGCTCACGGTCGGCCACCGTCTCCGCGTGCGCGACGGTGTCGCGGGCCGCGCCGTGCACCTGCGGCGCACAGCGCAGCGAATAGGCGTCCTGCACCCGATGGCATTCGCGGTGACTGGCCACGATCTCGGAACCGGCGAGCGCGGCTCGCATGCGGGCCGCCGCGTACGCCTGACCCGGATGAGGGCGCAGGGCTTGCAGGTCGCCCGCGAAGACGCGATCGGTGCCGAGCAGCGCCTCCACGCTCATGGCGGCGGTGATATCGGCGACGTCGAGCAGCCGGTGCAGGTCGGTGAGCGCGAGCACCAGCATGCCGAGCATGCCGTCGGTGCCGTTGGTGAGGGCGAGCCCTTCCTTCTCCGCCAGGATGACGGGCGTTATCCCGTTGTCGTGCAACGCCTTTTCCGCGTCGACCACGTTTCCGCCTGCGTCGGTCACGGTGCCTTCGCCCATGAGCGCGAGCGCGACAGCGGCCAGCGGCGCGAGATCGCCGGAGCAGCCGAGCGAGCCGAACTCGTGCACCACGGGCGTGATGCCCGCGTTGAGCAGGGCGGTCAGCGCGTGCGCGGTCTCCGGATGGGCCCCGGTGTAGCCCGAGGCGAGGGTCCGCAGCCGCAACACCATCTGCGCGCGCACCACCTCCCGTTCGACCGCGTCGCCCGCGCCCGCCGCGTGGGAGCGGATCAGCGACCGCTGCAACGCGGCGCGGCGCGACGGCGGGATGTGGCGAATCGCGAGCGCACCGAATCCGGTGGACACGCCGTAGGTCGCGGTCGATGCCTCCGCCAAGGCGTCGACGTGCTGACGGGCGGCGATCAGCCGCCGCTCGGCGGCCGCGCTCAGGCTCACCCGAGCGCCGCCACGCGCGACCGCGACGACCTGCGCCCTGGTCAGCGGCCCGTCGATCTCGACGTTCGGCTGTTGCGCGATATCCGGCATGACTTCCATTCCACAACCGCGACGGCCGGTGGAGAATGAGGCCACGCCGGATTCGGTCTGAGATCCCAGACAAACCGAGGAGGCACCGTGGGAGAGAGCAGCGACATCCCCGCGCTGCGCCGCGGGCTTGCGGTGCTTCGGCTACTCGCGGGCAGACCCGGTCCGGTGTCGGCGGCCGCCATCGCGCGCGAGCTCGGGTTGCCGCGCTCGTCCACCTATCACCTGCTCGCCGAGCTGACCCAGGCCCGCTTCGTCACGCACCTGCCCGACGAGCGCCGCTACGGTCTCGGCATCGCCGCGTTCGAACTCGGCGCCGCCTATCTCCGGCACGATCCGCTGGAGCGCTTGGCCGGGCCCCTGCTGCGCGAACTCGTCGAGCAGGTGGGGCACAACGCGCATCTCGGCGTACTGCACGGCAACGAACTGCTGTACCTGGTCAAAGAGCGCCCGGCGCGGCCGGAGACCCTGGTCACCGACGTCGGCGTCCGGCTGCCCGCGCACCTGACCGCCTCGGGTCGCGCCATCCTCGCGCACCTGCCCGCCGCGCACGTGCGCGCCCTCTTCCCCACCGCCGAGTCCTTCGTGACCCGCACCGACCGCGGTCCCGCCGGTCTCGCCGCGTTGCGCCGCGTCCTCGCCGAGGAACGCCGACGCGGCTGGGCCTGTGAAGACGGCCACGTCACCCCCGGCTTCGCCTCCGTCGCCTACCCCGTCTTCGACCACGACCACCACCCCATCGCCGCCATCAGCGTCACCCTCCGGCACCACTGCGGCCGGCACCCCTGCGACGCCGATTGGACCGTACTGGCCGCCCGCGTCCGCGCCACCGCCGACACCCTGACCCGTCGGATCGGCGGCCGCACCGAATGATTCGCATCATCGTCGGCCGCGAACGACCGTCGGCACGATGGTCGCGAAGAGAGCCAGTGTTTCGCGGACGAATTCACGTCGGGCGCAACCGAGTTCGCGCAGAGCCGGACCGTGGTCGTGGGCGACGACGAGGGTCGCTCCGACCAGCACGGTCCACCAGAAGGCGCGAACGGCGACGCGGGTCGGCAGCCACGCGTCCGCGAACGCCGCGCGGAGCCGCTGGGTGTGGAAGGGCACGTGCCGACGTTCGTCGTCGAGGATGAGCGTGGCGACGCGGGTGGTGAGTGGATCGTCGGAGCCGTCGCGCAGCGCCCGGTAGTACTGGAGCGCGACGACTTCGGCGACCATCAGCACCATCAGTTCGAGGCGCAGCCCCAGCGCTCGGCGCAGCCGCACGAACACGGCGTCGGTCCAGTGGTGCTCGATCGTCGGTCGACCCGCCGCCCGCAGCAGGTGGGCGAGTAGTCGGGCGTGGTTGCGTTCCTCGTCGACGAACAAGCGGACCGCCGCCGTGTACACCGGATCACCGGCGCGTTCGGCTTTCGCGATGAGATCCGCGCCGTCTCCGCTCTCGCCGACCTGGAATCGCTGAACACTGCGCGCGATGGCTGGATGCAGGCGGGCGCCACGACTCCAATCCGGGTCGCCCGCCGCCGCTCGGGCGCGCGCCTTGGCCTCGAATTCCCCCACCCATCGGACGAATTCGTCCGTTTCCAGCTGTTCGATCACCATGTACGCAACCCTACGAACGAGTTACGCCGATTCCCGGGTGAGCCGGTGGAGATTTCGTGTGGATGCCGAACGTTACGGCTTGCGGCCGACACCGCCCCACGCCGAGGCGCCGCGAACGCCCTGGGCGGCGTCGTCGGTGCGCCAGTGGTTGATCGGCACGACGCCGGGTTCGACCAGGTCCAGTCCGTCGAAGATGCCGGTGATCTCGGCAGAGCTGCGCGGGAAGTACGGCGCCCCACCGGTTTTGGCGTAGTTCTCGCACATCCGCACGTACGCCTTGTCGTCGGTGGCTCCGTCGTAGAGCGCGAGGTAACTGCCCGAGGGCACACCGTCCATCATGGTGTTCACCACGCGCCGCACCTGGTCGTAGCTGCGCGCGTGCCCGAGCACGCCGATGTACATCACCGCGATCGGCTTGCTGAAGTTCAGCACGTGACGCGCGTCGGCCAAAATCATCTCGGGATCGTTGAAATCGGCCTCTAGATAGGTGGTCACGCCCTCGTCGGTGGTGTTGACCAGCAGCGCTCTGGCGTGCGCGAGGACGAGCGGGTCGTTGTCGACGTAGACGATCCTGGAGTCGGGAGCGGCGGACTGCGCCACCTCGTGCGTGTTCTGCATGGTCGGCAGTCCGGTGCCGATGTCGAGGAACTGACGGACGCCCGCTTCCGCCGCCAAATACCGCACCACCCGGATCAGGAACTGCCTCGACTGCATCGCCAGTGTCTTGATCTCGGGATACCCGGCGACACCGGCTTCGCCGGCCAGCCGATCGGCCTCGTAGTAGTCACGGCCGCCGAGCCAGTAGTTCCAGATTCGCGCCGAATGCGGGACGTCGGTACGGATCGGGCGCTTGTCTGCCATGGTGGCTCCTGAGCAAAAACGGCTGCGTCGCGGTGACTGTACAGCCGATCGTGTTGCGGTATCCGATGGTTCGCTGATGTCGAGCTGGGAACGGTGATCACGGGCAGTTGAGCAAGGGTCGCTGGAAAATATCCGGCGAGCGCGTCCGGGCGTGTCACGACTCGAGGACGGCACGCGCGGCATTGTGTCCCGGGATGCCGCTGACGCCGCCGCCGCGCACCGCGCCCGAGCCGCACAGGAAGACGTTGCGCACCCCGGTCGCGACGCCCCAGCGTCCGGCCGGATCCGTTTCGCTGTCGTCCGCGCGATAGGGAAACGCCAAGTCCCGGTGGAAGATATGACCGCCCGGCAATCCCACCTCGCGCTCCAGATCGAGCGGGGACTTCACCTCCAGACAGGGCACGCCGTCGGCATCTCGAGCCAGGCACTCGGCGATGGGCTCGGCCAGTACCTGGTCCAGCTGCGCGAGAAGAGCTTTCGCAACGGCGGCGCGGGCGGCATCCGGATCGTCACCGAAAAGCCGTGCGGGAGTGTGTAATCCGAACAGCGTGAGGGTGTGCATGCCGCGAGCTGCGACGTCGGCGGACAGGATCGACGGGTCGGTCAGGGTGTGGCAGTAGATCTCGGACGGCGGCGCCGACGGTATCCGTCCGGCCTCGGCTTCCCGATAGGACTGCTCCAATCGCGCATACGATTCGGCGATATGGAAGGTACCGGCGAAGGCCTCGGCGGGGTCGACCGCGGCGTCCCGTAGGCGCGGTAATCGCCGCAGCACCATGTTCAGCTTCATCTGGGAGCCTTCGGGTTTCGGCTCCTCGGCGCCGCCGAGCAGGCGCGCCAGCTCGTGCGGCGCGGCGTTCACCAGGACGTGCCGCGCGCCGACCGTGCCGCCCTCGAAGCGCACCTCCGCGGCGGCGCCGTCGCTGTCGACGCCGGTCACCGCGCGGTTCGTGACCAGTTCGGCCCCCGCGGCGCGCGCCGCGTCCGCCAGCGCGTCGGTGAGTGCCCCCATGCCACCCACCGGAACATCCCAGTCGCCGGTGCCGCCGCCGATCACGTGGTAGAGGAAGCAGCGGTTCTGCCGCAGCGAGGGGTCGTGCGCGTGGGTGAAGGTGCCGATCAGGGCGTCGGTGAACACCACGCCGCGCACAGTGTCGTCGGTGAAGGTCGCCTCGATCGTCTCGCCGAGCGGCCTTTCGAACACCGCCTCCCACAGCGCGTCGTCCGCGACGACGCGCCGCAGCTCGGTTCGGGTCGGCAGCGGTTCGGTCAGGGTGGGAAACACCCGCCGGGCCAGCTGTCCGGTACTCGCGTAGAACCGCCGCCACGCCTCGAAATCGCGGTCGGAGCCCGTCAGGCGTTCGAAGCTCGCCCTGGTGCGCGCCTCGGATCCGGTGTCGACGAGCAGCCCGCCGTCGCCCACCGGCGTGTAGGAGGAGATCCGCCTGCGCCGGGTCTGGAACCGGAGGCCGAGATCGCGCACGATGCTCGCGGGCAGCAGGCTGACCAGATACGAATACCGGGACACCCGCGCGTCGACACCGGGGAACGGGCGTTCCGACACCGCCGCGCCGCCCGTGTGCGACTGCCGCTCGAGCAGCAGCACCGAGCGGCCTGCCCGCGCCAGGTACGCGGCGGCGACCAAGCCGTTGTGGCCGCCGCCGACGATGACGACATCGTAGGAAGAGCGCGTCGGTGTCATCCGTCCTCGATACCACGGCCGCACCGCTGGAGGTCGTCCCGACGCGCCGCCGGGCGCTGCTCGCGGGTGCCCGCGCAGCCTCGCCCAGCGGCAGATTAGCAGCCCGCACCGACAACTTCGCTGATACCGAAACCGGTTGCGAGACAGAGGTTGTCGCTGTTCACAAGATCGACAACCGGGCCCCGGACTTGTCGGTGGGTTCGCGTAGGTTTTCGGTCATGAAGAGAAACGGGAGGGAATGCGATGGACTCGGATGACCGCGAGTGGGAGCGGGCGGCGGTGGTGCAGACGCTGCCCGTCGTGGCGCCGCGCAAACTGGCCAAGGTGCCCTTCGTCGAGATGGCGGACGGGCGGTTGCAGGGCGTGGTGTCGAGCGGATCGGATATCGCGCGGGTGTACGTCTCGTCGGTGTCGGCGAAGACGCACGGACTCAGCTGTAGCACCAACAACAATCGGCCGTGCGGCGGGCTGCGCGGACCCTATCCGTGCAAGCACATCGACGCGCTGCTGGACGAGGCGGTGGTGCAGTACGGCGCCGAGCAGGTGGCCCGCTACTTGGGGGTGGAGATCGCCGAGGGCGCGAGCCTGCGCGCCGCGCTGAACTGCGCGCACGAACCCGCGCCCGCCGCCGTCGTATTCAGCCGCTTCCTGCGCCATCTCGCGTATCTCGAGCTGCCGGGCGGCACCGCGCCGATCCCCGAGTTGCAGTGGTTTCCCGCGACGGGGGTGAGCCGCTGATGCTCGGCGTGCATTTGGCCGAACTGCTCGAGCCGCCGCCGGGTGTGCCGGAAACGCTCGATGTGGTGACCGGATTCGACACCGCGCTGGTACACGGATTCGCGCGGCTGACCGACGAACACACGGCCGCGCTGGCGAGTCTCGCCGCCGCGCTCGGCGGATCCCCGCTCGGGCCATCGATCGCCGAGGCGGTCGCGAAACTCGGCGCGGGCTCGATCGGCCCCGAGGAGCTCTCGGCCCTGGCGGGCGGACGCGCCGCGCTGCTCGGCGCCGTACACGACGCCCTGCTGGACCGGGTGGACACCGCGCTGGGACGCGAGCGTGCCGTGTGGGAGCAGCCGGAGCAGCCGCACACGCCGCACAACCTGGCGGCGGGCAGCCGCTCCTGGTTACAGGAGGTCGCCATCACCGGATGGCGCGGCGTCGACCACGACTTGGTCTCGGCCGCCGATCAGACGGTCGAGGCGCTGCTCGCCGAACCGGCCTTGCGCAGGCTCGCCGTCCTGCTCGACGGCCTGACCGCCGAGCTGCGCGCCGGATCTCCGGTGGCGACGCTGGACCGGCTGCCCGCCCGGCGCTGGGCGGACCTGTGGGCGCGGGCGCTGCTGTTGTCCTGGCGCACCGGCGGTTTCACCGAGACCACGGCGGTCTCCGGGCGGCTGCTTCCGCTGGGCGTCGACGTGCACGAGCACGGCACCGCGGTGCAGGCCCAGCTGTACGCGCTGCTGGAGACGGCGGGCGGGCCGACGCGGCGGGTGCGGGTCAGCATCGCCGCGGCCAAGGTCGACACGATCGTCGGCCCCGCGATCTGGCAGCTGTTCACCGAGCACCCGCAACTGCTGAAAGCGATGGCCGAGCGGCTCAGCCTCGACATCGACGGCATGCCGATGACCGCGGGAGGCGACCTGATCTGGCACGACCAGTCGGCTCGCATCGGCGCGAGCGCCGATCCGTTCGCCACGGCACGCGTCGGTCTGGCGGGCGCATTGGCCCCGGCCACTCCCCCGCTGGATCGTGACCCGGTGCACCTTTCGGAGCCGGTTCTGGTGGAGGGGTACAAGGTCGAGGACGGCGCCATCGAGTTGGACGGGCACCGGCTTGCCCTCGAACTGGACCGGCTGCCGACCTGCGGCCCGCTGACGCCCGCCGCGGTGAACGGCTCCTCGACCTGCCTAGGCCTGCTGCGCTGGGACGCCGGGCGGTGGTCGCTGCGCCCGCTCGCCGTGCGCAAGAAGACCAAAGGCGTGGCGGTCGACGTGCACGGCGGCGACTGGGCCTGCGGCGTGACGGATCCGAAAGTGGCCAAGTCGCAAGCGAAGTCGGGCGACGCGGTCGCGGTGCTCAGGGAACGAGCGGGACGGCTGCTGAGAAAATGACCGACAGCAACGAGACTCGACGGCAGATCCTCTACTGGCGGCTGCTCGCGGGCATTTTCGACAGCGAGGCGCAGCCCGCGCTGGAGACGTCGAGCGTCGCGATCGTCGACGACCTCGGCCTGCCCGCGGCGCTGCTCGACCCCGGTGTCTCGATCGACAACGTGGTGCAGCGCTTCCCCGATCTGGCGACCGAATTCGACGGACTCGGCGCCCACGTGCGGGCGGCGGAATCGGTGGACTGCGCCGCGGAATCGATCGAGCGGAACGCGGACGAGACTCCGGCGCAACCCGCGGAAACGGAGGCCGACCCGGCTGTCGGCTCCGGCGAGGTGCGTTCGGCCGCCTTGATTTCCAAGCTGTTGCTGAACGTCTTCGCGACCGGCGGCGGCACGGTCAGCGCGACCCAGCTGGCGGGCTGGCAGCGCGATGCGGGCTGGTTGCGGCGCATGCTCGGCGAGGACTGCGGCGCGGACGTGCGCACCGTGCTCGGCGACCTCGAGGCCGACCTGGTCTCGCGAATGCGGCTGCGCGAGGTACTCGCCGATCCCGCGCTCTCGGCCCAGCTGACGCCGAGCATGTCGCTGATCGAACAGCTGCTGCGCGACAAGACGAATCTGTCGGGCGTCGCGCTGGCCAACGCCAAGTCGCTCATCCGCCGCTACGTCGACCAGGTCGCGGAGGTGCTGCGCACCCAGGTACAGCAGACCACCGCGGGCACCGTCGACCGCTCGGTGCCGCCGAAGCGCATCCTGCGCAATCTGGATGTGGACCGCACGATCTGGAAGAACCTCACCAACTGGAATCCGGACGACGAGCGCCTCTACGTGGATCGGCTGTTCTATCGGCAGACCGCCAAGCGCACCGTGCCCGCCCGGATGATCGTGGTGGTCGACCAGTCCGGTTCGATGGTCGACTCGATGGTGAACTGCACCATCCTCGCCTCGATCTTCGCCGGCCTGCCCAAGGTCGACGTGCACCTCATCGCCTACGACACCCGTGCCATCGACCTGACGCCGTGGGTACACGACCCGTTCGAGGTGCTGCTGCGCACCAACCTCGGCGGCGGCAACGACGGCCCGGTCGCCATGGCGATGGCCCAGCCGAAGATCGTCGACCCGACCAACACCGTGCTGGTGTGGATCTCGGACTTCTACGAGTTCGACCGCTCCCAGCCGCTGTACGAGAGCATGCAGGCCGTGCACCGCAACGGCGTGAAGCTCATCCCCGTCGGCTCGGTGAACAGCTCCGGGCAGCAGAGCGTGAACCCCTGGTTCCGGGAGCGCTTCAAGGCCATGGGCACACCGGTGATCTCGGGCCGCATCCAAAAACTCGTGTTCGAACTCAAGAACTTTCTCGACTAGGAGACCTCGCAACCATGACCGACACCGCGCTGCGCGCCCCCGCCGAAATCAAGTACGCCGAGGAGCTGGACTGGCTCGAGTCGATCGACGACGGCCCCAAGCCGTTCGCCTGGCGCCTGAGCCCGAAGATGGTGCGGCTGTTCATCCTCGGCTCCGAGCGCGCCGACGGCCTGGAGCGGCAGATCGACCAGAAGTGGTTCGGCGACCGCAGTTTCGTCGAACGCAGCATCGTCACCCTGGCCTCCGACCGCGGGCTGCTGCTGATCGGTGATCCCGGTACCGGCAAGAGCTGGCTGGCCGAGCTGCTCTCGGCGGCCATCAGCCGCAATTCCACGCTCGTCGTGCAGGGCACCGCGGGCACCACCGAGGACCACATCAAGTACTCGTGGAACATCTCCATGGTCATCGCCAAGGGGCAGTCCAGGGAGTCGATGATCCCGTCCCCGATCATGACCGCGATGGAGCAGGGCGTGATCGGCCGCTTCGAGGAGCTGACCCGCTCCACCAGCGACGTGCAGGACGCGCTCATCTCGATCCTGTCCGAGAAGTACGTTTCCATCCCCGAACTCGACGACGACAACGTCGTGTTCGCCAAGCCGGGCTTCTCCATCATCGCCACCGCCAACAGCCGCGACCGCGGCGTCAACGATCTCTCCTCGGCGCTGAAGCGGCGCTTCAACTTCGTGCGCATCCCGGTGGTGACCAACAAGCGCAGCGAGGCCGAGATCGTGCGGTTCCGCACCGCCGAGCTGCTGCGCAGGCACCAGATCGAGCTGGAGCTGCCGCCCACGCTGCTCGACATCCTGCTCGACAGCTTCGCCGATCTTCGCTCCGCTGCCGCGGCCGCGACCAGCGACGACGAGAAGCTGGAGTCGGCGCTCTCGACCGCCGAGCAGATCGGCGTGCTGGAGGACGCGATCCTGCACAGCCAGTTCTTCGGCGACCGCACGCTGCGCGCGGAGACACTCGCCGGGTCGCTGGTCGGCTCGTTGGCCCGGCGGGCGCCGGAGGACCTGGCGATCCTCAACAAGTTCTGGCACGGCGTGGTGGAACCGCGCAGCAAGGACGCGGGCGGGGATTGGTCGCAGTTCCTCGAGGGCGGCCGGGCGGCGATCGCGAGGCTCTCGTGAGCGGTCCGTTCGGCGCGCTGCGCGAGCAATTGGCCACGGCCGCGGAGCGATTCGCGGCCGAGCCGGGCGCGGTCGCGGAGATCCTCGCGGGCATCGTCGACGACGTCGATCGCGCGCTCGCGGTCGAGCTCGAGATCTTCCCGGTTTGCCACCATTCGCCCGCCTCGGGGCTGGCGATGGTGCGGCGGCTGCACGAGAAGCGACCCAAGGTCGTCTACCTGGAGCTGTGCGAGGACCTGCGGCCGATCCTGGACGAGCTGCGCAATTGCAGGCTGCCGGTGGCGGTACAGGCGTGGGCCGGTGAACTCGACGGGTTCCCGGCCGCGTGGGCGCCGCTGTCGGTGGTCGCGCCGATCACCGAGGCGTCGGCGGAGTACCAGGCCATCGCCTACGCGCTCGACACCCCCGGCGTCGAGCTCGTGCTCGTCGACCGCTCCACCGACCACGTGTTCCAGTGGGCGCCGGACCGCGACGCGCCGAAGGGCGACGCGCCCGCCGAGGTAGTGCCGGAGCCCGCCGAGGGCGGCGCGCTGCACGGCGACGCGGTCGGCATCGAAATCGGCGATCTGCGACCGGGTTTCGCCGAACTCGAGGAGCACCTGCTGCACCACGGCAAGGTGCGGCACTGGTCGGAGTGGTGGGACCAGTATGTCGAGCAACCGCTGGCGGGCGCCGACTACGACACCTACCGCCAGGTCATGGTGTTGATCGGCAGCCTGTTCCGTCGCTTGCGCCGCACCGGCGTCGAGGAGGACGAGAACCGCGAGCGCTACATGTGGACGCGGATGCGCGAACATCTGGACGCGACCGGCGCCGACCCGGCCGACTGCCTGTACGTGTGCGGGGCGTTCCATGCGGCCAGCCACGTCGAGCAGTTCGGCCTGCCCGCCGACGCGGCGCCCTACGAGATCACGCCGCGGTCGAACACCACCTGGCAGTACGGGCTGATCCCGTCCAGCCACTCGGCCATCGAGGAGCAGTTCGGGCTGGCCTCGGGGTCGGTCTCGATCGCGGCGGCGACCTGGTCGAAGGGACTGCGGCGCGGCGGCGCCAAGCCGTTCCAGCTCGCGGGTCAGAAATCCGCGAGCAAGAAGACGAGCAAGCGCACCCCGCCCGTGGTGACGGTCGCCGCCGTGACCGACCAGCTGACGGGGTTCCTGTCCACGCCGCCGCGGCTGGACTCGCTCGACGAGGCCGAGTTGCTCGACTGGTCGGTCGACATCGTCCGGCTGGCCCGGCGCAACGGCTACCTGGCCAGCACCGCCGACGCGATCGCGGTGTTCGAAACCTCGATCCTGTTGGCGGGCATGCGCAATCGCGCCCGCCCGACGCCGTACGACTTCCAGGACGCGGCGATCACCTGCATCGAGAAGGACCACGTGCCGGGTCGCCGGGACGTGCGCAGGCTGTGCGAGATCCTGCTCGGCGGTGACCGCATCGGTCAGGTGGGCTACGCGGCGCTGCCGCCGCTCGCCCGCGACGTGCTCGACCGGCTCGCGCCGCTGGGTATCGACACCAGCAAGCGCACCGTGCAGCGTTCGCTGTTGGATCTGCGCGCCGACCCGCACCTGCGGCCCTGCTCGGATCTCTTGTGGATCCTGCGCAGGCTGCTGCCCTCGGACGCGGTGCGGCCGATCATGGGGTCGCGGGCACTCGGCGAGACCTCCATTCAGGAGAGCTGGGATCTGGCGCTCGGCAAACACCAACGCGCCCTCGTCGAGCTCGGCTACGAGGGTGTGACCATCGAGCAGGTCCTCGAGCAACGGCTACGCATGGCGGTGTCCGCCGCGGACGCCACGGCCGCGGTGGCGCTGGCGGCGGTGGAAGACGCCCTGGTGTACCTGAACTCGCCGCGCCTGGCCGACGAGCTGGGGCACCGCGCCGTCGAACTGCTCGCCGCCGAACGGTCGGTCGACGACGCGCCCGAGGTGCTGCGCCGAATCCGGCTGCTGCTCAACTACTTCCGGTCGACCGCGGACGGCCTGCCGGAGTGGTGCGGCCGGTTCGTCACCGCGGGCTACGCGCACTACTGCACGCTGCTGCCGACCGCGTTCACCGACGAGAACACCGGAGTGCGGCCGGTCGCGGCCATGCTCGGCTTCCTGTTCGGCATGGAGAACCTGGCGCTTTCCCTCGGCTGCGATCACACCCAGCTCGAACTCGCGGTGTTGCAGTCGCATCCGGAGGCGCCCGCGAAGGTCGCGCTGCTGTGGGCGACGCGCTTGCAACTCGGGTTGCTGACGCTGCCGGAACTGCGCACCCGCTGCGACGACATGCTGGCCAACCCGCTCGTGGTCCCCGCCTTCCCGCACTACCTGAGCGGTTTCGTGCAAGCCATGGATCCGGTGCCGTCCTTGAAACCTTTCGTGGTGGAACTGCTCTCGAAGGCATTCGGTCGCCTGCCGGACAGTGTGCTGCTGCCCTGGCTCCCGAAGCTGATCACCACCCTGCGTGGCCAGGCCGGTGAACTGATCCCGGCGCTCACCAGGGAGGCCGGTCGCACGTTCCCGTCCGGTCTCGCGGCGGTGGACCGCTGGACTCCGCCGTGGACGGGCACGCCGCAGCCGCCCGCCGCGCCCGCCGTCGCGGTCGCGGGCGGACCGGTCGGCGATCTGCTCTTCGCCCATCCGGCGAGCTGCGACGCGCTGGCCACGCTGCTCGGCCACGGCGGCGACTGGCAGCGTCCGGCGGAAGCTCCGCACGCCGAGGTCGCGGCGCTTGTCGCCCGGCACCAGGCCTCGGCGGTCGCGCTCGCCGCGCTGGTGCCAACGGCGGCGGGCTGATTTCGGACGGGAGGCCACTACGGCGGCAGGCCGATCGCCCGAAAGGCCGCGAATGCCGACGCTCTCCGCCGCGCCGAAACCATCGGCGCGGCGGAGCTTTCGTGTCTCGGCAGGCCCGTACGCCACTAGACGTCGCGCCGCCACGGTGCGCTGGGGATTCCGCAATCCTGGCACTGGATCGGAATGACGTGCGGCTCCTCGAGCCGGGCCGCGACGTGCGACTCGCGCCGGAACCGCTCGCGGTAGACGGGTCCTCGGCCGGCCGCTCGGGCAGCACCTTGATGGCGACGACGCGGTCCTTACCGGCGTCGTAGGCCTCGAACACCTCGCCCATGCCGCCGCGGCCGATCAGCCGGACCAGCCGGTACGGCCCGAACTGCGAACCGACCTCGAGTGGTCTGCGCTGGGTCGTCATATCGATCCTCCGTGACGCGAACCGCTTCCCGGACGGTGGCGCGGCCCCTCGGCCGCGCGGTACCTCGGATCAGCCGCCGAAGACCGCGCACCCATGCCCGATGTGCATGCCGGTGCCGACGGGCACCGCGGTGGCGGCGGTGCTGACACGGTCCGGAGCCTGCACGACGCTGATCGTGTGCGCACCCGGTGTCTCCGGTACCCACTTCAGCAGCGCGACCCCGCCGGTCGGCGCCACCGTGGCGAGCGGAATCCCGTTGTCGTAGAAGGACACCGGCGAGACCGCGTCGGTCACGAAGGCCTGGATCGTGTAGCTGCAGCCGGTTCCGAAATTGGTCGCGAGGCCGTAACCGAGGTCCGGTAGGACTCCGATTCTCGTGGCGGTGGCGTGCGCGCCTGGCGCGGCGGCCAGTGCGATCCCGGCGGCGCCCGCGCAGGCGCTCGCCACCACGGTGGCGCGGATCCGCCGCCGTCGAGCATTCCGGTCGACACTCATGCCTGCACCCCTCTCCGGACCCCGACCCCCTCCGATGGTATCGCTACCGAGCCGACGGCTCGAGCCATCCGCCGATCATGGTCGCCGTTTCGGTGATCACCAGTTCGCGATCGGCGGTCGCGGCGGGCCCGAGGGTGATGCGCAGCGCGGCGGCGAGGCCGGTGGTCACCATGACCAGCGCCTTCGCGTCGAGCTCGTCCTCCGGACACGGACCGAGCCGGTGCAGCAGGTAGGCACGGGTGAGGACGAGCAGCCTGCGCTCGAGCCCGAGCAACCCGAATCCGGGCACGGCGGCGGCCGCCGAAAGCGCGCGGACCAGTCCCTCCCGCGCAGACACCACGTCGACGATCGCGTGCAGGCTCGCCGCGACCGATTCCCGCGTGGACAGCGTCATTCCCGCCCGCACCGTCTCGGCGAACCGCTCCTCCAGTTCGGCGAGCAGCCGATCGCGCAGCACCCCGACGATCTCGTCCTTGTCGGCGAAGTACCGGTACAGCGACCCGATGCTCATGCCCGCGTGCGCCGCGATGCGATTTGTGGAGGTGTCCGCGATGCCGCGCTCGGCGAAAAGCTGAGCGGCGGCGGTCAGGATGCGTTCCCGAGACTCCCTCGCGCGCGGCTGTTTGGGTGCTTTTCGCCGGTTCGGCGCAGTATTTCCGGTCATCGGCGAACCGACCACAAAAGCGAGTAGAAGGTGAGCATCCACTCACTTTAGTGTTTCGGCATGGCTACCGACACCACTGACGAGGCGGAACTCTCGGCACCGACCGAATTCCGTTACTGGGAGCGCGTCGAGGACCCGTCGATCCAGCGGATACGGCGAATCATGCGGCGCGCCTTGCGTTTCGATCCGCAACCACCGGACGACCTGGTCCGTTCCTTCGCGGCGGCCTACTTCGAGGCCGACCCGGTGGCCGAGGCGTTCGTCGACGAGGTCTATCTCGGCGAACCCGGCCCGAAAGCGGGACGGGCCATGCTCGACCGAGCCCTGACGCACGGCGTCGACGCGGTGCCGGACGCCCCCGCGTCGCTGGTGCGGTTGTTCCAGGAGTTCGAGACGCCGCCGGAATGGCTGGACCGCGAGCTGGTCGAACGGGGCGCGCGGGTGTTCCGCCGTTGGGGCACCTCCGTGTTCAGCTTCGCCACGACCAGCACGCTGGAAATGTATTCGGAGAGCTCGATCGCCAAACCGCTGTCCTACACCGGCGGCTACGCGGGACAGCGCGCGCACAAACGCCAGCTGGAGACCGTGCGCTTCTGGATCGATGTGTCCGAGCCCGGCGGCTTGGCGCCCGGCGCGCGCGGGCGGCAGACCGCCATGCGGGTGCGGATCATGCACGTGTTCATCCGGCGCAAGCTGCTGAGCAGGCCGGAGTGGCAGCGCGCGGCGTGGGGTGTGCCGATCAGCGTCGGGGATGCCACCCTGACCCTGATGGCGGGCAGCGTGGTCCCCGGACTCGCGCTGTGGAGCGCCGGTTTCCAGACCACGCGCGCGGAGATCGAAGCCACCATGCACTTCTGGCGCTACGTCGGGCACCTGCTCGGCGTGCAACCGGACTGGTATCCGACCGACCTGCGCACCGGCGCGCAGCTGATGTTCGCCGCCTTCGTCAAGCGGGCGCACACGGCGGGCGCCGACGGAGCCGAACTCGTCGAGTCCTACCTTCCGGCCTTCCGTCCGAAGCCGGAAACGCCGTGGCGCAAGCGAATCCGCGACGAGCTCAACTATCGCGCGCAGATCGGCTACACCGGTTTCTGGCTGCCTCCCGCCACCTACGCCGCGCACTCCATGCCACGGCGCTTCCCGTGGATCCTCTACCCGATCCTGCGCACACCGGTGATCTTCGGGCTCGAGACGCTGCGCCGCACCGTTCCCGGCATGGACGACCTCGCCGACCGGTTCCAGCGCGTCCGCCGAGAAGCGTGGTACCGCAACGAAGTCGGCGACCGCGCCGCCGAGTTCACCCCCGTCGAGGAATTCCGACGGTGAGCGCCCGGCGGCGCGGATGCCTCACTCCACCAGCACCGACAGCGATTCGGCGACGCACGCGGGTTTCGCGCCGCCCTCGATCTCGATGGTGACCCGCGCGCTCACCTGCGTGCCCGCGGCGATCGCCTTGGCGCCGAGCAGTTCGACGCCCGCGCGCACCCGGCTGCCGACCGGCACGACGGCGGGGAACCGCACCTTGTCCGCGCCGTAGTTGATGCCCATCCGCAGCCCGTCCACCCGGTAGATCTGGCCGACGAGCTGGGGCAGCAGCGAAAGCGTCAGATAACCGTGCGCGATGGTGGCGCCGAACGGACCCGCCGCGGCCCGCTCGGGGTCGGTGTGGATCCACTGGTGATCACCGGTGGCGTCGGCGAACAAGTTCACCTGTTCCTGGGTGATGGTGTGCCACTCGCTGTAGCCGAGGTGGCTGCCCACCGCTTCGGCGAGTTCGGCGATTCCGTGAAAGACCCGCATCGGCAATCCCTTTCGCTCAGGCGGTCGGTCCGCCGGCCACGTAGATGACCTGACCGGAGACGAATCCGGCGCCCTCGCCGACCAGGAAGGAGACCGTGTTGGCGATGTCCTCCGGCTTGCCGGTGCGCCCGACCGGGATCTGCTTGGCGGCCGCCTCGATGAACTGCTCGAAGCTCACGCCGATCCGCTCCGCGGTGGCGGCCGTCATGTCGGTCTCGATGAAGCCGGGGGCGATGGCGTTGACCGTGACGCCGAACTTGCCGAGTTCGATGGCCAGCGTCTTGGTGAAGCCCTGCAGGCCCGCCTTCGCGGCCGAGTAGTTGGCCTGGCCGCGGTTGCCCAGCGCGGAGGTGCTCGACAGGTTGACGATGCGGCCCCACTTGGCCTCGGTCATGTACTTCTGGGCGGCGCGGCTCATCAGGAACGAGCCGCGCAGGTGCACGTTCATCACCGAGTCCCAGTCGGCGACGCTCATCTTGAACAGCATGTTGTCGCGGGTGATGCCCGCGTTGTTCACCAGCACCGTCGGCGCGCCCAGCTCGTCGGCGACCCGCTGCACGGCGGCGCCGGCGGACTGTTCGTCGGAGACGTCGACGCCCACCGCGAGCGCCTTGCCACCTGCCGCCTCGATCTCCTCGACGACGGGCTTGCACGCCGCCTCGTCCAAGTCGAGGACAGCGACCGCGAAGCCGTCGGCGGCTAGCCTGCGGGCGGTGGCGGCGCCGATGCCGCGGGCGGAACCGGTAACGATGGCCGTGCGGGGAGTCGGGGCGCTCATGGTTCTCCTGACTGTCGAGGATGGTCCATTTCGAGGGACACCCATAAAATACATCTCAGTCGCCACGTCTCCAATGGGCACGGCCGACCGTTCGATCGGCTGTACGATTCACCCGGTGACCACTCCTCCGCGGCCCGCCGCCACTCGCTCCCCCGGACGTCCGGCTTCGGCTACCCGCGAACAGGTCATCGAACTCACCCGCCGCGCCTTCCTGGCCGGTGAGCGCGTCGACGTGCAGGCGATCGCCGCCGAGCTAGGGCTCAGTCGCGCCTCGATCTACCGCTGGTTCGGCTCGCGGGATGGCCTGCTCGGCGCGATGCTGGTGCAGGAGTACGAGCAGATGATCGCCCGCGCCGACGCCAAGCGACGGTCGCGTGGCGCGACGCGCATCCTCGACGTGCTCGACCGCGTCGCGCGCTGGGAGGCGGTGAACGAGCCCTTCCGTCGCTACTTCGAGAACGAACCGATCTCGGGCTTACGCATCCTCACCGCCAGCGACGGACCGGTCCAGCCGCGCGCGGTGGCCGCCGTCGCCGAACTCATCGCCCGCGTCGAGGAAGAGGACGGCTACCGCCCGCCGCTGGAGCGAGAGCTGCTGGCCTACGCGCTGGTCCGGCTCGGCGAGGCCTTTCTCTACACCGACACCGCGGCGGGCATCCGCAACGACGTGGACCGGCTGCGCGAGGTGCAGTCGGTGCTGCTGGGGATCACCGCGCAGGACGGCTCCGCCTGACCACGCCGTCGAGTGCGTCAGGGGCGCGCCGAATCTCGCGCGAAGAAAGCGCGGGCCGCGGCGGTCGCGGTGTGGCAATCTAGGGCGCATGGCAGCACTTCGCCAGTGGCCCACCGCATTCGGCGCCGTCGAGTACGATCGGCTGCCCGTCGCGCTCGAGGAGCTCGCGCGTGCGCACGCGCGCCGCGCGCTGGCCTGCACCGGATCTCGCGAACCGCTCGCGCTGATCGACCAGGCCGTCTCGATCGGCGCGTGTGCCGAGACGCTGCTCAAGTCCGTTCTGGCCGCAATCGATATCCATCTGGTCCGCGGACAAATGGCGGGTCTCGAGACGACGCTGACGCTGGCCGGGCGGCCGGAGGATCCGAACCGGCCGCTGCCCGACCTGTGGACGCTCGGCGGGCTCGAGGCCGCCCAGGTGCTCAACCGGGTCACGCCCGCGGACATCCACTTGCCCGAGGCGCTGCTCACGCGGATCGTCACGGTACGCGACTCCGCCATCCACATGGGTTTCGTGAACCGCGACGAGAGCGAAAGAGCTCTCACCGATCTGGTCGTTCTGGTCGATCGGGTGCTGACCATCCGCCGCGCGCTCGGCCAGAACGCCGACTGGGCCGCGTTCTGGTCGCCGACCCATCTCGAACGCGCCGACGCCCTCTTGCGCCGGAGCGCCGAACCGGTGGTGGAGCTGGTCGAGCTGAGCGAGCAGAGCCTTCCGCTGCTGCTCGACGCGGCGGTGACCGACGCCGACCCGCTCGAGGTCATGGCGCCGGTGGCGGGGCCGCCGGGCTGGACCTCGGTGCGCAAGGAGGCGTTCCTGGCGTTTCACCGCGACCGCGCGCTGCACCCCACCTGCCCGAACGAACGCACCTTCGTCATCATGGTCGAGGGCCGGGTCGTCGGCGCGGCCCGGCTCGAACCGCACGGCGACGAAGTGGAGGCGGGCGTGTGGATAGGCCGCTCGCACCGCGGGCGCGGCATCGGCCGTCGCGTCGCCGCCGAGTTGCGCGCGCTGGCCACGCGATCCGGAGCCCGCCGCATCACGGCCGTGACCACGCCGGACAACATCGCGGCGCGGCAGCTCATCGACACCGGACTCGGCGCGCGGCCGCACGTGCGGGGCGACGAAGTCATCGGCACCGCGGAGCTGGGTTGATCAGAGCCGACCCGGCGATCGTCGTCAGTCACCGCGCAGGTGATCGAGCAGCACCGCGACGTGGCTGTGCTCGGGATCCTTCGCCGCGGTCACCAGAGTCACAGGATGCTCGGCCGCGAGCTCGCGCAGTTCGCGAAGTCCCCGCCGCTGCGCGGCGCCGGACAGCTCGGCCGCGTAGCGCTCGGCGAATTCGCCGAAATCGGCGGCGGAGTCGTGGTGGTACCACGCGCGCAGATCGTTCGAGGGCGTGATCTCCTTGTCCCACAGGTCGATTCGGGCGCGTTCCTTGCTGATGCCGCGCGGCCACAGCCGGTCGACGAGCACCCGGCGTCCGTCGTCGTCGCTGGGGTCCTCGTAGATCCTCTTGGTCCGGAATTCACCCACGATCGCGTCCTTCCGATGCGTCCTGTTCACTGCACGACGAGCACGACCAACCGGCGCGGGCCGTGCACACCGGGCGTCGCCGCGTCGGCGCTGGCCGACGGGCCGCCGACCAGAATGGTCGAACGGCGCGGATCGAGCCGGTCCATCACCTCCGGCAGCGAGGCAAGGAGCTGTTCGGCCCGCACCACGCAGATGTGGCAGTCGGGTGCCAGCGTGGCGGGGCGGCGGCTCTGGCCCTCGCCGCCGTCGAGCACGAGAATGCCGGAATCGGCGGCCGCGGCCGCGCAGGTGGTGACCACCGCGTCGACCTGCTCCATCTCGCCGGGCGTCGCCAACGGACTGTCGGGGACGATGCGGTGGCCTTCCTCCGCCGCCCATCCGGCCAGCCATTCGGAAGGCAGTCCGTCGGGCGCGATGACCGAGCGCGCACCGTGCTCGCGCAGCGCGGCGCGCACCTCGTCCGGGATGTCCGCCGCGGCGATCCGGCGCAGCCGCGCGCCGTGCTGTTCCAACCGCTCGGCGAACAGGTCGATCAGCGCGGCGAGATCGTCGGGCTCGGCGCCGGATCCCTTGCGAGCGGCGGCGCGTGGCACCGGCACGACCCGTTCGTCATCGGGTAGCTCGACCAGCGCGTCCCTGATCCGGCGCAGCAGGTCCTCGCGGGAATTCACGTGCGCCACCACCCGCTCGCGTTCGCCCAATATCCCACTCCCCCAGCGGTTTCCACCGCCTCCCCGAACATTTCCGGACAGGCGTCGCGATCGTACCGCAGGTTCCCCGGCACCGCTCAGACTCCGGCTTCGACGGTTTGCTCGCCCCGATGCTCGATCGCGCCGAGGATCAGACCCTTGTCGTCGGCGTCGACGCGCACTGTGTCACCCGAGCCGAGCTTGCCGTCCAGCAGCAGCCGGGACAGCTTGTTGTCGAGTTCCTTCTGCACGGTACGGCGCAACGGACGCGCGCCGTACTCGGGCTGATAGCCGTGCTCGGCCAGCCAGTCCACGGCCGGGTCGGTGATGTCGAGCGCGATGTCCTGGGCGCGCAGCAGGCGGCGGGTGCCGTCCAGCACCAGATCGACGATGTCGCGCAGTTCCTGCCGGTCCAAGCGGTGGAACACGATGGTCTCGTCGATCCGATTGAGGAACTCGGGACGAAAGTGCGCGCCCAGCCGATCCATCAGCTGCGGCGTGATCGCCTCGACGTCGCCCTCGGGGGCGGACAGGATCAGATCGGAGCCGATGTTGCTGGTCATGATGACGATCGTGTTCTTGAAATCCACGGTGCGGCCCTTGCTGTCGGTGACCCGGCCGTCGTCGAGCAGCTGGAGCAGCACGTTGAACACGTCCGGGTGCGCCTTCTCCACCTCGTCGAACAGGATCACCGAATACGGTTGCCTGCGCACTTTGTCGGTGAGCTGGGCCGCGTCGTCGTAGCCGATGTATCCGGGCGGGGCGCCGACCAGGCGCGAGACCGTGTGCTTCTCCTGGAACTCGCTCATGTCGAAGCGGATCAGCCGATCCTCGTCGCCGAAGACGGCCTCGGCCAACGCTTTCGCGAGTTCGGTCTTGCCGACGCCGGTCGGTCCGAGGAACAGGAACGAGCCGATGGGCCGGTTCGGATCCTTCAACCCGGCTCGCGCCCTGCGCACCGCCTCGGCGACCGCGACGATCGCCTCCTCCTGGCCGATCACCCGCTTGTGCAGCACCTCTTCCAGTTTCAGCAGCCGCTCGCGCTCCTCGACGGTGAGGTCCGCGACCGGTATGCCGGTCTGGCGGGAGACCACCTCGGCGATGTCGGTGACCGTCACCTGCGGCGCCTCGCCGGACTCGGATTCCTCGACGCGCTGTTCGGCCGCGGCGATCTCGGCCTTGAGTTCGTTGGCCTTCTCGTAGTCCTCGGCGGCCACCGCGGCGTCCTTCTCGCGGCGCAGCCTGGCCAATTCCTCTTCCTTCGAACGCAGATCGGGGTCGGGGGTGCGGGTGCGCAACCGCACCCGCGCGCCCGCCTGGTCCAGCAGGTCGATCGCCTTGTCGGGCATGAACCGATCGGTGAGGTACCGGTCCGACAGTTCGGCCGCCGCGACGAGCGCCTCGTCCTGATACCGCACCTGGTGGTGTTCCTCGTACACATCGACGAGGCCGCGCAGGATCTCGATGGTGTCGGCGACGGAGGGCTCCGACACGAGGACCGGCTGGAACCGCCGTTCGAGCGCGGCGTCCTTCTCGATGTGGCGGCGGTACTCGTCGATGGTGGTCGCGCCGATCGCGTGCAGATCACCGCGCGCCAGCGCGGGTTTGAGCAGATTGCCCGCGTCCATCGCGCCCTCGGAGCCGCCGCCCGCGCCGACGATGGTGTGCAGTTCATCGATGAACACCACCAATTCGCCGGAGTGCGCGCGCACCTCGTCCAGGATCTTGGTCAGCCGCTCCTCGAACTCGCCGCGATACTTGCTGCCCGCCACCAGCGAACCGACATCGAGGGCGACGACGCGGCGGTCGGCGAGGGTGCTCGGCACGTCGCCGTTCACGATCCGCTGGGCGAGGCCCTCCACGATCGCGGTCTTGCCGACGCCGGGATCGCCGATCAGCACCGGGTTGTTCTTGCGCCGCCGGGACAGGATCTCCACCGTCTGCTCGATCTCCTCGGCGCGGCCGACCACGGGGTCCAGGTTGCCCGCACGCGCCTCCGCGGTCATATCGCGGCCGTATTCGTCCAGCGTCGGGGTCTCGCTCTTCGCGGGCCGGGCCGCGGTGGCGGTCTTGGCGCCCGACAGCAGCACGTGGGCCGCCGGACTGTCGCTGACGGAGGCGATGCCGAGCAGGATGTGTTCCGGTCCGATGTAGCTGCTGCCCGCGTCGGCCGCGCGGCGCTGGGCCGCGCGCAGGGCAAGCTTCGCGCCGGGGCTCAAGGTCACCTGCTCGTCGGCGTCCTCGGCGGGTTCGCCGGTGTCGACGGCATCCCGCATCTGACTGGCAACCTTGTCGGGATCGTGGCCGAGCTCGGCGATGATGCTGCGTCCCGGTTCCGCCTCGGTGGCCGCGTACAGCAGGTGCTCGGGGGTGATCTCGGGACTGCCCCACTCCCGGGCCGTGTCGCGGGCCGTGCCGATCAACAGTTTCGCGTTGTCGGTCATCAGCCGGCCGAGATCGGTGCGCTGCACGGGCGGCTGCGACATCATGCCCGAACCGAAGAACCGCTGGAAGATGTCGTCGAAGGAACTGATCGAACTCGGCCAACCCTCGGTCATATCCACCTCACTGCGTCGCGGCGCACCCGGTGCGCCAACGGATCACGGACAGTGCCGGACGAGACGGCACCGGAGCTGCTCACGGTTCACGCTCGTTCACATCGCGTCGCCGACGCCGTTGCGACCACGGGAGATCGACCTCCCGCTCCATCGCAACGTACCGCCGTCTCGCACGGCGTGGCAACCGCTCGGTTCGTGACCAACTCGAGACTGGCTAACCAGCCGCTATCGGCCGTCCGGCCCTATCGTGCAAGGCATGTCCACCGGCACCGGCACTGTTCCGCCGCGGCCGGGCGACGGTCGTGATCGAGTGGTACCCATGTGCCGCACCCTCGCCGACCTCGACGCCTCCGTCGCCGATTGCTTCGCCTGCCCGCGCCTCGTGGCGTGGCGGGAGCTGGTCGCGCGCGAGAAGCGCGCCGCGTTCCGCGACGAAACCTATTGGGGCCGACCGGTTCCCGGTTTCGGTCCGCCCGACGCCAGGCTGCTCATCATCGGACTCGCCCCCGCCGCGCACGGCGGCAACCGGACCGGGCGCATGTTCACCGGCGACCGCAGCGGCGACGTGCTCTACGCCGCCATGCACGCCGTCGGCCTAGCGAATCAGCCGACCTCGGTGCGCCGCGGCGACGGCCTCGAGCTGCTGGGCGCGCGTGTCACCGCGCCGGTGCACTGCGCGCCGCCGGACAACAAGCCGGCTCCCGACGAACGCGATCGGTGCCGCGGCTGGCTGGACATCGAACTCGGACTCCTGGCCCCGACGGTCCGGTCGGTCGTGGTGCTCGGCGCGTTCGGCTGGCAGGCCGCGCTGCCGGCGCTGGCCGAGGCGGGCTGGGTGGTGCCACGCCCGCGCCCGAAGTTCGGGCACGGCGCGCACATCACGCTGGCGCCCGCCGTGGCGGGTCGCGCGGAACTGGAGCTGTTCGGCTGCTACCACGTCAGCCAGCAGAACACCTTCACCGGACGATTGACCCCCGCGATGCTCGAGCAGGTGCTTGCCGAGGCGGCGACCGCGGCGGGACTGCATCCGCGCGAACCGCGCTGACACCCACGCCGAAGTGCTCGGCGCGCACGGAACGAGACGACCCCGGTTCCCACGACGAGCACCCGGTGGTACCGGCCCAGCGCCGGGCATGCGCCGAAGGGCAACCACCTGGAAGTCACCGACGCAGCGTGACACGGCCGCGCGGAAACACCGGTGGCGCTCGTCTGCTCGGCCCAGGCGGTGATGTCGCTCTCGAGGGACCACTGGCGCTGGCCGGCTGATCCGAACGCCGGGAGCCGTCCGGCGAAAGTCAGGCCGGGCTCGAGCGGCGGTGCAGGGCGAGTTGGAGTTCCAGTAGGAGGCGGTTCGCGGGGTCGGCGAGGGTGATGCCGGTGATGGCCTCGGCGCGGCGCAGCCGGTAGCGCAGCGTGTTCGGGTGCACCCGCAGGGCAGCGGCCGCGCGCCGGACGTCGCCGTGTTCGCGCAGGTAGCCTTCGACGCTCTCGCCGAGTTGCGCACCGTGGTCGCGGTCGTAGTCGAACAGCGCCCGCAGCCGCGGGTCGTGCAGTTCGGCTCGGGTGGCGAGCAGATCGAGGATCTCCCCGAGCAGGACGGCGGTGCGGGATTCGGCGAGCGTGGTGACCCGGCCGCGCGGAAAGGTGGTCGCGGTGCTGTCCAGCACCCGGTCGACCTCGGCGCGCGCGGCGGCCACCTGGGTGAGGTCGGCGACGGGAATGGCGATGGCCGCGCGCAGGATCGCGCCGCGCCTGGTCTCCAGCTGGTCGACCAGTTGCCGGGTCCACGCGGTGACCGACGGCGCGGACCGGTATCCGGGCAGCAGTACGTAGACGCGGTCGCCGAGCACGGTCGCGATCGAGTCGGCCCGAAACGAGCTCGCGTGCAGGCGGATCACACTGCCGATCTCCGAATGCTCCGCGCCCGCCTGCGCGTTCAACGCGAATCCGACGACGGCCGCCGGGCCACGCACGGGGATGCGCAGCGCGCCCGCCACGGACGGAATGTCGACGCCCTCGCCGTGCGCACCGAAAAGCCGTTGCAACAAGAGGGTTTCGGTCGACGGCGCGTCGAGTGCCCGGGCGATGATGCGCGCCGCGACGGCGGCCGCGCCGCGCAGCACCTCCGCGGCGTCCGGCTTGAACGGCCGGTCGCCTTGCTGCAACCAGATCGAGCCGAGCGTGCGCGAGCGGCCGTCGGCGGCCGTGGCGTGGATGCCGACGACCAAGCGGCGCTTGATGTTCAGCTCCGCGCGGGCGGGCAGGTCGATCACCTCGTCGCCGCGGCGCAGCCGGTCGAACACACCCCAGTCCTGGAGCACCCGCAGGTAGTCGCGGGGTCCCTCGCGGCCGAGAATCGACAGGATGCGCAGTTCGTCGGCCGATTCGTCGGAGGCCGAATAGGCGAGCACGTGCGAGTGCGCGTCCTCGATGGAGACCATGCCGCCCGCGTTCTGCGCGACGATCTGGGCCAGCCCGAACAGGTCGGTGTCGGTGGTGAGCGGGTCCTCGGCCGGTCCGCCGCGGCCCGCGCGATCGAGGACGCGACGCACCAGCGCGAGCACCGTGTCCCAGCGGGCCCTGCGGTCGACGACGACCACGGCGACCCGCGAGCGACGAGCCGCCGCGCGCACCGCGGCGGATTCCGCGGTCGACTTGAGCAGCACCGCCCGCGGCCGCCGCTCGGGCGGGCGGGCGGCCAACTCGTCCAGCCAGGCCAGCACCGCGGATTCCGGCACGCCGACCAGCAACGACATGTCCGCCGGAACCGAAGGCGACTCGCTGAAGTCGTCGCCGTCCAGCAGCGCCACCGAGCGAATGGCGACCGCGTCACCGTCGGGCGCTTCGACCGGATCGGTGACGGTGCTGTCGAGCGCGTCGAGCAGTTCGCGCAGCGACACGCCCGCCGGTCGGTTCAGTTCCTCGGTGACCACGCTCACACCTTCCCACCCGATCGGCTTCGGCCGACCGGACAACAACTCGACCCCATCTTTGTCCCATCGGCCGATCCGGCGCGGGGCTTTCGCGGAGTTGACTGCGCTGACCAGCTCCGACCAGGCAGGAGGATCCATGGACGCCATCGCGACCACACCCACGCCCGTCAACGAACCCGTCGGCAGCTTCGCCCCCGGCACACCCGAACGGGAGCGGCTGCGCGCCGAACTGACCGAGCTCGCCGCGACGCCGACCGAGGTGCACCACGTCATCGGCGGCAAGCATCGCCGCACGGCCGGACCGGTCGTCGAGGTGGTGCAGCCGCACCGGCACGCCGCGGTGCTCGGCACCCTCACCTTCGCGGAGGCCCGCGACGTCCAGGACGCCATCGAGGCCGCCGCCGCGGCCGCACCGGGGTGGCGCGCGCTGTCGTTCGAGGACCGGGCCGCGGTGTTCTTGCGCGCCGCGGATCTGCTCGCCGGGCCGTGGCGCGAAACCATCGCCGCGGCGACGATGCTCGGTCAATCCAAAACCGCCTACCAGGCCGAGATCGACGCGCCGTGCGAACTGGTCGACTTCTGGCGGTTCAATGTGCATTTCGCGCGCCAGATCCTCGCGGAGCAGCCGATCTCCACGCCGGGAGTGTGGAATAGGCTGGAGTACCGGCCGTTGGAGGGGTTCGTCTACGCGATCACCCCCTTCAACTTCACCGCTATCGCGGGCAACCTGCCGACCGCGCCCGCGCTGATGGGCAACACCGTGCTGTGGAAGCCCGCGCCTACCCAGGCGGTCGCCGCGTACTGGACGATGAAGCTGCTGGAGGCGGCGGGACTGCCGCCCGGCGTGATCAACCTGGTGCACGGGGCGGGCCCGGAGGTCTCGGACGTGGCGCTGGCCGACCCGCGCCTGGCCGGTGTGCATTTCACCGGATCCACCGCGACCTTCCGCCACCTGTGGCGCACCGTGGCGACCAATCTCGATCGGTACCAGGGGTATCCGCGGCTGGTCGGCGAGACCGGCGGTAAGGACTTCGTGCTCGCGCACGCCTCCGCCGACCCGGATGTGCTCACCACGGCGCTGCTGCGCGGGGCGTTCGACTACCAGGGCCAGAAGTGCTCGGCCGCCTCACGCGCGTTCATCCCCAAATCGGTGTGGGCGAGGATGGGCGCCGATCTGGTCGACAAGGCGAACGCCCTGACCTACGGCGACGTCACCGATTTCGGCAACTTCGGCGGCGCGCTCATCGATCGCCGCGCCTTCGACAAGAACGCCGACGCGATCGCCCGCGCGAAGGCGACGCCGGGCCTGACCATCGCGGCGGGCGGGCGCACCGACGACAGCGTCGGCTACTTCGTCGACCCGACCGTGCTGCTCGGCGACGATCCCACCGACGAGGCGTTCCGCACCGAGTACTTCGGACCGATCCTGGCGGTGCACGTCTACGACGACGCGGCACCCGGATCCTTCGACGCCGCGATGGAACTCGTCGACCGCGGCGCGGCCTACGGGCTCACCGGCTCGATCGTCGCCGACGACCGCGCCGCCGTGGCCGCGGCCACCGACCGGCTGCGCTTCGCCGCGGGCAACTTCTACGTCAACGACAAACCGACCGGCGCCGTGGTCGGCCAGCAGCCGTTCGGCGGATCTCGCCTGTCGGGCACCAACGACAAGGCGGGCTCCCCGCAGAACCTGCTGCGCTGGATCTCGCCGCGCACCATCAAGGAGACCTTCGTGCCGCCCACCGATCACCGCTACCCGCACCAAGCCGCCGCCGCCCAGCCGTCCGATGCCGAAACGGAGGTGCGGTGATGCCCGCCGGACTGCTGCGGCCCGCCCTGCTCGCGGCGGCCCGCTCCCCCAGGCTGGAGCGCGGCGTCACGCGGATGCGCGCCACCCGCTCGCTGGTCGACCGCTTCGTCGCGGGCTCGACCGAGCCGCAGGCCATCGCCGCCACCACGGCGCTGCGGAGTTCCGGCCGCTTCGTCACCATCGACTATCTCGGCGAGGACACCACCGACCTCGGCCGGGCGCGCGACACCGTGGCGCACTATCGCGCGCTGCTCACGGCGCTCGCCGAACTGCCCGATGCCACCGAGCCGGGAACCGTACGCCCGCTGGAGGTTTCGCTGAAGCTCTCGGCGCTCGGCCAATCCCTCCCGCGCGACGGGCACCGCATCGCACTCGACAACGCCCGCGAGATCTGCGCGGCCGCGCACGACGCGGGGGTCGCGGTCACCGTCGACGCCGAGGACCACACCACCACCGACTCGACGCTGTCGATCGTGCGGGATCTCCGGGTCGATTTCCCCGGCACCGGCACCGTGCTCCAGGCCTACCTGCGGCGCACCGAGGCCGACTGCCGCGACTTCGCGGGCCCGGGGTCCCGCATCCGGTTGTGCAAGGGCGCGTACCGGGAGCCGGAGTCGGTCGCCTACCAGTCGGCCGCCGAGGTGGACGCCGCCTATCTGCGGTGTCTGCGCATCCTGATGGACGGCGCGGGCTATCCGATGGTCGCCACCCATGACCCGGCGATGATCGCGGCGGCCCAGCGCTACGCCGACGAGGTCGACCGGAAGGCGGACGAGTTCGAGTTCCAGATGCTCTACGGCATCCGCGACGCCGAGCAGCGCCGCCTCGCCGAGGACAGCCATCGAGTGCGGGTCTATCTGCCCTACGGCGACCAGTGGTACGGCTACTTCATGCGCAGGCTCGCCGAACGGCCCGCCAACCTGGTGTTCTTCCTGCGCGCCCTGGCGCCCGCCAACCGGCGCTGACTCCGTCCCGACCGCCCGGCGTTGTCCAGTCGGACAACCCGGGCGGAACATTATTTATCCAACTCACCGATCACACCGCGTTCGTGGTCCGATTAGCTGACTGCCACCAGTGTGATCTGCGTTACCGTGCGTCCGCGACCCGGGCGCTCGGGAACGCAGCGGAGAAAGGAAGCCGCATGTCCCTCGCGGAGTTGCGCCACCAGATGTTGCGCCGCAAACCCCTCGTCGCAGTCGAGGACGAGACGCCCACCGACGAACGGCTGGCCAAACACCTCGGCGTCTGGCAACTCACCGCGATCGGCGTCGGCGGCATCATCGGCGCGGGCATCTTCACCCTCGCGGGCAGCGTCGCCAACAAGACCACCGGCCCGGCCGTGCTGCTGTCCTTCCTGGTGGCGGGCCTGGCCAGCGCGGCGGCCGCGCTGTGTTACGCGGAGTTCGCCGGCATGGTGCCGAAGGCGGGATCCGCCTACACCTACGGCTACGTCTCGCTCGGCGAGTTCGTCGGCTGGTTCATCGGATGGGATCTGCTGCTGGAGTACATCGCCGTCGCGGCGGTCGTCGCGATCGGCGTCTCCGGGTACTTCGGATTCCTGCTCGATCAGGTGGGCATCACGCTGCCCGACTGGATGCTCGGCGCCTCCGGCACCGGTGACGGTCACGTCGTCGACGTGTTCGCGATGGTGTTCTGCCTCGGCACGGCATGGGTGCTCTCGCGCGGTATCCGCAGCGTCGGCCGGTTCGAGACGGTGGCCGTCGGCATCAAGGTCGCCCTGGTCCTGCTGATCATCGTGCTCGGCGTCTTCCAGATCGACAGCTCGAACTACACCCCGTACTTCCCGTACGGCACCGGCGCGGTGATGACGGGCGCGGCCACGGTGTTCTTCGCCGTGTTCGGCTACGACGCGATGAGCACGGCGGCCGAGGAGTCGGTCGACGGCAAGAAGCACCTGCCCAAGGCGATCCTGTACTCGCTGGCCATCGCGATGGTGCTGTACGTGCTGGCGACCCTGGTGCTCACCGGCATGCAGAAGTACACCGAGATCGACCCGGAGAGCGGCTTTTCCAGCGCCTTCGAGGCCGTCGGCATGCCCGGCATCGCCAACATCATCGCGGTCGGCGCCATCGTCGGCATCATCACCGTGGTGCTCACCTTCATGCTCGGTGTGACCCGGGTCTGGTACTCGATGAGCCGCGACGGCCTGCTGCCCGAGTGGTTCGCCAAGACCCATCCGGAGCGCAAGGTGCCGACCCGCGTGACGTGGATCGTCGGCATCGGGTCGGCCATCCTCGCGGGGCTGCTGCCGATCAACCTGGTCGCCGAGCTCACCAACATCGGCATCCTGAGCGCGTTCGTGGTGGTCTGCGTGGCGGTGCTCGTGTTCCGCTACACCCGGCCCGAGGTACCGCGCACCTTCCGGCTGCCGTTCATGCCGGTCGTGCCGATCGTCGGCGTCGTGTTCTCGGTGTGGCTGATCCTGTCGCTGCCGTGGGAGACCTGGGCGCGCTTCGGGACCTGGCTGGTGGTCGGCCTGGTGATCTACCTCGGGTGCTCGCGCACCCACTCCAAGCTCCAGCAGACCGCTCCCGGCGCGCAGAACGCCGTCGGCTCGGCGCGCGAGTGAGCGGCGCGGGCGGGGCCTCGAGGATTATTCGGATGAATACTTTCGAATCGAATCGGATTCGCTACCGTGAGCCGGTGACCAGGAAAGATTCACCGGTACCGCCACCTCAGGCCCCGCCGCGCCGTAGCCGCACGCCGGTCCCCCTCGACGACATCGACCGCGTCCTGCTCGACGAGCTGGCGCGCGACGGCCGCATGACCAACAACGCGCTGGCGGCCGCGGCCGGTATCGCGCCGTCGACCTGCCTCGGGCGGGTGCGGGCACTGGTGGAGCGCGGCGTGATCCGCGGCTTCCACGCCGACATCGATCCGTCCGCGCTCGGCCGGGGCTTGCAGGCGATGATCGCGGTACGGCTGCACGGGAATTCGCGCAAGCACCTCGCCGAGTTCGGCAAGCGGCTCGCGGCGCTCGCGGAGGTGCTCAACGTGTACTTCATAGCGGGCGCCGACGACTACCTCATCCACGTCGCCACCGAGAACACCGACGAGCTGCGCGGTTTCGTGCTGGAGCACCTGAGCGCGAATCCCGCGGTGTCCTCGACGGAGACGATCCTCATCTTCGAGCACCTGCGCCCGCAGACGCCGGTGCACTGAGCCGCCGAACCTAGGCCGCGACGAGCCGCTCCGCGGTGTAACCGTGTGCGGCGGCGACGGATTCGGACAGCAGCGTGCCCTCGTGGGTGCTCAGTCCAGCGGCCAGGCCGGGATCCGCGGCGACGGCGTCGCGCCAGCCGCGCTCGGCCAAGGCGACGACGTAGGGAACGGTGGCGTTGGTGAGCGCCACCGTCGACGTGTTCGGCACCGCGCCGGGCATGTTCGCGACGCAGTAGAACACCGAATCGTGCACCCGGTAGGTCGGATCGGCGTGCGTGGTCGGCCGGGAATCGGCGAAGCAGCCGCCCTGGTCGATGGCGATGTCGACCAGCACCGAGCCCGGCTTCAGCTGTTCGACGAGATCGTGCGAGATGAGCTTGGGCGCTTTGGCTCCGGGAACCAGCACCGCGCCGATCACCAGATCGGCCTCGCGCACGCAGTTCTCGACCTCGTACGCGTTGGAGACGACGGTGCGCACCTGCCCGCGGTACTGCTCGTCCACCTCGCGCAGCCGTGCGACGTTCAGATCGAGCACGGTGACCTCCGCGCGCATCCCCACCGCGACGGCGATGGCGTTGCGTCCGGCGACGCCCGCGCCGAGCACCACGACCTTCGCGGGCCGCACACCCGGCACCCCGCCCATGAGCACGCCGCGGCCGCCCTCGCTGCGCATCAGGTGGTACGCGCCCGCCTGCGGGGCGAGCCTGCCCGCGACCTCGCTCATCGGGGCCAGCAGCGGCAGGCCGCCGTCGCGTCCGGTCACCGTCTCGTAGGCGAGCGAGGTGATGCCGGAGGTCAGCAGCGCGTCGGTGCACTCCTTGGAGGCGGCCAGGTGCAGGTACGTGAACAGCACCTGCCCGGCGCGCATCCGCGAGTACTCCTCGGCCACCGGTTCTTTCACTTTGAGCACCAGGTCCGCGGCGCCCCAGACCTCGTCGGCCGTCGGCAGGACGTGCGCGCCGACACAGCCGTAGGCGGCGTCCTCGAACGCCGACCCGGCGCCCGCACCCGCCTCGAGGAACACTTCGTGTCCGCGAGAGACAAGCTCACGCACACCGGCCGGCGTGCACGCCACCCGGTACTCGTGATTCTTGACCTCGCGGGGGATCCCGATTTTCATCAGCACTCCTGATCGTCTCGTCGCCGTTCGAGCTAGAGCGGATCCCTATCGATCGGGACCGCCTCAGGATCGAGTATGAAAATTCTGCGAGATCAGATCCAGATTTCTGAAGATGATTCTGCGATTGGCGTCAATAGACGCGTATGCAGCGGTAGAGGTTGCGGCCACGGCCGCCTGGTCGAATCATCTTCGACCCCTCCGGAGGCGTCCGCGACACGCGTGCCGCGGACCTCACGACGGCTACACCGAGACCCGGTCGCCTTCCGGCGCGCCCGCGATCCCGCGCGAGTCGGGCGCACTGAGCCGCACCACGTCGGCCGTCCGGTCGTCGGGCTGCTCGTTGGCGCGCAGTTCGGCCTCGACGCGCACCCGGTAGGTCTCGATCTCACGCTCGATCCGCTCCTCGTCCCAGCCGAGATACGGGGCGACCAGGCGCGCGACCTCGGCCGCGACCAGCACGCCGCGATCACCGGTCTCCACCGACAGCCGGGTGCGGCGGGTGAGGATGTCGTCGAGGTGCAGCGCGCCCTCGTGGGTCACCGCGTAGACGATCTCGGCCCGCAGGTAGCGGGAATTGCCCAACGGCGCACCGAGTTCCGGCTGCGCGCGGATGATGTCGCGCAGTTCGCCGACGGCGCTGCCGTAGCGACCGAGCAGGTGCTCGACGGTCGCCAGGTCGACGCCGAACTCGTCGGCGAGGCGAGCACGGGACAGCGACAGCTCGCGGTACCCGTGCGCGCCGACCAGCGGCACCCGCTCGGTGCACGACCGGGCGACGCGCCCCGGCAGATCCGCGACGGCCGCATCGATGGCGTCCTTGGCCATCACCCGGTAGGTGGTGTACTTACCGCCCGCGACGATCACCAGGCCCGGCACCGGCGTCGCCACGGTGTGCTCGCGCGAGAGCGCGCTGGTCTGCTCGGAGGCGCCCGCCAGCAGCGGCCGCAGTCCGGCGTAGACGCCGACGATGTCGTCGTGGCCGATGGGCTGCTCCAGCAGCCGATTCACCTGGGCGAGAATGTAATCGATGTCGGCGCGGGTGGCGGCGGGATGGGCCAGATCGTGGTCCCAGTCGGTGTCGGTGGTGCCGATGACCCAGTGGTCCTCGCTCCACGGGCACGGGATCACGAACAGCAGGCTCTTCTCGGTCTCGGTGATCAGACCGGTCTCGGAGTCGATGCGATCGCGCGGGACGACGATGTGCACGCCCTTGGAGGTGCGGATACGGAAATCACGTGTCCCGCCGAGCATTTCCTGGATCTCGTCGGTCCACGGCCCCGCCGCGTTGACGGTGCGCTTGGCCCGCACCGGGATGTGCCGACCGCTCTCCAGGTCGTGCACCAGCGCGCCGACGATCCGTCCGTCCTCGCGCAGGAAGTCGACGACCCTGGCGCTGGAGGCCACCAGCGCGCCGTGGCTCGCGGCCGTGCGCGCCAGCATCATGGTGTGGCGCGCGTCGTCGAGCTGGCCCTCGTAGAAGCTCACGCCGCCGCGCACGGTCCCGCGCTTCGCGCCGGGGAAACGCGCCAGGGTGGCCCGCCTGCCGAGGTGCCGATGGTGCTGCGGCACACCGCGTCCCGCGCCGAGGACGTCGTACACGCCGACGCCCGCGCCGACCCAGGCCCGGTCCAGACCGGGACGCTCCAGCGGGTAGACGAACTCGACGGGCCTGGCCAGGTGCGGCGCGAGGGTCTCCAGGATCAGCGAACGCTCCCGCAGCGCCTCGAAGACCAGGGCGAAGTTGAGCTGCTTGAGGTAGCGCAGGCCGCCGTGCACCAGCTTCGACGACCGGCTCGAGGTGCCGGAGGCGTAGTCGCGGGCTTCGACGAGCCCGACGCTGAGCCCACGGGTCACCGCGTCGAGCGCGGCGCCCGCGCCGACCACGCCCGCGCCGATGACCAGCACGTCGAGTTCGGTGCTCGCCATGGCGTCCAGGGCGCGGCTGCGCTCCGCCGGGTCCAGCGCGACGGGGGCGGTGAGAGAACGGTCGACCATGTCGGTCTCCTTCTGTTCGAATCGTGGTGCGCGCGTGCGCGTGTGGTCTGTGTGAGCGGGCGGCTCAGTGCGCGGGCGCCCAGTCGAGGGTGCGGCCGATGGCCTTGCGCCAGCCCTCGTATCCGGCGGCCCGCTGCGGCTCGGTCCATTCCGGTTGCCAGCGCGCGGATTCGCGCCAGTTGCGCCGCAATTCCTCGGCGCCGCCCCAGAATCCGACGGCCAGACCCGCGGCGTAGGCCGCGCCCAGCGCGGTGGTCTCCGACACCACCGGACGGCTCACCGGCACGCCGAGCACGTCGGCCTGGATCTGCATGCAGAGGTTGTTGGCGGTGACTCCCCCGTCCACCTTCAGCACCTCCAGCGCGACGCCGGAGTCCTTGAACATCGCGTCGGCGACATCGCGAGTCTGGTAGCAGATCGCCTCGAGGGTGGCCCGCGCGATGTGGGCGTTGGTGGCGTACCTGGTCAGCCCGACGATCGCGCCGCGCGCGTCGGAGCGCCAGTGCGGCGCGAACAGGCCAGAGAACGCCGGGACGAAATACACCCCGCCGTTGTCGGCGACCTCGCCCGCCAGCGTCTCGCTCTGCGAGGCGCCCTGGATGATGCCGAGCTGGTCGCGCAGCCACTGCACCGCCGAGCCGGTGACGGCGATCGAGCCCTCCAGCGCGTACACCGGGGCCTGTCCGGCGAATTGGTAACAGACGGTGGTGAGCAGCCCGTTCTTCGACCGAACCGGCGTGCCCCCGGTGTTGAGCAGCAGGAAATTGCCGGTGCCGTACGTGTTCTTGGCCTCGCCCGCGGACAGGCACACCTGCCCGATCATGGCCGCCTGCTGATCGCCGACCGCCGCGGCCACCGGGACCTCGCCGGCCAGCGGGCCCTGCGCGGTGGTCCGGCCGTAGCCCTCGGCGTCCGAGGACGGGCGGATGGACGGCAGCATGGCACGCGGAATGTCGAACAGCGCGAGCAATTCGTCGTCCCAGTCCAGGGTCTCGAGGTTCATCAGCATGGTGCGGCTTGCGTTGGTCACGTCGGTGACGTGCACGCCGCCGCGGACACCGCCGGTGAGGTTCCACAGCAGCCAGGTGTCGATGGTGCCGAACAGGGCATCGCCGCGCTCGGCCGCCGCCCGCAGGCCGTCGACGTTCTCCAGCAGCCAGCGGATCTTGCCGCCCGCGAAATAGGTGGCGGGCGGCAGCCCGGTGCGGTGGCGGATCAATTCTCCCGCACGGGTTTCCAGCTCGGCGGCGATCCGGTCGGTGCGGGTGTCCTGCCAGACGATCGCGTTGTGGTACGGCCGTCCGGTGCGGCGGTCCCAGACCACGGTGGTCTCGCGCTGATTGGTCACGCCGATCGCGGCCAGGTCGGCGGCGCGCAGGCCGTGCGAGTTGAGCGCCGTCTGGATGACGGCCGACGTGCGTTCCCAGATCTCGACCGGATTGTGCTCGACCCAGCCGGGCCGCGGCAGGATCTGCTCGTGTTCGAGCTGGTGCCGGGCGACGACCGCGCCCGCGTGGTCGAAGACCATGAAGCGGGTGCTCGTGGTCCCCTGATCGACCGCACCGATGAGGTCAAGCATGCGTCTCTCCGTTGTTCCGTTGTCCGGCGCGCGCGGCGCGCGGTACGCCATGCCGAAGGTAGGCAGCGGCCGATACGGCGACAACGGTGCGCGTTCGACAATGTCGAACGTTTCGCTTTCCCGCAGTACAGTCGAGTTCGTGCCGGGACCGATTCAGTCGATCGAACGGGCCGCCGCGATCCTGCGGGTGGTCGCCGAGGCGCCCTTCGGCGTCGGCGTCGGTGAGCTCGCGGGCGCGCTCGGTCTGCCCAAAGCGACGGCCCACGGTCTGCTGCGCACCTTGCAGCGCGTCGGCTACATCGAGCAGGACGACGCCACCGGCAAGTACCTCATCGGCGCCGCGGCCCTCGGGCTCGCCGACGCCCGGCTCGACACCAACGTGCTGCGTTCCTACGCGATGAACTGGGCCGACACCCTGGCCGCGCGGTCCGGCGAGTCGGTGCGAATCGGTGCGCTGCGCGGCGAGGGCGTGTCGATCGTGCACCACGTGTTCCGGCCCGACGGCTCCGAGCAGACTCTCCGCGTCGGCATCGAACTGCCCTTGCACGCGACCGCGCTCGGCAAGGTACTGCTGGCCTACACACCGGGTTTGACCGAACGCGTCGCGAGTGCGCCGCTACCCGCTTACACCCGGCGCACGGTCACCGCGCCGCGCGCCGTGCACGCCGAGATCGCGCGGGTGCGCGCGCAGGGCCATGCCGAGGACGTCGCCGAGTTCGCCTTCGAGCGGGCGTCGGTGGCGGCGCCGCTGCGCGACGCCGGCGGACGGGTGGTCGGCGCGCTCGGCGTGGTCGGCGCCGTCGATCGGGTGACCGATCCCGGCGTCCGTCCCAAGCTCGTCGAGCTGGTGCGCGCCACCGCGAGCGCCGTCTCCCGCGACCTGGGCGCCGACCGCCCGCGGGTGCGCCGATGACCGCCGAACGGGGTCGCGGCCGGTACGTGATGGCCATCGACCAGGGCACCACGTCCAGCCGCTCCATCCTGTACGACGCTGCGGGACAACTGGTTTCGATCGCCCAGCGCGAGCACCGGCAGCTGTATCCCGCCGCGGGACGGGTCGAGCACGACGCCGCGGAGATCCGTCGCCACGTGGCGGCGCTGGTCGACCGGGTGATCGCCAAGGCGGGCGTCGCCGCCGACCAGGTGGTGGCGATCGGCATCGCCAACCAGCGCGAGACGACGGTGCTGTGGGACAGGGAGACCGGCGCGCCCGTCGGCAACGCGATCGTCTGGCAGGACACCCGCACCGAGGACCTCGTCGCCCGGCTCGCGCGCAGGCCCGAGGCCGACGAGGTCGTCCGGCGCTGCGGATTGCCGCTGCTGAGTTACTTCGCGGCGCCGCGCGTCCGGTGGCTGCTCGACCGCGACGAGCGGCTGCGCGAACGCGCGGAAAAGGGTTCGGTGCTGTTCGGCACGATGGACAGCTGGCTGATCTGGAACCTCACCGGCGGCCCGCGCGGCGGCGTGCACGTCACCGACGTCACCAACGCCGGGCGCACCATGTTGATGAACCTCGCCACCCTGGACTGGGACGACCGGCTGCTCGACTTCTTCGGCATCCCGCGGGCGATGCTGCCCGAGATACGCTCCAACGCCGAGGTCTACGGCCACACCGCGGCGGGCATCCCGATCGCGGCCGCGCTCGGCGACCAGCAGGCGGCGCTGTTCGGCCAGACCTGCTTCGCCGCGGGCGAGGCCAAATGCACCTACGGCACCGGCAGTTTCCTGCTCACCAACACCGGGACCACGCCGGTGCGCTCCACCCACGGGCTGCTCACCACGGTGGCGTTCCAGATCGACGGCGAACCCGCCCGCTACGCGCTGGAAGGTTCGATGGCCGCCACCGGAACGCTGGTGCAGTGGCTGCGCGACCGGCTCGGGCTCATCGACGCCGCGCCCGAGATCGAAACGCTCGCAAGCACTGTCGAGGACAACGGCGGCTGCTACGTGGTGCCCGCGTTCTCCGGCTTGTTCGCGCCGCGCTGGCGAGCCGAGGCCCGCGGCGTGATCGCGGGACTCACCTCCTACATCACCAAGGGGCATCTGGCCCGCGCGGTGCTCGAGGCCACCGCCTGGCAGACCAGGGAGGTGGTCGACGCGATGAACGCCGACACCGGCTACGCCCTCACCGAACTCCGCGTCGACGGCGGCATGACCTCGAACAACCTGCTGATGCAACAGATCTCGGACGCGCTCGGGGTGCCGGTGGAGCGGCCGCTGTTCTCCGAGACGGTGTCCCTCGGCGCGGCCTACGCCGCGGGCCTCGCCGTCGGCCTGTGGCCCGACATGACGGGTCTGCGCCGCAACCGCCGCACCGCGAGCCGGTGGCTGCCGACCATGCCGGACGAGCGGCGGGACCGGGAGTACCGCCGCTGGTCGCGGGCCGCCGAACTCACCTACAACTGGAACGAACCGGGCGAGTCGTGAACCGCGCGCGCGGCGCGACGGCGCGTCGGCAGGCCGTTCGCCGGTCCGACGCTACGGTGCTGGAAGCAAAGGCCGGAATTCGTCCGAGGAGGGGCAGTTGCTCACCGTCGTCCAGATACTCGCCGTGCTCGCGGCGCTGCTGCACGGCTACATCTTCGTGCTCGAATCGCTGCGGTTCGCCGAGCCGAAGGTGTACGCGGGGACGTTCCACGTCGAGCGCGAGGATCTAGCGGCCGTCCAGCCCTGGGCCTTCAACCAGGGCTGGTACAACCTGTTCCTCGCGATCGGCACGTTGATCGGCGCGCTGCTGCTGCCGACTCTCCCCCAGGCGGGCTGGGCGCTGCTGCTGATCGGTTGCGGTTCGATGATCGCCGCGGCGGGCGTCCTGGTGGCGACCGACCGGCGTTTCGTCAAAGCCGCCCTGATACAGGGGACGCTGCCCGTCCTCACACTGATCGCGGGCTTCATCACCCAGGTCTGAACGCGGGGAGGGCTCGCCGAGCGGCCCTCCCGCACGACCGATTACGGATTCAGATACACCGGCAGGCGGCGGTGGCCGTTGGAGATGAAACTGGGTACCGCGCCCAGTTCCCCCGGCTCGGCGGCCAATTCCATCTTCGGGAACCGCGCGAAGATCGCGGGCAGTGCGACGGCGGCCTCCATGCGGGCGAGCGGAGCGCCGAGGCAGTGATGCGCGCCGTAGCCGAAGGCGACGTGCTCCTTGTTCGCGCGGTGCACATCGAACTCGTCGGCGGTGTCGCCGTGCACCTTCCGGTCCCGGTTGGCCGCGACATAGGACGCCAGGATCGGCTCGCCCTTCGCGATGCGCGCGCCATCGAGTTCGATGTCGTCGACCGCGAAACGCAGCGGCAGGTGCGCGACCGGAGCCTCGAACCGCAGCGCCTCCTCGATCAGGTCGCTCCACGCGGCCCGCTCCTCGACCACCTCGGCACGCTGCTCCTGCCGGGTCAGCAGCGCGAAGATGGCCTGGTCGAGCAGGTTCACCGTGGTCTCGTGGCCCGCGCTGATGACGAGCAGCAGCGTGTCGATCAGCTCCTGCTCGGTGAGCTGGGTGCCGTCCTCCTCGTCGCGGTGCGAGATGAGCAGGCTGGTCATGTCGTCGCCCGGATGCTCGCGCCGGTAGGCGACGAGTTCACCGAGGATCCGGTACATCTCCATGTAGTTGGCCTGCGACTGCTCGGGGGTGAGCGAGGTGTCGAAGATGCCGTCCACGCAGGTGCGCAGTCCGGCGTTCAGCGACTCCGGCACGCCCATCAGCTCCGAGATCACCTGGATCGGCAGCGGATAGGCGAAACCGTCGCGCAGGTCGACCGGTTCGCCCGCCGGGGCGGCGGCGAGCTCGTCCAGCAGTGCCGCCGTGATGGCCTCGATACGCGCGCGCATGGCCTCGGTGCGGCGATGGGTGAACGCGGGCGCCACCAGCTTGCGCAGCCGACGATGATCGGCGCCGTAGGCGGTGAACATGTTGTTCACCGCGACCCAGAGGAACAGCGGCCAATCCTGCGGGATCTCGCCGTTGATGAACGCGGGCCAGTGCTGGCTCGCGTCCTTGGACACCCTCGGGTCCACGAGCAGCTTCTTCAACAGTTCGGCATCGGTCACCGACCATGCCCGCACACCGCCCGGCAACTCGACCAGCGCGACCGGCCCGAGCGCGCGAAGACGCGCGGACTCACCCTGGATATCGGCGCCGGTGGGATCGAGGACGAGGGGCTGACTGTCCATCGGGGGGCACTCTCCTTAATACAGGTTCAGCGGAGGGGATTTCGGGAAGGTGACCGGAAGGGACACCAGAGCTCGATGGAAAGGCCCAGGCCGCCAAGTCAATTGATCGACGGGCACCGCTAGTCGCATTTCCGGTAGTGCGTCGAGCAGCTGATCGATCGCGTCCTGCGCGATCAGGTAGGCCGCCGACCTCGCCGGGCACGCGTGCGGGCCCGTGCTCCACGCCAGATGCGAACGGTTGTCGGTGTAATCGCCCGCGTCGATCGCCGGATCGTTGTTGCACGCCGCCATGCTGATGACCACCGGCTGGTGCGCGGGCAGCCAGGTGTTGTCGATCAGGATGGGCTGTTTCGGATACGAGACGCAGTAGTTGGCCATCGGCGGGTCGGTGAAAAGCACCTCGTCCAGCGCGTCCCGAGTGGACAGGCTGCCGCCCAACAGGTTTCCCGCGAACCGGTCGTCGGTGAGCATGAGCAGCAGCGTGTTCACGATCAGGTTCTGCTCCGGCTCGATGCCCGCGCCGTACAGGGTGACCAACTGGTGGATCATCTCCACGTCGTCGAGCCCGACCGGGTGGCCGATCAGCCGGGAGACGATGTCGTCGCCCGGCTCCTTGCGCTTGCGGGTGGTCAGCTCGTGCAAGGCGTCGGTGAGCATGGCGTTGCCCTTGTCCGCGTTCACGCCTTCGAAGATGGCGGCCATGCCGGTGGCCACCTGCTGGCCGATATCGGCCGGGCAGCCGAGCATTTCGTTGAGCACCGCGAACGCGAGCGGGAAAGCGTACTGGCTGATCAGGTCCGCGGCGCCGTCGGCGCAGAAGGCGTTGATCAGCGGGACCGCGACGCGCTCGATCGTGGCGTGCATGGCGTGCAGGTCGACCTCGGTGACCGCCGCGAGGTTGGCCGCCCGATAGCGCGTGTGCTCCAGGCCCGCGCTGCGCAGCGCGTTGGGACGCCATTCCAGCATCGGCAGGATCGGGCATTCGCCGGGCACGTTCTGCTGCCAGGCGCGCGGGTCGGCCGGAAAGTGCTCGGGGTCGTTGAGGATTCGCAGCGCGGTGTGATACCCGATCACCAGGGTCGCGGGCACGCCGGGCGCCAGATCGACCGGCGCGAGCGAGCCGTACTGGCGGCGCATCTGCCGGTACGCGCGGTGCGGGTCGGCGGCGAACTCCTCGGTGTACAGCGGCACCCGCGGTCCGTCGGTGTCGATCGGCGAGCCGTGCGGGACGGGGCAGACCCCGGCGGGCGCCACGTGCGGAGGCATTGTCAAAGTCGGGACTCCAGACGGTGGAACAGGAATTCGACGAGCGTGATGAGCGATTGCAGACACGTGCCTCGATGCCGCGCGTCCAGCATGGTCAGTGGCGTGCCCTCGGCTAGGTCCAACGCGTCGCGGACCTCGTCGAGCGGGTACTGCTTGGCGCCCTCGAACTGGTTGACCGCCACCGAATACGGCACGCCGCGTTCCTCGAGCACCGAGAGCACCTCGTCGGCCTTCTCGATGCGACGGGTGTCCACCAGCACCAGCGCGCCGAGCGCGCCGCGAGCCAGCTCCTCCCACAACGGCACGAAGCGCTGCTGGCCCGGTGTGCCGAAAAGGTATAGCGCCAGTTGGGGATTCAGCGTGATGCGGCCGAAGTCCATCGCGACTGTCGTCTGCGTCTTGCCGGGCAGACCGGCCATGTCGTCGACGCCGATGCTGGCTTCGGTGATGGTCTCCTCGGTGCGCAGCGGCTTGATCTCCGAGACGCTGCTGACGAAGGTCGTCTTGCCGACGCCGAAGTTGCCCGCCACCAGCAATTTGACCGATCGGGTCACGGTCTCCGGCACATAGTCGACAACTCGCTCAGGCCGAGAGAGCGCGGAGCCCATTCAGTACCTCCTCCAAAAGGGCTATCTCCGGCAGGTTCTCGGCCGGGGTTGGCGTAGTCAGGTGGCCGCCGTCCATGAGATCCGATACGACGATCTTCACCACGGACGGCGGCAGGTCGAGATAGGCGGCGATCTCGGCGATGGACAGCACGCCGCGCCCGCTGCACAGGTTCATCACGCGGCGTGCGTCCGGGCTCGCGCCGGGCGCGGGAGCCAGCGCCGCGACGACGAGCGTGACCAGATCCAGTTCGCGAGTGGGACGCGAACGCCCGCCGGTGCGCACATAAGCCCGAACCAGGTCGGGGTCGCGGCGGGACCTGGTCATGACAGGTCGCTGTCTGTCCTCTGCCGCGACTGGCTGCCGAGTTCGTGCCCGACGCGCCCGGCCAGTTCGTTCATCCGGTGCGCGATGAGGCTGACGTCGATGTCCGCGGTGGTGGAGACGCCGAGCAGGGCGCCCTCCCCCGCGGCGGTGATGAAGATCATCCCGTCGTCGTACTCGGTCATGTTCTGGCGCAGGCCCGTCTCCGGTCCGCCGCAGAACTCGCCCAGCGCCTTGCCGAGGGACCTCAGGCCGGAGGCGGCCGCGGCGAAGCGTTCGGCGTCGTCGCGGGCGATGCCCTTCGAGTGCGCGATGCGCAGCCCGTCATCGGACAGCAGTACCGCGAACCGGACGCCTGGAATGCTGAGATCCTCGAGTAGCCAGCCGAGCTTGTTGCTGCTATCGGCCACGGCGGTAGTCGGTGTGCCCATCAAGGTGTCATCCCTTCCGTGTGTTCGGCGGCGGCGGCGCGGCCGCTCTTGGAACCGGTGTGCCATGCGGCGGCGATTTCCGGCCTCGCGGGCGCGGTGTCGCCGGAATTCCTGGCTCGCGTGCCGATCGCGGGCGCCACCGCGCGGCGCCGCCGCTTCGGTAGGCCGCCCTCGGTGATCTCGTGCACCGCGAACCCGGTGTCCTCCGGCTCCTCCTCCCGCGGCGCGGGCACCGGTTCGGGTGCGGGCGCGGGAGTTTCGGCCGGGGCGGCCGCCGTCGTCTTGTCGCCTTTGCTCGGCGCGGCGAGCAGGGCCTCGGGGATGTACACCATCGCGCGCATGCCTCCGTAGGCGTTGGGCCCGTCGATGTAGACCGTGAACCCGTAGCGACGCGCGAGCGCGGCGACACCGGGGAAACCGACCTTCGGCGACGGACCGAGCTGGTGGATGTCGACCGGGCGCTCGTTGGCGAGCACCTGCCTGGCCTCCTCCATCTGCTCGGCGTTCATCCGCACGCCCGCGTCATCGATGATGACGGTGACGCCGTGGTGTCCCTCCTGGAAGCTGACGTCCACGAAGGAGGTCGGCGGCGAGTAGCGCAGCGCGTTGTCGAGCAGGGTGGCCAGGGTGTGCACGAGCGGTTCCACCGCTCGGCTGACGACTACGCGGTCCAGTTGGGTGGTCCGCACCCGCAGGTAGTCGCGCACGCGGCCGGTGGCGCCGCCGACCACGTCGGTGAGCGACTGCGCAGGCCAGCGCCTGCCGGGGAGACCGCCACACACGATCACGTAGGACTGCGCCTGGCGGATCATCTGCTGGACGGTGTGGTCGATACGGGTGAGCGTGGCGTAGACGTCGTCGTCACGGTGCTGGCGCAACGCGGCGCTGACCACCTGGCTGACGTCGGCGCCGAGGCTCACCACGGAGGTGCCGAAGGAGCGCACCGCGCCGCTGGTCGCGTCGCGCGCGGCGGCGCCGACCTCGGCGCGCACCGCCTCCTCGGCGGCGTGGATCGCCTGTCTGGCGTGCGCGTCGGCCTCGGCCGCCGCGCGTTCCCTCGTCTCGGACTGCATCAGGCGCAGGTCGTCGGCGTAGCGATCGCCGATCCACTGCAGGCACTGGGCAAGTCGCGAATTCTGCAGTCCCGCCGGCACTTCGATCGTGCTGGTCGGCTGCTCGTAGCGTCGGACGGCGTCGGTGATCGCCGGCATGGTCTGCCCGGCGAAACGCTCCAGCGCCTCGTCCCGCTTACGCTGGTCCTCCAGTAGGGACTCGGCTCTGGCCCGCTCCCGGCGCAGCGCGGCGATCGTGTAGACGACCGCGACGACAAGCACCGTGGCGAGGATCCATGGAAGTAATACGGCGATATCCAGATTCATCAGTTCTCTCGTCGTTGACGGGATCGAGCCTCCCCCCGATGCACCGCCCCCGTTAAGGTCCCCGTCCGAACCCGCACCCTGCCACCACAGATCTCCGTCTTTTCTTTTCCTAACGACACCGATCGTGTGACGCCTGATCGGATCCATTGCGCGTCGGAGGATCTGGCTCTCGCGGACAGGCACCACCGGAGGCTCACCGCTCACCTCACAGTGCCCGCAGCGCAGGCAGCCAGCGAATCGATCACCGACCGACCGGAGCCAGTCCGACACGCCAGAACCCGACGACTCGCCAACCCTAGCAGCATCACAGCGAAGTCACGACGGATCCTGATGACGGGCTTTGCAATTCGCAGTGAACAGAACGCCGACTTCGGAAAATCCAAGCAGCGCAGTTCAATGCGGCCGACACGAATCGGCTGTTCGGAGCCGGATCGAACAGCCGGAGCGGCCATTGTTCGCCGAATTCGCAACGGCGCAAGGGAAGGACGATCTGGTTCTCGCCGTCCTGCGGCGCAGGGAGAAGCTGTGGACCTTCGAACCCGACGAGTTCGCCAGGTCATGGCACATCTTGATGAAGGGCTCGATCGTCTCCGCGGCGGAGGGCGATCGACAGGCCGCGCGCCGCGCTCGCGAGATGGCGCGCGCCCTGATCGCCGCCCACCGGCCGGGGCAGACCTCGAGCTAGCTCTGGAGACCGGCCTCGATCTCCAGCGTGAGGGTGACCTTGTCGCCGATGACCGCGCCGCCGTCCGGCAGCGGCATGTCGATGTCGAGGCCGAACTCGCGGCGGGAGACCACGGTCTTGGCCTCGAAGCCGGCGACCGGGCCGTTGCCCATGCCCTGGTTCACGCCGAGGAACTCCACGTTCAGCGAGACCGGCTTGGTGTTGCCGCGGATGGTGAACTCGCCGTCGACGACGAATTCCTCGCCGTTCACCCGGAATCCGGTCGACTTGAACGTCATCAGCGGGAACTCCTCGGCGTGGAAGAAGTCGGCGGTGCGCAGGTGGGCGTCGCGCTGCTCGTTGTCGGTGGTCAGCGAGTTCACCCGGATCTCGGCCTCGGCCGACGCGGCGCCGTCCTCGCCGATGACGAGCTTGCCCTCGAAGTCGGTGAACCGGCCCCGGACCTTGCTCACCATCAGGTGGCGTACCGAGAAGCCGACGGTGGAGTGGGCGGGGTCGATGACCCAGGTGCCCGCGGACAGTCCCTTGGCGATGGCGGTGGTCATGAGATTCTCCTTCGGTTGGTAGAAATTTCAACTAGTACGGCGGTCGGGTGCGACATCCTCGGCGTCACCCGGTGTCCTTGCGCACCAGGCCGGTGCGCAACGGCTTTCCTCGCGTCAGCCCGGCAGGCGTCCCGCGAGCAGGTCTTCGAACGGCACGGTATCGCGGTACGGATCCGGCGGGCGCACGGCCGAACGCGCGGCGAGCACCTCGGCGAATTCCTCGGCGGCACGGTCGATGCGGCGGCTCAGCCCCTCGCCCGCGCTGTCGGCGCCCCAGTCCTCCGAGGCGGCGTACACCGAGGTGGGCACGACAACCGAACGCAGGTAGGTGAACATCGGGCGCACCGCGTGCTCGAGCGCCAGCGAGTGGCGCTCGGTGCCGCCGGTGGCCCCGATCAGCACCGGCATTCCGACCAGCGAATCCGGTTCGAGCACATCGAAGAAGGTCTTGAACAGGCCGCTGTAGGAGGCGTTGAAGATCGGCGTCACCGCGATCAGGCCGTCCGCGCCGACGACCCGATCGATGGTCTCGCCCAACGCGGGCGCGGGGAAACCGGTGAGCAGGTTGTTGGCCAGATCCCGCGCGTGGTCGCGCAGATCGACGATGTCCACCCGCACGTCCCGGTCTCGGCCGACCAGCACGCGTTCGGTGGCGGCGGCCAGACGGTCGGCGAGCAGCCTGGTGGACGAAGGTTGCGAAAGACCGCCCGAGACAACCGCGATGCGCGTGGCGGTCACGACGCCACCTCCGTCGCGGTGCGCGCGGCGAGCAACGAGGCGTGCGTCGGCGCGTCCGGCACGTGCGCGGGCTTGCGCGCGGCGAATTCCTTGCGCAGCACCGGAACGACCTCCTCGCCGAGCAGATCCAGTTGCTCCAGCACGGTTTTCAGCGGCAGCCCGGCGTGGTCGACCAGGAACAGCTGGCGCTGATAGTCGCCGAAGTGCTCGCGGAAGGTCAGCGTCTTGTCGATGACCTGCTGCGGACTGCCGACGGTGAGCGGGGTCTGCTCGGTGAACTCCTCCAGCGAGGGACCGTGACCGTAGACCGGCGCGTTGTCGAAGTACGGGCGGAATTCGCGCACCGCGTCCTGCGAGTTCTTGCGCATGAACACCTGTCCGCCGAGACCGACGATGGCCTGGTCGGCGGCGCCGTGCCCGTAGTGCTCGTAGCGGCGGCGGTACAGCTCGATCAGCCGCTGGAAGTGCTCCTTCGGCCAGAAGATGTTGTTGGCGAAGAAGCCGTCGCCGTAATAGGCGGCCTGTTCGGCGATCTCGGGGCTGCGGATGGACCCGTGCCAGACGAAGGGCGGCACGTCGTCGAGCGGGCGCGGGGTCGAGGTGAAGGACTGCAGCGGCGTGCGGAACTTGCCCTCCCAGTCCACCACGTCCTCGCGCCAGAGCCGGTGCAGCAGATGGTAGTTCTCGATGGCGAGCGCGATGCCGTCGCGAATGTCCTTGCCGAACCAGGGATACACGGGTCCGGTGTTGCCGCGGCCGAGCATCAGGTCGACGCGACCGTCGGCCAGGTGCTGCAGCATCGCGAAGTCTTCGGCGATCTTGACCGGATCGTTGGTGGTGATCAGCGTGGTCGCGGTGGACAGCTGGATGCGGTCGGTGCGCCCGGCGATGTAGCCGAGCATGGTGGTCGGCGAGGACGGCACGAACGGCGGGTTGTGGTGCTCGCCCGTCGCGAACACGTCCAGGCCCACTTCCTCGGCCTTCTGCGCGATCGTCACCATGGCCTTGATCCGCTCGGCCTCGCTGGGGGTGCGGCCGTCCGTGGGATCCGCGGTGACGTCACCGACGGTGAAGATTCCGAACTGCACGAGGCCTCCTCGAGCTCATTTGGTTGACTTGGCAACCATATCAACTCGGTTGCTTCGCCGCATATTCCGACGTGACGGGGCTCACAGATCGCGGCGGCTATCGGGGCCAAGTCGAACCGCCGGTACCGGATAACATGCGCGGCATGGCAAAGCTCAAGGTCTCCGTCGACGTCCCGATCAGCCCGGAAGAGGCGTGGTCGCACACCTCCAACCTGAACGAGCTGGACAAGTGGCTCACCATGCACGAGTCGTGGCGCGGCGAGGTGCCGGAGACGCTGACGGTGGGGACCGAACTGGTCGGCGTCGCGTCGGTCAAGGGCATGCGCAACCGCGTGACGTGGAAGGTCAAGACCGCGGAGCCGCCGCGCAAGCTGGTGCTCAGCGGCGCGGGCAAGGGCGGCACCAAGTTCTCGCTGGGACTTCTGGTCGCCCCCAAGGGATCCGGCTCCGAGGTGACCGTCGACATCGAACTCGGCGGGGCGCCACTGTTCGGCCCGATCGGCTCGGGCGTGGCGCGCGCGGTGAAGGGTGACATCGAGCGCTCGCTGGACAAGTTCGTCGCGCTCTACGCGTAGGCGCTGCCATCGGCCGTCGCCGAACCGCGCACGAAACGATTCGGGTCCGCGGCGTGTTCGCCGCGGACCCGAATCTGTTGCCGGAGGCCAGGCTCAGTGCACGAGCACCTTGGCGTCGGCGTCCTGGGTGTTCGCCGGTTTGGTCCGGGGCAGGAAGAACGCCGGGACCAGCGTCAGCACGATGAGGACCAGCGCGACGATGTAGGTGTCGCTGAACGCCTGCGCGGCCTGGTCCAGGCCGGTCGCGATGGCGTCCGGGCCGAGCTGCTGCGCGACGGCGGGATCGGAGTTCGCGACGATCGCGGGTCCGGCCAGCGGCTGATCCTTCAGCAGGTTGGTCAGAACCACCGACATGGTCGCGGTGCCGATCGAGCCCGCGGTCTGGTTGATGATGTTCATCAGCGTCGAACCGCGCGCCACCTGCTGGTGGGTCAGCGTCTGAATGGCGGCGGTCATGATCGGCATCATGGTGCAACCCATGCCGAGACCCATCACGAGCAGCGCCAGGCACATGATCACGTACGACGTGTCCGCCTCGAGCTGGGTGAAGAAGGCGGTGCCCACCGCGAGCAGCACGATGCCGATCATCACGATCTTGCCGGGGCCGTACTTGTCGACGAACCGGCCCGCGATCGGCATGGTGAGCATCGCGCCGAGCCCCTGCGGCGCGATCAGCAGACCCGCCGCGAGCGCCGACTCGCCGCGCACCTGCTGCAGGTAGCTCGGCAGCAGCAGACCCGCGCCGAAGAACGCGATGGCGAACAGCACCATGGTCAGCACCGAGGCGGTCAGCGCCTTGTTGCGGAACAGGTGCAGGTCGATGAGCGGATGCTTGGTGCGCAGCGCGTGGAAGACGAACGCCACCAACAGAACCAGGCCGATCGCGGCCGGAATCAGCACCTTCTTCGCGGTGACCGTGCCCGCCTCCGGAATCGTGGAGACGCCGTAGAGGAACAGCGCGAGACCCGGCGAGGCGAGCAGCATGCCGAGGAAGTCGAACGACTCCGAGGGCTCCGGCTCGTCGGCCGGGAACACGATGTAGGCGAGCACCAGCGCGACGATGCCGATCGGCAGGTTGATCAGGAAGATCCAGTGCCAGCTGAACGCGTCGATCAGCCAGCCGCCCAGGATCGGGCCGCCGATCGGGCCGAGCAGCATCGGCACGCCGAGCACCGCCATCACGCGACCGACCCGCTGCGGGCCCGCCGCGTGGGTCATGATCGTCATGCCGAGCGGCATCAGCATGCCGCCGCCGATGCCCTGGATGACGCGGAAGGCGATCAGCGACTCAATGTTCCAGGCCGTACTGCACAGCAGCGAACCGAGCACGAAGAACGTCAGCGCCGCCATGTAGAGGCGTTTGGTGCCGAACCGGTCGGCCGCCCATCCGGTGAGCGGGATGACGGTCGCGAGCGCCAGGGTGTAGCCGGTCATCGTCCACGCGGCGATCGCGTAGCTGGTGCCGAACTCGATTTGGAAGGTAGGCAGCGCGACGGTCACGACGGTGATGTCGAGGATCGACATGATCGCGCCGAGTACGACCACGCCCGCCACCTTGAACACGGCGGCGTCCAATTTGTCCGAGGACGGATCTTGTCCCGCCGCCTGAATATCCGGAGGTTGTGTCACCGGTTAAGAGTGTCACTTTCTCGCCCGAAGAACCAGACGACTCTCGAACCAGATGATTCCGATTGGAAAAATTCTGGTCGTTCGCTCGCTACTCGAGTAGTGCTCCCGCCATTTTTGACGTAGTCGCCTACGCAGGGAACGCGCGCCGCATCGGCCGACACTTCTAATCGCACGCCCGTCCGGGCAGCGCGAATCGAAATCCATTCCATTCAGGGGCCGACATGCCGCGCAGTCTTCGTTTCACCGACCCACCCAGCACTCCCGAGCAGCTCGCCGCGACGCCGCCCGATCGCGAGGCCGAGCCGACCGACGGCCTCGCCTTCGAGACGACCGTCGACGTTCCGGCCGACAGCGCCGATGTCGAGCAGTCCTCGGTCGTCGTCCGCGGCTTCGACGCGGGCGCCGCGACGGAGCAGCCCGCGACCCAGGTCCGAATCAGCTACCGGCCGAGCCGAATCGGCGCCCGTGCCATTCCGCCCTCGGTGCCCGCGGAGCGAGTCGATCCGCCGGACGCCGAGATCGTGGCGCGCGAAGAGCAGCGCCTGGAACGCGAACTCGACGGGAAGGCCGCGACTCCCGAACAGCTCGCCGACCTGGAATCGGCCATCGCACGCGCCACCGCCGAGTTGCCGCGCATCAGCACCGACGCCGGGGTGCCGAAGCACCTGGCGGTGCGCTCGGTTCCCGAGCCGATGCCCGAGGAAGTCCGCGCGACCCGCTTCCCCACCGCGCCGGCGAACCCGTCGCTCGACGCGCCCCGTCCCACGACGGTCTTCCTCCCCGAGAACCGCCAGGTGCTGTGGGACACGGCGTACCCGTGGGGCTGCAACGGCCGGGTGACCACCGGTAACGGTGCGGGTTCCGGCGTGATGGTCGGCCCGAGGCACCTGCTGACCGTCTCGCACGTGATGGTCTGGAACAACGACGGATCGGTGGGCTGGCTGGAGTTCGTGCCCGCGTTCTTCGATCGCGAGCCCGGGCCGTTCGGGAAGGCACACGCGATCCGGACCTACTACCACCGCAAGGTCACCGGCGGTCTCGACGAGGACGAGCGGCGCCACGACTACGTCGTGGTGGTGCTGAACTGGCGGATCGGCGACCGGACCGGGTGGCTGGGGTCCAAGTCGTACACCGACTCCTGGGACGGCCAGACGTGGTGGAGCCACGTCGGCTACCCCGCGGACTTCGGTGGGCTGCGCCCCACCTGGCAGAGCAGCATCTCCCTCGACGGCCACAACTCGCAGGCCGATTCGAACCAGGAGATGCACCACTGGGGCGATGTCGCGGTCGGCCAGTCCGGTGGCCCGTTCTTCGCCTGGTGGGACGGGGTTCCGCACACCGTCGCCGTGCAGAGCTCGCACGACAGCGGACGCAACTACGCGAGCGGGGGTTCCTACATCCCGAACCTGATCAACCGGGCTCGTACCGAATTCCCCTGACAAGCAGTCCTTTGGCAACGAAAGGAACGATCGTGACCACGCCAGCGGCACGCCGCAACTGCATCATTCCGCCCTACCTACTGGATCTCCTGCTCCAGAGCCCGAATCCCGACGTCCGCGGCGCCGCGATCGAAACCCTCGTTTCGGACACGCGCATGCGCACCGAGCGTCGCCTGACCGCCGCGTTGCCACTCGCGGCTCCGCCGACCGACGCCGCCCGTACCGTCTTCGACTGCCGTTCGTCCCGCAACCTCGCCGCGGCCCGCCAGGTCCGCGGCGAATCCGGCGCGGCGGTCGCCGACGCGTCGGTGAACCGAGCCTTCGACGGCCTCGGCACGACCCGCTCGTTCTTCTCCGAAGTCCTGCAACGCAAGTCGATCGACGACCGCGGAATGCAACTGCACGGTTACGTGCATTACGGTCGCCGATACAACAACGCGCTGTGGGATGGCAGCCGCATGATCTTCGGCGACGGCGACGACCGGGTGTTCACCGATTTCACCAAGTCGCTCGATGTGATCGCCCACGAACTCGCGCACGGCGTCACTCAGTTCACCGCGGATCTCGTCTACGAGAGCCAGCCCGGTGCGCTCAACGAGTCGATGTCCGACGTGTTCGGCTCGCTGGTGAAACAGTGGAGCGCGAAGCAGACCGCCGACCGAGCGGATTGGCTGATCGGCGCGGACATCTTCACCCCCGCTGTCGCGGCCGACGCGTTGCGCTCGATGAAAGCGCCGGGCACGGCGTGGAACGAAGCGTTGTTCGGCAAGGACCCGCAGCCGGGCCACATGGACGACTACGCCGACCTGCCGATTTCCGAGGACGGCGACTGGGGCGGGGTGCACATCAACTCCGGGATTCCCAACAAGGCGTTCTACCTGGCCGCCGTCGAAATCGGCGGCTACGCGTGGGAGGCGCCGGGGCACATCTGGTACGAAGCGTTGCGTACCGCGCACAGCCGGACGGAATTCCAGGAGTTCGCCGGGCTGGCCGTTGCCGCGGCCGGGCGCCTGTGCGGCGCGGGCAGCAGGGAGCAGGACGCGGTGCGGTCGGCGTGGACGCAGGTCGGCGTCGACGTCGCGGAGCGGCGGGACGTGGGCAACGGCGCGGCGGCGGATCAGATCGCCGACCTGACGGCGCAGATCAAGCAGCTGTGCGACCGGGTCGACCTGATCTCCAACGAGCGGCGCTGATCGGGCGTGGTCCCCGTGAAAGTCACGCTGACAACGTCGGGTGGGCACCTTCCCGGGCTGCCCACCCGGCCGACGGTCGTCGATTCCGCCACGCTCGCGGCGGCCGACGCCGACCGGCTGGCACACGCCGTCGCGGCGGCGGTCGCCGCGGACGACGCCGCACTGCGGACGTTTCGCGCACCCGATGCCGCCACCTATCGCCTGACGATCGAAACCGCTGACGGCACCGATGTTCTGGTGGGCTCCGACGGTGCGCTGAGCCCGGCGCTCGCCGAATTGCTCGATGTGGTCGAACAACTCGGCACACCCTCCTGATCCGCGCGGGCCCGCATCGGCTCGCTCGTACCAGCGGCGATCACCAGTCCCGCGCGGCGAGCAGCAGGTGGCGGCGCACCCGTTCGACGTGGCGGCGCGGCGAACTTCCGGGGCGGCGGGCCAAGAAGGCGGTGTTGATGGGCGGGTCCTCCGGTTCGAGCAGCGCCGTCACCGCGCCGGAGGCGAGTTCGCGCGCGCACAGGTAACGCGGCACCACGCTGACGCCCGCGCCCGCGACGACCCCGGCGAGCACCGCGCGCAGGTCGCCGACGATCAGCGCGGGCTCGGCCGTGAGGCGGGTGTCGAAGACGTGGCGCCAGTAGCGGCGCAGGATCGGCAGGTCGGCGGCGTAGCTGAGCAGCGGTAGCCCGGCCAGCGCCGTGGGATCCCCGGCGCGCAGCCGCGCGGTGTCGATGCGCAGCGCCACGGTGGGGGCGGCGACGAGGACGAATTCCTCGTCGGCGAGCGGTTCGGCGAGCACCGTGCGCCCGCGCGGACGGGTGGTCGCCACGACAAGGTCGTAGGTTCCGGCCCGCAGACCGGCGAGCAGGTCGTCGGTGAGGCCCGCGGTGAGCGTCAGCCGCACGCCGTCGGCCACGAGCGGCGCCAACGCGGGCACCACCATGGCGGCAAGCAGTTCGGCGGGCCCGGCCAGCAGCACCGGCGGCTCCGGCAGCGCGGCCTCCGGCTCGGCGCCGCCCGCGATCGCCTCCAGCGCGTCCATCGGTCCCGCCAGCCGTGCGGCCAGCTCGTGCGCCGCCGCCGTCGCCGCCACGCCGCGCGGCAGCCGATCGAACAACGGACGACCGAGCCGCCGCTCGAGTATCTGCAATTGCGTGGTCACCGTCGGCTGCGACAGCCCGACCTGCGCGGCGCCCGCCGTGATCGACCCCGCGCGGTACACGGCGAGGAAGGTCCGCAGGTGCGCCAGATCCGCCACGCCATTGGTCCGCCGATCCGCCACGGCCAAAGTCTATTGCTCCGCCGATACCGCCTCTCGCTAAGCTTCTGCTCCTATGGCTCTCAGCGCGACACTGCACACGTTCACCGTTCATCTGGCCGATGTCGATCGCGGCGTCTACGAGGAGCTGGAGTTGCGGGTGGCGCGCCACCCTTCCGAAACGGCCGAGTTCATGCTGACGCGGCTGCTGGCCTACTGCCTCGAGTACGAGGAGGGCATCGCCTTCAGCGACGGCGGCGTGTCCTCCACCGACGAGCCCGCCGTGCTGGCGCGCGACCTCACCGGCCGACTGACCACCTGGATCGAAGTCGGCGCACCCGACGCGGACCGCGTGCACCGCGGCAGCAAATCGGCCGACCGCGTCGCCATCTACACCCACCGCGACCCCGCCAAGGTGCTCGCCCAACTCACCGGCAAGCGCATCCACCGCGCCGCCGACATCCCCCTCTACAGCTTCGACCGCGCTTTCGTCGACGCCGCCGTCCCCGCCATCGACCGCCGCAACACGGCCACGCTCTCCATCACCGAACGCCTGCTCTACCTCGACCTCAACGGAACGATTCTGAGCACCCCGATCGAAGAACACCGCCTCACCTGACCGCGGCTGAACGGCGACGCGCAGCGCCCGGCGCCGGGGCGGGCACCGGAGACGACGGCGACGAGGAAAAGGTTGCGCCGCAACCGATTCGGTATCCGTGCGAGGCTCGCTGTGTCCGACGGCGGATCGAAAGACGACAACGGCCCTCCGCGCGCCGGGCGGCGGAGGGCCGTTCTAGGCGAAGAGCGGAACGGTTACCTGCACACCCCGTCGAAGGCGGTGCCCTCGCGGGTGACGACGCCGTCGAGGATCGAGCACGCCGTGCCGTCCGCGACGGGCACCCGCACGACCGCCAGCGTGCGCGGATCCACGCACGGCGCCTTCGGCGAACGGAAGCCCGCGGCCGCCAGGCTGGTGTTCAGCTGGTAGCCCGCGGACTCGCAGGCCTCCTTCGCCGCATGCAAGTAGGCGTCGGTGGCGGGGTCCGCAGAGGCGTACCCGGCACCCACCACCGGGAGCACGGCGGCGATGGCGGCTCCGGCGAGGAAGGTGATCCGGCGGTGTGCGAGTTTTGTCATGGCCGAGATCTTATGGGCTGAACTCGGTTTCATGAACAATTCGGGCTGCGAAGTCGCATACCGAGTCCTGCAGAGCGGGACGGGCGATCGTTCGAGGACGCACGAGCCGCATCGACGGGGTGTGTCCGGCCGGACGGAGCAGCTAGACAGTAGCCGATCGCACTTTTGCCGAGCGCCGAACGGGGTAGATCGGAAAGGCGGGCGCGGCGAACGCGCTCGGGGCAGTGAGGAGGTCGGTCGCATGCGATTGCGACGCAGCACACCCTACGGCCCCGGCCTGCGCCGGATCGGCCGCGGCCGCGGCTTCTCCTACCTCACCACCGACGGCGAGCCCGTATCCGACAAGGAAGAACTGGAACGCATTCGCGCCCTGGTCATCCCGCCCGCGTGGCGCAAGGTGTGGATCTGCCCCTACCCGAACGGACACATCCAGGCGGTCGGCGTGGACGCGGCGGGCCGCAGGCAGTACCTGTATCACGAGCAGTGGCGGCGCGAACGCGACGAGGAGAAGTTCGACCGGGTGCTCGAGCTGGCGGCCCGGCTGCCGCGGGTTCGCGAGCGGGTCGGCGCGGACCTCGACCGTCGCGGCCTGGACCGGCACCGGATGGAGGCGCTGGCCATCGGACTGCTCGACCGCGGGGTGTTCCGCATCGGCGGCGAGGAGTACGCCGAGGAGAACGGCACGCGCGGCGTGGCCACGCTGCTGAAGGAGAACGTCGAACTGCACGGCGACGAGCTCGTGTTCGACTTCACCGCCAAGGGCGGCATCCGGCGGCAGGCCCGCCTCCGCGACGCGCGGTTGGCCAAGGTGGTGCAGGCGGTGCGGCGCAGCCGCGCACCGTCGAAGCGGCTGCTGATCTACCGGGACGAGACCGGCTACGGCGAACTGCACGCCGACGACATCAACGCCCGTTTCCGCGAACTCACCGAATGCGAATGCAGCGCGAAGGATCTGCGCACCTGGCAGGGCACAGTGCTGGCGGCCGTCGGCTTCGGACAGGCCGATCCGCCGTCCTCGCAGCGCGGCCGCAAACGCGTCGAGCGGGCCGTGACCGAGCGCGTCGCGGCGGAACTCGGCAACACACCCGCGGTCGCACGCAGCGCGTACATCGATCCGCGGGTGGTCGAGGCGTTCGAGGACGGCGTCACGATCTCCGACGCGCTACGGCGGGCCGCGCGCCGCAAGTCCGAGGACGAGCGCAGGGAGCTGACCGAGCGCGCCGTCATCCGCCTGCTGCGCCGCCGCGCCGGGTGATCGGCACACCGTCGCCGCGGGTTCAGACCTGGCGCCACTTCTCGTCGTCGAGCATCACGCTGGCCTGCGGCCCCATCAGCAGCATCCCGCCGTCCACCACGAACGACGCGCCGGTCACGTAACCCGCGGCGGGTGTGGCCAGGAACGCGACGACGGACGCGACCTCCCGCGCGTGACCGGGGCGGCCGAGCGGAACGCCGGGGCGTGGCTGCGTGCGCGGGTCCACCTCCTCCTGCCCCGTCATCGGCGTCGAAATCTCCCCCGGCGCAACGGAATTGACCGTGATATCGTGCTCGGCGAGTTCCAGGGCCAAGACCTTGGTCAACGCGCCGAGCCCGGCTTTGGCCGCGCAGTACGGCGCCGCGCCGACCAGCGGCGCGTGCTCGTGCACGCTGGTGATGTTGATGATGCGGCCGCCGTGCCCGCCCTCGATCATGTGTTTGGCGGCGCGCTGCGAACACAGGAACGCACCGTCCAGATCGACCGAGAGCACGTGGCGCCAGGTGTCGAAGTCCATGTCCATGGCCTTCTGCGCGGAACCCGTTCCCGCGCAGTTGACCAGGACGTCCAAGCCGCCGAGTTCGTCGGCCAGCTCATCGATGACCGCGGCGGAGGTGGGCAGGTCGCCGAGATCGAGCTGTCGCACGGCCGCCGTGACGCCGCGCTCGCGGGCCTCCTCGGCGGTCCGGTCGGCGCCCTCGGCGTCGGTGTGGAAAGTGATGCCCACGTCGGCGCCGCCACCGGCCAGCGCGACGGCCACCGCCGCGCCGATACCGGAGTCCGACCCGGTCACCACGGCGCGCAGCGGCGCGCCCGTACGTTCTTCGGGAAGCGGAGCTGTAGTAGCCATGCTCGCCGCATACCCGACCGCCCCGACGTCACACTCCGATCAGGAGATGACGGCGTCGACGGCCTTCTTCAGCGCCGACGGCTGGGCGGGCGAGGTGGGCGCCTTCTTGCGCAGCTCGATCATCCGCGCGCCCAGCTCCTGCAACTGCTTGCGGCCGAGGTGTTCGCGCACCTGCGGGAACCACTCGTTCTCCTCTTCGTCGATGTGGTGGTCGACGTTCTCGATGAGCACGGTGGCCTTGGCGGTGAAGTGCTCGTCTTCGGGCTTCATGGCGGCCAGCTCCGCGACGAGCACGTCGGCCACGTGGTGCTCCTCGTAGGACTCGAGGATGTCGTCCTCGAGTTCGGGGACGAGCTTGCGCACTTCGGGGTACATGCACTCGTTCTCTAGATAGGTGTGCACGGTCAGCGCCTCGATGATCTTGTCGACCACCCGCGCCTTGGTGGTGTGCGCGTCCGACCCCGCCTTCTCGAACTCGCGGAACAGTTTGCGAATGGCCTTGTGATCCTCGCGCAACAGCACGATCGCGTCGGTGCTCATCGGTGGCTCCTCCATCGGGACAACGGCTACCTGATTTCGTTGCCGTCATTCCCGTTCGCCGCCCGCCGAAACCGGCTTCGGCCTCGCCGCCTTCGATCAGCCGAACCGGTACGGCGTCAGGTATTCGGGCACGATCACCTCCGTCTCCGGGCTCGTCGCGCGCACCGCGGCGATCAGCGCGTCGCGGCGCTGCGCGCTCTTGTCGTCGGTGCGCGGCGGGTTGGCCAGCGGTGATTCGAAATCGTCCCAGTGCACCGGAACCACCGTGCGCGGGTGATCGAGCGCGCGCGTCAGCCGCGTGGCGTAGTCGTGCGTGGCGTCGCTGCTGTTGACCGCGATCATGGCGACGTCGGGCGCGGCGCCGGTCAGGTTTCGTTCCACGAAATCGCTTGCGCCCATGAAGAACACCGACGGCCCGCCGTCGACGCGCAGCAGGAACGCCAGCGTGTCGCCCTCGGGCAGATCGGCGATGGTGGCGGGGCGCTCGGGACGGCTGATCCGCACGCCGGGGAAGGTGACCGAATACCGGCTGGTCCGGCTGTGCAGCGAACCGACGATCTCCACGGTGTAGCCGCCGAAATCGAGCACCTCACCGCCGCGCACCACGCTCAGCTGATCGGACGGCACGTCACAGGCTTGCGCCACGTGATACGTCGTCAGGGTGCCGAAGACCCGCGCGCCGCTGCGCGCGGCGATGTGCGGCACGTCGTTGAAGTGGTCCCAGTGGGTGTGCGTGACGAACACGTACTTCGGGTTGCCGATGTGCGGGTCGATCGCGGCGGGATCGACCCGCAGCGGCGCGTTCGCGTCGAAGGCGCCTGCGGCGAGGCCGACCGGGTACCTGCTCAGATACGGGTCGATGAGCAGCGTGTCGCCGCCGATGTCGACGCGCCAGCCCGAGACGCCGAGCCAGCGGAATTCCGCGTTCCCAGCGCCGGGCAGGCGGACGGGTTCGCCGGAATCCCGGCTCGAGAGAAACGCGCCCGCCCCCGCCGCCCCGACGGCCGCGACTCCGGCGCCCGCGGCGGTGGTGCGAAACAAGGTGCGGCGGTTGATCCGTGGAGATGTCATGGCGACGAGACAAGCAGGCCGACGCGGGTCACGTCCAAGATCGAAAACCCGCCATGCCGATACGCGATCGGATATCAGGCCTGGTCGGGACCACTGCGGAGGGCGTCGACGGCGAGCCGCGCCGATCGCGCCATGGCCAGGTCGACGTCGATGCGGCGGGTGGCGAGCTCGTCGCTGCGCGCGAACACCGCCACCGCGTAGCGTCCGCCGTCGGGGTACTCCAGGACGCCCGCCTCCATGTGCAGTCCGGGCAGCGTGCCGGTCTTCGAGGCGACCAGCACTTCGTCCGGGAACGCGGCCGCCAACCTGGTCCAAGAAATCTGACGCCGCAACAGGTCTCGAGTCGCGGCGCACGCCGCCGGACTGCCCGCCTCGTCGCCCCAGATCATGCCGAGCAGCCGGGTGATCTCCCGCGCGGTGCTGGAGGTGGTGTGCTCGGGACGGAAGACCCGCATGTCCGCCACCCGCTCCCTGGGCAGGCTCGGGAAGATCGCGGCGAATTCGGCGGCGGTGCGCGCGCCCGCGTCGGCGAACATCGTCTCCAGCAGCTGGCGCGGTCCGCCGATCACCCGGGTCGCGGCGAGCCCCAGCTCGGCGGCGAGCAGCGCGGGCGTGTCCGGCCCGATCCGGCGCAGCAGCAGATCGGCGGCCGTGTTGTCGCTGACCGACATGGTGAAGTACGCCAGATCGCGCAGCGACATCTCCACGTCGTCGGCGCAGCCCGCGGTGCCCCAGCCGCCGAGCCGGTCCGCAGCGCGCACCAGCACGCGTTCGGTCGGGTCGAGCTGGCCGGCGTCGACCTGCCTGCTGAACTCCAGGATCAGCAGGATCTTGAAGATGGAGGCGATCACCACCTGGTCGTCGGCGTCGACGCCGATCTCGCGCCCGTCGGCCAGGTCGACGGCATGGAACCGGCCGCGCACCGGCAGCTCGGCAAAGATCTCGCGGATGCGCTCCTCGGGTGACACAGGCGGCAACAGTAACCGGCCCGCGCCCGAGCGGCCGATATCCGATCGCATATCGTCGGCCGATGGACCTCGCCCGACACCTGCGCCATTTCCTGGTGGTTGCCGAGGAGATGCATTTCGGCAGGGCGGCCGAGGTGCTCGGGATCGCGCAACCGCCGCTGAGCCAGTCCATTCAGCGGCTGGAACGCGAGCTCGGCGTCGCGCTGTTCGACCGCTCCCGGCGGGCCGTGCAGCTGACGACCGCGGGTCAGCTGCTGATCGAGGAGGCGCGCGCCCTGCTCGCGGCGGAACAGCGGTTGCGCACGGTGGCACGCAAGGCGGGCGACGGCAGTCTGGGAACGCTGCGCGCGGGCGTCCCCCCGGATACGCCCGCGGCCGTGCTGCACCGCCTGCTTCGCGAACTCGCCGCGCAGGCCGCCGGGCTCACCGTGGACCTGCACGAACTGACGACTGCCGAACAGCTCCGTCTGCTCGCCACCGCGGAACTCGACGTCGGACTGGTCGAGCATCCGGTCGACGCGCCCGACCTGCGATACGGACCGACCGCCGAACTGCCCCTCGGCGTCGCGCTGCCCCGCACCTCGCCACTGGCCCGACTACGCGAGGTGAGCCTCGCCGACCTGGCCGGACACGAGCTGATCCTCTTCCCGCGGGCCACCGCTCCCGGCTGGCACGACGAACTGCTCGAGGTGTGCCACACGCACGGTTTCGTTCCAGGGCTGGTCCGGCATGCTAGCAATCCCGAATTCCTGCTCGGACTGGTTCTTTCCGGCAATGGTGTGGCGCTCACCAGGGAGGCGCTGGCCCGGCGCGAGCCGAGAGTGGCCTGGCGTCCCCTCGTCGACAAGCCGCTGCGGCTGCGCGTCGGCGCCGTGTGGCCCGACACCTCGCCGCATCCCGCCGCACCACGCTTTGCGCAGGTCGCCGCCGATGTTCTGGGCGAAGGCGCCGGGCCACTCCCGTTGCCAGCGCCGGAGACGCCGACCGGTCCGTGGTCGGTGGTCTACACCGTCCATCCGGCGCAGCAAAAGCCTTTCGCGAGTGGAGATTTCGCAAAACCGCCCGTTCCGCACGGTTTGACGCGAGAATGAGTACGGCCGAGAACCGGCCTCTTGGGGACGCATCGGCTGTCTTGCCCGAACGAAACACGTAGGGAAACACGATGAGAGTCAATCAATTCGCCGCTTCCGCCCTGCTCGCGATCGGGGCCATCGGCATATCCGCGGGCGCTGTCAACGCCCAGCCCGCCGATCCAGCCGCCCAGGTGTCCGTGCACGGCGTCGACCAGGGCATCGGCTACACCGCCGGGCCGACGTCGGACGGCAGCGGCATCGTCACCACCGTCGAGGGCGGCGCGTTCACGCTCGCCGGTGACGCGCGGACGGTCACCCTCGCCGACGCCTCGGGCCGCATCGTCGCGACCCTGCCGATGGGCTTCACCGCCCACGGCCAAACCTTCGGCCTCACACCGCGCATCACCGACGCAGGCCGGACCCTCACCCTCACGCCGGCCGGCGCCCCGGCCGCCACCACGCAGCACCTGCGCCAGCTCGTCGAGTACGACGAGACCGTCGCGCGCAAGCAGCACAACGCCGTGGTCGGTGCGCTGATCGGTGCGGGTATCGGCGCGGTGCTCGGCTTCTTCCTCGGCGGTGTCGGCGCGCTGGTCACCGTCCCGATCGGCGCGGGCATCGGCGCACTGATCGGTTTCTCCACGCCCTGACCGACATTCACGGCGCGCCGTCACCGAGGAGCGAGCTCGGTGACGGCGCGCCGTCGTGTCCGGCCTGGACTATGCTCGCCACGGGGCACCTCCCCGCGTCCGCCCCGCTCCGGATGGCCCGCCGCAGGAGGCATTTCCCATGGCCGACGCCCGCTTCGCCCGCACCAAGCGGATCATGCTCTGGACCGATCTCGGTTTCCTCGCCCAGTGGGCGCAGTCGGACGCAGTCCGTCGATAGCCATGCGCATGGCCGGAGCGAAGGCGGAGGTACGCGTATTGGGTCGCGACGGCGCTCGGCGCCCTCAGCGTCGGTACGGATCCGTTTCTGCGCCAATGGAACTGGTCGTTCCTCGGGCTCGACCTCGCGGCCATCGGCATCGGGCTCGCGAGCCTGGCCGTCGCGCGCAAGCAGCCGGCGCTAGCCGAGCGGATGATGCTCGTCTCGTTGACCGCGACCGCCGCCGCAGGACTGATGGCGCTGAACTTCTACCTGGTGCGCTGCGAATTCGACCCCGCATGGTGGATACCGAACGCCTGGTTGCTGATCTTCCCCATCGTCGCCATGACCACGATGATGGTCACTTCCGCGGAACGCGGGCACATCCCCGATGCTGGATGATCGCTACCGTTCGTTCCGAGCGGGTGGACTCCCGTGATCGTTGTGATTCCCGCTGATCACGGCCGGTTCGGTGAAGACTCCGGCAATGCTATGTTGGGTCCGAATTCTACTCGGGCGCAATGATGTTCGATCCCTACCCGCAGGTCGCGACGAGAAACCCGGGCAGCGGCACCATTGTGAGATCACACAGTGAACCCGGCGTTCCACTGTGAGAATCATCAAGTTCAGTGCGCCCTTCTCCTCAATACGATCTTGGTTGCGATATGTTCGCCGCGGATAGTGGCCGTCGCCTGCGGCCCCGGGCAGCCACGGAGGCGAAGGAGGTGCGCCAAGCCTGGCACGACATCCGCCGCGAGGGGCGATGGCGTGCACGCGTCTCCAGCGACCCATTCCATTCGACCGCGATCGACGCGGTGACCGAAGTCGCTCCACCGCGTCGTTTCCCTGCCAAATTCGTCACCGATGTCCGCCGCGGCTCCCCCATCCCACGGTCGTCCATCGGCGATGCCCGATGCCCGAAAGAAAGACCGTGTCCAGAGTCACGACTCGAATACTGATCCTCGTCTCGAGCATCCTGTCCCTCGGCGTCATGTGCGCCCCGGCGCAGGCTGATCCCCTTTATCCCGAACCCGATCCGGATCCGTTCTACAGCGCGCCCGCCGAACTGGCCGCGCTGCAGCCCGGTGACGTTGTGCGGACACGCAAGATCGACACCGGTCTCTACGTCGGCACCGAAGGCTGGCAGGTGGCCTTCCGCTCCACCAATTCCGGCGGCAAGCCCATCATGGGCATCACCACCGTCCTGCTCCCCATCGGAGTGCGCAACCCACCCCTGGTCTCCTACCAGGCGCTGATCAATTCCCTTGGCTCCCGGTGCAACCCGTCGCGCTCGCTGTTCAACGGCGAACTCCAGGACGCGCCCGGCGCGATGCTGCCGATCGGCCGCGGCTGGGCCGTCTCCATGCCGGACTACCTCGGCCCGACCGTCGCCTACGGCGCGGCCAAGCTCAGCGGCATGATCACGCTGGACAGCGTGAAGGCGGTGCAGAAGGTCGCCGAACTCGGCCTCGGCGCTTCGCCGGTCGCGATCGCGGGCTACTCGGGCGGCGGCATGGCCACCGCGTGGGCGGCCGCGCTGCAGCCGACCTACGCGCCCGACCTGAAGCTGACCGCCGCGGTGGCGGGCGGCATTCCCGCCGATCTCGAGCAGATGGCGCTCGGTCTCGGCTTCGAACCGCACCCCGGCTTCGGCCTCGCCTTCGCCGCGGCGATGGGTCTGGAACGGGAGTACCCGGACCGGCTGCCGATCTCGGATCAGCTCAACCCGAACGGCCTGTGGTTCCGCGAGTTCACCCACGACGCCTGCCGCCGCTTCCTGCTCTTCCACGGCGCCTTCCGCAGCGCCGAGCAGATGGCCGCGTCCAAGAGCCTGATGGACAGCCCCGAGGCCCGAGAAGTGCTGTACGAGAACAGCTTGCGCCACTTCGACGGCGTGCCGGCCGTGCCGACCTACCTGTGGCAGGGCCGCTACGACACGCTGACGCCGTTCGACTCGCTCGCCGAGACCGCCGATCGCTACTGCAAGGCGGGCGCACCGGTGACTCTGGTGCCCTACGACATCGCCGAGCACATGACCGCTGCCGTCGCCGGATTCGCCGACGCGTGGAACTACGTCGAGGCGCGCTTCCGCGGTGATCCGGTGCCGACCAGCTGCTGATCGAGCATCGAAACCACAAGGGACGCCTAGCCATCCGGCCGGGCGTCCCTTCGTCGTCATCGGCCGGGCACGCGACGGCGCGGTGGCACCGCCCGGTCCCGGTGCGTCGCCGACCGTCAGAGCGAACCGCCGCCGCCGATCATCCACGGGTTGAACATGCACGTCAGCTCGATCGATGCCTGCGGGTCGAGTGCGCGCAGCGCGATGGCCGCGGCGCGCGGCGAGTACATGAGCGTCAGGTGATCGGACATGTCCTGCTCGCAGCCGTCCTGCAGCGCGATGTTCTGCACCGAGGCGTCTGGACCGGGCCGCAGGAAGGTCCATTCGAACGGGTTCGAGATCTGATCGTGCCTGGTGCCGACCGCGGTGTACTCGATGCCCGGGACGGTGTCGCCGTCCCGGTTCAGGTTGGCGTAGAACTCCGAACCGACGACCTGCTGGATGTTGGCCTGGCCGATCAGCGGCCGGTAGAAGCCCAGGATGGGGATGCCGAGGTTGGTGATGAGCCGTCCCAGCGACGCCATGCCCATCAGCGAGGTGCCATGGTTGGTGCCGCCGAAGGAGATCAACTTGCCGACCTTGTCCGCGCCGCCTTCGAATTTCAGGTATTGGCTCGAGACCGGTCCGCCCTGGGAATGCGCGATGATGTCGACCTTCTCTGCGCCGGTGGCGGCAAGCACGGTGTCGACGTACTCGCGGAGCTGGCGGGCCGAATCCTCCATCGGGCCGACGCCGTAGCGGCCGGGCAGGAGCGGTCCGAGGCCGCCGCCCTCGAACAGGCTCGCGCGGCCGAAGTTGAAGGTGAAGACGCAGTACCCGGCGCGGGCGACCCGCGGCGACAGGTACGCGAAGGTGTCGTAGGCGTTGAGCCAGGTGCCGTGCACAAGCACCACCGGACGCGGATGTTCCGCGCTGGGACGGCAATTCGGCTGGTTCGCACCGGCGGGGGCGGCGTCGGGATGGCTCAGCCCATGGGCGAAGGCCGCGAGGAAGGCCGACAGCTCGGGCCCCTCGCCCGCCACCCGGGTGGCGTGGCTGCGCCCGGCCGAACCCGAGCCGCTTCCGGTGTCCACGATGGGCTGCGGCTGCCTGCCGTCCGGCGCGGGCCGCAGTCCGGCGCGGACCAGCTCCGCGAGCTGCTGCTCGACCGACGCGGCCGCCGCGGGCTCGGGCGCGGCCGCCGCCGGGCCGATGGCGTGTGTCGCGCCGAGCATCGTCACGCCCGCGACGACGGCCGCCGCGACCACACCCCGCAGTCGGTCTATCGGTCTGTGTCTGGCTCGGGCAAGAGAGACGACCCGCATGGAATCACGCTCCAAAACTAGCGGTGAAAGTTTCCAAGCGACCGTAAAGCCGATAAACTAGCAGCGCAAGTTTTTGTCTCCTGCGACAATGCTGCGACAGGACAAGGAGGCAAACCCGTGGCCCGACCCCGCCACCCGCTGCTCACTCGAGCGCGCATCGTGGCCACCGCGCTGGCCCTGCTCGACGCCGAGGGCATGGCGGCGGTGTCGACCAGGCGCATCGCCGCCGAGCTCGGCGTCCAGGGACCGTCGCTGTACAACCATGTCGGCACCAAGGACGAACTCATCGATGCCATCGCCGACACGGTGCTCGGCGAGGTCGACACCGGCATGTTCGCCGCGCTCGGCCCGGAGAACCCGGATTGGCGTACGGCGCTGTGGGATTGGGCCTACTCCTACCGAGCCGCCATGGCCGCCCACCCGAACATCGTCCCGGCGCTGGCGGGCGGCCCCGGGCACCGCCCCAACGCGCTGCGGATCGCCGACGCGGTGTTCGGCGGCCTGGTGGCGGCGGGCTGGCCGCGCCGCGAGGCGACCACGGTCGGGGCACTGATGCGCTACTTCATCACCGGCTCCGCGCTCGCGTCGTTCGCCGCGGGGTTCCCCGCCGACGCGACGGTCTACGGCGGCGACTACCCGCACCTCAGCGAGGCCCATCTGCTCGCGGGTCGGCAACATCGCATCGACGAGGACGCCTTCGAGGTCGGGCTGCGGGCGCTGCTCGACGGACTCGGCGACCGCTATCGCGAGGTCCGCGACGCGCTGCCCGATCGCCACTGATTCGCTGCCGCCCTCGGCGGCTGTTGGCACGACGGGGAACGAGCCCGAATTGTCCGGATAGGGTGGGAGTTGTGAACGTAGAGGTAACACCCTTGCCGGGTATTGGTGTCCGCAAAGACTTTCCATTGAGGAACAACCGACGGGTCGGCGTGATCGACCACCGCGACGGCACTTTGGACCTGATCGTCAGCAAGCCCGACAACCCCGACGTCACCGACCAGATCTCGCTCACCCGGCGCGAAGCGTCGCTGCTCGCCAACTTGCTCGGCGCACCGCAGGTGGTCGCGCAATTGCAGGAGGAGCACCGCGAATTCGACGGGGTGACCACCCGGCAGCTCACCGTCCGCGCCGGCTCCCCCTACGACGGCAGGCCACTCGGCGACACCGGGATGCGCACGCGCACCAAGACGTCCATCGTCGCGCTCGTGCGCGCCGGTCACGTGATCGCCTCGCCGGGGCCGGAGTTCGTGTTCGCCGCCTTCGACGTCCTGATCGTCGTCGGCACCGCGGACGGTCTAGCGGCCGCCGCCATCATCCTGACGGACGGCTGAGGCGTGGTGGCACACGAAACCGCGCTCTCCTTGATTCAGCTGGGCGCGGTCTTCTTCGGCCTCGGTCTGCTCGGCCGCATCGCCGCGCGCATCGGCATGTCGCCGATCCCGTTGTACCTGGTCGGCGGTTTGATGTTCGGCACAGGCGGTCTCGTCGAACTGGACCACGTCGATTCGTTCATCCATCTGGCCAGCGAGATCGGCGTCGTCCTTCTCCTGCTGCTGCTCGGCCTGGAATACACTGCCGCCGAGCTCGTCACCGGCCTACGCCGATCCTGGGCGGCCGGGATCGTGGACATCGTGCTCAACGCCACTCCCGGCGTCCTCGTCGCGCTCTTCCTCGGCTGGGGTCTGGCCGGGGCCATCGCCATGGCGGGCGTCACCTACATCTCCTCGTCGGGCATCGTCGCCAAGGTGCTCAACGATCTCGGCAGGCTGGGCAACCGGGAGACCCCGACGATTCTGTCCATCCTGGTATTCGAGGACCTGGTGATGGCCGGCTACCTGCCGGTGCTGACGGCGGTGCTCGCGAGCGCCGGATTCCTGGCCGGTCTCACCACGGTCGGAATCGCCCTGGCCGCGGTCACAGTGGTGCTCGTGGTCGCGCTGCGCTTCGGGCGCTACGTCTCGATGATCGTGGACAGCGACGATCGCGAGATCTTCCTGCTCAAGCTGCTCGGCTCGGCGCTGCTCGTCGCGGGTCTAGCGTCCGCGCTGCAGGTCTCGGCGGCGGTGGGGGCGTTCCTGCTCGGTATCGCGATCTCGGATTCGACGGCGCACAACGCCACCAAGATCCTGGAGCCGCTGCGCGACTTGTTCGCCGCGCTGTTCTTCGTGCTGTTCGGGCTGAGCACGGATCCGGCGACCATTCCCCCGGTGCTCGGCTGGGCCTGCCTGCTCGCCGTGGTCACGACGGCCACCAAGGTCGCCACGGGCTGGTGGGCCGCCAAACGCGCGGGCACCTCGCGGTACGGGCGGGCGCGCGCGGGCACGGCGTTGGTCGCGCACGGCGAGTTCTCCATCGTCATCGCGGGATTGGCCGTCACCGCGGGCGCGGTGCCGACCGAGTTCGCGGCGCTGGCGACGACGTACGTGCTGCTGATGGCGGTGCTCGGCCCGATAGCGGCGCGTGTGGTGGAACCCGTCCTGGTGTGGCGCGACCGTCGCGCGGCCCGTCCCGTCTGACGAGCGCCCCTCCGGAAACGACCCGGCGCGGCCCCTCAGCGTAGCGGGGCCGTCGTGGTGTTCGACCGGCCGACGTACTCGTCGTTGAGCAGGTGATAGGCCTGCCCGAGATCGGTCAGCGCACGCCGCCAACGGTTTTCGGCATCGCTGCCCGCGGGGTTGCGGCTCAGCTCCAGCAACGCCGTGGTGGCGTCGGCCGACCGGGTGGCCGCGGCGAGCAGCACCGGCGCGGGCTCGGCGGTGGCGTCCTCGGCCAGCGCGCCGATGCGGTCGTGCAACTCCGCGGCGTCGGCGCACATCCGCTCGGCCGGGTCCTCGGCCACCGGAATGGCATGGCGCCCTTCGCCGCCGACCACGCGTCGCAGCAGACCGACCAGCAGCGCCCGCTCGGCGGCGGCGTCCCTCGGTCCGTCGAAGGGCGGGTCCAACGTGTCCGGGTCGATGTGCAGGATCGCCAAGACGGCCCGCAACTGCGCGATGGTCACCACGTTCTCGGTCCCTCCCTGCCCCGCGCCGGGCGACCGATGTGTTCGTCCGCCTGGATTGTCCCCGTCACCGCACACCCCTTCTCGTCGGCCGCGCGCGACGCGCGAACCTCCGTCGCCGCCGGGCCGGGGATAGTGTTTGCCAGATCTTCACTGAACGAGGGCCAAACTATACAAAACCTCGGCGGATGTCTCGGGAATCGACATCTAAAAGAGCGTCTCGCGGGGTGGCGGCCGCGGTCGCGGCGCGTCGCGATCCGCGCCCGCGCGCCGCCGGTCGCGAATAGGATTGCGCGGGAAGCGCGCTCGCGATCGATGCGGCCGCGGAAAGCGTGGGGAGACGATGACGACCGGACCGCGGCGGCAGCCCGCCGCACTGCGCTCGATCGCCGCACTGGCGGTCGCCTGTCTGACGACCGGCGGCTGCGCGACCCTGCTCGGTGATCCCGCTCCGCCGCCTTCCGCCGACGAGATCGCGGCGGTCACAGCCGAATTGACCGAATTGCCGTCTTCCGAGGTCGCCGAACAACAGGTCGCGTCGGTCGTCGAACAGATCGCGGCCGCCGCCGCGGCGCTCGAACCCGCGCTGCGGTGGAGTCGGATCGACGACCGCGCGATCGGGCCCTGCTACGGGCCTTACGCGCACACCGGCGGCAGGCGCGTCGTCCTGCCGCGCTACCGCACCGACGGTTCGCTGCCCGCGGCGGCGTGGCCGGGCTTTCAGGAGACGGCCCGCGCGCTGGCCGCGTCCGTCGGGGCGACGGACATGCTGCCGGGCGGTAGCTCGTCACCCGACCGGCACGTCACCTTCGAGGGCGGCGACGGCGCGCGGTGGGACAGCAACACGGAGCTGTCGATCCTCGCGGACGCTCGGTCGATGACGATCACCGCGACCGTGGGTTGCCGTCTGCCGGCCGACGATCGACCGGGCGCGTAGCGGTCGTCCGCGACGGCCGCACCGTCATCGGATTGCCGGTCCCCGAGCGCGTCAGGCCGCCACGTACTCGGTGTCGTCGCCGAGCGCCCGGTCGCGCAATGTCTTCAACGTCTTGGCGAGGATGCGCGAGATCTGCATCTGCGACACCCCGAGACGCTCGGCGATCTGGGCCTGGGTCCGGTTCTCGAAGAATCGCATGACGAGCACTTGGCGTTCCCGCTCCGGCAGTTCGGCGATGAGCGGACGCACGGCCATCGCGTCCTCCAGCAGCCGATAGCAGGGCTCCTCCGCGCCGAGGGTCTCCACAGCGGCGCGCGGCGAGCCGTCGTCGTCGTTGTCGCGCGACGTGGCGTCCAGCGAGCCCGCCTGGTAGCCATTGCTCGCGACCAGCGCCTGGGTGATCTCGGTGAGCTCCACATCCAGTTCGGCGGCGAGTTCGCGGGCGGTGGGCATGCGGCCGAGCCGCTGCGCGAGCGTGTCGGTGGCGGGGCCGATCAGCTGCTGAATCTCCTTGAGACGCCGCGGCACTCGCACCGACCAGGTGCGATCGCGGAAGTGCCGCCGCACCTCCCCCATCACGGTCGGCACCGCGAACGACAGGAAGGAGCTCCCGCGGGAGACGTCGAAGCGGTCCACGGCCTGCACCAACCCGAGGCGGGCGATTTGGTGCAGGTCGTCGAACGCCTCGCCGCGGCCCGCGAAGCGACGCGCGATGTGTTCGGCCAGCGGCAGGCACATACGGACGATGTCCTCCCGCAGCCGCTGCCGGTGCGGGTCGTTCTCCTCCAGGCTCGCCAGCTTCTCGAACCACGGCTCGACGTTGTCGTAGGTGTCCGTCCGGGCGGCGTCGTCCGCGGTGCCCACGGTCGATTCATGCTTCATCCGATGTACCTCGTTCCCACTGAATTCGACACTGATGGGATACCCGCGTCGCCGTTATCGAAACGTGATCGCAAAGAAACCGGGCCTCACCTGGGCCGACGACCACCGCCCCGCACAGATCAGAGGATCGGCCGCCCGCCGGTCACGGCGAGCCGCGCGCCCGAGATGTAGCTGCCGTCGTCGGAGGCGAGCAGGACGTAGGCCGCCGCGAGTTCGGCAGGCTGTCCCGCCCGCCCCAGCGGCGTGTCGTCGCCGAATTTCTTGACCTTCTCCACCGGCATGGTCGACGGGATCAGCGGCGTCCAGATCGGTCCCGGCGCGACGCTGTTGACCCGGATCCCGCGCTCCCCCAACAGCTGCGCGAGGCTGGCGGAGAAGTTCGCGATGGCCGCCTTGGTCGCAGCGTAGGGCGCCAGCGTCGGCGAGGGCATGTCCGAGTTCACCGACGAGCTGCCGATGATCGACGAGCCCGAAGGCATATGCGGGAGCGCGGCTTTCACGAGATAGAAGTACGCGCCGACGTTCAGCTTGAAGGTGTGGTCGAACTCCTCGTCGGAGATCTCCTCGAGGGTCTCGTGGGTCATCTGGTAGGCGGCGTTGCTGACCAGCACGTCCACCTTGCCGAACTCCTGCACGGCGCGATCGATGACGGCGCGGCAATGCGCGGGATCGGCGAGATCGCCCGCGACCAGCACGGCCTTGCGGCCCGCCTGGGTCACGAGGTCGGCGACCTGCTTCGCGTCCTCGTCCTCGTCGAGATAGGAGATCAGCACGTCGGCGCCTTCCCTGGCGAACGCGATCGCCACCGCGCGCCCGATGCCGCTGTCGGCGCCGGTGATCACCGCTGCCTTACCGGTGAGCTTGCCCGAACCGCGGTAGCTGTCCTCGCCGCAGTCCGGCACCGGCGTCATCCTGGCCTGGACCCCGGGGACCTCTTGCTGCTGCTCCGGAAAACCCATTGTTCAACTCCTCCTGATGAATTCCTGCGCTTTGGCTTTCATGCCCTGGGTGATGAACCGCCTGGCCTCGGGATCGCCGCGCAGCACGGCTTCGGCGGTGTCCTTCAACTGCTCCCAGGTGGCGTGCGGTGGAATGGGCGGCACCTCGGGATCGCACAGCACGTCGAGCAGCACCGGACCGTCGGCATTCAGTGCGCGATCCCAGGCCGGACCCAGGTCCTCGGGCGCCTCGACGGTGATCGCGGCCAACCCCATGACCCGGGCGACCTCCGCGTAGGAGACCTCCGGAAGCGATTGGGACTCCTCGAATTTCGGCGAGCCGCCCATCGCGCGCAGCTCCCAGGTGACCTGGTTGAGATCGTTGTTGTGGAAGACGCAGACGATCAGCCGCGGATCCGACCACCTGCGCCGGTAGCGGGCGATGGTGAGCAGTTCGGCGAGCCCGTTCATCTGCATCGCGCCGTCGCCGACCAGTGCGATCGCGGGCCGGTCCGGGTGGGCGAACTTCGCGCCGATGGCGTACGGGACGCCCGGACCCATCGTCGCCAGCGTGCCGGACAGCGAGCCGCGCATCTGGCCGCGGAAGCGCAGGCACCGGGCATACCAGTTGGTCGAGGAGCCCGAATCCGCCGTGACTATGGCGTTCTCGGGAATGCGTTCGGACAGTTCCCAGACCACGCGCATCGGGTTGAGCGGGCGCGCGTCCAGCATGGACTGGCGTTCGAGCGTCTGCCACCAGCGGGCCACATTCTTCTCCACCGTCTCCCGCCACGACCGATCGGTCTTGCGCTGGATCAGCGGAACCAACTCGGCCAGTGTGGATTTCGCGTCGCCGATCAGATTCACCTCGGTCGGGTACCGCATGCCGATCATGGTGCCGTCGATATCGATCTGCACCGCACGCGCCTGACCGAACTCGGGCAGGAACTGCGAGTAGGGGAAGTTGGAGCCGACGATCAGCAGGGTGTCGCAGTCGCGCATCAGCTCGTAGCTCGGCCTGCTGCCGAGCAATCCGATCGGCCCGGTGACGAACGGCAGGTCGTCGGGGAGCACGTCCTTGCCGAGCAGCGCCTTCGCCACGCCCGCACCGGTGCGGTCGGCGATCTCCACGACCTCCGCGGCAGCCGAGCGCGCGCCCTGGCCGATCAGGATCGCGACACGGGATCCGGCGTCGAGGATCTCCGCGGCGCGCCGGATCTCGTCGCTCGACGGGATCACCCGCGCGGGCGGCAGCGCGCCCGGCGGGCTGGAGGGCACCTGCTTGAACGCGTGCTCGGGTGGCTCGTACTCCTCCTCCTGGAGATCGGAGGGAATGATCACCACCGTCGGCGCGCGCCGCGTGATGGCGACGCGGAAGGCGCGGTCGAGCGCGTTGGGCAACTGACTGGCGACATTGACCTCGACCACGTACTCGGCGACGTCCTGGAACAGATTCTGCAGATCCACTTCCTGCTGGTAGCTGCCGCCCATGGCGCTGCGCGCGGTTTGCCCGACGATCGCCACCACCGGAACGTGATCGAGCTTGGCGTCGTAGAGGCCGTTCAGCAGATGGATCGCGCCCGGCCCCGAGGTGGCGGTGCAGACACCGGCGTTGCCGCTGAATTTCGCGTAGCCGGTGGCCTCGAAGGCCGACATCTCCTCGTGCCTGGCCTGGATGAAGGCCGGGTCGTCGTCGGCCCGCCCGAAGGCGGCGACCAAGCCGTTGATGCCGTCACCGGGATATCCGAAGACCTGTTGGACACCCCATTCGCGCAGTCGTCGCACGACGTAGTCGCCGACCTGTTGACCCATGGTTCCTCCTGTCCGTGCGTCGCTGTCGGAATCCGTCCTCAGGCGGTGGCGCGGCGGTGTTTGCGGTGGCTGGTGTCACACAGGGGGTAGTTCGCGGAGCGGCGGCACAGGCAGATCGCGACCTGGAAGCGGTCGCAGCGGATCGTCCTGCCGTCGGCGGTGACGAGTTCCACCGGGCCCTCGACGAGCGCGGGCCCGTCGTCGGTGAAAGTGACTCGCCTGGGCTCACTTTCGGATTCGATCGGCACGGATCACCACCAGATCTTCCTTGTCCTGGCCGGGTTCGATGAGCCCGATCGAGGCGAGCCAGTCGGCGCGCTCGCGCAGCACCGGCCCGAAGGGGACGGTGTGGCGGGCCACGATCGCGGCTTTCAAACCGGTGTCACGCAATTGGGTCAGCGTGCTGTCCGGATCGGAAAGGATCGAGTGCACGACCAGCGCCGCGCCCCGGGGTTTCAGCAGCTCCGGCATCATCCGGCACAGCCGGTCGAGCGCGCCGCGCCCCGATACTCCCGCGTTCCAGGCCCGCGCCGGACCGCGTCGCCCCGCGCCCGCCGGCGCGGGGACGTAGGGCGGGTTGGCGAGGACGAGATCGAAGCGACGTCCGCGCAGCGCGCAGCTGAAGTCGCCACGGATCACCTCGGCCTCGATACCCCTGATCCGGCAGTTCAGCCACGCCGACGCCGCCGCGGAGCGGGAGATGTCCACGGCCGTGACCGCCGAGGCTCCGCCGCGCGCGGCCGCGATGGCCAGCGCCCCGCTTCCGGTGCACACGTCGAGCACATGCCCACCGCGCGGAATGCCCGCCTCGGACAGCGCCTTGGCCAGCAGCCAGGTATCCGTTTGCGGGCGATAGACCCATGGCGGGCGAAGCAACATCACGTACGCCGGATAGCCGAAATGAGCCGAACTAATCGTGCGCGCCCACCGAACCCGGCTCACCGTCACGCAGCGAACCGCGTCCCGCCTCCCAGCAGCCCAGCACATGCTCGGCGAACCGGTCCTCGAGGAAGTTCGTCGCCTGGATCCCGAATACCACCGATTCGGTCAACGCGGGCTCCTGGGCGAGCAGGTCGCCGATCACGTCGCGGCGCATGACCTGTTCGTGCACCGCGTCGGCCTCCACATGCTCGCGGTAGAACAGCGTGCAGGCGGGGTCGGCGTCGAGACGGCGCAGCGCCTCCACCATCCGCCGCGCCCCCGGCGGCGAGCTGATCTCCACGGTCGCGAAATGACCGACCAGCGCCCCGCGCAGCTCACGGTGCAGCCCGAACAGCGAGATCGTGTCCATCAGCGCGAACATCGGCGCCGGAATCACGTCCAGATAGTGCAGATAGTCCGGATTCAGGCCCGCCGCGGCCATCAGATCGGCGTACAGCTTGGCGTGCACGCGTTCGCCGCGCCCGCCGCCGAACTCGTCGAACTCGACCGCGACCAGCGACGCCTTCGCCTGACCGCGCAGCCGCGGAATCGCCCACGCGTACGGATCTGCCTCTTTGTGGTGGTAGAGCGAACGGTGCACCAGGTACTCGCGCATCTGCCACCATTCGCCGCGATCGAGCAGGAACTGGCTCGGCCCGCTCGCCTCGACCGGCGTGACGAGCAGCTCTTCGAGTTCCCCTTCCAGGTCGGTCCCGCCGGGGACGGCGTCGCGCAGCCCGCGGAGCAGCCGCTGTTCCATCTCCGCGCGCAGCCCGAGCAGACCGGGATCCCACTCCCAGCCGGGATCGACCGCCGCGAAGCCGTAGTAGTGCAGCTCGTAGCAGGTGTGCAGGGCGAGCAGCAGATCCTCGTCGAACGGATCCGTCGACCCGGCCCGCGGTACGGACTGCCCCGGCGCGCCGCGCAGCAGCTCGACCACCGCCGCGGACAGCTCGCCGCGCGGCTCGGGCATGGGGTGGGCTTTCGGGACCATGGTCGCTGTCATGCTGGTCGTTTACCCCGCTCGCGCCGGGTTATCGCCCAGTTTCCACGCGAGTCCGCCGCCAACCGGGTCACGCGACGACCACGGTTCTCACGAGGCCGACCGCAGCCGCTCGGCGACGACCTCGCCGATCGCCGCGGCCGCGCGCACCCCGGCGCCACGGGTCTGCCATGCGCGCCAGCGGCCGGTGTCCAGCTCGCGGGCCCGCGCGAGCAAGCCGGGCCAGTCCTCGAGATCGGGCCAGCGGTCCACCGTCAGCGCCATGCCCGCCGACGCGAGCGTGCGCGCGGTGGCCAGTTGCTCGTCGAACGGGCGCGGCGCGGGAACCACCACGGCGGGTTTGCCCGCGGCGGCGACATCGGCGATCGCGCCCTGCCCCGCGTGCGTCACGATCACGTCGGCCCGGCACAACTCCGGCCACGGGTCGTCCACCCAATCGCCCAATCCGATACCGCGCCAGTGAAATTGGTTGTGTCGCAGGGCGCAGGCGCGCACCATCCCCGCCGTGAACGCGGCGCCGCCCGCGCCGCCGACGACCAGCACCGTCGGGCGTTCGTCGCGCGCCGCGAACAGCGGGGGGCGGCCGTCGAATCGGGTGATGCCGCCGACATAGCGGGTCTTGTCCGCGTACGGGCGCAGCCACGACGGGTCGTAGAGTTCGCGCGGCCACGCCGCGATCAGGCGTTCGGCGATGCGGTGCACCAGCTGGTGGGCCGGATCGGTGCGGGCGCCCGGCAGCGCCATGCAGATGACGGGCACCCCGTGCAGGCGGGCCAGCAGCGCCACCTCCACTGACACGTCCACCACCAGCGCGTCCGGCCGCGTCGCCGCGATCCACGCCGCGACCGCGGCCATCCGCTCGGCCAGCCTGCGATCATGGCGCGGCGCCCAGTGCAGGACGCCCGACGCGGTGGGATCGCGGACCGTCGCGGCGAGGTTGCCGGCGGGCAGGTGCACGACGTCGTCGAAGACGTCGTCGTCGGAAAGGGTCAGCGAGGTCAGCGCCGTGACCGGCTGCGCGAGGCAGGCGCTGATGCGGCGAGCCCGGACGAGGTGTCCCGAGCCGTGGTGGTGGATGTAGTAACCGATCACGTGGCCCCCCGGTGCGTGCGGGGCCCCTCAATCGGCAGCGGGCGATGGCGGCGCGGATTCGCCGCGGCGAACCACACCGGGTTCGGGCCGCCGGGCCCCGGTGCCCATTGCGCGAGACCGTTCATCGGACCTCCCGGCGGATCTGCGGTGACGTGCGACGATGCGGATCTACCCGGCCCTGTGCCCGGCAAACTTCGATGGCGCAGCCCGGACGGAGTCCGTCATCGACCGGCGCATGGCCGGAGCGAAGGCGGAGGGTACGCGTAGATCACGTTCCACCGGCAGGTGGGTTCGCGCTGTCGTTTGCCGGAGGTGGGCGGGGGTAGCCGGTCGGTGATCGACCGGCTACACACCCAGCGAAGGAGGTAGCGATGCAGATCGGATACAAGCTGGCGGCAGAGGGTTTCGGTCCCGCCGAACTGATCCGCCAGGCCGTGCAGGCCGAGCGCGCGGGTTTCGACTTCGTCGAGATCAGCGACCACTTCCATCCCTGGCTGGACAACCAGGGCCACTCGCCGTTCGCCTGGACCGTGCTCGGCGCCATCGCGGCGCGCACCGACCGCATCGGCATGGCCACCGGCGTCACCTGTCCGATCCTGCGCTACCACCCCGCGATCGTGGCCCAGGCCGCCGCCACCATGGCGCTGGTCTCCGACGGCCGTTTCACGCTCGGCGTCGGGTCCGGCGAACGGCTCAACGAGCACATCGTCGGACTCGAGTTCCCGGACTCGGTGCGGGTGCGCCACGAGATGCTGCGCGAAGCGCTCGAGATCATCCGGTTGCTCTGGAGCGGCGGCTATCAGTCGTATTCGGGCAAGTACCTGCATCTCTCGGACGCCAGGATCTTCGACCTGCCCGAGCGGCTTCCGGTGATCGCGGTCGCGGCGGGCGGGTCCGAATCGGCCAAGCTGGCCGCCGAACTCGGCGACGGCCTCTTCGCCACCGACGCCGACCCCTCGATCGTTCGGCAGTACCGCGAACACGGCGGCGAGGGGCCGCGCTACGCCGAGGTGCCGCTGGCCTGGGCGCCCGACGAACATACCGGTGCGCAGGCGGCACTGGAGACCACCCGCTGGGCGCTCACCGGGTGGAAGGTCATGAGCGAGCTACCCAACCCGGTCAACTTCGCCGCCGCCAGCGCAACGGTCCGCGAGGAGGACATCCGCGACCACTTCACCTGCGGCTCCGACCCGGACCGCTACGTGGAGGCCGTCCGCGCCTACACCGACGCGGGATTCGACCATCTCGTGCTGCAGAATGCCGGACCGGACCCGGACGGCTTCCTCGAGTTCTATCGCGACGAACTCGATCAGCGGCTGCGCGGTTCGCTCACCCCGGCCGCGAGTCCGAGCTGAGCGTTCAGCGCTGCCTGCCGGTGCGGGCCCGCCTGCGCGCCTCCTGCATCTCGGCGAGTTCCTGTTCGAGCGCCTCGGCGATGCGGAACTGCCCGGTGTCGTAGATGCCCGACGAGCGAACCACCTCGTGGTAGGCGTTGTCCGGATCCGGCGGCGCCGCCTTGCGCGAGTCCTTCGCGTTGCGCGAGTCCTTCGCGATGCGGGAGTCCTTCGTGCTCATCTTGATCGACGCGCTCTCGGTGGCCGGACGCGACGCGGCGGGCTTGTCGATCTCGATCGGCTTGGTCGGCGGCGGGGGCGTCTGCCGGACGACCACCTTGGCGGCCACCGGCTCCGGCGTCCGCGCCGGGGCGGGCTCGACGACCGGCTTGTCCACCTTGGCTGCCGCCGCGGGCTTTTCGGCCCGCAGCGGCTCGGCCGTGGCGGGCGCCTTGCCGTTGCCGTTCGCGGCGGGCTGCCCGGATTCGGCGGGCGCGCGGCGCTTCTCGACCCGTGCGGGCGGCGCGTCCTCGGGCGCGGCCTCCGCGGTGTCGGTCTCGTCGACCTCGGGCTCCGCGTACTGCTCCTCCTCGACCTCCGGCTCGGCTCGCGGCGCGGGCGCCGGTCGCTCGGCAGCGACGACGACGCTCTCGCGCCGGACCAACGCTGGCAAGCTGGCCCGAATCTGTTCGGCCGGGTCGGGCATATCGCGCACTTGCTCGGTGGCCCGGTGGATGGCCAGGCCGTACCGCGCGCTCGCGGCGTCGTGAATCAGCAGGGCCACACCGATCATCACGGGGGCGATGGCGTGCACGGCCACCTCGTACCACTGGCCGGAGCGCAGGTACGGGTAGGTGTTGAGGCCGACGGTCAGTGACAGCAGCGCCATTTCGGCGGCGGCGACCTGGCGGCGATTGTCGACCACGCCCCACTCGGCCACCTTGTTGGTGCCGATCATGATGATGATCAGACAGACGCTGATCATCCCTTCCAGCAGATAGCTGAACCAGTAGAGCGGGTCGCTCGGGCCGCCGGGTGCGATGTTGTGCTGCACGTTGACCGCGGACCACAGCATGCCCGCGCCGACCACGCCGGCCAGCGCGCGTAGCGACCAGGCGCGATGCCGGTACAGCGAGGCGAGCTTGGCGTGCGGACTGGATTCGCGCCGCTGCGCGGCGATCGCCTTGCGGGCGAGCAACAAATCTCGCATATCGGCCTTCGCGATTTCTTCCGCCGTGTGCCTCGCGCGGTCGGAGGCGACCGCGGCGGCCTGCACCTCTTTCCAGCGCTGCCCACGATCCTGTTCGCGAATTCGCTCGGCGAGTTCGCGTTCGGCGTGTAGTTCGTCCTCGGACAGCGCCTCGGTGAGAGCCGGGTCGAACTGATAAGCCAGCCGTCCGCGGGCCTTTTCGACCCGCCGCGCCAGCTGCGTGACCTCGTCCTCGATGGGGTGCTCTATGGTCAAATCGACCTCCGACCGTGGAGATCCGATGGCAGGCAAGTGATCACGAGTGTGAACAGCACCCCACATTCATAGTCGATGCATCGTTGCGAGCAAAACTATAGATTTGCCGCGTCGCGGATTCCGGCGGCGCGCCGTGCGCGACACACTGTATAGCGGACGCCGAGACCGATCGCGCGGATTCGCCGACTCCAGTTCCGACAGAGGGGTTGTCGGTGCGCGCCGGCCCGGCCGGATCGGGCCGGACCGACGTGCACCGACTGCCCCGCCGAGTCAGCTCTCCAGCAACGTCGCCCCCACCGCCTCCGCGCTGTCGAGCACCTGCTCGATCCGGCGCAGGGTGTCGGCGTGCAGGCCGATGTTCGCCGCGAACAGGTTGTCCTCGATGTGCGCGGGGGTGCGGCTGCCCGGGATCGGCACCACGTGCGGATCCTGGTGCAGCAGCCAGGCGAGCGCCAATTGGCTTCGGCTGATGCCGAGTTCGGTGGCGATTCCCTGGAGCGCGGCGTAGGAGTCGTTGTTCGCGGCGAGATTGGCGGCGTCGAAACGGGGCAGGTTGGCGCGGAAATCGTCCGCGCCGACTCGATCCACCGTTCCGGTGAGGAAACCCGCGCCGAGCGGACTCCACGCGACGACGCCGACACCCAATTCGCGGGCGGCCGCGATCAATTCGGCGTCGATCGGACGCCACATCGACCATTCCGCCTGCACCACCTGGACCGGGTGCGCCGCGTGCGCGCGCCGCAACTGCTCGGCGGTGACGTTGGACAGGCCGAGGTAGCGCACGAGGCCGTCGGCCACCAGTTCGCCCACCGCCCCCGCGGTGTCCTCGATCGGCACCTCGGGATCGGGGAAATGCGGGTAGTACAGGTCGATCACGTCGGTGCCGAGATTGCGCAGGCTCTGCTCGGCGTATCCGCGCACGTAGCGCGGCTCGGCGTTGACCGCGAGCTCGCCGAACGCGAAGCCCACCGGGAACTTGTGCGCCGCGGCGCCTTCCGGAATGCGGAAGCCGAATTTGGTGGCGATGGTGAGCTCGTCGCGGCGGCCGCGGATCGCGCGCCCGATCAGTTGTTCGTTGTGGCCCTCGGCGCCGTAGCCGTCGCTGGTGTCGATGAGCGTGGCGCCGTGGTCGACGGCGTGGCGCAGCGCGGCGAGCGCGCGGTCGTCGTCGATGTCTCCGTACATGCCGGGCGAGAGCACCATAGCGCCGAAACCGACTGCGGAAACCGGGATTTCGCCGAGGTGGCGCACGGGGATCTTGGTCATGGCACCACTCTCGCCGATCATGCCCCCTGCCGTCCAAGTCAGGTTGGTATAACCAAACGTTATGGACGTCGACCTGCGAGATCTGCGCTACCTGATCGCGGTGGCGGAGGAGGCCAACTTCACCAGGGCCGCGGCGCGGGTCTTCGTCTCGCAACCGGCGCTGTCCAAACAGATCCGAGCGCTGGAACGCCGCCTCGGCTTCGAGCTCTTCGAACGCACGCCGCGCGGCGTCGTGCTCACCGCGCAGGGCGCCGAGTTGCTGCCGACCGCGCGCGAGATGCTGGAACGCTGGGATCGCGCCTATCCGCGCGCCCAGGCGATCGGCCGCCCGCAGACTCTGGTGGTCGGCATGCAGACCGCGGTGGGTCGTGATCTGCAGCGCCGCGCCATCTCCCGGTTCCGTGCGGCGGCGCCCGACTGGACCGTCTCGCTGCGGCTGGTGGGCTGGTCGGATCCGACGGCGGGGCTCGCCGACGCGTCCAGCGATATCGGCCTCGTCTGGCTGCCCATCCCCCTCGACGGGCTGCGCACCCGGGTCCTGCGTCGCGAATCGCGCGGCGTGATGCTTCCCGAAGGGCACCCGCTCGCCGACCATGCGACGGTCGCGTTCACCGATCTGCTCGACGAACCGTTCGTCGCCCTGCCGCGCGCCGCCGGGCCGCTGCGCGATCACTGGCTGGCGATCGACGCCCGCGATGGACACCCGGTCCGCGTCGGCGCCGAGGCCACCGGGGCGGACGAGACGTTCGAGGCGATCGCCTCCGGACTGGGCGTCGCCTTGGTCGCGGCGGGCAACGCCGACCTCTATCGGAGGCCGGGCTTGGTGTTTCGCCCGGTCGACGGACTCGAGCCCGCCGAGCTGGCCGTCGCCTGGCGCGGCGACGACACCCGCTCGGCCACGGCGCTGTTCGTGGATTGTCTGACCGAGCCCTGACTCGCGACACGTACGGCACGGCCGCGTCACGGTAGCCGAGAGATTGCCGACCCAGTACGGTGTGCCTGGCAGTGTGCGACGGACCCGAACGAGTCACGGAGGTACACCATGGAGCGGCCAGCGCTCGGCAGGCCCGCGATCGCGCTGGCGGCGGCCGCCGCGGCGATACTCACAACTCTTGTCCCCGGCGCCGCGCGCGCCGAGACCAACGATCCGATCATGACGAGCGGCGCACTGCTCGCGCGCCCCGTGGCGCCGGACGGTTCGCGCATCGTCGATTTCACCATCGAGGACGACCGCAACCTGACGCTGAGTGTCTACTCGGCGGCGATGGACCGTCCGATCACCATCACCGTGCAGCGCCCGGCGGACACCTCGGCGCCGCGGCCGACGCTGTATCTGCTCTCCGGCGCCGACGGCGGCGAGGGCACCGCGAACTGGGATCACCGCACCCCGGAGGCACTGCAGTTCCTCGGCACCAAGGACGTCAACGTGGTCCAGCCCATCGGCGGCGCGTGGAGTTACTACACCGATTGGCGGGCGCCGGATCCGGTGATCGGCGTGCACAAGTGGAAGACCTTCTTCACCGAGGAGCTGCCGCCGGTGATCGACGGCGCGCTGGGCACCAATGGACTCAATGCCATTGCGGGACTGTCGACTTCGGGTACCTCGGTGCTGCAACTGCCGATCGCCGCGCCGGGACTCTTCCGCGCGGCGGCGGCCTACAGCGGCTGCGCACAGATCAGCGATCCGATCGGGTACTCCTTCGTCAACCTGTCCGTCGGGGTGTGGGGCGGCGGCAACACCGACAACATGTACGGCCCGCAGAACGATCCGATGTGGGCGGCCAACGACCCGTACGTGAACGCCGAGGGCCTGCGCGGGGTGGAGCTTTTCATCTCCAGCGGCAGCGGACTGCCCGGTCGCTACGACGTGCTCAACGGCCCGTACACGCTGCCCGGCATCGACGGACTCGCGAGCCAGGTGCTCACCGGCGGCGTGATCGAGGCGGGCGTCAACTATTGCAGCCACAATATGCAGGCCAAGCTGAACTCGCTCGGCATACCGGCGACCTACGACTTCCCGCCGACCGGCACGCACTCCTGGGGTTACTGGCTCGACGCGCTGAAGGCCTCGTGGCCGGTGCTGGCGCGCGGCTTGGAGCTGCCCGAGTGAGGTCGGGCTGCCGATCAGATCGGCGGCCCGCTTCTTTCGGTCAGTTCGGGTCGGCGCCCGGCAGCCGCCGGGCGCCGCTGCCCACTTCGGTGATCAGATCGTCGTAGGCCCAGCCCAATTCGCGCAGCCGCTGCTGCACGTCGGTGAGTTGCGTCTCGGCGCCACGGGCGAGCACGACCAGTTGCGCGAGCCGATCCACGACTCCTCCTGGCATTCGTGCCAGTCCACGCGGCGGATAGGTCTACCGTGGTTGATCGACGGTTGCCAAGGCAGTGCTGAACATCCACTCGTGATCTTCGATCAGGTAGGAGGAACGGAAATGCCTACTCGGGACACCGCTTGGCCGCAGGGCACACCGTGCTGGGTCGATTGCCAGGTCGACGACCCCACCCGGGCCAGGGAGTTCTACTCGGCGCTGTTCGGCTGGGAGATCGAGGACTCCCCGCCGGAAGCGGGCGGCTATCTGATGGCGTCGCGCAAGGGGTCGGCGGCGGCCGGCATCGGACCCAAGCCGGAGAACATGGCGATGCCCTCGGTGTGGACCACCTACTTCGCCGCCGACAACGCGGACGAGGTGGCGCAGAAGGTGACCGCGGCGGGCGGCACCGTCATGATGCCGCCGTTCGACGTGCTCGAGTTCGGCCGCATGTTCGTCGCCGCCGACCCGACCGGGGCCGCCTTCGGCGTGTGGGAGTCGAAGGCCCACACCGGCGCCCGCATCTACAACGAGCACGGCGCGTACTGCTGGAACGAGCTGCACACCCCCGGCTACCGGGAGGCGCAGCGGTTCTACGCGTCGGTGTTCGGCTACGACTACCAGGAAATCGGCGACGGCCAGAACTTCGATTACGCGACCTTCACCCTGCCGTCGGGCGGGGAGGTCGTCGGCGGCATCAACGACGACACGAAAGGCAGGCAGGTCGAGGCGCCGCCGCACTGGCTGGCCTGGTTCCAGGTGGACGACACCGACGCGTCGCTGGCCAAGGCGGCCGAACTCGGCGCCACGGTGCTCGCCGGTCCCGACGACAGCCCGTTCGGCAGGATGGGCGTGCTGCAAGGGCAGCAGGGCGAGGTGTTCGCCGTCATCGACCCGACCCGCGCCGTCGGCGAGCCGCCGACGCCGAGCTGAGCGCACACTCCGCGGCGAAATCGGGACGGGCCCGGCGGCACGGCGTGTCGGCCCCGGGCACCGGCCTCCGGCGAGTACCACCCCGAGCGCCACAGCCGCTACCAGGAGGAACACTCACCGGAGGTATCCGAACTTGGTTGGCCGCATCGAGATCGGCGACCGGCCCCGCGTCTCCGCCAGCGAGGCATCGGAGTTCACCGAGCCACCGACCACTCCGGCGACCGCGGGATCGTCGAACGCTTGCTCGACGAGAAGCTGCGCAGGCTGGCCCGCGCCACGTGCGATCTGTCCGCCGAGTCCCAGGATCTGCTGATCGCCATGGCGATCGGCTTCCGGCGCGCCGAGGACCTACCGGACACTCTGCCGGACTGCGCGCATTGACAACGAATCTCGGGCGCGATTCGTTTGCCGCGCAGGGGGTATGACCTCTTTGTCGGCAACTGGCGCAGGATGAGGGCCTGGTCAGCGGCCCGACACGACGACAGGGACAGGCTGTCCATCACCGGCATCGTCAACGGCGACGACGGACCTCAACGGCGAGGACCACGTCCGGCGGACCGGCCCGCCCCTGACGCGAAGCGATCGACCAGGCTGCCGAGGTGCCCGACCGGATATACCGAGGTGCCGCCGGGCCGGCCACGCCGCCCGGCATTCCTTGCCGCAGTGGACATCGCACACGGTCGCGGGCGGGCCGACGGTTGCCGCCGACCCGCCCGCGACCGCGTTCAGGCCGCCACTCGCCCTTTACGGACGCCCTCGGCCAGCACACGCACGACAACGGCCTCGGGCCGCTCGCGCGATCGGATGAACGCGACCGGCTGCCCCTCCACGAGGGTGCGATAGCCGACCATCTCGATACTCGAATAGTCCACGTACACCAATGCGCGTGGATCCGACGCGGGTTCGATGAAACCGAACCCTTTCGGTGCGTCGAACCACGCGACCCTCCCGCGCGACCAGCTCGCTGTTCCCGACCGTGCAGGCGTCATGGGCATCACCTCCGGGTCCGAGCCGCCCCCTACGAGCAGCCGGTGCACGCCGATTTCCCTATTCGCCGCGATCGAAACAGCCATCGGATCGATGGCCGCGGCGAGGACACGCCGGTAACGTCGAACGGACCCGACGGAGGAGGAAGTACCGGTGACGCATGCAGACGGGCGGGCCACCGAACTCGCAGAATTGGCACTGGACCGCGACATCACCATCGCGGTCGCGGAATCGCTGACCTGCGGTCGGCTGGCTTCCTCGCTCGGCGCGGCGCCGGACTCGGGCACCTGGTTCCGCGGCGGCGTGGTGGCCTACCGCCCGGAGATCAAACGCAGGGTGCTCGACGTGCCCGACGTGCCGGTGGTCTCCGAGACGGCCGCGCGGGCGATGGCGACCGGCGTCCGCGCGCTCATGGACGCCTTCGCCGGCGTCGCGGTCACCGGTGTCGGCGGCCCCGATCCGCAGGACGGCGAACCGGCGGGCTCGGTCTGGTTCGCCGTCGCCACCGACAGCGAGGTACGGGCCGAGCACCGTCAGTTCGACGGCGGGCCGGATCGGGTCCTCGACCAGACCGTCGAGCACGCTCTCACCATGCTGTTGGACGCGGTGAAGTCCGCGCGCGGCCAGCGTCTTTGAGCCGCCTCAGTCGAGGACGGCGGTGGCCTCCACCTCGACCATCAGGTCGGGCTCGCCCAGCGCGGCGACACCGAGCAGGGTGATCGGCTTGACCGGATCGACGCCGAGCTTCGCGGCCGCACGCGCCACGCCTTCGCCGAGCAGCGGGTACTTCTCCTCGTTCCAGTCCACGACGTAGATCGTCAGCTTCGCGACGTCGTCGAACGAGCCGCCGATCTCGGCGAGCGCGGCGGCCACGTTGAGATAGGCCTGCTCGACCTGCGCGGCGAAATCCCCCTCCCCCACCTTGTTGCCCTCCGCGTCGCGGGCGACCTGCCCGGCGAGGAACACCAGCCTGCTGCCCTGGGCGATCGAGAGCTGGCGGTACACATCGGGTTTGGGCAGTCCCTCGGGGTTGACCAGCGCACCTACTTCGACGGTATGGACGGCCTGTGGCGGGCACTGCGGCAGGAGGGCTTCACCCGGCTGTCGGCCAGGCTCGCCGCGGTGGCGGCGACCGCCGATCCGGTGCGCGACCTCGCGGCGCTCGGGGCCGCCTACCTGGTCAACGCTCTGGAGCATCCGGATCTCTATCGGGTCCGGCCTGGATCCGCTGGAGCTGGCCACCCAGAGCTGGACCATCGGGCACGGCCTCGCTTCCCTCGTCGCCACCGGCCCACTTCCCCGCGAGACCCTCGCGAACGGCATCCCCCTGCTGACCGCCCTTTTCGTCGCGGCGGGCGACGAGCGGACCCGCTGCCGCCGATCGGTGCGCGAAGGCTGGCGGCTCTGAGTCAGGTTGCCGAGCGCCGCACCTGATCGAAGAACGCCCGCATGGTCGGGCCGATCTCGGCCAGTTCGATGAACGGCACACCCTCCGAGGCGCCGTCGACGTAGGCGAAACGCATGTCCGCGGCCATGTCTCCGCGCTGCACCACCGTGAGTCCGTCGCGCTCGGCCGCGGCCACGGCGGCGTCGAAGTCGTCCGGTTCGAAGCACACGTGGTGCAGTCCGGGACCGCGGTGGGCGAGGAACTCCGCGTAGATGCTCTCGCCGCGGACCGGCTGGATCAGTTCGAGCTGGATGTCGTCGAGGTACGACAGCGCGATGTGCGCGGTGAAATCGGCGGGGCGGCCGCGATATACGCATGTGCGCGGGCCGAATTCGACGTCGGGGATGCGCGCCCATTTCCGCACGCCGAAATGCGTGACGAAGAAGCGTTCCGCCTTCTCGATATCGTCGGTCACCCAGGCGATCTGGGTGATGGGTCCATCAGCGTAGCTCATACCGAATCCCGCGTCCGGCCGTCGAATCCGATGTGGAACACCTGTCGCTCATGAACCGACGTTAAGCGACCTCGCTTAATCTCTCAATTCGAACCGTTTAGATTGTCGGACGGCTCGACACCGGTCCGATCAGCGCTCGGTGTTTGACGTGCGCGGCGCGTGGAATCGCGAAAGCGGATATCCGACCGGGCGGGAGGAAACATGAGCCAGGACGACGGACTCGGCCCCGCGGCCGCGAACCGGGTCGACGCGACGATCGTCGACAGCGGCGGTGCGATCCTGCCGCGCGACCGGCTGATCGAGGCACTCCGGCGCCACCGCGCGGCGGGCGCGCGAATCGTGTTCACCAACGGCTGTTTCGACGTCCTGCACGCCGGGCACATCGCCTATCTCGACGAGGCCAAGCGCCTTGGCGACGTGCTGGTGGTGGCGGTCAATTCCGACCGCACCGTCCGCAAGCTGAAGGGTCCGGATCGACCGGTGAACCCGCAAGGTGATCGCTGCGCGGTGCTCGCCGCCCTCGGCTGCGTCGACCACGTCACCGTCTTCGACGAGGACACCCCGATCGAGCTGCTGCGCGCGACCGAACCCGACGTGTACGTCAAAGGCGGCGACTACCGGCCGGAGGCGCTGCCCGAGTCGCCGATCGTGCGCGCCTACGGCGGCGAGGTCAGGGTGCTCGGCTACCTCGCCGATCGGTCGACCTCGGCGATGATCGAGCGAATCCGGACGAGCGCGTCCAGCGACGGCTTGTCGTCACACGGGTAGCGGGCACGCGCAGGCTCGAGCGATCGGCAAGGGCGCCTACCCGCTCCGACCGGGGGCTCCACGGACGCGTCGATTGGCCGAAGGGAAAGCGGGTAAGCGCCGCACATGGCACCACCGTGATCATCGCCGCGCGCGGCGAGCGAGTTCGTCCGCGGCCCCGACGCCGAGCATTCCGCTTCGCGCCGACGGAAGGAGCACCTCGTGAGAATCGCCATGGTTTCCGAGCACGCCAGTCCACTCGCCCAGCTCGGCGGAGTCGACGCGGGCGGACAGAACGTGCACGTCGGCGAGCTGGCGGCGGCGTTCGCCCGGCGCGACCACGACGTCACGGTGTACACCCGCCGCGACGATCCGGCACTCGACACCACGATCACCACCGACGCTGGTTATCGGGTCGTGCACGTGCCCGCGGGTCCGGCGAAACCCATTCCGAAGGACGACATCCTGCCGCATCTCGGCGAGTTCGCCACCTTCCTGCGCGAGCAGTGGTCGGTGGATCGGCCCGACTTGGTGCACGCGCACTTCTGGATGTCCGCCGTCGCCGCCGAACTGGCCGCCAGCCGCCAACTCCGCATCCCGGTGGTGCTGACCTTCCACGCGCTCGGCACCGTCAAGCGCCGGTACCAGGGCGCGGCCGACACCAGCCCGCCCGCCCGCATCAAGCTCGAGAGGCTGGTCGCCAATCGCGCCCACCACGTGATCGCCACGTGCACCGACGAAGTCGAAGAGCTGGGCCGCATGGGACTTCCGCACGCGCGCGCCACCGTCGTGCCGTGCGGCGTCGACCTCGACAGGTTCGGTCCGCACGGACCGGCCGACGAGCGCGACGGCCGCCACCGGCTGGTGTCGGTGGGCAGGCTGGTGCCGCGCAAAGGCTTCGACACCACCATCAAGGCGCTCGCCCAGCTGCCCGACACCGAACTGCTGATCGCGGGCGGATCCGCCGACGGCGACGACCCGACCGGCGCGGAATCGCGGCGGCTGCGCCAGGTCGCGGTCGACGCGGGCGTCGCCGACCGCGTCCACCTGCTCGGACAGGTTTCGCGCGAGGCCATGCCCGCGCTGCTGCGTTCGGCGGACGTCGTCGTGTGCACGCCCTGGTACGAGCCGTTCGGGATGGTGCCGCTCGAGGCGATGGCCTGCGGCAAACCGGTGGTGGCCAGCGCGGTCGGCGGACTGCTCGACACCGTGGTCGACGGCGTCACGGGCACCCTCGTAAGCCCGCCGGAACCCGGCCCGGTCGCGCGGGCGCTGCGTCCGCTGCTCGCGGACGAGGCGCTGCGCCGCGCGTGGGGCACGGCCGGATATCAGCGAGCGCGCAGCCGGTACTCCTGGGATCGCGTCGCCGACGAAACGCTGACCGCGTACCACCGCGTCATCCCCGAAGCGGCGCCCGCGACGCTCGCGGCCGCCGGTTGATCCCCGTCATCGACATCCGAAGGGACCCCTGGTGAATCAACCGACGAAGAACGAACTCGGCACCGTCCTGATCACCGGCGGCGCGTCCGGACTCGGCGCCGCGACCGTCGACGCCGTGCAAGCCGCGGGCGGCGTCGCCATCGTCATCGACCGCGACAAACCCGACACCGACGTTCCCTGGGAGTACGCGGATCTGGCGTACTCCGAGGACGCGGAGCGCGCGGTGCGGTCGCTGATCGCCCGCACGGGCGGGCGGCTGGACGCGGTGTTCACCGCCGCGGGCACCGATGCCTGCGGCAAACTGGACGACGTCGCGACCGAGGACTGGGAGCGCGTCGTGCGGGTCAACCTGCTCGGCACCGCCGCGGTCATCCGCGCCGCGCTGCCCGCGTTGCGTGCCAGTCGCGGCACCATCGTCACCTGCGCCTCGACCCTCGGCCTCAAGGCGCTACCCGACGCGACCGCCTACTGCGCCTCGAAGTTCGGCGTGGTCGGCCTGACCAGGGCACTGGCCGCCGAGACCGCCGGCGAAGTCGGCGTCACCCTGCTGATACCCGGCGGCATGCACACCGCCTTCTTCGACGGCAGGCCCGCCCAATACGCACCGCCGCCGGACATCCAGCTCAACAAGCCGGAAGACGTGGCCGCCGCCGCGGTGTTCGCCATGTCGCAGCCGCCCGGCTGCGAGATCAGGGAGATGGTCGTGTGCCATTCGACCGAGCGCTCGTGGCCGTGAGCGCTCCGGTGCGGGCATGACGGGACACGTGCTGACGGCCCGGCTCGACAGCGTCGGCGACGTGCTCGTCACCGGCCCCGCGGTCCGGGCCGTCGCGGCGCGGGCGGAGCGGGTGACGTTCCTGGCCGGGCCGCGCGGGCGGGCGGCCGCCGAACTGCTGCCCGGTGTGGACCGGGTGCTCGAATTCCAGGCGGGCTGGGTGGATTTCGATCCGCCGCCGGTGACCGCGACCGCGATCGAGCGCCTTCGCTCCTCGATCGCGGCCCTCGCCGTGGACGAGGCGCTGATCTTCACCTCGTTCCACCAGTCCCCGCTGCCGCTCGCGCTCGTACTGCGCACCGCGGGCGTCGGCCGGATCTGCGCGATCAGCACCGACTATCCCGGCTCGCTGCTGGACGTGCGGCACCGGCCGGACGAGGATCTGCCCGAGCCGGTCCGGGCCGTGTCCCTGGCTCGGGCGGCCGGTTATCCGGCGACCGACACGTCGTTGCGGGTCCGCCCCGACCTGCCGGACGCACGAACGCTGGCGGGCGAGCCCGGCTACGTGGTCGTCCATCCCGGCGCGGCCGTCCCCGCGCGGCGGCCGTCGCCGCGACGGTCGGCGTCGATCGTCGCGGCGCTGCGGCGTGCGGGGCATCGGGTGCTGGTCACGGGTGGACCTGAGGAGCGGGAGCTGACCGCGACCGTCGCGGGCGAGGTCGCCGAGGACCTGGGCGGCGCGACCGACCTACCGATGCTGGCCGCAGTGTTGCGCGACGCCCGGGTGGTCGTCGCGCCCAATACCGGGGCCGCGCACCTGGCGGCGGCGGTGGGCACGCCGGTCGTCTCGCTGTTCGCTCCCGTGGTTCCCGCGCTGCGCTGGGCGCCGCACGGCGTGCCCACGGTCGTGCTCGGCGACCAGGCCGCGCCTTGCGCGGGCTCGCGCGCCAGAGCCTGCCCGATGCCCGGCCATCCGTGCCTGGACGGCATCGCCGACGAAGCCGTCGTCGCGGCCGTGGCGAAGCTGGCGGCTGTCGAGCGCACCGCGCTCGACCGGGACGGCCTCGCCGAGCGCACCGCCTGACGAACGATCCGCCGCTCGGAGCAAGCACCTCGCGAACGACCCCGACCAGTGATCTTCCGGACTGTTTCGAAGCGCTTCGTCTGGGCATCACCGAGACAAGGTGGGCGTCGAAACCGCCATACCCTGCGGAAACTCTCGCCGCCACGATCACCTTCGTCCCCGGTGGGCGCGCAAAGAAAGGAAGGGGCCATCGTGAGCAGCGCAGAGTATCGGCAGAGCAGCCCGGTTACGGTGGAGCTGGAGGAGCACTTCGACGCGCTCGTCGCGGCCCTCGGTCGCAATCTTCGCCCCGCGGTCGCGCGGGTGCTGTCCTGGGGCGAGCAACTCGCCGCCGTGTACGACCGCGGCGGGCGTTTGTTCGCGTGCGGCAACGGCGGAAGCGCCGCGGAAGCGCAACATCTGACCGCCGAGCTGACCGGCCGGTTCCGAGGCGAACGCCGACCGCTGTCGGCCATCTCGCTGCACGCCGAAACCTCCAGTCTCACCGCGATCCTCAACGACTACGGAACCGACGAGATGTTCGCCAGGCAACTGCGCGCCCACGGCCGCCCCGGCGATGTCCTGATCGCCCTGTCCACCAGCGGCTCGAGCGCCAATGTCATCGCCGCCGCCAAGGCCGGACACGAGATCGGCCTGGCCACCTGGGCGATGACCGGACCGTCGCCCAACACGCTCGCCGCGCTGTGCGACGACGCGATACCGATCGAAGCCGACACCGTCGCCACCGTGCAGGAAATGCATCTGGTGCTCGTGCATTCGCTGTGCGCGGCGGTGGAGGCCGCACTCGAGGCGGATTCGTGATCTCCGGAGCCCCGCTTGTCGTGGTCGGCGACGCGCTGCTCGACATCGAGGTGGTCGGCCGTGCCGACCGGCACAGCCCGGACGCCCCGGTCCCGGTGGTCGACGTGACCGCGCGCTCGTTCCGTCCCGGCGGCGCGGGACTGGCCGCGCTGCTCAGCGCCCGCGACGTCGACGACGTCGTGCTGGTCGCCGGTTTCGCCGACGATTCGGCGGGTGAACGGCTGCGCGCGTTGCTGCCCAAGGGAATTCGCCTCGTCCGCTTGCCGTTCGCGGGCAGCACGGTGTGCAAGGAGCGCGTGCGGGCGGTGGGCCCGTGCGCGGGCCCGAGCGTGGACGGCGTCCCCGCTCCGATCACCCGGCTCGACTCCGGAGACGGACGCGTGACCGACGAGCCCCTCGACGAGGACGTGCGGACCGCCATCGGATCGGCCCGTGCCGTGCTGATCGCCGACTACGGTCGCGGCGCGGCGGCGCACCCGGAGATCCGCGCCCTCATCGAGGCGCGGGCCCGCCGGGCGCCGGTCGTCTGGGACCCGCATCCCCGCGGTCCAGAGCCGGTGCGCGGCGCCGCGCTGGTCACGCCGAACCGGGACGAGGCCGAACGATTCGTGCCCGGCGGCACCGAGTTCGGCAGTCGCGCGCGGACGCTGACCGATCGGTGGGCGGCCAAGGCCGTCGCGGTGACGCTCGGCGCGGAGGGCGCGGTGTTGTACTGCCGGGGACTGCCCGGCGTCGTGCCGGTCCCCCTTCCGGTCGAGCGCCGCGCGTCGGCGAACGCGGACACCTGCGGTGCGGGCGACCGGTTCGCCTCCGCCGCCGCCGTCGCGATGGCCGACGGAGCCGGTACGGAGAAATCGGTGCGGCACGCGGTCGCCTCCGCTGCCGAATTCGTCCGCGCCGGTGCGGCTTCCGCCTTCGCCATCACGCAGACCGAAGCAGCGATGCGGCTCCGGGTATTCGCCACGGAGTCCGCGCACACAGCGAGGAACGAGGTGAGAAACGAAGGATGAACATCCGACAAGTAGCCGAACGGAACGGACCGTTCGCCACGGTATGCATCGACGCCTCCCACGACACCGAGGACGCCGCGCACCAGACCGAGTTGCGCTGGCGTTCGATCCACGACCAGCTCGCCGGGGACGGCGCCTCGGACCGCATGCTGGCGGCCCTGGACGCCGCGATCGCGGAAACTCCCCCGGGCGAGGGCCGCTCGGGCCGGTTGCTCATCGCCGACGACGAGGCCGTGCTGGTCGACGAGCGGCTGCCCGATCCACCCGCGCGCGAGATCGTCCGGGTGTCACCGATGCCGTACCTGTTGCCGCTGATCGAGAAGGAAGCCGAGCAGGTGCCGCACGTGGTGGCGGTGGTCGATCGCGTGGGCTGTGATCTGCGCGCGGTCGACGAGCACGGCACGGCGGTCGGCGAGACGGTGCAGGGCGACGAGCATCCGGTGCACAAGGTGCCCGGTGGCGGCTGGGCGCACCTCTCGATGGAGCGGCGCGTCGAGGAGACCGTGCGGCGCAATATCGACGAGGTGGCGCAAGAGGTCTCCGCGCTCGCCGATCGGGTGCACGCCGATGTCGTAGTGCTGGCCGGGGAGGTCGCGGCGCGGTCCGCGCTGCACAATGCCATGCCCAAGCACGGCGACATCCCCGAGCACGGCGCCGAGATCGTCGAGATCGAGGCCGGTGGCCGGGCCGAGGGCATCGACACCGAGGCGTTCGACAGCGAGGTGCACCAAGCGGTCGCGCACGCCGCCGAACAGCGCAGGCGCGCCGTGCTCGACCGTTTCGCCGCCGAGCGGGAGCGCCCCGGCGGACTCGCGGTGGCCGGTCTCACCGCCACCACCGAGGCGCTGCGCATGGCGAACGTCGATCGTTTGCTGATCGACGAATCGGCGCTCGGCGATCGGGTGGTGCGCGTCGGCAGCGGGCCGGGACAGGTCGATGCCGACGGCGGCGGCCTCGTCGAGGAAACCGCCCGCGCCTGCCGCGCCGACGAAGCCCTTCCGGTGGCCGCCTTGGCCGTCGGTGCGTCGATCACACCGGTGGGCGAGGACATGACATTGCCCGATGGTGTCGGAGCCTTGCTCCGGCATCGGTGATCACGCGAAAGGAGGACACGATGGAACGCGGAAACAGCAAGCACGGGCCCAAGCGCGACGACCAACTCGCGCACGAGCTGCAGGGCACGTTGAAGGGCAACCGGTCGAGCCGCGCCGAAGAATGGCGCGATCCCGAACCGCCCGCCGACGACGACGAAGTCCTGACCGCTCGCCCCGACCTCCCGCGTCCGGCCCCGCCGGACAACCCGCAACCCTGACGGGAGGCCCGAGCCCGCGGCGATGATCTGGTGCGGCCGTGCTTCCGGCACGGCCGCACGAACCGGACTACTGTGGAGATTTCCGTCCCGGCGCACGCCGAGCTGCCGTGGCCGGTTCATCAGACGCAATCGCCCGTAGCGGGCCCGGCCGAGGCGGGAAGCGATGGAAACCTTCGTCTTCGACAGCGAGGATCTCGCCGCGACCGAGGCCATGCTGAATTCGGCATACACGAAGATGCGGATCGGCAGCCGTCAGGAGCGGACGCGAGCGCAGGTCGCGCGCGAGATGATGGGCACGGTCAGCGACGACCAGGTGGATCTGACGTTCGACATGGCCTACCGGGCCGATCCGCTCGGCCGGGTCTGTCTGTGCGACATGCAGACCGGCGCCATCGAGGAATCCTTCGCCGACGGCTCGGCGGATACCTTCGTCCCCGGCGACCTCACGCTCATCGCCCCGCCGGACGAGCCGTTCTCGGGCGTGGTGCGCAGCGCGCGCTATCGCCTGACGATGTTCGATCCGAACCTGCTCACCCAGGTGGCCTCGGCGACGCCGGGGCGAGGCGCGGAACCGGTCAGGTTGACCAACCACCGACCGGTGTCGGACACCGCGGTCGCCGAGTTGCGCCAAGTGATCCGGTGGCTGCGCGAACACGTCCTCGCCGTGCCGGAGGCGCGGGAATCGTCGCTGATCGCCGCCTCGGCGGGACAATGTCTCGCGGCAGGCGTGCTGCGGGCCTTCCCGAACACCGCGACGCCCGAACCGACGTCCGTCGACCGCCGAGACGCCCATCCGGACACCGTGCGCCGCGCCGTGGCCTACATCGAGGCGCACGCCGGCGAGCCGATCAGCGTCGCCGACATCGCGGCGGGCGCCAACGTCACCATCCGTGCCGTCCAGCTCGCGTTCCGCAAGCACCTCGACACGACGCCGATGGGCTATCTGCGGAAAGTGCGGCTGGCCGGTGCCCATGAGCAGTTGGTCGCGGCCTCTCCCGGCGGCGGGGACACCGTCACCGGCGTCGCCGCGGCGTGGGGTTTCGCCCATCCCGGCCGGTTCGCTAGCAGCTATCGCCAGGCCTACGGCGTCGCACCGCAGTCGACATTGCAAGACTGACCGGCTACCGGCCGTCCAGCATCGCGACGATCTCGCGGCAGGCCGCCGCGACCACGGGGTCGAGGTTCGCGTCCAAGACATGCGGGCGCTCGGCGTAGACCGCGAGCGCGACGGCCGTGTCGTTCGCCGCGCGCACACCGCGGCAGTGCAGCGAGCGCACGCCGAGCAGGCGCAGCTGCGCCCGGCAGTCGCTCCAGCGGGTCTCGGCATCCAGATCGGCGACGGTGACGGCGAGTTCCTCGCACAGCGCCGCCCGATTCGGCGCGGCATCGCTGATGAGCTGGGCTTCTTCGGCCAGCTTCGCCCGCGGTGACGACCACGCGCGCACCGCGATATCGGCACCGACGCGGACCGTCAGCCCGACGAGCACGCCGTGCGGCAGCGCCTTCGCCAGTTCGCGCGCCACCGTGTGCAGATTCCGGATTTGCGGGGGCGGCTGTGCGGCGGGTAGCGCGTCACCGGCCTCGGCGCACGGGCTCGTTTCCAGCATGGGATCTCCTTGGGATGTCGGCGATGAACGCAGCCGACGACACGCACGACCACGGATCTATCAGCGTGGCAACCCACGGTCGAGCCCCACAACACAGAGAACGAAGTGTGTCGCCGCGACGCCGTCCGGAAAACGAAGCGCGTCCGCGCCGAAGTCAGCGCGCGCGGGTCACCGCCCGAGCGCCTCGTCCAGGCTGGCGTAATAACAGAACAGCGCGCGCACGCCCACCACGTCGAGCACTCGGTCGATCTCGGCATGCCCCGACACCAGCCGCAGGTCGACGCTCCGCTCCGCGAGCTTCTTCTTGAATTCTCCCAGTGCGATGGCGGCTCGAATCCCGACGAAACGGGTGGTACGGAAATCGACGACCACGGCGCGACAGCCGTGCTCGGGTATGGAGTCCAGCGCGGCGCACAGCTCGGGCAGTCCGGCGAGATCCAGTTCGCCGTCCACCACCATCACCACGCAGCTGCCACGCATGGCTACCGATCGTCCCCCAGGGCGCCGCTTGTCGTACATATAGCGGTGGGTTCGCCCGACACCGGATCGCACAACGATTTTCGTCGACATCGCAGAACCTCCCAACGGGATGGTGTCCCACCCATCGGCCGAACGGCACCGTTCGAACGGCGTCACCATGGTCGGTGCGATTCGCCCGAGAACCGCGTGGGACTGTGCTCGTCTGAAGATTTCAGCCTGCGGCCGGCACTGTCTTTTCGATCCTCGGCGTCGCGGGATCGTAGCCACGATCCGCGGCCCCGGCCGCCATCCAATGTTGTGCTCCAAGCATAGGCCGGTAGCCGGTCTACTTCACCCTTTGCGGCAAAGGACCGTTTCTACCTGCGCTTGCGCGCATCAGCTGTATCGGCGTACGAGTTCGCGCTTGAGAACCTTGTGGCTCGGACCGAGCGGCAACTGGTCGACGAACTCCACCCGGCGCGGATATTTGTGCTTGGCGAGACGCTTGCGGCCGAACTCGACGACCTGCTCGGCGGTCAGCGGGGCGCCCGCGACGACGACCGCGCAGATCTCCTCGCCGTAGGTCTCGTCGGGCAGGCCGATCACCGCGACCGCCTCGATGGCCGCGTGGTACAGCAGCGCCTCTTCCACCTCGCTCGGGTAGACGTTGAACCCGCCGCGGATGATCATGTCCTTGATCCGATCGGCGATGGTGACGTAACCAGCGGCGTCCCGCACGCCGAGATCGCCCGTCCGGAACCAGCCCTGCACCACGGCGGCGGCGGTGGCGGCCGGATTGCCGATGTATCCGTTGAACACGTTGTGCCCGCGGATCACGATCTCGCCCAGTTCGCCGGGCGGCAGCAGGACGATCTCGTCCGCGACGCCCGGATCGGCGATCTCGACCTCGACGCCCCACACCGCGTGCCCGACGGTGCCCGCCTTCGGCCCGAAGTCCGGCTGGTTCACCGCGGCGGTCGGCGAGGTCTCGGAGAGTCCGTAGCCCTCCAGGATCGGCGTGCCGAACAGGTCGTGGAAGGTCTCCAGCACCGGCTGCGGCAGCGACGCTCCGCCGGAGATGCACAAACGCAGTTGCGGCGCACCGAGTTTCGTCGCCGCGGTGATCAGCCGGACGTACATCGTCGGCACGCCGTGGAAGGTGTTGACGCCCTCTGCGTGCATCAGGCGGATGGCCTCGTCGGGGTCGAACCGCGGCTGCAACACCAGTGTCGCGCCCGCGCGCCAGGTGGAGTTCATGGACACGGTCTGGCCGAAGATGTGGAACAGCGGCAGCGCGCCGAGCGCGACGTCGTCGCTGCGCACATCGTTGGCGTCGAAGGCGTTCACCGTCGCGTTCATGACCATGTTCAGATGGCTGAGTTCGGCGCCCTTCGGCTTGCCCGTGGTGCCGCTGGTGTAGAAGATCACCGCCGTGTCGCCGGGCGCGCGCGAGACGAACGACCGAATCGGTTCCGCCACAAGCGTATCGGGGTCGTGACAGCCGATGCCCACCGCGCTCGCCGCAGCCCGGCCGACCTCGGCGAACTGCTCGTGACACACCAGCAGCGTCGCCCCGCTGTCGCGCAGGACGTGCTCGGCCTCGTTCGCCGTCAGCAGCAGGTGCACCGGGATCACCGCGGCGCCCGCGGCGAGGATCGCGTAGTAGGCGCGCGGGAACTCGGCGGTGTTGGGGCACATCAGCGCGACGCGGTCGCCGGGGCGCACACCGAGTTCGATCAGCGCGGCGGCCTGTTCGCGGGCCTGCGACCACAATTCGGCGAAGGTGACGCGCTGCGCACCCTCGATCAGCGCGATCCGGTCCGGGCGGCGGCGCGCCTGCTCGGCCAGAATGCTCGCCAACGACAGCGTGGCGTTCATGCCACCTCCAAAACTAACGATGCAAGTTTTCCGCTCACCGTAGAGCAGCCAAACTAGCGGTGCAAGTTTCGGTTTCCGCGTCTACTTCGGCGCGGCGTGCAGCTCGATGGCGACGAGCAATTCGACGAGATCGTTGACGCTGCGGACGTTTCGGCCGGTGAGTTCCTGGATGCGGCGCAAGCGGTACTTGGCCGTGTTGTGGTGGATACGCAACGCGTCCGCGGCCTCGCGCAGATTCATGTCGGCGCCCGCGAAGGCGCGGATCGTCTCGGCGAGCATCCCGCCGCGCAGCCGATCCTCGGCCAGCGCGGCGGCTATCCGCGGATCCACCAGCTGACGAACGGTGTCGTCGGCGCGCAGCATGAGGTACCGGAACGGTGAGAGGTGCGGAAGGGCGAGCACGCCGCCGTCCTCGGGCAGCAGATCCAACGCCGAACGCGCCTGCTGGTAGGCGCGCGGAAACTGGGCGATCTCGGTGAACACCGTGCTGACGCCGATGCCGAGAGTGATGCCTTCGGCGTGCAGCTTGTCGCGGGTCCGCCGCAGCAGCGCGCACAGTTCGTCGGCCGAGCCGTCGCGACCGAGCGCGGGCAGCGCGACGATCTCCGACTCGCGCACCACCGACAGCGTGCGCAATCCGTTGACACCGGTGCGCGCGAGCGCCGCCGACGCGATGTGCCTGGCCTCCGCTTCGGAACTGCCCGGCTCACCGCGGCCCGCGGTCCGCAACACAACCGCCGTCACCGCCGCCATGGGCGTGGCCCGTTCGGTGCCGATGCCGTGCGCGTGAGCCGTCGCCAGTTGCGGACCGCGGTCGGGCAAGGCGCCGTCCAGCAGACTCTCCACCAGTTCCCGGCTGTCCCGCCCGGCTTCGGCGGACAGGTACTGCTGGAATTCCAGATAGGCGTTGGCCGCCTGGGTGCTGATCAGGTCGCAGTAGCGGGTCAGCGGCACGACCATCGACAGCGCCGCGTCGCGCCCGGCCTCCGAGTCGCCCGCGTGGGCGACCAGCGATTTCCAGATCGCCTGCTGCCCGAGCCGGAACGCGGAGATGTAGTCGACCAGCGTCAGACCGGACTGCGCCCGGCGCGCCGCGGCCCGCCGGGCGTAGGCGATGTCGTCGACGGTGACCCGGCGCTTGTCGAGCAGCGCGCCGAGCCCGGTCCGGCACAGCCGCGTCAGCTGGTCGTGCACGTCGGCGTGGAAGCCCCTGTCCCGCGCCGCGTATCCGGGGACCCGCGCCAGGATCGCGGACATGCCCGCGTCGGCGATGTCGTGCGCGTGCTCGAAGACGCTGCCGACGATCCGCGTGCGCTCGGCCTGGACCGGCGCGGATACCCCGATCGAATGTGATCCAGCTGACATAACCCGGCATACTCCACGGCCCTCGTCGCGGGTGTCAACAGGGCCGAACGAGGCACCCGCCCCTGTCCACGCCGGACAAAGCGCGCCGCCGAGATTGGGCCTCCGCGTCCGATGTGCGCCCTGACCAGCGTCTTTACGCTGACCACGATCCACAGGCCAGTTCGCGATGACTGCGCCGACCCGCACGGAATTTCACCCACGTCTCGGACGCGGGCCGGAGGACGAATGCTCGACATATCCCACCTGACCGTTCGCTTCGGCGGCATCACCGCCCTGCACGACGTCGGCTTCGGCGTCGCGCCGGGCGAGATGGTCGGCCTGATCGGTCCGAACGGGGCGGGCAAGACCACCCTGTTCAACTGCCTCACCCGGCGCTACCAGCCGACCGAGGGCACGATGCGCTACCAGGGCCAAGACCTGCTGACGGTCCGTCCCGACGCGCTGGCCGGACTCGGCATCGCCCGCACCTTCCAGAACCTGGGGTTGTTCCCCCGCATGTCCGTGCGGGACAACGTGCTCGTCGGCGCGCACCACCGCGCTTCCGCCGGTTTCGTCTCCGCGAGCCTGCGCCTGCCACGAGTGCGCGGGGAGGAGCGGCGGCTGCGCGCCGAGGTCGACGCGCTGTTGGAGCGGCTCGACCTCGCCGATGTCGCCGACCATCCCGCCGCGGGCCTGCCGTTCGGCACGCTCAAGCGGATCGAGCTGGCCCGCGCGCTGGCCGTCGGGCCGCGCCTGCTGCTGCTGGACGAGCCGGTCAACGGACTCAGCCACGGTGAGGTCGACGTGTTCGCCGAGCGCCTGCGCGCCCTGCGCGCCGAGTTCGACCTGACGGTGATCGTCGTCGAACACCACATGGGATTCGTGATGGGCACCTGCGATCGGGTGGTGTGCCTGGAGTTCGGCCGCGTCATCGCCGAGGGCGAACCCGAAGCGGTGCAACGTGATCCGGCGGTCATCCGGGCCTACCTGGGGACGGCGGCATGACCGACGAACCCTTCCTCACGGTCACCGACCTGCGCGCGGGCTACGGCGCGGCCAAGGTGCTGCACGGGTTGAGTTTCTCGGTGGCGCGCGGCGAGGTGTGGGCGGTCCTCGGACCCAACGGCGCGGGCAAGACGACCTTGTTGCGCGCACTGTGCGGCATGATCCGGGTGCGCGGCACGGTCCGCCTCGGCGATGCCGAGATCACCGGCCGCGCACCGGAAGCCATCGCGCGCCTCGGCGTCGCGCACGTTCCCGAGGGCCGCGGCACCTTCCTGCCGCTGACCGTCGAGGAGAACCTGCGCCTCGGCGCCTATCAGCACCGCGACCGGGCCCGCACCGAGGCCGACCTGCGCCGGGTCTTCGACTTCTTCCCCATCCTGCGCGACAAGCTGCGCGAGACGGCGGGCGGACTCTCCGGCGGCCAGCAGCAGATGCTGGCCATCGGCAGGGCGCTCATGTCCCGGCCTCGGCTGTTGCTGCTGGACGAGCCGTCGCTCGGCCTCTCGCCCCTGGTCACCCAGGAGCTCTTTCAAATCGTGCACACCATCAACGAAGAGGAGCGCACCACCGTGATCGTCGTCGAGCAGAACGCGCATCTCGCGCTCGGGACCGCCCACCGGGCCCACGTCCTGGAGACCGGCCGGATCGTCTTGTCCGGCACCGCGGCCGAGATCAAGGCCGACGAGCAGGTCGCCGAGTCCTATCTCGGATACCGGGTGTGACCATGGCCGGATTTCTGCAACAGATCATCGAAGGCCTCACGGCCGGAGCGATTTACGCCGGCTTGGCGCTGGCGCTCGTGCTCATCTACCGATTCACCGGCATCGTCAATTTCGCCCAGGGCGAGCTGGCCATGTTCTCGGCCTTCTTGGCCTGGCAGTGCGTGCAGAGCGGCCTGCCGTTCTGGGCCGCGCTGCTCGCCACCCTCGCGGTGTCCTTCGTCGGCGGCATGCTGATCGAACGGGTGATCATCCGGCCCGTCGAGGGCGCACCGGAACTGACGCTGGTGATCGTCACCGTCGGCCTGTTCTTCTTCGTCAACGCCGCCGCGGGCTGGATCTGGTCCTACCAGGTGAAGTCGTTTCCGAATCCGTTCCCCGAGGGCGCTTTCCGTGCGGGCGGCGTGACCGCCGGGTACGGCAGTCTCGGCGTGCTCGGCGTGGTGGCCGCGGTCATGGGCCTGCTGTACCTGCTGTTCCGCTACACCAAGATCGGCCTGGCGATGCGGGCCGTCGCCTGCAACCCGCAGTCGGCGCGCCTGGTCGGCATCCGGGTCGGCACCGTGCTCGCGCTCGGCTGGGGTCTGGCCGCACTGGTCGGCGCGGTCTCCGGCGTGCTGTCGGCGCCGCTGCTGTTCCTCGAGCCGAACATGATGGGCGGCGTCCTGATCTACGCCTTCGCGGCGGCGACGCTCGGCGGCTTCGACAGCCCGGGCGGCGCGGTGGCGGGCGGGCTGATCGTCGGGATCGCCGAAACCCTCACCGGCGCTTATCTGGACGTCATCGGCACCGAACTCAAGATCGGCGTGCCACTGGTGATCATTCTCGGCGTCCTGCTGCTGCGGCCGCAGGGTCTGTTCGGTCGCGCGGTGGTGGAACGGGTATGAGCGACATGGGAACTCGAAACACCGCCGTCGCGGCGGATACGTCCACCCCGACCGAAACCGTCGCTCCGCGCTCCGAAACGCGGCGGCCGCGGATGCCCAACTGGTCGTGGCTCGGGATCGGCGCGCTGCTGCTGATCGCCTGTCTCGCACCGTTTCAGCTGGTGCCGTTCCGCACCTTCCAGCTGGCGCTGGCGATGATCTACGCGGTCGCGCTGCTGGGCCTGAACCTGCTGGTCGGCCACACGGGTCAGATCTCGCTGGGGCACGGCGCGTTCTTCGCGGTCGGCGCCTACACCAGCGCGGTGTTGATGGACCGTTGGGACACACCGTATTTCGCGACCCTCCCGGTCGCCGCGGCGGTGGCCTTCGCACTCGGGTTCGCCCTGGGCATTCCGGCTCTGCGGCTGCGCGGACTGTATCTGGCGCTGGTCACCCTGGCCATCGCGATCTTCCTGGTGCCGCTGCTCAAGCGGTTCGAGTCGGTCACCGGCGGATCCATGGGACTGACGCTGACCAAGCCCGCGCCGCCGGTGTGGACCGGGTTGGCCGAGGACCAGTGGCTGTATTTCCTGGCGCTCCTCGTCGCCGTCGCGAGCTTCGTCCTGGTCGCCGGGCTGCTGCGCTCGCGGGTCGGCCGGGCGCTGCACGCGATCCGCGACAACGAGATCGCGGCCGAGGTGATGGGCGTGCGCCTGGCCTTCTACAAGACCCTCGCCTTCGCCTGCGGCGCCATGCTCGCCGGTGCGGCGGGCTGCGTCTACACCTGGGTCATCGGCTTCGTCTCGCCGGACTCCTTCGCCGTCGGACTGTCGATCACGCTACTGGCCGGATTGGTCGTCGGCGGGCTCGGCGGTCACTGGGGACCGCTGCTCGGCGGGCTGTTCGTGATGTACGTCCCGAGCTTCGCCCAGGACGTCAACCAGGCGGCGCCAGGAGTGATCTTCGGACTGCTGATCATCGCGGTCATGTACCTCGCGCCCAACGGATTGGCCGGACTCCTCGGCCGCACGGCGCGCTGGCTCGAACGTCTCGTTCGGAAAGGGAACAACAATGCGCACTAAGGCAATCCGCGCCGCCGGCGTCGCGGCCGCCGTCCTGCTCGCGGTCTCCGGCTGCGGCGGCCGCGGCGACACGGGCAGCACCGTGGGGCAGGGCGAATGCCGTGGCCAGCAGACCACCGGCATCACCGACGACAGCATCAAGCTGGGCGGGGTCTACCCGCTGTCGGGCCCCGCCTCCGCCTACGGCGAACTGCCCAAGGGCGTTCGCGCCTACTTCGACTACCTCAACGCCGAACACGGCGGAATCGGTGGCCGCACCGTCGAGTACCTGGTCCGCGACGACGGCTACCAGCCGCCCAAGACCGTCGAGGAGACCCGCCGCCTGGTGGAGCAGGATCAGGTGTTCGCCGTCTTCCAGACGCTGGGCACCCCCACCTCCTCCGCGGTGTGGGACTACCTCAACCAGCGCAAGGTGCCCCAGGTGTTCGTCGCGGGCGGTGCGACGAAATGGGGTGCGGACGACGGGCATCCGTGGACCATCGGCTGGCAGCCCAGCTACCGCGCCGAGGGCCGCGCCTTCGCGCAGTACGTGCGCCAGCACAAGGCCGACGCCACCGTGGCCGTGCTCTACCAGAACGACGATTTCGGCAAGGATCTGCTGGCCAGCTTCACCGAGGCCGTCGCGGGCAGCGGCGTCCGGGTGGTCGCCGAGCAGAGCTACGAGGTCACCGACCCGACCGTGGAACCGCAGGTGCGCAACCTGGCGAACACGAAAGCCGATGTGCTGCTGAATTTCTCCACGCCGAAGTTCGCTTCCCAGGCGCTGGCCGCCGAGCGGCGCAACACCGACTGGAACCCCCTGCACATCCTGACCCAGGTGGCCAACACCATCAGCACGCTGAAGCCGGTCGGCCTGGAGAACGCCCAGGGCGTGGTGTCGGCGGCGTTCACCAAGGACCCGTCCGACCCGCAGTGGTCGGCCGACCCCGCCATGCGCCTGTACCAGGAGAAGCTGGCGAAGTACGCGCCCGGCGCGGACCCGACCAACCAGTACACCGTGGTCGGCTGGGCGGCCGCGCAGAGCTTCCACAAGACCATGGAAGCAGCGAAATGCCCCACCCGCGAAGGACTTCGCGACGCCATGCGCTCGCTGAACGATGTCGGCATCGACCTGCTGCTCCCCGGCATCACGCTGAAGACCGGCGAGGGCGACGCGTTCCCGATGGAGTCTCTGCGCATCCAGCGGTTCGAGGGTGACCACTGGGTGCTGACCGGCGACGTCATCGACACCGGCAAATAGCCACTCCCCCATCACGTGCCGCGGCGCACTCCGGCGTCGTCGGCAAGCACGAAGAAAACCGATCGATGAGGATCAACAATGAAACTGCGAAACAGTGTCGTGACCGCGGCCATGGCGGCCGTCGCCGTCGGTGTCTGCGGCTCGGGCGTCACCAACGCCCAGCCCGCCGAGGAGCAGGGCGCGGTGCGCTACGAGGTCACCCGCCAAGGTGATTCCGCCGTGGTAGCCATCGGCGACGGCAAGCTGCGCGTCGTCGCCGACCAGCTGGTGGTCACCGACGTACACGACACCCCGGTGGCCGCCGTGCCGCTCACCTACCGGATGGACGCGATGGCCTACCCGATCGCGGCGAAGATCGAGGGAGACCGCGCGATCCTGACGCCGTCCCGCGAGGGCGGAACGCCGGTGACGGCCGTCTCGGCGAGCGAGGTCATCAGTCAGGAGCAGGCTGCCAAGCAGGTCGCCGAATCCTTCACCCCGCGTGACCAATCCGCGCTCGGCGTGTTCGCCCAGCGGATGACGATCAGTGCCGCGGTGAGCGCCGTCGTCGGCGCGGTCCTCGGCGGCGGCGTCGGCTGCCTGCTCGGCGGGGCGGCGGGCGCGACGGTCGCCAGCCCGGTGATCGCGCTGCTGCTGCCCTGGGTCGGCGCGACCATCGCCGGATGCGTGCTCGGCGCGGCGACCCTCGGCGCGGTGGGCGCCATGGTCGGCCTCATCACGGTGGGCGGTCCGATCGCGCTGTTCTCGGCGTTCCAGTACTTCTCCACCATCCTGACCCCCTGCCCGCCGGAGCTGCCCTACTGCAAGGACCCCTCGGTCCCGGCTCCGCCGAAGTAACACCGCAAGAACAGATCCCGCAGGCCTGTCCGGCGCACCGCCGGGCAGGCCTGCGCGGCGGTGCCGAGGCGCCGCCCCGACCAGGAAGGAAATCAGCGTGCGCAGAACAGTTTTCGAGGCCGACCACGAGGCGTTCCGGGAGACCGTCCGCGCTTTCATCGAATCGGAGGTCGTCCCGGAGTACGACAAGTGGTACGCCGACGGCATCGTGCCTCGCGACTTCTATCGCAAGCTCGGCGAACTCGGCGTATTCGGCATCGAGGTTCCCACCGAGTACGGCGGCGCCGGGATCGATTCGTTCTCCTTCCAGGCCGTGCTGACCGAGGAGATCGCGCGCGCCGCGGTGTCCTTCGGCGGCTCCAGTGTCCATGTGTCGCTGTGCCTTCCGTACCTCAAGGCGCTGGCCACCGAAGAACAGAAGCAGCGCTGGCTACCCGGTTTCGTCAGCGGCGACATCATGTTCGCCATCGCCATGACCGAGCCCGGCACCGGCTCGGACCTCGCGGGCATCCGCACCACCGCGACCTTGTCCGAGGACGGCACGCACTACGTCCTCAACGGCGCCAAGACCTTCATCACCGGCGGCGTGCACGCCGACCGGGTCATCGTCTGCGCGCGCACCGCGCCCTCGCTGGCGGAGGACCGCCGCTACGGTCTTTCCCTGCTCGTGGTGGACACCAGTTCCCCCGGCTACTCGGTCGGCCGCAAACTGGACAAGCTGGGCCTGAGGGTCTCCGACACCGCCGAACTCACCTTCACCGACGTCGAGGTTCCGGTCGAGGATCTGCTCGGAGAGGAGCACTGCGGCTTCTCCTACCTGGGCCAGAACTTGCCGCAGGAGCGGCTCAGCATCGCCGTCGGCGCCTACGCCCAGGCCAAGGCCGCCGTGCGCTTCGCACACCAATACACCAGGGACCGGGTGGTTTTCGCCAAGCCGGTGGCCAGCTTCCAGAACACGAAGTTCGAGCTGGCGGCCTGCCGCGCCGAGGTGGACGCCGCCGAAGCCGTGGTGGATCGAGCCCTCGCCGCGCACGACCGCGGCGAGCTGACCGCGGCCGACGCCGCCTCGGCCAAGCTGTTCTGCACCGAGACCGCCTCCCGCGTGATCGACCGCTGCCTGCAGCTGCACGGCGGCTACGGCTACATCACCGAGTACCCGATCGCCCGCCTCTACGCCGACAACCGCGTCAACCGGATCTACGGCGGCACCAGCGAGGTGATGCGCATGATCATCGCGAAGGACATGGGCCTCTAGCTCAGCGCTCGGGTGGGGTCGGCAGCACCTCTTCGGCCACCGCGAGCACGGCGGCCAGCGCGCGCGAGGTGTTGTCCGCCCGCCAGGCCAGCGCCGACGCGAGCGGCGGAATCTCGCCGCGCAACTCCTTGTAGACCATGCCGGTCCGGCGTATGTGTTGCACCGAGGAGACCGTCAGCGTCACGCCGACGCCGGCCGCGACCAGGTCGAGGATGGTGTAGGAGTCCGGCGCTTCCTGGACGATGCGCGGGGTGAACCCGGCGTCGAGCGCCGTGCGGACCAGATGGTCGCGCACGCTCGAGCCCTGCGTGCCGGGGAAGGTGACGAAGGCGTCGTCCGCGAGGTCCGCGACATCGATGTCGGGGGCGTCGGCGAGCGGGTGCTCGGCGGGCAGGGCCGCGACCAGCCGCTCGTACTGGATGACCCGCACCGCGACGCCCTCGCGCCGCACCGGCAACCGGACGAAGCCGAGATCCAGCTCGCGCGCGGCGACCATGTTGAGCGCGGCGCCCGCGTAGGTCTGTCCGCGCAGGCGCACCTCGATACCGGGGTGCGCGGCGCGCACCGCCCTGGTCAGCGTCGGCAGCGCCTCGTGGCTGCTGGCGCCCGCGAAGCCGATCGAGACCCGGCCGACCTCGCCGCGCCCGGACGCGACCGCCGCGCGCCGGGCCACCTCGATGTCGTCGAGGACCTTGCGCGCGTGCGGCAGCAACACCTCGCCCGCCGCGGTCAGCCGCACCGAGCGGGTGTTGCGCTCGAACAGCGCGACACCGAGCTCCTTCTCCAGCGCGCGGATCTGCTGGCTCAGCGGCGGTTGGGCCATGTGCAGGCGCTCGGCGGCGCGGCCGAAGTGCAACTCCTCGGCGACCGCGACGAACCCGGCGAGATGACGGAACTCCACGACACCCCCATTCAGTCAGAATTGATATTACTGCATTGCGAATTGAGTATTGGACTATATCGGTCGGGCAAGGCAGCGTGAGGATCGATCCGAACGAAGGAGCCCGATGCCCCGGCCCGAACAGCTGATGATGCGCGAGGCCATACCCGCGTTCGTCGAGGACGGCCGCTCCGGGTGGCCGTCACCGAAACCCCGACCGCGGCGGAGCTCGACCTGCTCCGCACCACCATCGATCCGACCAGGGTGTATCTCCGATGAACCGACGAAGTGAGCGAATTACGCGCCAGCGCGTTTCGGGGCCGAGCGAGGCGCGGGCATGAGCGAACCTTCCGTACTCCGTAACGATCTGTCCGGCGAGCACGCGGGTATCCGCGTCCTGCGCATTTCCCGGCCGCAGGCTCGCAACGCGCTGAACTCGTTCACGAAAACGTCTCTTGCCGAGGAACTTTCGGCCGCCGATTCGGATTCGGCCGTGCGCGCTGTCGTCCTCACCGGCGACGCGGGCGTATTCGTCGCGGGCACGGACTTGAAGGAGATGAGCACGTATCGGCCGACCGATCTGTTCGCGGGCGACACCGGCAAGGTCTTCTCCGTGCTCGACGAACTCGGCACACCCGTGATCGCCGCGGTCGAAGGCTATGCGTTCGGCGGCGGATGCGAACTCGCCATGGCCTGCGATCTCGTGGTCGCCGGTGCCTCGGCGCGGTTCGGGCAGCCGGAGATTCGCGTCGGGCTCATTCCCGGCGCGGGCGGATTGAGTCGCCTCGTGCAGCGCGCCGGACGGGCCCGCGCGCTGCGCATGGTGCTGACCGGCGAACCGATCGACGCCGCCACCGCGCAGCAGATCGGCATCGTCGCCGACATCGTGCCCGACGGCACCGCGCTGGACGCGGCCGTCGAGATCGCGGCGACCATCCTGCGCCGGCCGCCGTTGAACGTCCGCGCGATCCGCAGCATCGCGCGGCACGCCGAGAACGCCCCACTGAACACCGCGATCGCTCTGGAGCGCACCACCTTTCAGATGTTGTTCGACACCGCCGACCACGCCGAGGGCATCGCCGCCTTCCTCGGCAAGCGCACCCCGACCTACGAAGGACACTGATGGAACCGATCGAACGTATCCGTGTCGTCGGCGCGGGGGCGATGGGGCGCGGCATAGCGCAGATCGCCGCGACCGCCGGGTACCTCGTCGAGCTGACCGACGCCGACGACGACGCCGTGCCCGCCGCGCTCGAGTTCGTCGCGACGATGATCCAGCGGTCCGTCGACAAGGGCAAGCGCGACGCCGACGAGGCCGCGGCGATCCTGGCGCGGCTCACGGCGGGCTCGGCCCCGACCGCCCCCTCCTCCGACATCGATCTCGTGATCGAGGCCGTTGTCGAGAAGCTTCCGGTCAAGCAGGCGATCTTCGCCGAGCTGGAGACGGCGACGCCGAACGCCGTGCTCGCTTCCAACACCAGTTCGCTGTCGATCACCGCGATCGCGTCGGCGCTGCGCGACCCGGCCCGGCTGATCGGTCTGCACTTCTTCAATCCGGTGCCGCTGATGTCGCTGGTGGAGATCGTGCCGGGACTGCGCACCGCGCCCGAACTGGTCGATACCGCAACGGCTTTCGTCGCCCGGAGCGGGCACACCCCGATCCTCGCGCGGGACACCCCCGGATTCCTCGTCAACCACATCGGGCGCGCCCTGCCCAGCGAGGCGCTGGCCATCCTGTCCGAACAGATCGCCTCCCCCGCCGATATCGACCGCATCGTCCGCGAGACGCTCGGGTTGCGGATGGGCCCGTTCGAGTTGATGGACCTGACCGGATTGGACGTCAGCCACCCGGTCATGGAGACCGTCTCCGCGGGCTTCTACGGTGACCCGCGGCTACGCCCTTCCCCCATCGCGGCCGCCCGCGTCGCCGCCGGTCTGCTCGGCCGCAAGACGGGGGAAGGGTTCTATCGCTACCGGGACGGCGCACCGCTGCTACCCGCCGAACCGGATATCACGCCGGATGCCGAGGCCACCCCGGTCCACGTTCACAACCACCCCGATTTCGCGGCCGCGCTGCGCCGAGCGGGTGCGACGGTACTCGAATCGCCCAGCGCCGAAGCGATTTCGCTCGTCCTTCCGATCGGCGAACCGACCTACCGGCTCGCCGCGCGCTACGGCCTCGACCCCGCCCGCACCCTCGGCATCGACCCGTTGGGGCTCGACCGCGGCCGCCTCACCGTCGTCGTGCCCGCCGCCGCCGACCCGCTCGCCACGGCCCCCGCGTTGCGTGTCCTGGCCGCCGCCGGTTACACGCCGACGCCGACCGCGGACGGGACCGCTCCTGTCGCGCAACGGATTCTGGGCGCGATCGTGAACCTGTCCTGCGCGCTCGCCGAACACGGCATCGGCACACCGGAGGACATCGACCGCGGCGCGCGCCTCGGCCTCGGCTATCCGCTGGGCCCGCTGGAACTCGGCGAATCCGTCGGCGCCGAGCGGATCACCGCGATACTCGACGGCTTGTACGCCTACACCCGCGATCCCCGCTACCGGGTGAGCTCCTGGTTGCGCACCCGCGCCGAGCAGCGAATCCCGCTGCACGCCAAGGGCACCCGCCCCGAAGACCTGCTCACGAACCGAGGAACCGATGTTCGTTCTCGATGACACCCACCGCGAGATCCGCTCGCTGGCCGCCGATTTCGTCGACACCGAGATCGTCCCGCACGCGCGCGACTGGGACCGCGCCGAAAGCGTCGACTTGGCCATCGTCGAACGACTCGGCGAACTCGGCTTCCTCGGGCTGGGCATCGCCGAGGAATTCGGCGGCACCGAGGTCGACATGCTCTCCTACGTCCTGGTCTGCGAGGAACTCGGGCGCGGCGACTCCGCCGTGCGCGGCATCGTCTCGGTGTCGCTCGGGCTCGTCACCAAGTCGATCGCGGCGCACGGCACCGACGAGCAGAAGCGCAGGTGGCTGCCGGAGCTGACCTCCGGGCGCGCGCTCGGCTGCTTCGCCCTCACCGAACCCGACAGCGGCTCCGACGCGGCCTCCCTGCGCACCAAGGCGGTGCGCGACGGGGACGACTGGGTGCTTTCCGGCGAGAAGATGTTCATCACCAACGGCACCTGGGCCAAGGTCGCGTTGGTGTTCGCGCGGACCTCGGCCGACGGCGGCAAAGGCATCACCGCCTTCCTGGTGCCCACGGCCACACCGGGTTTCACGGCGACGACCATCCACGGCAAGCTCGGACTGCGCGGACAGGCGACCGCCGCGCTGTCGCTCCAGGACGTCCGGGTGCCGGATTCGGCGCGGTTGGGCGCGGTGGGCAAGGGTCTCGGCATCGCTCTCGGAGCGTTGGCCAAGGGGCGCATCTCCGTGGCCGCGGGTAGCGTCGGCGTCGGGCAAGCGGCCTTGGACGCCGCGGTGCGCTACTCGACCGAGCGCACCCAGTTCGGCAAGCCCATCGCCACCAAGCAGCTCGTCCAGGAACTGCTCGCCGACTCCGCGCTCGACGTCGAATCCGCCCGCCTCCTCACCTGGAAGGCCGCCGCCCTCGTCGACGCCGGAGCCTCGCGCGACGAGGTGCAGCTCGCCTCGTCCATGGCCAAACTCGCGGCAAGCGAGACCGCCGTGCGGGTGAGCAACAACTGCCTCCAGGTGTTCGGCGGCTACGGCTTCATCGACGAATACCCCATGGGCAAATACCTGCGCGACGCGCGAGTGCTCACCCTCTACGAGGGCACCAGCCAACTGCAGAAACTCATCATCGGCCGCGCCCTCACCGGCATCGACGCGATGTGATCGCCCCTCCCGAAGGACACACCCCATGCCCGACGCAGTCATCTGCGAACCGCTGCGCACCCCCGTCGGCCGCTTCGGCGGCGTTCTCAAAGACGTTCCGCCACAACAGCTCGCCACTACTGTCATCACAGAACTCGTGCGCCGCACCGGCATCGACGGCGCCGCCATCGACGACGTGATCCTCGGTCAGGCCTCCCCCAACGGCGAGGCCCCCGCCATCGGCCGAATCGCCGCCCTCGACGCGGGCCTCGGCATCGACGTCCCCGGCATGCAAGTCGACCGGCGCTGCGGCTCCGGCCTCCAGGCGGTCATCCAGGCGTGCCTGCAAGTCGCCACCGGTGGCAGCGATCTCGTGCTCGCGGGCGGTGTCGAATCGATGAGTCGGACCGAGTTCTACGCGACCGGCATGCGCTGGGGCGTCAAGGGCGACGGCGTCGCACTGGCCGACCGCCTCGCCAGAGCGCGCGTCACCGCGGGCGGCCGCGACTTCCCCGTGCCGGGCGGAATGATCGAGACCGCGGAGAACCTGCGCGCCGAGTACGCGATCAGCCGGGCGGACCAGGACGCACTGGCCGTGCTTTCGCACCAGCGTGCCGTAGCCGCCCAACGCGAGGGACGATTCGCCGACGAGATCGTCGGAGTCCCTGTTCCGCAACGCCGCTCGGCACCCGTACTTGTCGACACCGACGAGCACCCGCGCGCCGACACCACCGTCGAGGCGCTGTCCGCACTGCGTCCGATCCGTTCGTCGATCGACCCCGAATCCACGGTCACCGCAGGCAATTCCAGCGGCCAGAACGACGGCGCGGCCCTCTGTCTGGTCACCACCCCGGAGCACGCCCGCAGACTCGGCCTCCGCCCCCTGGCCCGCCTGGTGTCCTGGGCCGCAGCGGGCGTCCCACCCCGCACCATGGGAATCGGCCCGGTTCCGGCAACCGAGCGCGCCCTCGCCCGTGCGGAACTCACTCTCGCCGACATGGACGTCATCGAACTGAACGAGGCCTTCGCGGCCCAGGTACTCGCCGTAGTGCGCCGCTGGAACGTCGCGCCCGACGATCCTCGGTTGAACCCCAACGGCTCCGGCATCTCCCTCGGCCATCCCGTCGGCGCCACCGGCGCCCGCATCCTCGCCACCCTCCTGCGCGAAATGGACCGCCGCGAAGCACGATACGGCCTGGAGACGATGTGCATCGGCGGCGGCCAGGGCCTCGCCGCGGTCTTCGAACGCCTGCCCTGATCCTGGCCTACGCCGCCACCCGGCAACTTCGCCAGCGGGCCGGGCCGAGTCGGGGCGACCGAAATCAGGCTGCTAGCGCTCGAGGTAGAGGCGTTCGTTGGGCAGTCGTGGAAACGTCCGCTGCTCGAGGTAGATGGTTACCGCGTCGACGTAGTGGCGAGCTTCATGCTCCTGTACGAAGTTCAACGCGGCGGTCAGGCAAGCGGTGTAATCCATTCGCACCCCGTGCAAGAACACCGACAGGTGCACATCCGGTTCGCTCGGCAGCGGCGATTCCGCTCCGGCGCTCACCAGACCGGCTGCCGTTGCGCGTCGAGGACCGCGTGAACGGCATACAGCACCGCACGCCCTGATGGTCGAAATACCGAGTGCGCTGCGGTGATCCAGCCCCGATACTCCGAACCCTGATCAGCCGGGGACGGCAACGCTACGAAATCACCGTTACCGAACACCACCACCCGGCGACTGCGATACAACACTGCCTCGGCCGCGATCATCGTTGCGGGGATATCGGAGGGGACCAGGAACGTCCAGGTCGCCGTGCGCGGTGTGGTGATGATCGGCCCACCGCCCTGCCTTCTGGCGTCCAACTCCGCCTTGACCATCTGCCCGACCTCGGCGGTCATCGCCACCGCCCACACCATGCCCGCGGTGAAACCGATCCTGCCCGTGCCCGGTTGGAGCACAGCGGGCAAATGGCACACGCTGCGGTAACACTCCACCCGCGTACGCGGCGTATCCCCGACAACCGGTGCGCTGGGTTCCGTGCGCGTCGGCGCCGGGTCCGTAGCCGCGTTTGTTCCCCGGACTTCGCTTTCGGGCAAATCCATTCGGCAGCACCCTCCCTGCTCGCTCGAGACGTGGCAAGCACCCGCCGCCGGGGATCGATGAGGGGCACCGCATCAACCCGACGGCGAGGCTGCATTGAGCTTCACAGGGGTATAGACAGCTGGACAATGGCACTTCCAGCGGTGAAGCTCTAGAAGTGACACAGTGAAAGCTGATCATTCGATTCAATACTCGAGCCGAATGATGTCCGCCAGTTCACGCATTTCCGCTGTGAGAGTTCGCCGTTTGGCGATGATCCGACTCAGTAGATCCCGAGCCATCCGCTGTTCGACCAGCCACGGTCGCGCCTCGCGGGAAAGTTGGACAAGAACGTCGAAGGCAGCGTCATAGCGCCGCAACTCCAAGTTCGCCGATGCGACATCGAGTAGATGACGATTCCGGTTGTCCGACGTCGGCCGCAAATCGGGCGGAACCTCTCGCGCCAGCCGTAATGCCAAGTCCGGCCGGTCATCTACGACCGCATTCTCCACACGCTTCATCGCGACTGTCGCAGGCCCGAACGTCGTCCAGTATTGGTGATAACTACCGGCCTCCCGCCGAACAGCAACCGCTGCCGCTCGAGCAAGCCGCATCATGTCATCGGCCTCGTCAGGCCGGTTGTCCCGAATAGCGGCCGCCGACCCACGCAGCAACAACCATCCCCACGTCGAAACCTCCGGCACCGTCGCCACCGACAACCTCGGCTCGACCCTGTCCGCCCACTCGGTAGCGAGCACGCGAACATCCTCGAATTGCCGCTCCACCAACATCAACCAGCAAAGCGTGATCACGGCCGAACCCGCATCCAGAAGATTCCCCGTGGCCTCGGCATCCGCCAGCGAACGGCCAAGCGCCACACGGGCAGGCTCGAGTTGACGCGTTTGAACCATCACCGACCCGACCAGCTGCAACACTCGCGACCGCATAAGCGGCGAGGCCGCCTCACCATCCTTGACAAGACGCGGAAGAATCTTGGCCAACCGCTCGTACTCGTTGTGGTGATAGAGCCGCACCGCATCGACCAGCATCGCCTCGATACCCTGCTCGACGATCCCCTCCGCAGGCTGCCCCTCCCCTAACGCCGCGAGGGCATCACGCGTCGCCGCCCAAATCTCATCGCTCCCGTACCCATCTTCAGGAGGAGCCGGATCCGGACCGAGGAGAGCCGACAACGGACACCCCAGGGCAACCGCAATCCGCCGAAGCGTCACCATACGAGCGTCATCCCGCTCCCCCTGCTCGATCTTGCGAATGAGCGACAGTGAGACCCCCGACTCCTGCGCCAACTCCCGCTGCGAAAGACCACGCCGCTTGCGAACCGATTGAAGCCGTTCCCCGAGATCAAGGCTCATGCGACGAGGCTAAGACCGTGAAGCGGTCCCGTACAGCAGCAACCCGCCGACACCATCGAAGCCTTCGTCGCACTCTGCGACGGACTCTGTACAGCCATCCTCCTCGACGACCACGAATCCGACCCGGACCACATCCGCGAAGTCCTCAGTGGCGCGCTACTGCGGCCCACCCCATAGCCCGGGCGGGTCGACAATCTCCAGCCCGCAGCAGTCAGCGTTCGATGTAGGAAAGTTCGTTGGTGCGTCCCGCCTCCGGATTTCCGTCGTACCGCTCGAGTCCATCAATCGGCTGCGGGGTTGGCGGGTAGTGCCGTCTTCTCATGTTCCAATCCGCGCATGGACGGCGCGATCCAAGTCATCCGCTGCGCGTACACGGCCTGTTTATAACCTTTCCGGATGTCTTCGAGGGAAGTCGCCGGATCGTCCGCATCCAATAGCAGACTGTCCAGGTCATAAAACGCGTTGCGGTTCGCCTGCCATTTCGTTTCGAAGCCCCCGACGATATTGAGCGTGGACAGCAAGGCGGCGACAGTCGCGCAGATCGCGGCGAGATCAGCCTGAGGCGGGTCCGGGATCTGGATCGCCAGCGCGGCGGCAGCACTCAGGACGGCCGCACCGATGAGACTCACATGGTGCGCCACAGACCACCCAGCCGACCCGCGCCGAAACTTGTTTCGCGCCACGCGGACTCGTGCGAGCAGATGATCCCTGGCCGACCCGGACGCGGATCCACCAGTGCCGCTTTGCGTTGTCATGACACCATCTTCTCGCGAAACATGGTGCGGAAGAAGGCGAGCACAGCCGCCAGGTTCGATTCAGCTGCCGCTGCCACTGCCACCACTGGATCCCCCGAGACCACCGCGCTCCGTGGTGGTTGTCGGGGGTTTGGTCGCCGTCGGCTGTTGCGGGAGCGTCGTACGCGGTGACTGGGTGGTGGACGGTGTAGTTCGGGGCGCGGTCGTGGTGACCGACGTCGGCGGCTTGGGTGCCTTCCGCGGTTGGGTGGAGCCGCATCCCGTGGCGAGCAGCGAGGCTGCCACCGCGGCGGGCAGTGCATACGCCACTCGCCGTGACATGCGCCGCCCGCCGACACGGACGTTCCCAGATGAATTACCCCGCATAGTCTTCCCCCCTTGTTACCGATCGAGCGAACCGATCTTAACAACAGGCGAGGCGAGAGCGAGAAGTCGGTGAACGTCCGCCAGCTGTGTCTGCCACACGAAGCAGGCTGGGCGGCAACACGACTCGTGGCGTTCACCGCGACACCCCCGCGGTGGTCGAGGACGCGTACCACCGCGCCCTCGACGCCGGGGTCACAGATCGCTGGCGACGATGTTCTCGATATTGCGTTCCGCCAGAGCGGTAATGGTGACGAATGGATTGACGCTGGTATTGCCGGGGATCAGCGAACCGTCGATGACGTAAAGCCCGGTGTAGCCGGGCAGGCGACCGTAGTTGTCGGTCGCCTCGTTGAGCACGCAACCACCCAGCGGGTGATAGGTGAAGTCGTCGCCCCAGGTCTTGTAGACGCCGAAGAGGTCGGTCCGGTAGATCGTCCCCTCCTTCGCGTTGATCTTGTCGAAGATGCGCTTGGCGGCGTCGATGGCGTACTGGTTCTGGGAGGTCTGCCAGCTCAGATCGACCTTGCCGGTGCCCGAGTTGAAGGTGAACTGGGCGCGGTTGGGGTTCTTGGTGATCGCCAGATACAGGCTGACGTAGGTCTCCAGCCCCGCAGGGAAGGGCGCGACCTCGGCGAAGGCAGGGCCGCCCCCATCGGCCCAGTTGTCGATGCCCAGGCACGGCATGCTGGATTGCAGTACGCCGGTGCCGTCCCACATGTGATTGGCGCGGCCCACCATGACGTTGCCGTTGTTGCCCCACTTCTTGCCGACGGCATCGGGCAGGTCCGGCAGTTTGCCCTGCGCCTTCATAGCCACCAGTAACTTCGAGGTGCCGATACTGCCCGCCGCGAAGAACACTTTCTGCGCCACAACGGTTTTGGTCGCCACCGTGGCGCCACTGGTGTTGATCTCTTTCATCTCCACCCGATAGCCGCCCTCCGTGGGCGATACGGCGGTGACGGTGTGCATGGGCGTGATACGCACTTTGCCGGTCCCGGTGGCGGCGGCGAGATACGTCTTGTCCAGCGACCGCTTTCCGTGGTTGTTGCCGTAGATGACCTCACCCGCGAGTGCCGATCGGGTGACCTGCTCGGCCTGCTCCTTCTTCATGTATTCGAAGTCGTAGACGTTCGGCACGAAAGTCCAGCCGAAGCCGGAGCGTTCCGCGTGTTTGCGCCCCACGCGCGCGAATTGGTAGCACTCCGCGCTCTCGAACCAGGTCCGGTCGATATTGTTCACGCCGAGACCGGTATTGGCGCGCGGGTAATAGACGTTGTACATCTCGTCGGCGTTCACCGAGGGCAGGATGGCCGCGAAGTTCTCCCGCTTGGGCGTCACCGCCATACCACCGTTGACCAACGAACCACCGCCGACGCCCCGGCCCTGGTAGACGCGAATTCCGCTGAACTGCTCGGAATCCAGGACGCCCGTGTACCTTTCGATGTCTTTGTTGTAGCTGCTGCCCGCGAAGTAGCCGACCGGCTGATCGGTGCGATCACGCAGCCAGTAGGACCGCCCGTCGGGCTTCAGCACGGGACAGAAGATCTTGCCGTCGGAGCCGGGCGTCGTCCACGACATTCCCATTTCCACCACGGTCACCTCCACCCCCGCCTGCGCGAGCCGCAGTGCGGCGACCGATCCCCCGTATCCGCTGCCGATGACGAGCGCGGGAACTTTCTCCCCATCCGCCAGCGGCGCCGCGGTTGCCCGCGCCATGGACCTCCCCACCAGCGCGGCACCAATGGTGAAACCGGTTGCAGCTAGAAACCCGCGCCTGCTCACCCCCGGCCTAAACCGACTTCCAACAGGCATTTCATGGGTGCGAACAGACATCGCAGGCTCCTCATCGAGTCTTGGATTGGAACCTGTTATAGAGAGGAAAAACGAGCCACGCGGAACTTTCCGCACACACCGGAAAACTTTCGATCTTGGACCGAGAGGAGAAGGGTGAACAGAAGGTTCACCGCCGTCACCGCGGCGGGCTGCCAGGGCCAGCCGATCGCTTTCGATGGGGCCGGGTCCGGATCCTTCTCGGATACCGGAGGGGCAGAAAGAAGTTCCGCCGCTTCCTCGATCGACATCCTGCCCAACCACGGCAACCACGCCGGTGGCGCGGCTAATGGCTCATATACCTCGGCACGTCAGGTGTGGCGCGTGACCGGTCCTGCCGGTGGGATCACTGCGGTATCGCAGCACAAGAGATTTCGGCGACGTCGTCCAGACGCTGCCGAGACACATCCAATCGGCTCAGCTGAATCAACCCCTGGGAGACCAGCACGATGTGCGAGCTGAGCGCCGCTAATGCGTTCTCGTCCAGCACCTTTCGCGGAATGTCGGCGCGCAGCCGCTCGGCGACGTGGCTCTCCATCCGCGCGGTCGTCCGATCGGCGATGGCGATGACCTCCGGCACCCGGTGCCCGAGTTGGCCGATGCTGTTGAGCATCAGGCATCCGCGGCGGTTGGGGTGCGCGAGACAGTCTGCGATCACCGCGTCGAAGAACGCGCGCACCGCCGCCTGCGGCGACCCCGAGTTGGCGCGCAGCACCGCGTGCACGAAATCGGCCCGCCGCTCGCAGTATCGGCGGAAAGCCGCGAGGAACAGACCCATCTTGCTGCCGTAGGCGGCGTAGATACTCCCGTTGCCGACGCCGGAAGCGCTCGACACCCCCTCCACCGAGGTGCTGTCGAACCCGTCGGTCCAGAACAGTTCGATGGCGACGTCGAGCAGCGCCGACTCGTCGAACTGCCGCGGACGCCCCATTCGTCCACGCTAGCAACGCCCGGCATTCGCATCCGTCGCGGGCATGACATCCGGCACACGGCGGCCGCTCGGCTTGGTTGTGGAGGCGCGATTCCACAATAATTGCCCAATGGATTCCACAGCAGGTAACTCATCGCGACGGCGCATCGGAATCCTGGTCTTCGACGGCGTGAAAATGCTCGATTTCGCGGGCCCGGCCGAGGTGTTCGTCGAGGCCAACCAGTCCCTCCCCGCCTACGACGTGGTGCTGGTCTCGGCCGACGGCAAAGACATGCAGACCTCCATCGGCGCGCGTGTGGCCGTGGCCTGCGCGGCGGAGGACGCGGGCCGCTTCGACACCGTGGTCGTTCCCGGCAGCGAGCTGCCCGCCGCCCAGTTCGTGACGCCGGAAGTGCTGCGGGCCACCCGCCATCTCGCCGAGCACACGCGCCGCCTCGCCTCCATCTGCAGCGGGGCCGCCATCCTCGCCCACCTCGGCCTCCTCGACGGCAGGCGCGCGACAACGCACTGGAAGTTCACCAAGGACCTCGGCCGCCAATTCCCCGCGGTCGAGGTGGATTCCGACGCGATCTTCGTGCGCGACGGGCACATCTACAGTTCCGCGGGTGTCGCTGCGGGCATCGACCTCGCGCTGGCGCTGGTAGAGGAGGACCACGGCGCGGCGGTCGCGCGCCGGGTCGCCCAATCGTTGCTGGTGTACATGCAGCGGGCCGGTGGGCAGTCGCAGTTCTCGGCGGCGCTGAGCGGCCCGGTCCCGCGCAGTCCGCTGATCCGCGCGGTCGCCAATCTGATCTGCGCCGATCCCGCCCAGCCGTACACGGTGAAAACGCTCGCGTCGCACGCGAGGGTGAGCCCGCGGCATCTGACCCGATTGTTCCGCGCGGAACTGGAGAGCACGCCCGCGGAGTACGTCGCCTTCGTCCGATTCGGTTACGCCAGAGACAAACTCGACGCGGGCTACAGCGTCACCGAAGCCGCCATGGCCGCCGGATACGGCAGCGCCGAGGCGATGCGCCGCGCCTTCATCGCGCGGCTGGGCGTCTCGCCGCGCAAGTATCAGCAGCGCTTCCGTTCCACGGCGTACGCGACGGGAAGCTGATCTTCGTTCTTGCGGTTTGCCAACCGGTGTCCCAAATCGGGCGGATACTTGGCTCAACGGTTGGGGCGCGTGCGCGCCCGGTTCGCGAAAACTGGAGGCCCCACTCAACAACGACGCCGAAAGGTAGGGACCATGGCGGGAAATCCCCTCGGTCTATCGCTCGAGCCAGCAGCGCAGGAGTTCGTGGACGCGACCTCCGAGCCGCCGTTCCTGTACCAGCTTCCGCCGGAAGAGGGCCGCAAGGCGGTCGACGGCGTGCAGGACAGTCCGATCTTCAAGCCGGAGATCGACGAGGAATGGACCACCGTCGAGGGCGGTCCCACCGGCTCGGTCCGGGTGCGCATCGTCAAGCCGGTCGGGGCTACGGGACCGCTGCCCGTCGTCCTCTACACGCACGGCGCGGGCTGGGTCTTCGGTGACGCGCACACCCACGATCGGCTCGTGCGCGATCTGGCGATCGGCGCGAACGCCGCCGTGGTGTTTCCCGAGTACGACCGCTCGCCCGACGTGCGCTACCCGGTGGCGAACGAACAGTCCTACCGGGTCGCCCAGTGGGTCACCACCGACGGCGCCACGAAGGGCCTGGATTCCTCGCGCATCGCCATCGCGGGCGACTCGGTCGGCGGCAACATGGCCATCGCGTTGACGCTGATGGCCAAGGAGCGCGGTGACGTCTCCTTCGTGCAGCAGGTGCTGTTCTACCCGGTGACCGACGCGAACTTCGACACCGGCTCCTACCGGGACTTCGCCGAGGGCTACTTCCTGACCCGCGACGGTATGCGATGGTTCTGGGATCAGTACACCACCAGCGAAGAGGACAGGGCGCAGATCACCGCCTCGCCCTTGCGCGCGACGACCGAGCAACTCGCCGGGCTGCCGCCCGCGCTCGTCATCACCGCCGAGGCCGACGTGCTGCGCGACGAGGGGGAGGCTTTCGCGGCCAACCTCCGGCGCGCGGGCGTGCCCGTGACGCAGACCCGCTACGGCGGGATCGTGCACGACTTCGTGATGGTCAACTCCCTGCACGACACCCACGCGGCGAAGGCCGCGATCGCCCAGGCCGTCGCGGCGCTGTCCGCGGCCCTGCACGGCTGAGCCGGCGGCGTAGTAGACCTACGCCGTCCCGGCCCCTGGCGCGCCGCTGTTCCAGGCCGCGGCCGCCGATCTCGATCCGTGGTCGGAGACGAAGGTCCACACCGAAAACCCGGACCGCGGACCGCTGTTGATCATTTCCGGTGAGAAGGACAACACGCGGCCGGGGACTCCTCGGCCGCGGCGGCTCACTGCTCCGGGAGATACTCGCCGAACTCGTCCAGGAATTCGGGTACCGGGTCGACGCCCACGCTGTGGTGGACGAGTCGGCCGTCGATGAACAGGCCCAGCGTGGGAAACGCCCGGACCCCGTACCGCTCGGCCAGATCCGGCTGCTCCTCCACGTTCACCGTGACGACGACGAGCCGATCGGCGAGCTCGTCGGCGAGTTGGCGCAGCGTGGGCTTGGCCCGCTGGCACGGGGCGCAATAGGGGGCGGAGAAGGCGACGAGCACCGGCTTGCTGGAGGCGAGCACGGTCGTGTCGAAGGCTTCGGTGGACACGGTGTTCGGGACCTTCATCGCTTCTCTCCTCGACGCTGAGCTCAGCTATTGAATTGCCGAGCGCTAACCGGGCAAACGTACGAATCTCTGCGCGTGAATCGGCGGTGTCCTGCCTGTTCCCGGGCCGGCGACGACCGCCGGCAAACGTCCCGTTCTCGCCGCACGGCGCGGTGGCAACCGTGCCGTGGCGAGTTCGGTGCATTGACCGACCGACGGTCGGTCGGTACCGTCGGGAGAAGGGAGGTGCACCGTGCGACAGGTGAAGAAACCTGAGGTCCGCAGGGCGGAGATCGTCGACGCGGCCGTTCGCAGTTTCGTGGAGCGCGGCTACGACCAGACCACCGTCGAATCCATCACCGGCGGGCTCGGCGTCGCGAAAGGCTGCTTCTATCACTACTTCAGCTCCAAGGAGCAGGTGTTCGCCGCCGCGATCGACGACATCGCGCAGCGGCTGTGCGCGACGTATCTCCGGATCCTGCAAGACGATTCGCGTCCGCCCAGCGCCCGTCTGCTCGGCTACGTCGACCACAGCTACGCGCTCACCGAACGCAACGAGGCGCCCGACCTGCTGGCCGCGCTGCACGGGGATCGCTTCCGCGACATGCACCATCGGATCGTCGATCGGGTGGCGGACGAACTGCGCCCCGCTCTGTGCGCCTTGCTGACGGCGGGTGTGACCCAGGGCGAATTCGACGTTCTCGACCCTGAATTCACCGCGATCGCCCTACTCGGCGCACTGCGGGAACTGCACGAGGTCTACGCCGGGCGTCCGGACCTGGACCTGCGCGCGCATCGCGCCACCCTCGTGGATCTCCTCGAGCGCATGCTCGGCACACGACTCCCCCATTCCGATCGGCACACGGAGGAACGATGAAAACCCTTCCGGTCACCTTCGATTCGTCGGGCACCGAATGTGCGGGCATGCTGTACATCGAGACCGACACCGTTGGCCGCCCTTGCGTCGTCCTGTGCCCGGGTTTCAGCGGCACTCAGGACACCCCGTCGATCGTCGCGGCCGCCCAGACCTTCGCCGCCGCGGGCATGGCGGCGTTGACCTTCGACTACCGCCGCTTCGGTGTGAGCGCGGGCCAACCCCGTCAGGTCGTCGACATCGAGAACCAACTGGCCGACATTCGCGCCGCGATCCGCTTCGCCCGCGAGCATCCACTGGTCGATCCCGACCGAATCGTGTTGTGGGGCACCTCTCTCGGCGGCGGCCATGTCGTGACAGTCGCCGCCGGCGACGAGCGCATCGCCGCGGTACTGACGCAGGTGCCCTTCAACGGATTTCCGCGCCGAGCCGAAGGACGTTCCACCAGAGCCACTCTCGCACTGCTGCGCGTGATGGTGGCGGACTGGTTGCGCGGCGTCTTCGGTCTCGCACCGCGCTACATTCCCGCCGTCGGCCATCCGGGCGAGCTCGCCGTCATGACCGGCCCGCAGGCACAAGCCACCATCGACGCGATGCACAGCGAAACCTGGCGCAACAGCGTCGCGCCGCGGGCGCTGCTCCAGATGATGCGCTACAAACCCGGCGATCACGCCCCACAGCTCCGCATGCCGCTGTTGGTCTGCATCGGGGAACGCGACCGCGAGACCGTCGCCGAGAACACCGTCGAACTCGCCGAGCGCGCGCCCCGCGGCGAGCTGCGCACCTACCCTTTCAGCCACTTCGAGATCTATCGGGCCGACAACCGGGAGAAGGTCCTCGCAGACCAGATCGACTTTCTCCGCCGGGTACTTCCCGAAGTATGACCGAGCCCTTCCGTACGGTGTAAGAATCACCTAGGGTGACGGCTGGATGACAGTCCGATGAAGGGAGTGCGCGTGTCGGTCGCCGCCGCGGTCAAGAAGCAGGTCCAGGAGCTCGGCGGGGGATTCATGTTCTCCCGGGAGGCGAAGGAATTCGCACGCAGTACCGGCGTCGACGGGTTCTTCGGCCCGTACGCCCGCGGCAGGGGCGGCGTGCTCGGCGACGTCGACGCCGACGTGGTGACCGCCGCCTTCGGGTTCTTCCCCGCCCATTCGATCCGCAAGGCCTGGGAGTCGGTGTCGATGCCCGCCGCCACGGCCGCCGACGGCTATGCCGCGGCCTGTCAGGATTTCGGCCGCCGCAAGCTCGCCGATTTCGACCAAGCCGAACGCCTCGCCCAACTGCTGGAAGTCGTTGTCGCCGCAGCTGATCCGGCCGGTGTGCCGCTCTTCGCGGGCTGGCGCGCCTTGCCACTCCCCGCCGACGCCCCCGCCCGCGTCGTGCAACTCGCGCACGTCCTGCGCGAACTCCGCGGCGGCCTGCACCTCCTCGCCGTTCGCGCGAGCGGCCTCACCCCACTCCAAGCGGTCCTCATCTCCGGCTCCTCCTTCAACGACGGCCCCGGCCAGGCCCGCTGGTACGGCTGGCCCGAACCCTTCGAAGAGATCACCGCCACCATCCAGGACCGCTGGCAACGAGCCGAAGCCCTCACCGACACCCTCATCACCCCCGCCTTCGCCGTCCTCGACGAGGCCGCGGGCGCCGAGCTGACCGCCTTGGTCACCGCCGCCCACGCAACCGTGTTCGCCCGCTGACGCACAAGCGGCCCGCGAATCGGAGTCGATCGTGCGGCGTGCGGGTCGCTTCGAAAACTTCAACCTCGGTCGTCATTTCACGCTCGCTCGCAGCTCAGAGCGAGCGCGAGATGATTTCCTTCATGATTTCGCTGGTGCCGCCGTAGATCTTGTTCACGCGAGCGGCCGCGTAGGCGCGGGCGATGGGGTACTCCATCATGTAGCCGTAGCCGCCGAAGAACTGCACGCAGCGGTCCACGATGGCGACGGCCTTGTCGGCGGCGATCAGCTTGGCCATGGAAGCGGTGGCCGGATCGTTCTTGCCGTTGACGTATTGCTGGATGCAGTAGTCCACGGTGGTCTTGATAGAGAGCACCTCGGCCTTGAGTTCGGCGAGCTCGAATCGGTTGTGCTGGAACTTGATCAGCGGCCGACCGAACGCCTCGCGCTCCTTCGTATACTTCAACGCCTCGAGCACCGCGGCCTCGGCCATGCCCGCGCACACCGCGGCAATGATCAGCCGCTCGCGGGCAAGCTGCTCCATGAGCTGGTAGAAGCCCAGACCCTCCTGTGCGCCCAGGAGATTCGCCACCGGCACACGCATATCGGAGAAGAACAGCTCGCGGGTGTCCTGACCGTGCTGGCCGACCTTCTCCAGCACCCGGCCACGTTCGAAGCCGGGTAGATCGTTCACCTCGGCGACGATCAGCGAGACACCCGCCGCGCCCCGGGTCGGATCGGTCTTGGCGACGATCACCAGCAGATCGCAGTGAGTTCCGTTGGAGATGAAGGTCTTCGAGCCATTGACGATGTAGTGGTCGCCCGCACGCACGGCGGTGGTCTTGACCGCCTGCAAATCCGATCCGGTACCCGGTTCGGTCATGGCGATGGCCAGCACCAGATCACCGGAGATGATGCCCGGCATCCAGCGGGCCTTCTGCTCCTCGTTGGCGTAGGTGTCGATGTAGTGCGCCACGATCGGCGAGTGCACGATCCAGCCGGAGGAGGAGTCGTGCGCCATCGCCAACTCCTCGGCAATGACCGCGGACAAGCCGAAATCACCCGCTAGACCCCCGTATTCCTCCGGCAGGTCCACACCGAGCAGGCCAGCGGCGCCGAGCTTGTTCCAGAACTCCCGATCCACCATGTGCTGCTCGGCCCAGCGTTGTTGGTTGGGCGTGGATTCCTTGCGGAAGAAATCGGCCGCGTGCTTGCGCAGTTCGCGGTGCTGATCGGTTTCCCAGCTCGCTCGGTAGTCGGGGAAGAGTTCGGACATCGATGTCTACTTTCCTGAGTTGGTCTTGATTCCGTTGAGCGGCAGATCATCTCGCGCCGAGATCGCTTCGAGATCGGCGATGGTGAACTCCGCGAAGGCCTTACGGAAGCCCTCGTGACTGCCGTCGGCGCCGAAGGCGGCCAGCGCGCGCATGAAGAAGTGCGGTTCGATCGCACCGAGCGCGACGTAGCCGTCCTTGCACTCGTAGATGCCGTAACCGGGGAAGGCGCCGCCGAGCACCGCACCGGGCGCGGTGAGGCGATAACGCACCGCGTCGCCCGCGTTCGCCGCCGCTTCTTCGAGAGCGACCCGATAGGCCTGTCCGACACCGGTTTTCGCACGCCGCACCAGGGCAGCCACCGCCGTGGAGACAGCGCGTTCGGCCCCGAGAATGTCGGCGACCGGCACAGTCGGCATGGTCGGCGGCACCAGAGTTCCGTGCGCTGCTTGATAGTTGAGATCGTGTCCAGGCACCTCCGGATCGTCGGCGTGCCCGACAATCTCGATGAGCGACACCTGCGGGAAGCGCTCCTGCGGCTGCGCCAACCCCAGCTCGGCCAGCGCACTGGGCCGCATCGAGGTGACGAGCAGATCCGCCGTCGCGAGCAGCTCGTCGAGCTTGGCGCGGTCGGCCTCCTGCTTCAGGTCGAGAGTGACGACCGACTGGGCGGCAATGAGCTTCCCGTACCAGTCCGGCGCCGCGGCTGCCAGCGGATCGCCACCGGGCGGCTCGACCTTGACCACCGCCGCACCCAGCTCGGCCAGCCGTGCGGCGGCCAGCGGTCCGGGCAGATTCACCGCGAGCGAGACGACCTCGACACCGGCAAGGGATTGCGTCATTGCTACCTCCACTTCCCAAGGAACGATACAGTTGTATCGTATCCATGTCGAGTGTTGGCGCGGTCCGCCGCGGCGCTGCGTTCACCGCCAGCCGGGCACAATGGCCCGGTAATCTTCTCCGAGCGTGTCGTCGACCGTCTGCGTAGTCAGCCGTGTTGGGATGTGCGGGTGAGTTCCAGCTGGGCATGGCAACCGCCGACGTCCGCGCTGGTCACTGCCGATTTGCTCGACGACCGGGCCAGCCTGCCGGATCATTGAACGAATGGAGGCCATCGGCCGGCTCGAGTACGAGCTCGTCATAGCGGCAGAAGTGGCGGCCGAGCTCGGCGTCGGACGTTCCCGCCCGACAAGTTCACGCTCGAAACACAGCGGTGCCGGCCATGCCGACCAACCGGAACCAATCGAAGAGCCCACGAGAATACGCACCGTCCCGGCGTGATCCGGCCCGCTTGGCGGGCCGACGCCACCACCGAGCATTGTCGAGAAAGGGGATAGACCGTGAAGCTCGAGACCACGATCTCCGCTGCATTCTGTGCCCTCGGCCTTGCCATTCTCCCCGCCGCTCAGGCACACGCCGACGATCGCGTCATCGTCGGCCCGGGAACCTCGATCGGAGTCTGCACCATCGCCTCCGTCGGTACCGACAAACACGGCAACCTCGTCGCGCTGACCGCGGGGCACTGCATGCGCGTCCCGAACCAGCGCGTGAGCGTCGGCGGCCGAGACGTCGGGTTCTTCGCCGCGTGGTCCAGCACCTGGCCCTCGGAGCCCTTTCGCGAGGACGCCCAGCTCGACTACGCGGTGATCCAGCTCGACCCCAAGGTCGTCAAGCCCACCAACCTCACCCCGGCGGGCCGGCGCGTCGACCGCATCACCCCCTACCCCGATCCCCGACAGCTGCTGTGCAAGTACGGCCAGGTCACCGAGCACACCTGCGGCAACATGCTCGAACGCGACGGCAACGCCGTAAGGTCCTGGCAGCTGGCCTTCCCAGGCGATTCCGGTGGACCGGCCTACGCGGACTCGGGGCTGGTGGGCATCGCCTCATCGGTCAATCTGCTGCGCATCTGGGCACCCATCCAGTTCACCGGCATCAGCGGCGTCCTGGCGGATCTCGCCGCCCAGGGCGGCGTCGGCGCCGGCTTCACCCCGGTCGGCTAGGAGGCAGTCGCCCTCCAGCGCGCGTGGGATCGAAGCACCTGATCCCACGGCGTCTGGTGGCGTTGCCGCCGCGACCGCGGCGGCCACCAAGGCAAGCGTCTCCACGCCGTGCGAGCCTCACAGATCCGGCTCGTTACCGACTTCTACGACCGCCTCCGACGGTGCTCCATCCAAAAGATCCATGGAAATCGACGCGATATCGAATTCCTTTCCCGGCTGCGGGAGTTCGAAATAGAACCACACAGTGTTGTCCGATATTCGATATCCGTGGGCTCGGACGCGGATGTCCTCTCGATGCCCTTGCATCTCGGCAAGGCGTATCGAGTACAGCCGCACACCGGGTCGCGGAGCAACAGTCGGAAGTTCAGGTTTCGTTATGCCGGCCTCGGCCGACGGCTCCAAACCGAACATCGGCCAACCGCCCGGCGACAGCTCGACCACCGACAGGGGAACTGAAACGATCGAATAGAAGTGCAGTGGGCCGTCATCGTTCTGGGTGCCCAGAGAGAAGGCGATGTCGTCATCGTCCACACCGTACGAATCCGAGAAGACTCGTATCTCCGATCCGGAAACGAGTTGCAGCACTTGCAGATCCAACTCGAATCCCGGCGGACCACCCGGCCAGTCCATGCGCTCGGTCAGCTTCATTCCACTCCGGTCATTCTCGTATCCCACCGTACTCGTCTTCTTCTACCCGAGAGCCGCGTCGCCGCAGAGCCTTTCGGAAGCCTACAAATGCGCAGTCCCAGGTACTCTCCGTTGTCTCGGCCATGCCCGAGGTACGCGATGAGCTGGTAGCGCGTTGGATCGAGCTCGTTCATCCACTCGGTGGTTGCTCCCGTCGATCACCGCGCATCCTGACATCGCCGCCGTCGCTGACAGCGAAACAACCGCCCCCGACAACCGAATCCGACCATCGACAAACTACACGCCGCGATACAGCGCGGAGTCCATCGGATTACTTAGGCTCGGCTCGGCACCGCCGACCAGCACCCCGACTACCTTCTGCGGTCCGGCGACGTCGCTAAGCCGGGTCAGAAGACGAACAACTGCACCACGGCGCGGCGCAGTTCGACGCTGGGGCGCGATAGTTCGATGCGCCGCTGAAGTCGGGCAAACGAGGACGCTCCCGGTCGCCGTGTCGGGGCCGGTGATCTCTCGTCTTGGATCAGACCCCGCCCCCCGGTCAGCTCGGTCAGAGCGGAGCCGAGTTGGCGCAAACATGCGGTGACGTTGTCGCGGTTGCGGCTGTAAAAGTCGGCGCGTCTAGCCACGAGCTGGTGACGCCGAGCCGTCTCGATGCCGAGATGACCGTCGAGCAAGCGCGAGCTTGCCGACATCCTCATCGCTGCCGCAGATTGCGGCGTCCTCGGCCCGTCAACCGGCCGAAAGCAGCGAATCCATCTCCCACGCGTCCGCCAACGACTCCCGCAAACGACCTTTCAGTTCACGCACCGCGATGCTGTCGCTGCCCCGTGGGCACAGCACCTCGTTCACCATCAGCAGGAATCGCCGACGCGTCACGCCGAAGGTCACCAGCAACTCCGCCGCGGTCGCGCCACCGAACGGAGCCCATCGGATAGCGAAACCGATCAAAGACTTCGCCGCCGCGTCCAGGCAACCCGCACCCACGAGCCGATCACACTGGTCCAGCGCCGCCCGCATCCACGACCCGCCGTAGCGGTGGTCGGTATCCCGAGAACTGATCGAGATGACGTCGTTCGACGCACTCTGCGCCGCACGCACGTCATCGCTCGCCGAATCGTGCGCGTCGGGACAGACGACGAATACCGGGAACCGATCCACGCGGGGGCGCGGCTGGAACCGGACCCGGACCGACTCGTCCGTCGGCAGCGGACCATCGCCCTCGATCGTCGTGAACACCCACGGACCCTCGTCGAGCTCGACGACGGCGGTCGTCAACGGCTCCACCGCAGCATGCGGACCGCTCACACTGCGGTGCACCAGCCGCCAGGACACGATGGACCCGCGGCCGGCCGAGGGCACCCACTCGAGCTCCGAGGACTGGCACGTCGCACACGCGGCGGTCAGCGGGGCGAACAACTTGTCGCACCTTCCGCAACGCCGGATCATCAACGTCCCGGTCCGACCCGTGGAGGTGCCATTCGATTCGTGTGTGTGCTGATACATGGAAAACCTCGGCGTGATGGCTTGTATCCCGTCCTTACCGAGCGTCTTCCTCCGAGGGACTTTCCGCGACCGTAGAAATACGGGTATGCATACCTATTTCCGACCCAGGTACCGGCGATGTTCCCACCAGCAGGCGCGATAGCCACGCGCTATATCCTGGCCGGTCTCCTCGGCGCTCCTGCTACACGATGTCGTGATCAGCCGCCGTCCGGTCACAGCCTCCCACGTCGGACGCGTATTCGTATGCGGCCGATCGGTCGGAGCCTGGCGCGTCCACCGACCGTGACCAGGCCGCGGAACCGCAATGAGTCAACCACTCACGACGACGTCGAGGGGCTTGTTTCCACCGGCTCGGGTCACACTCCACCGCGTGAGCGCGCGCCGCATGCGACGGATGGTCCCGGCACTCAGCGGCGCATGATCCATTGCCCGCGACGCTGGCATGGGTTGGCCGGGTGGTCGCACCAGGCGCACCGTGTCCGAGCGACTTGTTTCATCACTAGTTCGAGATGGAGGGCGAGCTCGCTCGGCCCGAGGGCGCGGGTCGACCCCGGTGTCGAAAAGTGCGCGTGCCTGGGCTACCACGTCGGCTACGGACGGGGACGCCGATCCACGGTAGGGCGGATCGCACCGCGGCCGGTCATGCGGAATCTCCTGTCGACGCGATGGGGGCCAGGGCCAGCCCGATCTCCTGGGCGACACGGTGACCGGATTCGGCGGCGCCGTCGATGTAGCCCGCCCAGCGGGTGGCGGTTTCGGTGCCCGCCCAATGCAGCGGACCGATAGCGGGCCGCAAGGCGTGCCCGAATCGGGTGAGGGTACCCGGCGCGGTGAACGCGCCGTAACAGCCGCGGCTGTACTCCTCTTCGGCCCAATCCTTCTCGATGTAGTCGATCGGCGTACGAGCGCGCGGGCCGAAGTAGCCCACGAGGTCTTCGATCACCTGGACACGGCGGTCGGCGAGGTCCAGTCGCGAGCCGACGTCGGCGTGGCGGCCTTCCAGGAAGCCGACGAGCACGCCGGGTGATCCGTCGGGTGGGGTGTTGTCGAACACCGTGCCGAGCGGTCGATGGTCGCTGTTGGCCTGACCGCTCAACCCCTCGGCTCGCCAGAACGGCTCGTCGTAGACGACATTGATTTTGATGACGCGGCCCATCGGCATCCGCTGGACGAGCTGGTCGCGGTCGCCGGGCAGGCCGGGGGTGAAGCGGATACGCGCGGCCAGTGGCGGTGGTACCGCGATCACCGCACGGCGCGCCCGCACGACGGTCCCGCCGCTCCGGACACGGACACCGGCATCGCCCCAGCCCACCTCGGTGACGGGACTGTCGAGAACCACCCGATCGCCGAGCTCCTCGGCCATGGCCAGCGCGATCGCCTGGGTGCCGCCGACTACCCGATCCTGCTGGGCCCCGCCCTTGACGCCGATCATGGAATCGAGCCCACCACCCGCACCGAGATAGAAGCTCGCCCACAGCGCCGACATGTCCTCGGGTCCGGTAGAGAACACCGCCTCGGTGACCAACCGGAAGAACGCCCGCGCCTGCGGGGTGTGGGTGGCGCGGCGCAGCCAGGTGTCGAAGGTTTGCGAGTCCAGCACGTCGGCTCGATCCGCCCGCCACGGTTCGGTCCGCGACACCTGCCGTCCGAGGCGGTCCAGCCGCAGCTGCGCCTGGGCGATGTCGATCAGGGCCAGCGGGTTCACCTTGGGAATTCGTCCGGTGTACTCCGAACGAGACGAGCCGAGTTCGGCGATGTGGCGGCCGGCGCTATGCGTCGGATGAGTCTCCAAGCCCAGTTCCCTGATCAACGCCATCGCCAGATGCTGCGTCGGACCGACCCACTGCCCGCCGACCTCGATGGGCGCACCGCCCGGCAACTCCGCGTTGAGCAGCCGCCCACCCACCCGGTCGCGCGCTTCGAGAACCAGCACCTCGTGGCCGGTGCGCACCAGGTCACGAGCGGCGACAAGGCCGGCTATGCCCGCACCGACGATGACGACATCCACTGACTTGTCCATCCCGATCCTCCAAGCTCATACGTCATGCATCCAAGATACATCCTGTATGTGGTAAACGTACGGTATGGAGTCGCTGCGTGACAAGCACATCGAGAACACCCGCCGCACGCTGCTCGAGACCGCCGCCCGGCTGTTCGCCGAGCGGGAATACGCCGACTTGTCCGCCGAGGAGCTGGTGCGCGCCGCCGGATTGACCCGCGGCGCGCTGTACCACCACTTCGACGGCAAGAAGGGCTTGTTCGAAGCCGTCGTCGACGAGTTGGAAGCCCGTGCGGCGCAACGCATCAGGGCGGCCATCGACTCCGCGAAGGACCCCTTCGAGCGCGTAGACCGAAGCCTGGAGGCTTTCCTCGACGTGTGCGCGGAGCCCGACTACCGCCACATCGTGCTGCTCCAAGGCCCGATCGCGCTGGGCTGGCGCCGCTGGCGAGAAGTGGACCAGCGCCATCTCAGCAGCCTGGTACTCGAGGGCGCCCGCAACCTGCTCGACGCCGGCCTGATCCAGCCCCATCCCCCGGAACTCCTCGCCAGCGCCATTTACGGCGCCCTGACCGAGATGTCGCTGACCATCGCCGAATCCGACGACACCGAGAAAGGCCGCGCCGAGGCTGCCGCCCTGGCACGCGCGCTACTGAGCGGGCTCGCCGTCAGCCCGGCAGAAAGATGACGAAGCTCCGGTAGGGCACGCAGCGGCCCAAGTCATCCCCAAGTCCGACCGCATTCGTACGCGACCGATCGGCTGGCATCTGGCGGGGGCTACCGGGCTGTGGATAAGCCGAGGAATGGGGACAGGTCAACCGCTTACGACGATGTCGAGGGGCTTGTTGCCGATATTGGTGGTGTCCGTGTTGAGCTTGGATACGGTCCACACGCAGGAATCGGTGACCACATTTATCGGCTCCGCGGTCATGAGGACTTCCACCTTGCACTCGCGTCCGGCGCGACCGGTGATCGGGAACCGGTAGCTCAGTGAATTGCCGGTATCCCGGTTGATCTCCCGCACACCGAAGATCACGCATTCGACCCAAGTCTTGTCGCCCGCAACGGGAAACGTCCATTTTCTCTGACTGGCAGGGGGCAAATTCTGCGTCGGTAGTTGGAATTCACATCCAGCGGGTTCGATGAGGCGGAGCTTGGCCGTTGGGTTTTCGAACTTCGCTCGCGCGACGTTGGTCGGCATGATATCGACGATGATTTCGTCACGGCCCGTGGTGGTGATCAGATCCGAACCGGTCCGGACCGCGAGGAACCCTGGCACGATATAGACCGTCCCGGACGCCGGGCATTGCTTCTGCAGTACTGCTTTGACAGCCATGTCAATCATCTCCAGCTTGCGGTGTTCTGTAGCGGGTCCATCATCGGTCGCTCGACATGCGGGAACGTGAGTAGTCGGCTACCCGTTCTCCGCACTGGCCGTGCGACGAGGGCCTCTTCCCGTTGTGATGGCGTCACGTCTTGGCAGAACCGCCGAGGGCGAGCGGGCACACCTTGAAGCCTCCAGCCTGTTCTTCCAGCAAACGAAGTGCTTGTCCCGGAATTGGGTAGTGGGTTACTCGATCCGATTTCGTCCAGCGCGACGACAATCGCCAAGGGAACGAGAGCGACATGTCAGAGCTTACGAAAGATACGCTTGAAGGCGATGGAGACGACCATGTCAGTGCAACAAGCGCCATGCGAGCCGTTTGTCCACGTTGCCGAGGTTGCGGACACCAAGTTCGGCGAAGCGACGCCGAACTTCGGAAATGTACAGTGTTTTTTGCAGCGATTCGGCTACCTGCTCGAAGATTCGAAGGAGACGCCCGAAAGCGGGCACGGCGGACCCGCGCGGGCGAGGGTTACCGGAATACTGGACGCGGACACATCCACCGCGCTTGCAAGGTACCAAGACTTCCATGGCCTGCCGGTAACCGGACTCTTCGACACAGCCACTCGCGAGATGATGACACGACCGCGGTGTGGGTTGCCGGATTCGGCAGCGATCCCGCTGAGATTCGTCCGAGCCTGCGCATGGAGAAAGACATGGTTGACGTACTCCTTCGACACGGGCACCGCGGACATCGCTGGCGACGATGAACGCCAGGCCGTCCGTAATGCGTTCGTCACTTGGGCCGCCGCCGCGCCACTCGCTTTCACCGAAGTAGCGCCGAACCAACACCCGGATGTGCTGATCCGGTGGGGCAACGCGAACTGCGGTGACACGGATATGACCGGAGGCGTAGCGGCACATGCGGACTACCCTCCTGGCTGCGGCAGATACGGCAACGCCCTGCCCCGCCCCGTCCACTTCAATGATCAACAGGTGACGTTCATCATCGGAGCCGCCGCCAACTCACTCGACCTGGAATCGGTCGCACTACACGAGATCGGCCACATTCTCGGCCTGCAGCACTCCGACGACCCCGGCGCCCTGATGGCGAACGAAGCGATAGCGTTCAACACGATGAGGCGCGCGCTGACAAACGACGACGTCGAAGGCATCCGGAAGCTGTATCCGCCGACCGGCCCCCTCATCGCGAAGCACAGCAGCAAGTGCCTTGTCATCGCGGGACACTCCAGAGACAACGGTGCCGAGGCTATTCAGTGGGACTACTTCGCCGGCAAGAATGTGATATTTCGCATCGAGTGGGTCGAAAAGGGTTTCTACAAACTCATCCCTATGCATGCCACCAACAAGGTCCTCGACATCCGAGACCGGTCCACGGCCAACCGCGCTCAGGTCCAGCAATGGGAGTGGTGGGGTGGCGGCAATCAGCGTTTCGCGCTCGAACCGGTAGGCCACGGTTACTACCGCATCGTCGCAAAGGACAGCGGCCGAGTACTCGATGTGCTCGACCGGTCCGAGAGCAACGGCGCCAAAGTTATTCAGTTCGACTGGTGGGGTGGCGACAACCAGCGATGGCGCATCGGTCCAGCGCCGATCACTTCGATGGTGAGCCGCAAAGTTGTCGACATCAAAGATCTGTCGAGGGCGCCTGGCGCGCAGGTGATCCAGTGGGATTACTGGGGTGGCGGAAATCAAAGGCTGCGACTCGACCCGGTCGACCCGCTGGGGTCGGGCGTGTACCGCATCATGATCGAACACAGCGGCATGTGCCTCGATGTAGAGAACCACTCGCCTGCGGGGGAAGCCCGCATCATCCAATGGCCGTACCTGGGAACGGACAACCAGCATTGGCTGCTGGAGAAAGTCGCGTTCGGGCGCGTGAAATTCGTTGCCAGACATAGCGGCAAATGCCTGACCGTTTCAGGAGACCCGGATCTTGCTGGTGCACAACTCGTCCAGCGCACATACGAAGGCGACGGAAGCCAACTATGGCGGCTGTGACAAGCCGATGGTTGTCAGTCCGGCGTTCCGATTCCAGGCGGGCAGACGACTCGGTCGGGGTTCGCTCGCAAGTATTTGAGGCCCTGTTTCATGTAGACGCGGGGGTTGGTGTCGAGGTGCTTGGTCCACAGCGGTCTGGGATCGCCGCGCATCACGCTCCAGCAGGCTAGCGCGTACCCGAACATCGGCTGTGACAGATAGCCCAGCCGCTGAGATCGCCATCCGTGACGGCTCTGGGAGAACTGGAACGCCGCATTGGCATTGAAGACGCCGAGACCGAGGTACACGGTGACGAGGTCGGTGAGCTGCTCGCCATCATGCCGATCGGGTGCGATGCGGTCCTCGCCGAGGAGCCGTTCGTGCGCCAGCTCATGGGCGACGGTCGCTACCAACGCGACCGGCGAGCGCATCTGGGACATCGAGAGCGACACCACCGCGCGGCCGCGCTCCAGACGGTAGTGCCCTGCCTCCCCGTGCGAGGAACCCTCCAGAAACGCGACATCGTCCGGCAGCGCATCGCCGTCCGTGTCGACCTCGACGACGACGCGATCCCGACGGACACCCATGTAGCCGCTCACGCGCTCGACCAAGGAGCGGACCTCCGGTTCGGTGCCGGAATACGCATCGGGGAAGAAGTCCGAGGTCGGCAGGATCACCGGTGTCCGCAGCGTCCTGGGACCGAATTGCGTTGCGCACCAGCTCAACATCTCCTCGACCCACAGCCGCTCGATCTCCCCCACCGGACACGTCGGCTTGAAAAATCCCATGGGACATTATCTCTGGCGACTCGACGCACCGCGCCACTGCGCTCTCGCACGCTCGAGGTCGGTCTCCGGAGGCTCGTCCCGGCAGCCATTCCCGCGCGCGCCGCATCGATGGCGATCGAACCGCGGTTCAGCGCCACCATCCGACGAGTTCCGCTCCGCCAGTTCCACTGTCGCCACATCGGCTGAGCGAGGCACATCCCCGCGTCACGACCCCTCGGCCCGGAAACCGTCAGTCGCGTCGTGAGGCGCGGTGAGCCCGCCCTGCGGACTCACCGCGCCCACCGATTTCGACGAGTCGCCGATCGAAAGCGCTGGCGCCGGCCTGGTGGCTGCTCGCTTCAGCGACGCTCGAGTTCGACCTGCTCGACCTCGCGCGCAACGTCTTCTGGACGTTGCGGAGCGAACCAGGTTCGGTAGAACACGATCGACAGTGCGGTGAGAACGCCGAGGATCGCGATGCCGAAGGGGACCGGGTAGGTCGCCATCGGCATCGCGAAGTAACGGACGCACAGCAGCACTCCCGCGAACGTGGCGATGCCCATCGCCACCACCCGCACGCGCGCACGGTCCCAGCCTCGGTCGGGGTCGCGCAGGGCGGACTCGATCGTCAGGCACAGTGCGGCGCCCGCCACGAGGTCGACGCCGTAGTGCGCCCCGAGGCCGAGCGTCGCGATCAGAGTGCACACCAGCCAGAAAGTACCGCCCCAGCGCAACCAGCCCGGCCCGCGTCGGGAGTGGATGAACAGCGCGAGAGCCCACGCCGTATGCAGCGATGGCATGCAGTTGCGTGGTGTGATGCCGTCGAAGGGCATCGATTCGACCGAGGCGGGAAGCGCCGGAACGACATTCGGCCAGACGTCGGCGAGTTCCATGCCGTTTCCCTGCGGTCCGAACGCCAGCACAGGCCCCACCACCGGGAAGATCACGTAGAAAATCGGGCCGATGAGGCCGAGTACCAAGAACGTGCGCACCAAGTGGTGCCGCGGCCACACACCCGTGGTCACGCCGCGCAACTGCCAGACGGCGACGACGATTGCCGCCACCGGAAGCTCGAAGTACACCCAGCGCACCACCCCCACCGGGACCGGGCCGGCCAGGTCGAGCGCATGCCCGACGACCCAGGCCGGATTGCCGAGCGCTCGATCGGCCAGCTCCACATACGGGTCGAGGACCTGCGGACAGGACCAAGCCGTGATGTCCAACCAGATTTCGCCGACCTTCGTCGCGAGGATGAGCAGCGCGCCGAGCGCGATCGTGTGCAGTGCCGTCCGCCGCCGCACGCCGCTCCACCGTAGGGCGGCGATCACCGCCAGCGCCGTCAGCACAATGGTCGGTCCGTTGCCCACGGTGAACGGCCGACCGTCGAATGTCCGAACCGCCACGAAGATCAGATCGATGGCGACCGCGGCGGCGAGGGCGCTCACCCGCACCCGGACGGTGACACCGATCAGTGCCAGCAGGAAGCCCGCCCACGGTGTCGTCGCCGACTTGGGTGTCCCGACGTAGTCACGAAAGAGGCTGGTCAATGGACCGAGAGCGTGGATGTGAACGGCCATGAGCTGACCCGCGACAAGAACCAGCACCGCGGCGGCAATACCGCCCCACACCACGAAGGGCCGAAATCGACGCTCCTGGAGTCGCTCAACTCCCGCTGGCTCCGGGGGTGAGGTCGAACTGCCGTGCGCGTCGTGAATTAGCATTCGCACATCGTAAATACGCCGTGAACACGGCTTGACGGGGCACTTAACGCAGACCGACGCCGGGCGATCGAGTGCGGAAACTCATGCGGCCTGCCGGAGACCATCACCGCACGTCCCCGGGCCGACGGCGTGTCACCGGCGACCTACGACGACGGCCGCGAACCGCTGCACCTGTGCTGCCAGCTGGTGCCCGCCTACGCACTTCGCCCGCGTGGGGATCCTCCGGCTCGTGAGAACCGGCGGTGGCGGGGTGGATGCGGTGTGGCTGGTCAGCAGCAGGTGATCGAGCGGAGATCTGCCTGGCGTCTCATCGGGTAACGCGCACCACCCCGACCCCGCGGCGCTCCAACTCCCCGGCCGTGTAGTCGGCGTACTGCCACATCGGGAGCTTTCTATTCCGCATTCGGCGCGGATCTGGAACTTCAGGATGGGCGGCAAGTACTACTACCCCATGGACCAACCAGGGGCGTGGGTCACATCCTGAAGGGCGGGTGCTGGTGAATGGTCACGATCGCGACGATGTCGCGGGTGGCTCCCGCGGCGAACCTGCGCGCCAGATTCGCCATGCCCATCCGCATGAGCCCGTACTTGATGCGCAGACCGGCCTGCACCTTCTCGAACAGCGGCCCAGCGTAGGCAAGTTCCACGGTGCCCTGATGCTGCCGTGACCCGATCGCCGGATTGCCGCGCCAGTCGCCTGCCTGCACGATGACGCGACGGTCACGCGAGAGCTGTTGCGCCTCCGCCGAATGCACCGGCACCCGGAAAGCCAAACGCCCCCCGTCGGCCGGAACCACCAGATGCCTCCGAGTTTCCCAACGCCCGTCGATACCCGGATACGTCACCACCACGGTGCTCGCATCCCACCACAACATCCCGGGATGCCATTCGCTGGGACGCTCGGCAAGAATGCGGGCGCTATGCGTTTCCGCTGGGTGCGCCATCGGGCCGCCGGGGACGGTGGCGTCGTGAACCTGGTTTCTGATCAGAGTGGCGCTGCCGACGTTGCCTGCCATGTGTCGAGGTACCTCCAGAACCGCTGTGCCTTCAGTGATTCACATCCACCCGGAAAACCACTGCCAGCAGCGCGAACCATGCGTTGGCCATCGCACCCTTGCACGCTCGGCATGACAGAAATCTAATTCTCCGGGCATAGATTTGATATAGCACCGGGCTTATATCCGCGCAACAAGTACGGGTGTAGCCACCGCAAGCTCGCTGCGAGCCAAGAGCATCGAATCGCAGACGGCGGGACCGGCACCCGGGGGATCGCTCACCACGCTCACCGCGCCGGGCGCGGACTGGTCGGACTCGATGAGCCGAGGGATCAGGAACCGCACTCGATAGCTCAGCCAACAACCCCACCAACGCAAAGAGCCCCCGCAAAGCGGAGGCTCCTAGCGTCACTACCGAAGTGGACTTGCTATCAATGATCTGCGTCTCCGCACGTCACGCACGATCCGCCTTCGCCATCGACGTTGCCAAAGTGCTGGTCCCGCCGGGGCACTCACAACGTGTGGTCCCACGTTGGTCCCAAGTCCTGTACCACGGTCCGTTGAAGTTGACGAACTGCGGAAGCACACGTGTCACACATCCGCGCGAGCGAGGGCCTCGGCTTCCATCGCGGCGATGAAGTCCGCGACGTTCGAACCATAAATGCCCCAGCTGTTTACGCCACCGAGCTCGACGAGGCGGAGTGCGCCGTCGGTACCGACGCCGACATCGACGGTGACCATGGTCAAGCCGTGAGTTAGCAGGCGCGCCGCCGCGGTCTCCGCGAAGTCACGTACGTGGTCGGGGACGGGAAGGTACGGCTCGAGCGGATAGGAGCTTCCGCAGAAGAAGCGGCCGTTGCGGCAGAAGCAGCGGTACTCGCGCTCGAAGTTCACGACCTCGGACACGACGACGAGCTCATTCCGATATTCGTCGTAGGACTGGAGCCAGCGACCCAGCTCCGCGATCTCATGAACCCCCGCAGGAAACAGCTTGTAGTTCGTGTCGCTCCGGACGAAGACCTGGTCACTGTCGAACATGCGCCGGAGCGGTAAGCCGGGAACCGCCGAGAACGGTACGAGGACGACAGTACGTCCGAGGAGGTCGTACACGTGTCGGTAGTAGGACGAGCACCGCAACGTCGTGTAGTCGTCGAACACCGCTTCTCCGAGCTGCGGCACGCGGCGGAGGCGCGTCATCGTCGACATCGTCCCGTATCCGACGACCGTACGACCCTCTTGGACGACGGGCCAGCGCCCCATCATCACGTCGTGCGGCTCGACAATCAGGGCATCACCGAGCGCGGCCGCGACGATGGCGGAGCCGGGGAACTCGTCGTGGAGATCGATGAGCCAGCGCGGTCGCATCGCACGATGCTATTCGAGCCGAGCCGGCCTTCTGGGCGGTAGCGTGCACTCACCGGAAACTGGCTTCACCGTCGGCCCCTTCTCGCGCCGAGGCTCTGTGGTCATGAGTCGGCGGTGCGATCGTGGAGTGATGCCGTAGGTGCTCTCGAGGCGTGAGGGGCGCGGGGAAAACCCAGTCCACCGTTCAGCAGGGCCACGCGGCAGGAGAATATTCACTGCTGAGCTGTTCGTACTGATCAGCCCTGGCTCGTCGCCACCGTCCGGCATCGCCCGGAAGACCCCGAGGGCCCACTAGGTCGGTCCGTGGCGTGGCTTGCTCTCTCCATCCGGAGAGCCCTACTTCGATGTTCTCCGCACGCTCGCGCAATACGCCCTGGCGGGTGAGGACGCGAGAAGCTCTCCCAGCACCTCAGCGGCGGATCCAGCCCCGAATTGGCTCCAAGTCGCCGGGCGATCTGATAAGCAGAAGACCCCTCCGACCTGGGTCGGAGGGGTCTTCTATGTGTCGGGCTGACAGGATTTGAACCTGCGACCACTTGACCCCCGGGAAGGGTGACCGGCCGTCTACGCACATCACGCACGCGGCATTCTCGGGAGCGACCACCATCAAACCTGCCGCCGTTCATTCCTACGTATGACGTGTGGTCCTCAGATGGTCCCCAGTGCTAAGAGCCAAAGCATCGAAGTTGAACCCGATCACCACCGGTGGTAATTCCAGGATGTATCGACCAACGGCCGACTGTCGCACGCCGACCGCCGGATCGCGCGGATGCTCTCACACGCCCGACAGACTCGGCGTAGATTCGCTTGCAGCAATAGGGAATCCGAGGACGAGGGGTATCGCGTGCAACTTCACGGTGTGGCATGAGCAATTGTGACCACAAGTCATGCGCCAAAGAGGATTTCGAAGAGCATCTGGGCAAGTTGGCAGCAGCCGCGTTCCTAGACGATGAGGAGCTCATACGCGTCTGCCAGAACGAACGGGTGGGACCGGTCGTCGACTACCGATCACCTCTAAACGCGGTTGAGGTGAAGGCGCTCAAGACACGAGATCTCGAACGGCTGCGCGGTGCCTACCGGAAGCAGACAGACTCGGGCCTGTTGATCGAGGTTCGTGAGTTGGAGAAGACGTGGTTTGTGACGTTGGACGGCTCCGCCGCCGCAGGAGAACGCTCCCAGTATCTCGGCGCCCCATCAGTGCGAAGCCTTGCCGACAAGCTTGGGCCACTGCTGGTCGAACTCGAGGCCCAAGGCGTCGACGACTACTACGCAGCTGGATGGCGCCTCGGCGGCCAGGTCGCAGCGCTCGTGCACGGCGGGAGTTGCAGCGTGGCCGAAATTCCCGGAGTCGGTCCTGGCATTTTCCTAGCAGCCCTCCAATACGGCCACAGTCGACCGCACAGTCTGGACCGTGCAGTGCGGGACCGAGTGCAAGATTGGCTTGATAGCGACTCATCCAAAATGGTCGCCTCCTTCGACGGTGAAGACGGACTGCGGTGTGGTGTTCTCGTGCTTCCACCCGCCGGCGTCGGCTTCACGATGATGCGGTCGTTGTCAGAAGACTTCCCGGACCCCACATCTCTGCCGACCGAGCCCCTGACGCTGCCGAAAGGGCTTGACACTCTGATCATCGTCGCGGGCAACCATGCAATGCGCTTCACTCCACCAGACCTTTGGACACGCATGGTCCTACATCCCTGAGTTCGGTCCCTGACGAACGAGATCTAACCTGGTGCGAGACCTCTTCGTCCCGAACGTCGTTCCGGCCCAGTCGCTCATACTTCGCAGTACCTCTGATCTGCGAATATCTGACATCCAGCGCCATCGGATACCAACCGATCTCAACGCGCTCGCTGTCTCCCTGCTGCCTCGGTGAGCTAGTTGGAACGCTGGCCCGTTTGGCTGACTCAAGCGTGCTCGTACGATCCGGACGGTGACCGATGATGGGGGCTTCTGTTGCTTCCTCACCTGCGTGTTCGATCCGTTAACTCGTGCTCGAAAACGTCGTGCGTGTTGACGGATTAGCGAGAAGGATTCGCATTCGACAACGAGAGAGTGGTGAGGCTTGGCAATGATGGATTGGACCGACGCGAACAAGAAGGTCGCGCACGCGAAGCGGCGCACGCAGGAACTTCTCGACACGTACCACGCGTGGGAGAACGACCGGGGCTTGCTCAGGATCGAGATCAAGGACGACGAGTTGGCCAAGTACTCGTGGTTCGCTGGGATGCAGAAAGAACCAGCCGTCGACCTGTCCCTGCTTGCCGGAGATGTGTTTGGCGCATTGAGAGACGCCCTGGACTACGTGGCATGGCAGGTCTTTCTCGCCGGAGGTGGCGATCGGGACGGGAAGCAAGCGAACCAGGTCTACTTCCCGATCGCGGTCGATCAGGCCGCCTTCGACAAACAGGTGAAGAAAATCCCGACGGCGTGGCCCGCCGCGATCGAACGGCTACACGCGGCACAGCCGTTCAACCAAACGAACGGGGTTGAGAGCGTCCTGCCCGCGCTTCACGCGATCAACAACCCTTCGAAACACCGCGAGCTGAGCCTGGTCACGGCAGGAACATTTTCACAATCGGCGACCTTGCCCAAGCTACCCGACGACCTAGGTCTGTCGATCATGCTGATTCAGCCGTGGCCCGTCCTCAAGCCGAACAGCTTCGATTTGATTGCCAAAGTGGGAATCATTCGAAAAGTAGGCGACGACAGCTTCCAGACGGTCCGATGGTCCGAGGGGGTGATTTTGGACCAACCACCACGCCCTACGTTGGAACTCACGTTCACAAACGGAAACGGTGAGATTGCCCTGGGTGCGGTGCCTGAAGTCGTCGCGCACGTGGAGTCGATCGTGGGTAGTTTCGCGCATCTCGACGACCCGGACGAGTCGGAGGTCTGACGACCGCTCGGTCATTCGGGGACTTCTCCTTCAGGACCGCAGGTTCTTGGTCCTGGTCTGTGGTGGGTTGCGTTCAACGGGGGCTGGCTACCCGCCCGCCTGCCCCACGAGGGTCTGCCCGTCACGCGCAGAGGGCTCGCAGGTCAAGAGTCGGCGGATGCCGATCAGCGGAGCTGACGCCGTAGGCGCTCTTGAGGTGTGAGGGGCGCGGGATCACAATGCGGGCCACCACAGCCAGGGCCAAGCGGCCGAAGGTCGCTCCGATAGCACGCCGGAGAGGAACCCGATGGTCATCCGCGCCGGATGGACCATGCCCGACTGCCTGAACCTCGCTCGTGACTTCCTCGCTCCCAGTGACGAGAACGACCACGTCTGCGCTGACCACGACGAGGACCGGCGAGTCACGGACGATCGACGGCAGTTCGGGGCTGCGGCTCGCATAGTGTGGTAGATCGTCTTCGAGGCAAGCGAGCGAAGTTCGTGCGGCAGCCCATTGGGAGGCGAGTGGCACGATGCCGGCGGATTCCGCTGTGACCGGATCGGATTTCCGATCCGGCTGCCCGGCTGTTCGTCGGTCCGCGTGGCGGCAGGATTTCCACCGGCGTGCTGCGGCGGGCGACGCATTGGGACGAAGTGGTCGCAAAGCTCGGGTTCGATCATCTCCGCCGACACGATCTTCGCCATACCGGACTCACCTGGTTCGCCGACGCCGGAGTGCCGTTGCACCGGCTCCAGAAGATCGCCGGACACACCGATCCGCGAATCACTCAGCGGTACCTGCACCCGGATACCGAAGCGTTGATCGGGGACGGGAAGCTGCTCTCCGCCCACCTGCGGTCCCCATCTGGTCCCCAACTCCGGGTGGTTGGGTCATGAGAAAAGCCCCTCCGACGCTGGTCAGAGGGGCTTTCTCGTTGTCGGGCTGACAGGATTTGAACCTGCGACCACTTGACCCCCAGTCAAGTGCGCTACCAAACTGCGCCACAGCCCGTGGTGCGCCCGCTTGGGGCGCTTGAAGAGATTACAACAGTGTGCGTCTGGAGGGCTAATCGGCTGGTCACACGGGGTGGCTTCTGCCTCACCTGGTCGGTCATGGAAGTGCCGTTCGTGGAGCATGCCTTGATCCGGAGGCTCCTTGGCACCGCAGAGCAGGGTTTTGCCGCATTCAACTTCCACGGTGCTCGGCTATCCGCGCGGCGGTAGCTTGATCTCGTCCTCGCCGCGTTCGGCAGCCAGGGCGCGAGTCGATCCCAACGACTGTATGGAAGGAAGGTGACCGCGTAGTCATCTTCGCGAACGCGAGAACCGCTCCCACAACGCGCTTTCGGATACGAAAGTAGCCGATGCAAAGCGTTGCGCATCTCATCGACATCTCGTAGCGCCTTGATGGCCAGGTGAAGATAGCGCTGCGTGATGCGCGGGTCGACGTGCCCGGCGATGCGCTGCAACCTGTTAGCGGTACCTGGAGTCGGCGAACCAGGTCAATCCGATGTATCGGAGGTCGTGGCGCCGGAGGCGCCTGTAATCGAGTTCGGTCACGAGCTCGCGGTGAGCAGGAGGTAGCCGACTGCCACAGCGGCTGGGATCGCCAGGAAGAACGTCCGAGGCCGCCTCACTGCTTATCGCTCCTCGGGCTCAGCAGCCTGTCCGGGGCGATCAAGCGGTCGAACTTGCTCTGCATCGTGTCGCAGTCCTTGACCGGACGATCCGACCTCCGCTCCCGCAACGTCCTCTTGACCTGGGTGCTCATGCCGCCCCCATCTTCGAGAACGCTGGCCGGCCGGATCAGCGACAGCAGCTCATCGCGCTCGACCCGCAGCATGCGCGTTCCCGCAGTACACCTGCGGCGATCCAGTTCCACGTCGTCTTTGCGCCCACGTCGACCAACGCAGCCGCGGTCTTCAGGCTGATGAGGTTCCGCGCCTCCGCTGTGGCCTTGTCCATGGGCTCTCGCCTCCCTTCGAATGTGGGAAATTCCGTGCAATTCCCCACTTTTCGAAAATCCGGCTGCACGAGCACCGCATAGGTGAACTTCGGCAGACGTCTGCTGCAACTTTGAAGTCGTCTCTAGTCGTCCCTGGAGGAAGACATGGCGAACGAACGCCTTCGCGACGCACTGCTCCGCAACGGTCTCGCTATCCCGCAGGTAGCCGAAACCGTTGGCGTAGAGCCGAAAACGGTCGAGCGGTGGATCACCCAGGGCCGCACGCCCTATCCGCGCCATCGCCATGCACTCGCGGCCATGGTCCGCGAGACGGAGAACTACCTGTGGCCGGACGCCCTTGCGCCGGACCGCAAGGTCGAGGACGCGGAATCAGAGGTGCTCAAGGTTTACGCGCACCGAAGCGCCATTCCGTCAGAGCTGTGGCGTCGGCTCATGGCGTCCACCACCGAGCAACTCGACATCCTCGTGCTCGCAGGTCTATTCCTCGCGGAGGAACCTGAGTTCGCTCGAACCGTCCGCGCGAGGACGCGAGAAGGGCTCGAGGTTCGATTGCTGTTCGGTCGTCCTGAGCCGGAAGCCGACAAACGTAGCGCCGAGGAACGGCTCGCCGCGGGCACCGAATCCTCGCGTATCAATAACGCGCTGGCACTCGTCGAGCCGCTCACGAGCCTCGACGGCGTGGACCTGCGTTACCACGACACGACTCTGTATAACTCGATCTTCCGGTTCGACGACGAGATGATCGTCAACGCGCACGTGTACGGAATGCCTGGCGCGCATGCGCCCGCACTTCACCTTCGCCAGCTGCCAGCGGGCGACCTCTTCGAGACGTATATGACGAGTTTGGAGCACGTATGGTCGAAAGCATCGGTGAAAGGTGGTGATCATGGGGCGAACTGACTATCTGAACGATCCGACAGCTCCGAGCGCCAACAGCATCAAAGTCGCCGTGAGCGCCGTCGTCCTGGACGCCCGTGGCCGGATCTTGATGATTCACCGCACGGACAACAACCTGTACTCCATCCCCGGCGGAGGACTGGAAGCAGGTGAGACAGTGACCGACGCCGTGGTGCGAGAGGTCCACGAGGAGACAGGGCGCTGGATGAGCTCACCCAGCGGTGGGGCTCGAAATACGCTGCGATCGTGCGTCTTTGGTTTCATGTGTTTCATCCCGTGCTGGTACGGTTCAGCACGGGCTCACCGCCGCCGGTGTATCCAGCCGTATCGACTACGGATCAATACAACATTCATCGGTACGGCCCGCTGGCCGAGCACTTCGCGTGGGCCCGAGTCGAGCAGTCGGCCAGCTGACTGCACCAGCACAAACCGGCGGCCAAGGAGCGCCTTTGCCGCCGGATAGGAAGTCGGTGGGTAAGGTGGCGGGCATCTCTAGGTGTTGAGGGGGCACTCCGAGCACTCGAGAATAGGTGAGGTATGGACCCGCGACGGATCGCGCTCAACCGCCGGCACAGCCGGGAGATGGGCGAGCTGTACCGCCAATTCCTCAACGCCCATCCGACAGCCGAATTCGGCGATATTCCCATGACGGCCGCCGAGGACGCCGCTTGGGGCGCCTACAGCGCCGACCTGCTGGCCCGGCATCAACGCGAACGCGCCGCACTCGCCGAGCAACTCGAAGCCGAACAACGCGGCCGGGCCGGGGCCAGCTGACTGGACTAGCAAGACCAGCGGCGAGGGGGAATTCACCGCCGAATCGCGATCCGCAGACTGCCCTCGCCCCCGCTCACCGCCGAAATACTCGTCGCACGCAACCGCTTCCGCAGCGCCATCCCGGATCGACCGTGCTCGGCAGCCTCGACACCACCTTGACCTCTAGCCCGCGGGCAGGCCGGATGACGCCCAAGAATGTAGTTCTCCCCCGGCAACGACGCTGCCCACCACGGCCAAGCAGACATCCATATCGCTCGACCTTCGCGTTGGAGCTCAATGCAAATGAGCATCCCCCCGTGGACCCGGTCCATCGAGCTACAAGCGCGGGTCGTGCACGAGCCGGAAGTCGTGCAGTGGCTCGCCACGTCCACCTGCCGCGGTGAACTCGCGGCCGACGACCTCGCCGGCGGGAATATCGACGTCCCGGCCCATCTCGACGGCCGACAAGATGAGCGGCACCTTGTAGGTGTGCCAGGGCGTCACACAGTGGGCCTCGCCGCCGATCGTGAGGATCACGTACACCGGCACACGCCCGTCCGGGAAGACCGCGTAGTCATGGCCGGTGGCGGGGGCGTCCCAGTCGATATTCGGCTCTTCACTCATGATTTTCACTCCTTCTGGTAGCCCGGGTGTACTGATCAAATCGCAGCTATAGCGTGGAATCCGGCAGGTGGACGACGTCCGACCGCGCTGTTCGTGCAGCGTCGACTTCGTCAGGTAATCGAAACCTCCTGAGTCGCTCCACCTTCCGCACCTCGGAGTATCAAGGCTGTCCAATCATCGGAGGCACGACGAACGAGGGCCTGTCGGTGGGGATGTTCCTCGAAGGCCAATTCTTCGACGATCTCTCAGTTCTGGAGGTCGAACAGCCGGCTATGCGCTGCTGGAGGCGGGCGAACGAGGGCGCTTTGGTCGCCGGGTCGGGGGCACGATCTCCCCGTCCAGGATCAGATCTCGGCTACCGGCCAACTCGGAGAGTGCGGGTCCGAGTTCGGGGGAAGCACGTGGTGACGTGGTTGCGGCTGCGGCTGAAAAGTTCCACGCATTCCCGCGGGTCCCGCAAATGGTTCGCATGCCGTCCCATTTCATCTCGATCGCCCACCGATCTACATCTTCAGGTGGTCGTCCGGCGGTAGCCAGCATCGGGGCGAGCACGGCCACAAGACTCAGCGTATCGCGAGCACATACCGACCTGTCGGTACCAGCGGCTACGGTCACCGACCGTGGAGTTCAACAGCGGTGACCTCGTCCGGTTCGGACCCGGCGGGGTGAGCGTGTTCGTGTTGTCGAGATCGGCGTCGACGGCGACCCCGACATGGCGCTGATCGAGGCCGTCGGCGAACCCGGACCGGGAATCTATCGCTGGCCGATCCGGATGGCGTACCTCGTCCCCCGCCGCCGATCAGCCCGCCGGAGGTGAAAGCGCCCGACTAGGTCGTGTCTCCAAGGATTTGAGCAATGCGACGATGAGGGAAGGGGGCGCCGCAACCTTTTTCCGGGGGATCGAGTCGGGGTGCACTGCGGTCAGCAGGTCGGGTGTCCGTTTTGCGCGGCGCTCAGGATCAGGAGGTAGCCGGACGCGATGATCAGGATCCCGGCGCTGAGCACTGCCATGGGGAGCGGGCCTACTCTTCGGCGGTTGAGCCACAGGTAGGCGAGCGCGAGCGCGCCGAGCAGGAGCATGACCATTGCGCCGGTGGTTTGGATTGTGTCGATCAGGGTGTAGTCGCGGTCGCGTTGTTCACGGGAGCCATGGGCTCCTACGTCGCAGAAGTCGCCGTTTGCGGGGGTGATGAGGTAGCCGGCCAGGAAGATGGTGGGGCCGAGGAGGATTGAACCGAGAATATAGAGAAGCGCCGCGGGGATTGGGCGGATCTTGATCATGACGACTCACGATAGCTCGCGGTCGTGGGGGCTCCGTGGGTGTTGTGTGGAGATGCGGTGGGGTGGGTGGTCTAGGTCGTGTCTGCCGGCAATTTGAGCATTCGACAATGAGGGCCAGGACGAATCCGGCACGGTAGGTGGTCGCAAGCTTGTCGTAGCGGGGCAGGCAGCCCATCCTGCACGCGGCCGCCGACCACGCGGGCGGCTTCGAGCACCAGAGCAGGACGAAACCCCTTCCCCGCGTTGACAACGCCCGTGCTGGCACTCCACCCGAAGTGGTACTCCCAAACCGGACGAATGGATCCCGGAAGCCTGCCCGCCGCCGCCCGCAACGCAGGCCCGACCAGCGCTCGCGCCAACACCTGACCAGCCGACACCGCACCACCGATCGGCGACCCAGACCCGACCGCTGCCCGGTCCAACCCGGCTTCCGCCGAGACGCCGACGACGCCCCTGCCATGACACGCCTCGACGACAGCGATCCGAGCTCATAGCGTCATCTGCTCGATGACCCAATCGGCAGACTGCGGCGGGCGATCCGCCGGAGCACCTGGTGGAAGAGTTTCCCTGCGGGCCGACCGTCTAGCCGGCCGCGCCGCACATCATTGGACGCCCCGGCCGATCCGGATACCGGTGGAGTACCCGCCGCAGCCGCAGTCCGTTCCGATCCGTCGTGGTCGGTGGCGCGCCTGCTCAAGCCACAGGTGAGCCTGTGCGGTAGACGAAGGTTCGGATCCCGGCTGCCTGTGCTGCCGTGGTGAACCGCCCGAGCCGATCGCTGGGCACAAACCCGAGGGTGAGCCCGTCTCCGTCGACGAGGACACCGATCACCGCCACACCATGGTCGGCGGCGCGATCACCCAGTTGCCGCAGGAAACCGTGGCGGTCGTCCGGATCCCAGTTCGCGAGCCTGCTCCAGTCGTACCAGTCCCAGCCCATCGCCTCGGGAAAGCCCGGCAGATCTTCCAGGTAATCGGCGATTTCCTGGGCATTGTCTCGCCAGTCGAAATACAGCAATCCGTCCAGGCGCAGGGCTTCCTGGACGACCTGTTCGGCGCTGTTCCACCAGTCGGGGTCGGTGTTGTCGAGAATGTCGGACAAACTTGCCCGCGCCCGAGCGGGGTCGGTGGCGACCACCTCGACAAAGGCATCCATATGCGCGCGTTGTTCTGCGTCGAAGATCACGCCCGTGAAGCTACTGGGCGTCACCGACGTCTCGGCGGCGGAATGTGTGAATGTGGCTATGTCCTGAACTGTTCGGTCGGCCCGTCCTCTGGCAGTGTGGCCGGCTTCGCGCTGGGGGTGTTCACGGGTTTCACCGCGCAGTCGCACGATGCCGTTGTCGAGGTCGACGCCCAGCGGGTCAGCGGCGCTGTCGAGCTGCTGGCCCCGTGTCTCGCGGCTGCGTATCTCCTGCTGCGTGTGCTGACTCGATGGGGCGAACAACGCCTGCAACTCCCCGAAAAGGCCTGCGGCCCCGCCAGAGCCGAACTTGCCCCGAGAGCCGACCCAGCCACGGGCTTCTGCCAGCCCGAGCAGCCGGTCGAGAACCACGCCGAATACGACGAGGCCGACGACCATCCACAACACCGACATGCCACCCCCTGTGCCTGTGGCATCGACAGTACCGGCTGCTGGGAGGTCGGGTGTCGATGTTAGGTGCTGCGGAGTCGTCTGGAATACGCCCCGGACCGGCACCAGCCCAACTCAGGGATCGAGGATGATGGTTTCCGTGTCGGATCAGCGTGAAGTCCTCGGTGCCGAGGAGATGGCGTCGTTGTCGGCCGTGGCCGAGTGCTTGACGATGAATCAATCTGATGTCGGGTCCGCAGCATTGGGCCGGGGTGTCGTGTCCTCGGTGGGAGGGCTGGTATCCGAGCTCGAACGCCTCGGCGGCAGGTGACGCAGCTTCGGGCCGCGAGCAGGATTCGGTTCCGGTCCTGGCCGGGCTGCGGGCCGAGGCCCGCAGCCGCCGCCTGTGGAACCTGCTTCTCCCCGGAGTCGGTCCGGATCTCCGTCAGCCCACAACGAGGGTCAACGACTCCACCACGCAGACCGGTTTATCACCGCCCTCGCGCTCGATGGTGACCTTGGCGGTGACCAGGTGCCCGGCCGCGCTCGCCGCGACCGAGACCAGCTCGACCCCGGCGCGCACCTTCGAGTCCACCGGCGCCGGGGCCGGGAAGCGCAACTTGTTGGCGCCGTAGTTGATCATCATCGCGACGCCCTCGACCCGGTAGACCTGCGCGACCAGCAGCGGCACCAGCGACAGGGTCAGGTATCCGTGTGCGATGGTCGTGCCGAACGGGCCGTTGGCCGCCTTCTCGGCATCGATGTGGATCCACTGGTGGTCACCGGTCGCGTCGGCGAAGGCGTCGATCTGCGACTGGGTGACGGTGTGCCACTCGGAGTATCCGAGATGGGAGCCGACGGCGGCCTCGAGTTCGGCGACGCCATGGAAAGTCCTCATGCCTTCGGCCCTCCCGCGACGTAGAGCACCTGACCGGAAACGAAACCGGCGCCTTCGCTGACGAAGAACGAGACGGCGTGCGCGATGTCGTCGGGCACACCGGTTCGCGCGACCGGGATCTCGGCCGCGGCGGCGGACTTGAAAGCCTCGAACTCGACACCGACACGCGCCGCGGTGGCGGCGGTCATCTCGGTCTCGATGAAGCCGGGCGCGATGGCATTGGCGGTGACGCCGAACTTGCCGAGCTCGAGGGCAAGGGTCTTGGTGAAGCCCTGCAGACCCGCCTTGGCCGCCGCGTAATTGGCCTGGCCGCGGTTGCCGAGGGCCGAGGTGCTCGACAGGTTGACGATGCGACCGAAACCCGCCTCGGTCATGTACTTCTGGACCGCGCGCGTCATCAGGAACGACCCGCGCAGGTGCACGTTCATCACGGTGTCCCAGTCGTCGGCGGTCATCCGGAACAGCAGGTTGTCGCGGATGACGCCCGCGTTGTTGACCAGCACGGTCGGGGCGCCGAGCTCGGCGGTGACCCGCTCGACGGCCGCGGTGACGGCGGCCTCGTCGGATACGTCGGCGCCGACGGCGATCGCGCGGCCGCCCGCCGCCTGGATCTGCTCGACGACCGGCTTACAGGCCACCTCGTCGAGATCGATCACGGCGACGGCCAGACCGTCGGCGGCGAGCCGGCGGGCGACGCCCGCGCCGATGCCGCGCGCCGCGCCGGTGACGATCGCGGTCTTGGTCGGGGTGCTCATAGGTATCTCCTGGAGTCGAATGTTGTTGTCAGACGCCGCCGGTCAGCGTGACGCCGCCGTCGAGGACCAGTAGCTGACCGGTGATCCAGGCAGCGTCGTCGGAGAGCAGGAACGCCACCGCGCCCGCGATGTCCTCGGGCACGCCGAGCCGCTTGAGCGGGTAGGTCTCGGCGAGCTGCTGTTCGCGGCCCTCGTAGAGGGCGGTGGCGAACTTCGTCTTCACCACGGCCGGGGCGACCGCGTTGACCCGTAGCTGCGGGCCGAGCTCGACGGCCAGTTCCTGGGTGATGTAGGTGAGCATCGCCTTGCTCGCGCCGTAGAAGCCGATCCCGGGCGCGGGGCGAATCCCCGCCACCGACGACACGTTGACCACCGCGCCACCGTGCTCGGCCATCCAGGCCTTGTGCACTTCCTGCGTCCACGACAGCGCGGCAAGGCAGTTGACCTCGATGATCTTGCGGGCCGCCGCCAGATCCATGTCGATCATCGGGCCGTAAACCGGGTTGATGCCGGTGTTGTTGACCAGCAGGTCGGCACTGCCGAAGGTCGCGATCGCTCGCTCGACGGCGTCGGCCTGGTGCTCGGTGTCGTCGGCACGCCCGGCGACACCGAGGGCATGCTCGGGCCCGCCGAGCTGCTCGACCGCCGCGTCGAGGGCGTCCTGTTTGCGGGCGGTGACGACGACCTTCGCACCGTCGTCCACCAATCGCTGCGCGATGCCCAGGCCGATGCCGCGGCTGGCGCCGGTGACGATCGCGGTCTTGCCCGCGAAACGGCCGGTCACGACAGACGCTCCAGCACCATCGCCATACCCTGGCCGCCGCCGACGCACATCGTCTCCAACCCGAACTGCTTGTCGTGGAAGCGAAGTGAGTTGATCAGGGTGGAGGTGATCCGGGCGCCGGTCATGCCGAACGGATGACCCACCGCGATCGCGCCGCCGTTGATGTTGAGCTTGTCCTCGGGGATGCCGAGTTCGCGGGCCGAGCCGATCACCTGCACGGCGAAGGCCTCGTTGATCTCGACCAAGTCGATGTCGTCGATGGTGAGACCCGCACGGCTCAGCGCCTGCTTCGACGCCTCGATCGGACCGAGACCCATGATCTCCGGCGACAGCCCGGAAACGCCGGTGCTGACGATTCGCGCGAGCGGGGTCAGGCCCAATTCCTTCGCCTTGGTGTCGGACATGATCACCAGGGCCGCCGCGCCGTCGTTGAGGGCGCAGCAGTTACCCGCCGTGACGGTGCCGTCGGGCCGGAACACCGGCTTCAGCTGGCTCACCGCCTCCAGGGTGACACCGGGGCGCGGGCCGTCGTCGGCGCTGACCACCGTGCCGTCGGGCAGCGTCACCGGGGTGATGTCGGTGGCCCAGAAACCGTTGGCGATGGCCTTTTCGGCCAGATTCTGCGAGCGAACACCGAATTCGTCCTGCTCGGCGCGGGTGATCCCGGTGAGCTGGGCGACGTTCTCCGCGGTCTGGCCCATGGCGATGTAGACATCGGGCAGCACACGGTTGCGCCGCGGGTCGGCCCAGGACGCGGCGCCACCGGCGGCGCGCTCGGCGGTGCGGGCGACCGCGTCGGCGAAGATCGGGTTCTGGGTGTCGGGCAGGCCGTCGGCGTTGCCCTTGCCGAAGCGGCTCACCGTCTCCACGCCGGCCGAGATGAACACGTCGCCCTCGCCCGCCTTGATGGCGTGCAGCGCCATCCGGGTGCTCTGCAGGCTCGACGAACAGTAGCGGTTGACCGTTGTGCCGGGGACCGTGTCGAGTCCGGCCAGAACCGCGACGACCCTTGCCATGTTGAAGCCCGACTCACCCGCGGGTTGCCCGCAGCCCAGCACGAGGTCCTCGACCTGGGCCGGATCCAGGTTCGGCACCTGGGCCAGTGCGGCGCGCACCATCTGGACGGTCAGGTCGTCGGGACGCATGTCCTTGAGCGACCCCTTGCCCGCGCGGCCGATCGGGGAACGGGCAGCGGCGACTATCACAGCTTCCGGCATCGAATCTCCTTAGTAACTAAGCGCTTGCTTAGGGAGTATCGTGCAGCAGGTCACAGGCACCGTCAATAGGAGCCGAGCTTCGGCCTCCTGTTGGACACATCACACAATCGGTGAACAGCGACGCCCCACCGAGACGAGATAATGGCGGTCCCATGACCGAGACAACCGAACCCCGCGGTGACGCCACCCGCGCACGGCTCCTCGAAGCCGCCCTCGCGGCGTTCGCCGACAAGGGCTTCAACGGGACCACGACCCGCGATATCGCCGCGGCCGCGGGCATGAGCCCGGCCGCGGTCTATGTGCATCACAAATCCAAAGAGGAACTGCTCTACCTGATTTCCCGATCGGGGCACGACGCGACACTCGAACTGGTGCAGAAGGCCGCCGCATCGTCCAGCGATCCAGCGACCGCGCTACGCAACGTGATCCACGATTTCGCGGTGCACCACGCCCGCGCGCACACCAGTGCCCGGATCGTGAACTACGAGCTGAACTCGCTGAGCCCCGAGCACCGGACCGAGATCCGTGGCATCCGCCACCGGATCGATCAAGCGATACGGGACTTGGTCCAGCGCGGCATCGATGCGGGCGTCTTCGATATCCCCGACGCGCGGATCGCGGCCGTCGCCCTGCTCTCCCTCGGCATCGATATCGCCCGCTGGTACCGCGACGACGGCGACTGGTCGCCGGAAGACATCGCCGCCGCGTACGCCGAGATGGCCTTACGCATCGTCGGCGCCAGGTGAGCGGACAGGCACCGGGGTGATCAGCTCGATCGCGGCGTCGACCAGCGCTTGTGCGCGAGCCGGGGTGAACCGGTCAGATTCGAAGGGGTACATCATGGTCCAGCCGTCGCCCATGGCGGCCAGCTGGTCGCCGAGGAGTTCGGCGGGGATATCGTCGCGGATGGCGCCACCAGCCTGCGCTGCCTCGATGATCGAGGCATGCGTGTCGCGGTATTGCGCGTAGCGCTTCCTGATCAACTCGGCCAGGGCGGGTTCGGCACGCGCGTGCACGAGCAGCTCCGACATCACCGGCCAGTGCTGCGAGTCGCTGGTCGTCATGGCCAGCCAGCGCTCGATCAGCGCCGGGATGTCGGCCTGTTCCCTCGCCGCTTCGAGCATCGCGTCGTAGCGGTCGAAACGGCTCTCGACCAGCGCGGTGATCAACTCGTCCTTGTTGGCGAAATAGTAGGTCACCGCGCCGGTCGTGTAGCCGGCCCGTTGCGCCACCTTGCGCAGTGAGGCTTTGGCGTAGCCTTCCTCGGCGATCACCGCCGTCGCCGCCCGCAACAGCTCCGCCCGCTTGGCCTCGTGGTTTCCAGTCGGCCGACCCCGGCGGGCGGCGCGTTCTGGCTGCTTCACCATGGGCCCGATTCTGGCACAGAATTCACATCACAACCGTTGTGCAGAAGTGAGGCGAACGCTACAGTGTGATCCCCGGCACACTCCCTACCGGAGAATCGCCTTCACCTCGAGGAATTCCTCGAGGCCGAAGGCGCCGCCTTCCCTGCCTACGCCGGATTGCTTGTAGCCGCCGAACGGTGCGCCGATGTTGAACTCGCCGCCGTTCACCTCGACCTGCCCGGCCCGGATCCGCCGCGCGACGCGCAACGCCCGGCCGGGGTCGCCGGACCACACGCCGCCCGCCAGCCCGTAGTCGGAGTTGTTGGCGATCCGCACCGCGTCCTCCTCGTCTCGGTAGCCCATGATCGACAGCACCGGGCCGAAGATCTCCTCGCTCGAGATGGTCATCTCCTCGGTGACATCGGCGAACACGGTCGGGCCGACGAAATACCCGGTGGCTTCGCCGGTTTCGCGGCCGTCGAGCATCAGCGTCGCCCCCTCGACGACACCGCTGTCGATGTAGGCGCGCACGCGGGCGAGCTGGTCCGCGTTCACCAGCGGACCGAGCAGGGTGGTTTCGGCGGCCGGATCACCGACCCGGTATTCGGCCGACACCTTCGCCGCGATCTCGGCGGCTTCGGCCATCCGGTCCTGGGGCACCAGCATCCTGGTCAGGGCCGAGCAGGTCTGGCCCGAGTTCAGGAAGCATTTGCCGATGCCGTCGGTGACGGCCTGTTCGAGGTCGGCGTCGTCGAGGATGACGTTGGCGGATTTGCCACCCAATTCGAGCGCGACCTTCTTCACCGTCTCCGCGGCCACTTTCGCGACCCGCTTGCCCGCCCGGGTCGACCCGGTGAAGGTCACCATGTCGATATCGGGGTGCGCGGCGATCGCCTCGCCGACCACCGGCCCGTAGCCGCTGACAAGGTTGAGAACACCGGGGGGCAAACCGATCTCGTCGAAAATGCCGACCAGCTCGTAGGTGATCAGCGGGGCGACCTCGGTGGGCTTGAGCACCACCGTGCAGCCCGCGGCGAGCGCGGCGCCGATCTTGAGCACCACCTGGTGCAGCGGGTAGTTCCACGGCGTGATCGCCCCGACCACCCCGATCGGCTCCCGCACGATCAGCGCGTTGCCGAGCTCCTGCGCGTCGAAGGCGTAGGAGCGTGCCAGTTCGGCGAAGACGGCGAGATTGCCCGCGGGCATTTCGATCTGCACCGGCCCGGCGAAGGCCACCGGCATTCCCATGTCGCGGGACACCAGCGCGGTGAGCTCGCCGGAGCGCGCCAGCACCGCCTCGTGCGCCCGCTGCAGGTACTCGGCGCGCTCGGCGCCGCTGCGCGCGGACCAAGCCGGGAAGGCTGCTCGCGCGGCCCGCACCGCGCGGTCGACGTCCGCGGCGGTGCCGTCCGCCACCGCCGCGATGGGCGATTCGGTGGTGGGATCGATGACCTCGATCCGACCCGCCCCCGTGGAGTCGACCCAGGCGCCGTCGAGGTAGATCTTGGTGTAGTCGAGGGTGGTCATCGATCCGCCTCCGTGTATTCGATCACGCCACGCAGGTTCTTGCCGTCGAGCATGTCCTGGTAGCCCTGGTTGATGTCCTCGAGCCGGTAGGTGTTGGTGATCAACGAGTTCAGCTCGAGTTTGCCCGCCTCGTACATCGACAACAGCGACGGAATCTCCTTGCGTGGGTTGGCCCCGCCGAAGAGCGCGCCGTGCAGAGTCTGCTGGTACAGAGCCAGCAGGGCCAGGCTGAGTTTGACGTCGACTTCTTCCTGATCGCCCATGCCGACCACCACGCACCGGCCCGCCTTGCCCGTCATCAGCAGCGCGGGCTCGATGTGCTCGCCGCGGAGTTTGCCGATCGTGAGGATGACGTTCTCGGCCAGTTTGCCCCTGGTCAACTCCGTCACCGGCTCGATGGCGTCGGTCATCGACGCGAAAGTGTGGGTGGCACCGAACTTCTCCGCCTGATCGCGGTGGTAGGCGACCGGATCGATGGCGATGATGTTCTTGGCACCGGAGGCGACGGCGGCCTGTACCGCGTTGATCCCGACGCCGCCGATCCCGACCACTACGACGTTCTCGCCCGGTCGCACCTGCGCGACATTGGTAACCGAACCCCACCCCGTGGTCACCCCGCAGCCGACCAGTGCCGCCGCTTCGAGCGGAATGTGGTCGTCGATCTTGACCACCGAGTATTGATGGACGGTCACGTAGGGCGCGAAGGTGCCGAGCAGACACATGGGAACCACGTCCTTGCCACGCGCCCGGACGCGTGCCGTGCCGTCGCTGATGGACTTCCCGGTGAGCAGGTCGGCACCCAGGTCGCACAGGTTCTGGTGACCGGTCGAGCATGGTTCGCACATGCCGCACGCCGGAATGAAGGAGAGCACCACGTGGTCGCCCTCTGCGAGCCCCTTCACGCCGGGGCCGACCTTGGTGATCACTCCCGCGCCTTCGTGTCCGCCGATCACCGGATACGACTCCGCCTGCGAGTCGCCGGTGAACAGGTGATGGTCGGAGTGGCACAGCCCCGACGCGGCGAGCTCGACTTGCACCTCACCTTCGCGAGGATCACCCACCTCGATCTCCTCGACCGACCACGGTTCGTTCACGCCCCACAGAATCGCGCCCTTGGTTTTCATCTCACTTGCCTTCCGTCAACGCCGGATCGGGCCGATCGCCCGCTCGGACCTGTCGCGCTGGTGTGCCGAGAATTTACATCACACCTGTTGTGCAAAAGACAGCGTAGCTCTTAGAGTGACCTCCGTCACTAACAGCTTGCTTTATCGATAAGGCACTCTCATGACCCTGCTCGATTCCGAGGCCGGCCCCGCCTCCGAAATGAACCCGGCGGAGATACCCGCCCGCCTCGACCGCTTGCCGGTGCTGGCACCGCACATCGCGTGGATCGCCCTGCTCACCGTGAACCTCGGGCTCGGGTACTACGACAACGCCCTGTTCGCCTACGTCACACCGGCGATCGTGGAACACGCGGGCCTGACCGTTGGCGAAGTCGGCCTGGCCAGCAGCTCCTTCTTCGCCGGCATGGTGATCGGCGGCCTGTTCGGCGGACGTCTGGCCGACCGGTTCGGCAGGCGCTCGATCATGGTGTGGGGCACGGCGACGTGCTCGCTCGGCGTCATCGCCACCGGCCTCGCCCCGAACTTCGAGACCATCCTCGCCTCACGGACGGTCACCGGCATCGGCGTGCAAGCGTCGATGTCGGCACTGCTGGTCTACATCGTCGAGATGTTCCCGGCGGCAACCCGCGGCCGCTTCGTCTCGATCGTGACCTCGGCGTTCGTGATCGTCGCGCCGATCGTCGCGCTGCTCGCCCTGGTGACCGTCCCCGCCGGCGGGCCGGACACTTGGCGGCACCTGTTCATCCTCGGCGGTATCGGGTTGCTGATCGCGCCTGCGGCCCACTTCCTCATGCCGGAATCGGTGCGCTGGCACATCTCACGCGATCAGGTCGGCAAGGCCGAGCAGATAGTCGCGAAACTCGAGACCCGTGCGCTGCGGCGCGGTCCGCTCGCCGAGCCCGACCCCGTGGCCGAGGGCTCGCAGCACGTGTCGCTGCGCAGAGTCCTGGGCAACAAGCGCATCATCCGCACCATCGTCGCGCTCTCGATCGGCTACTTCGGCGCCACCCTCGGCCTGTACCTGTACCAGAATTGGGCGATGTACGTCCTGGTCGACGGCCTATCGATCGCCGAGGCCGACGCCTACCGGATCCAGCTCGTCTGGAACGTCGTCTACTTCGTCACTCCGCTGCTGGCGTGGCTGGTGATCGACCGGGTCGAACGCAAGACCTTCATCCTGGCCTCCTCGCTCATCTCGGCCGTGCCACTGGCCGGCCTCGGCTTGGCCACCGACAGCCTGCTGGTGACGTCCGCGGGTGGCGTCGCCGCCGTGGTGACCGGACTCGTGATCACCGCGTACTTCGCCTACATCCCCGAGACGATTCCCACCGAGGCTCGCGGCCTGGGCAGCGGGATCATCATCAGCGTCGGCAACATCGGCGGCGCACTGTCGGGCGTGCTCGGCGCGGCGCTTTACGGCGCGTGGGCCGGTGCGGGCGTGATGATCACCGCGGCGGTGGCCTTCGTCGCGTTCTCGATCGTCATCCTGATCTTCGGGCCGCGGACGACGAACCGGCCGCTCGAGGGCGTCACCGCCGAGGAGTTGCACGCCGCGTGATCCCGCGCCCTCATTTACATCACAACTGTTGTGTTAAATATGCATCGCTGGTTACAGTGACCTCCGGCACATCGTCTGCTGCGCCCTATCGCCTGTTTCGAAAGGCAGCCACCCCATGTCCAATCTGATCGACCCGATCATTCAGCACGCCGAGGCACACCCCGAGCGCGTCGCGATCCACACGTCGAGCGGCCCCTGGTCCTACGACGAACTGCTGGCGCGCAGTCTGCGCTACGCCGGACTGCTGGCCGCGCACGGCATCGGCGCGGGCGACCGGGTGCTACTCGCCGCACCGTCCTGCCCGGAATTCGTGGTGGCGTACATGGGAATTCAGGCCCTCGGCGCGACCGTGGTGCCCATCAACACCATGTCCACCGAGCCCGAGGCCGCCTACTATCTCACCGACGCGGGCGCGACGCTCGCGATCAGCTGGCACGAGGTCGGGCCCGCGGTCTCGCGCGCCGCCGACGGCGCGGGCATCATCCACCTGACCCTGACCACCGGCGCGGACACCGACAGCACTCCCCTGGCCTGGGTAATCGACCGCGACCCGGCCGAGACCGCGGCGATCCTGTACACCTCGGGCACCACCGGGCGGCCCAAAGGCGCCGAACTCGGTGTCGCCAATCTGCTCGCGGCGGGCCAGATCGGCTGTGCGGTCGCGGGCACCTCCGGCGAGGACCGCACCGGCACCGCCCTGCCGCTGTTCCACGTCTTCGGGCAGGCCGCGGTGATGATGGCAACCTTCACCGGTGGCGGATCGCTGTCGCTGCTCCCGAAGTTCACACCGCAGGGACTGATCGACCTGCTGCGCCGCGACAAGCTGACGGTGATGTGCGGCGTGCCGACGATGTGGAATGCCATGCTGCACGCGGCAGACGATGCCGACAGCGCCGACTTCGCGACCCTGCGCGTCGCCGTCTCCGGCGGCGCATCCCTGCCCGGCGAGGTGGCGCGCGCCTTCGAGGAGAAGTTCGGCTGCACCATCCTGGAGGGCTACGGGCTCACCGAGACCACCGCCTTCGGCGCGTTCAACGACGTCGAGCGCGGCGGCAAGATCGGCTCGGTCGGCCGGGTGGTACCGCGCCTGGACATGCAGATCCGCACCACCGACGGTGCGGTGTGCGGGCCGGGTGAGGTCGGGGAGATCTTCGTCCGCGGCGACACCGTGTTCAAGGGCTACCGCAACCGTCCCGACGCGACGGCCGCCGCGCTCACCGCCGACGGTTGGTTCCGCACCGGCGACCTCGGCGTATTCGACGCCGAGCACGACCTGCGCATCGTCGACCGGCTCAAGGACATGATCATTCGCGGCGGGTACAACGTTTATCCGAGCGAGGTCGAAGAGGTGCTCTACGCCCATCCCGATGTCGTCGAGGCCGCCGTGGTCGGTATCCCCGACGAGTACTACGGCGAAGAGGTCGCCGCCGTCGTCACACCACGGTCCGGATCCGTGCTCACCGCCGCCGATCTCGACACCTGGACGCGAGAACGGTTGTCCGCCTACAAGATTCCGCGCATCATCCAGTTCGTCGAGCAGCTGCCGAAGGGCACGACCGGGAAGATCCTCAAGCGCGATATCGACCGGGATCAGCTCCGGGCCGCAGCACCGTCACGTGACGCCAAAGCGGTGCGCCCTTGACCACCACCTCTCGCACGGGAACAACGCCCGATCAGCACGTCCTCGAGCGGTTCGCGGCTGTCGTCGGGTCGGCGCACGTGGTCACCGAGGACAGGATCGGGCCCGATTACCACCACGACGAAGCGCTCGCCGGTGCGCCGGTGGCGCCCCGCTATCTGGCCCGCCCGGCCACGGCCGAGGAGACCGCCGAACTCCTCGTCGTGGCCGCGGCCGCGCGGGTCCCGGTGACCGCACGGGGTTCGGGCACCGGTCTGTCCGGTGCCTGCCGGCCCGTCGAGGACGGCCTGGTCATCTCGTTCGAACGCATGGCCACCGTCCTCGAGGTCGACGTGGACAACCAGGTGGCCGTCGTGCAGCCCGGTGTCACGCTCGCCGAACTCGACGCGGCGGTCGCCCCATACGGGTTGATGTACACCGTGTTTCCCGGCGAACTGTCCGCCAGCGTCGGTGGCACCGTCGGGACCAATGCCGGCGGCATGCGCGCGGTGCGCTACGGCGTGACCCGCCACAATGTGCTCGGTCTGCAGGCCGCGCTGCCCTCGGGGGAACTCGTGCGGACCGGCGGCAAACTCACCAAGGTGTCCACCGGTTACGACCTGACGCAGCTGATCATGGGCTCGGAAGGCACGCTTGCCCTGGCCACCGAGATCACCGTCCGCCTGTACCCGCGGCCCGCCCACAGTGCCACCCTCATGGCCGCCTTCGCCGATCTCACCGCGGTCATGCGGGCGGTGCCCGCGGTCCTGCGCACCGGGGTGGCGCCGACCATCCTCGAATATCTCGACACCCGAACCTTGGAGGCACTGACCCGGGCCCAGGATCTCGAGCTCGGCATCGGTACCGGGATCCGCGCGGCCGCACAGGCGTATTTGGTGATCGGGCTGGACGATCGTGAACGTGCATCCCTCGACACCGGCATCGACCTGCTCGGCGAACTACTCGACGCCCTCGGCGCACTGGATATCTATGTGCTGGAAGGCTATTCGGCCCGGCTGCTGATCGAGGCCAGGGAGAAGGCGTTCTGGTCGGCCAAGGCGTCCGGCGCCGACGAGGTCCTCGATGTGGTGGTGCCGCGGGCGGCGATGCCCGAGTTCTTCGACGGCGCCACCGCGCTGGCCCACGCCGTCGACGCGCAGCTGATCGGCTGCGGCCACGCTGGTGACGGCAATGTGCACCTGGCCGTGTACTGCCGCGAGGAGACCACCCGCGACGCGCTGCTGCACCGCATCTTCGCCCTCGCCACCGGCCTGGGCGGGGCGATCTCCGGTGAACACGGTCTCGGGCGGATCAAGACCGCCCACTTCACTGCCTTGGCGGACCCGGTCGCGCTCGCCCTGATGCGGGGAATCAAGCAGGTGTTCGACCCGGCCGGAATCCTCAACCCCGGCGTCATACTCGGTGGAAAGGCGGTCCCATGACCAACGGTGCGCAAGCGCTGATCAGCACACTCGTCGACGCCGGTGTCGAGGTGTGCTTCGGCAATCCCGGGACCTCGGAGATGCATTTCGTCGCCGCACTGGACTCGGTGCCGCGGATTCGCGGGGTGCTGTGCCTGTTCGAAGGGGTGGTCACCGGCGCGGCCGACGGTTACGCCCGGATCGCGGGTAAACCGGCCGTCACCCTGCTCCACCTCGGCCCCGGTCTGGCCAACGGTCTGGCGAATCTGCACAATGCCCGGCGCGCGCACGTGCCGATCGTCAATGTGGTCGGCGAGCACGCCGATAGCCACAAGCAATTCGACGCGCCACTGGATTCCGATATCGAGGCGCTCACCGGCTGGAGTCACAGCTGGACACGCCGCGGCAGCTCCCCCGACCGGATCGGGCGCGACGCCGCCGAGACCGTCGCCGCGGCACAGGCCACTCCGCCGCGCATCGCGACCTTGGTGCTGCCCGCGGACGTCTCCTGGGGTGAGGGCCGTGGCCCCGCCGCGCCGGTCGAACCGGTCCCGGCGGCCGCTCCGGACCCGGCGACCGTCGCCGAGATCGCCAAGATCCTGCGCAGCGGCGAGCGGGCGGTGCTGCTGATCGGCGGGGCCGCCACCACCGAGCGCGGTCTCGTCGCGGCCGACCGAATCGCCGCCGCCACCGGCGCGCGACCGCTGGTGGAGACCCATCCCGCGCGGCTCACCCGCGGCGCGGGTGTACCGGCCATCGACCGGCTCGGCTATCTGGCCGAACAGGCCACCGGCCAGCTCGACGGCGCCGAGCATGTCATCGTGGCGGGTACCCGGCCGCCGGTGTCGTTCTTCGCCTACCCGGGCAAGCCGAGCGATCTGGTACCGGCGGGCGCGCAGGTCCACCGGCTCGCCGAGCCGGAAGCCGATATCGTCGCCGCGCTGGAGGCCCTCGCCGCGGAGGTGGCGGCCGATGTCGCGCCAAGGGGCGCCGTCGCGTCGCTGCCCGAGTTGCCTTCCGGCCCACTGGATGTGCGTAATTGGGTCCAGGTCATCGGCGCGTTGCTGCCGGAGAACGCGATCGTCTCCGACGAGTCGAACACCTCGGGTGTCTTCCTGGGGGCGGCCACGGCGGGTTCGCCGCGGCACGACGTGCTGTCCCTCACCGGTGGCGCCATCGGCCAGGGCCTGCCAGTAGCGGTGGGTGCGGCTGTGGCGGCTCCCGAGCGACCGGTGATCGCCCTGCAGAGCGATGGCAGCGCCGTCTACACCATCTCCGCGCTGTGGACGATGGCGCGCGAGAACCTGAACATCACCACGGTGCTCATCAACAATCGCGCCTACGCGATCCTGCGGATGGAACTCGGCCGGGTGGGCGCCACCGAGGTCGGCCCGAAGGCAGGCGACCTGCTCGACCTGTCGCGCCCAGACATGGATTTCGCCGCGATCGCCCGCGGTTTCGGCGTTCCCGCAACGGTCGCCACCACCTGCGAAGAACTCTCCGAGCAGTTCCGCGCGGCGCTGGCCGAACCGGGCCCGCACCTCATCGACGCCCGGATTCCCTCGCTCTTCTGATCCCGCACACAGAACTGCCCTGCACCGAAAATCGGTGCAGGGCAGTTTCTTTGCGCCTGACTCAGCGAGCTGCGCGACGATCGCCGATCCGGTCGGCCAGCCAGGCCGCACGCAACACGGGGTTGTGCAGGTACAGCGAGCGGGCGAAGCGAGATTCGGTGCGCCAGAACGGGATCAGGTCGTGGTGGATCTCGTCGGTGACCAGGTGGTCGGCGAGCAGGGCACCGAGATAGGGCGCCTGCCCGAGGCCGTGACCGTTGCAGCCGATGGTGTAGTAGACGTTCTTCGACACCTGTCCGGCCACCGGCAGGCGCGAGGTCGTCATGGCGATCCAGCCACCCCACGTCTTGGTGATCGCCACATCGGCAAGCGACGGGAATCGCGCGCGGAAGGCGGCGGTGAGGTCGGCCACGACCACCGGATCCGAGGTGCGATCGGTGAGCGGGTGCTTGCCGACCTGGAGCCGTCGGACACCGACGGCGATCGTGTTGGCGGGCGTCACGTGATAGCTCTCCATCACATGGTGTTTGGTCGCCAGACCCGAGCGGCTCGTCCAGCCGGTCGCCGCGATTCGTTCGGCATCGACCGGTGCCGTCTCGATCATGCTCACCCAGACCGGTTTCGCCAGATGTTTCGGGGTGATCCCGATTTCGGGCGCAAAGGCGTTGTTGGCCAGCACTACTCGCTTGGCACGCACCCGACCCAGTGGCGTGCTCACCTGCGCGCCCGCACCGATGTCGGTCACCGACTGCACGGGCGACTGCTCGAAGACCCGCACCCCCGACCGCAGCAGCGCCGCGCGGACGCCGAGGGTGAACATGCCGGGGTTCATCGTCCCGCCGACGGTGGTGAGGACGCCTCCCAGGAAGGTGTCGGGCAGGCCGAGTTCGCGGTGGTCGCCGACCCGTTCCGAGGCGCCGGCCGCGATGAGCGCCCGCGCGTCGCGCCGCGCCTTGCGCAGCTGCCGCGCAGTGGCGGCCACGCCGACATTGCCGACCGGCTCGTATTCGCAGTCGATGCCGAGCTGTTTGATCATGTCCTCGGCGAATTGCACCGAGCCCTCGGCGAACCGGACCAGATCGCGCAGCAGTCGCGGATTCACCTTGGCCAGGATCTGCGGTTCCCCGGTCGGCTTTCCGGACAGCTGACCGGCGTTGCGCGAGCTGGCGCCGTAGCCGCAGAAGTCCGATTCGAGCAGCACGACATCCACGCCCTGCTCGGCCAGCCTCAGCGCGATCGCCATGCCGCCCAGCCCGCCGCCGACCACGGCGACATCACAACTGATGTTGGTGTCGAGCGGTGCGGCCAGGTCGGCAGGCCGATCGATCCAGCCGGTGAAGGTCGTGTAGGCGGTACCGGCGTCCTTGGCCGGTTGCGGACCGCTGGTTCCGGTCATGATGTGACTCCCGTCGTTGGAGAGGAAAAGGGAAGACGAGGTTCGGCGGAGAGCGGGCGCACAGAACCGCACGACCGTTCTCCGCCGAGTGCGCGGAAGTGTCAGTTCTCGACGGCGACGCCTTCGAGCGAGCGCTGCGTGGTGCGTGGCCCGAACAGCAGGACCACGGCGGAGAACACGATGTAGCAGGCCGCGGCGGCGATCATCACGCCGCCGATGTTCCACCGGCCGAACAGCGCCGCGCCGAGCACCCCGGAGACGGCGCCGCCCATGCGGCCTATACCGATGACGATGCCGGTACCGATGCCACGTCCCTGCGGCGGCATCGCCTCGGGGATGTAGGCGAAATAGACGTTGATCACCAGGCCGGTCATGATGGCCGCGGCACCACCGGCAGCGGTGACCACCAAACTCTGGGTGGACACGCCGAGCAGTACCAGCGGAATCGCACTGGCGATCGCTCCACCGAAGATCAGGGTCTTGCGCTCGACCCGGTCCATCAGCGCCAGCGCGACGAGCGGGGTGACGCAGTAGACCACGTTCCAGACGAGCTGGATCTCGTAGGCCTTGCCCTCGTCGTACTGCAGACCCTCGATCAGCGAGTACAGCGCCCAGTTTCCGAACAGGTAATAGCCGAGTGTCGAGCCGAAGTAGCCGATACCCACGATCGCGAGCACGCGGACGACCTGCGGGTTGGCGAATACCTCACGCAGGGACTTCTTCTCGAGCGGAGCTTCGGGGACCACCGCGGGTTCGGCCAGCGGACCGCGGCGCAGCGCGATCGTCTCCAGCTTGCTCACCAGCGCCTCGGCTTTGTCGAACTGGCCACGCGAGATCTGCCAGCGCACCGATTCCGGCAGGACGATGCGCGCGAGCGGCGCGATCACCAGGCCGATGCTGCCGATGACGAACAGGTGCCGCCAGGTGTCGGGACCGCCGTTGGGGATCGCGACCATCGCCAGGAAGGCGACCAACGGCGCGACGGCCACGAAGCCCGTGGTGAGCACCGAGGCGAACCGGCCGCGGGTCTTGCTCGGGAACATCTCGGCGACGTAGACGAGCAGTACCGAGGTGGCCGCCTGCACGCCGACCCCGGTAACGAAGCGCGCGAACATCATCGCCTCGAAGCCGGTGGCGAACGCGGTCGCCAACGCACCGGCCGAGTAGACGACGGTGGCCCAGATCAGTACCTGTCGTCGGCCGAACCGGTCCGAGAGCCTGCCGCCGGCCAGCGCGCCGACAACCATGCCGATGAAGAACGCGCTGCCGACGGTGCCGAGCTGGGGCAGGCTGAGGCCGGTGTTCTCCGCGATCGACGGCAGTACGTAGGCGAACAGGGCGTTGTCGTAGTACTCGAGCGCCAAATTTATTGCCAGGATCGAGATCCAGACGATATGCGGCGAAATCACCGGCAGCCGATCGAGTCTGGCGGCCAAGCGCGCACCGTCGACGTGCGCAGCCGTGTCCATGGTGTTCAAGGGATTCATGGTTTTCCATCCCGCGGCGGGACCGGTAGACTCGGGTGAAGTAGCGTGGGGACGTCTACTGGGCCGGGCTGACGGCAACGACCGCTGAGCTGATAAAGATCAAGTGCGAGAGCAGATTTCGGGAGTGGGCGCCCGTTCTGTGATCAGGTGCGGTCCCGGCGCGTGTGCCACGCCGGGACCGCCTCGAGTCAGTTGCCTACGGCGGCAACGACTCTGATCTCCACGAGCAGGCCATCGCGGGCCAGCTGGGAGACGCCGACACCGGTCCATGCCGGGTAGTTCTCGGGCAGGTATTCGTCTTTCACCTTGACGAATTCCTCGATATCAGTGCGCATATCGGTGTGGAACGTCATCAGCTCGACGATGTCGCTCATGCTCGCGCCCGCGGCCGCGAGGACGGTGCGCACGCCCTCGAAAGCGATTCGCGCCTGGGCGTCCATGCCCTCGGCCGGTGCTCCGGTGGACTTGTCGATCCCCACCTGACCCGAGACCCAGATCAGATTCCCGGCCCGGACGGCCTGCGAGAAGTGGAGTCTGTCGTAGGTCGCCTCGGTGCCGGGCGGGTTGATCAGTTGTCGCTGCATGTGCTGGTTCTCCTACGGGGCGACTAGACGAGCTGACGGAAGACGGGCGAACGGAAGGGGTCTCCCGCGTTCAGCTTCGCCATCTCCTCGGCGAACAGCGGCCCGTTGCGGGCATAGCGCGGGTTCGATTCCGGCAGCGGCCGGAAGGTCGCGTCGTCGCCGAAGAACCGCAGGACCAGGGTGTGGCGGTCGGGGAAGTCCTCGTCCACGCCGGCGCCGCCGTGCAGGCAGTGCGGATGCAGGGCGACGATGTCGCCGGGTTCGACCTCCCAGGAAAGCACGTCGTAGGCGTTGGGGTCGGCCGCGAGCTCCTTGTCGATGGCGGGTAGCCGAGGCCAGGTGCCGTCGTCGAACACCGGATCGGTGGGATCGTCGGGGTTGCGGAAGCTGGCGCCGTCGTACTGGATGCCCAGATGCGAACCGCGAACGATTTCGAGCGAGTTCTTCTTGGGCACCTTCTGGAAGGAGATCCAGGCATTGCCCCAGTGCCTGCCCGCCCACGGCAGCACCGAGGTGTCCTGGTGCCAGGGGCCGCGGCCGCTCTTGCCGCCCTCCTTGACGAACACCTCCTCCGCGAAGTACCAAACGTGCTCGGAGCCCCACAGTTCGGCGAACAGCTCGCCGAACGGCATCGCCGCGACCATTTCGTCCAGCCGGTCCTTGGCCAGCGGGTTCGAGTTGTCGATGTGGGTCTGCAGACTGGTCCCGTCCAGGGCGCGGAAGACGTACGGTCCCGGGTTCTCGACATCCCATTTGAACGCGTCGTAGCCCTGCGCCAATTGGGATTCGCTCAGGCAGTCCTTGATGAGGACCGCGCCGTCCTTCCGGAACGCTTCCTTGACTGACTCGTCCATGTGTGACCTTCCTGCGAATCGGGGTGACTCACGTCACGGTAGCGCGAGCAACCCCGTTCACACAACAGTTGTTATGTAAATATTTCCGCCCGGCTCGACAAGGCTGTCGACCCTGCGCATGGCCAGCGACAGCCAGACTGGCGGCTCTTTACACAACGATCGTTGTGTAAATTGCGAGTGGTCGATAGCCTGGCCGGATTGGGTCATGCGCAAGGAGAAACGATGTACGAATCGATCAGAGCATCGGTCACACCCCAGTCCTTCGGCGGCGTCACCGTGCTGGTCGCCGACAACGGTGGCGTCCTGCCCTACGGCAACTCCGTGGTGGTGCGCGGTAGCGAGCAGACGCTCGTCATCGACCCCTCCCTGGCGCTCGAGCCCGGCACTGTCGCAGCGGATCTGGTCTTCCTGAGTCACGGCCACGAGGACCATATCGCCGGGCTGCGGCATTTCGACGTGCCCGCCTACGCCCACCACCTCGATGTGGGCGCGGTGTCCTCGCTCGACGCGCTGGTCGCGCAATACGGGCTGCCTTCGGCCGCGCGGGACGAGGTCACCCAAGGCCTGCGCGACGAGTTCGGCATTCCACTGCGGCGCGACGGGGTTGTCGGCGTCGCCGACGGCCACGTGTTCGAGCTGGGCGATGTCACCGCCACCGTCGTCCACCTGCCGGGTCACACCCCTGGCCACTGTGGCGTGCTGGTCGAGCCGGAGGGCTTCCTCTACGTCGGCGATATAGACCTCACCTCGTTCGGCCCGATGTACGGCGACGTGCACAGCAGTGCCGAGGACTTCCTCGCCTCCATCGATCGGGTAGCGGCCACCGAGGCCCACTGGTACGGCACCTTCCACCAGAAGGGCGTGATCGAGGGCACCGAGGCGTTCCGCGAACGCCTCGGCGCGTACCGCGCCAAACTGTTCGAGCGCGAGCGCAGGTTGCTCGACTTCCTCGACGAACCACGCTCGATGGAGGCCATCGTCGCCCACCGGCTGGTGTATCGGCCACACGTGTCCGCGCCCTATATCGATCCCATCGAACGGCGGGTGGCCCAACAGCATCTGGAACGGCTCGTCAAGGCCGGTGATGTCGCCGCGTCACCGGACGGCACGTTCGTGCGCACCGTGTGATCTGCCCGTGAAACGGTGAATCCCCGGGAATCTCCCGGGGATTCACCGCTTTTCGGCACCGCGCGGTCAGGAATCCGCCCGCAACGCGCGCGCGACATCGCGTGCCGCCCGCGCACCGGTCTCGATCGCGCCGTCGATCCCGCCGACCCCGACGGGCGCGAAATCCCCACTGGCGAAATGAATCCGGCCGTGCGGCCGACGCAGCAAAGGCGCGGCCTTGGTGAGATGCCCCGGCCGGTGATGCACCCAGGTGCCCTGCGAATAGGGATCGCTCACCCAGTCGTGGCACGCCACATCGAGCACCTCGAGATCGGGGACGAAGAACCGCAGCGCCCGCTCCACGGCCGCTCGGTCGGTCGGATCGATCGAGGAGGCATCGCCGCAGAAGCAGACGACCAGCGTGTCACCGTCGTAGCGATATTCGGTGCGGGCCGAGTTGATCGGATGCCTACCGACCGGCGCGTTGGCGGAAAACGTCGGCACCTCGCCTTTCACCCGCGCCCAGATCTTCGACGTCCGCATCGGGTGCTTCTGCTCGATCATGTCCGCAGCGGGTGGCGGCGGGGTCACCGCCACATCGCCGAGGGTGTTGAGCGGAACCGCGAGCACGACCTGCCGCACCCGGATCCTTTCACCATCGGCGGTGGTCACCGTGACACCGGACCCGTCGTCCTCGACCGCGACGACCGGCACGGAAAGGCGCAACTCGGCGGTGGACTCGCCGTTGATCGCCTCGAGCAGGCGCTTGGTCCCGCCCTCGATCGGGAATCCACCGGCGCCTTCCATGAAGGTCTCCCAGCTGCCGCCGTTGAGCGAGGTCCAGAACAGGAACTGGGCCATGCCTTGCTCGGCAGGCGAGGCGACCAGCGACCCCATGACATCACAGAGCACGTCGCGCTCCAGCGCGGACAGGCCCATGGCGTCGAGCCGGTCGGCCAAGGTTTCCTTCTCTATCGCGGTGGTGTCGGCGGCGTGGATATCGGCAGGCAGGGGGAACCACTCGCGCGCGTCGGCCAGACAACGGGTCGCCAATGGTTTGGTCAGCGCGTGGTATTCGGCCGGAGTGCCGGTGTGCACCGTCCCGTCGGCCAGCCAGTAGCACTGCCCGATCGTCAGTCGCCTGGCCAAGCCGATGTCGTAGCGCCGGAGCTCGTGCCAGACATGCGCCTGCGACCAATGCGCATACGTGCCACCGAACTCCACTTGGCGCCCGAACGCCTCACCCACGAACGTCCGGCCACCGATCCGATCGCGCGCTTCGAGGTGAATCACCGAGTGCCCGGCGAGAGTGAGATCCCGGGCCGCGGTGACGCCGGCAAAGCCCGCACCGATCACCGCGACATCATAGGTAGAGGTCACGAGCATCTCCTTTGCGAAAGTCAGCAGATACAAGCAACCTATCGAGATCGGACATTTTTCACAACATCCGTTGTGTAAAGTCTCCCCACCGACAGAAAACCGCCCGAGCAGGGCCGTCGACCAGCCGTCAGCTCGGGCTCATCGCTGTCACGATGAAGATGGCACGGCTCGAACCCGCACTAGCGCGGCGCCAAAAGCGCGACGGTAGCGTCGATCAGTTCACTCGTCTGCGCAGGCGTGAAACGCCCCGGCTCCACGGGATACAGCAGCGCCCATCCGTCACCCATGGCGCTGAGCTGGTCGGATAGAACGTGCGCGGGGATGTCGTCACGGATTGCGCCGCGCGCCTGCGCCGCCGCCAGAATCGAGGCGTAGTCCGCGCGGAACTTCGCGTAACGCCGCGCGATGAGCTCGGCGATCCTGGGTTCGGACCGAGCCGACGTCAGCAGCTCGGGCATCAACGGCCAGAACTTCAGGTCCTGTCCCAGTTGGAACCATTGCGCCAACAGTTCCCGGACGTCGGTAGTGCCGCGGATCGCCTCGATCATCGCGTCATAGCGGTCGAATCGGCTCACCACCAACGCCAGGACCATGTCCTCTTTGTTGGCGAAGTAGTAGGTCACCGCGCCGGTGGTGTATCCGGCGTGCTCGGCGACCCGCCGCATCGACGCCTTGGCATATCCTTCGGTCGCGATCACCGAGGCCACCGCGTCGAGCAACTCGGCGCGCTTGGCCGCGTGATCGCCGGCGGGTCGGCCGCGCGGCGCGGTCGCGACCGCCGCCCCGACGACCTGGCCGGGGCCTTCCAGGCTCTGCTTTCGTTTCTGCGCCACGCCCACAGTTTTGCACAGCCATTTCACACAACACTTGTCAGGTAAAGCGCGGCGGCGGGAGAACAATCAGCGAAAGGCCCCGATGCCGGTGAGCGCCTTACCGATGGAAAGCTGGTGCATCTCACTGGTTCCCTCGTAGGTCAGCACCGATTCCAGATTGGTGGCGTGCCTGAGCGGCGAGTACTCGAGGGTTATTCCGCTGGCACCGAGGATGGTCCGGCATTCACGGGCGATGCCGATGGCCTCGCGGACACTGTTGAGTTTGCCGAGGCTGATCTGCTCGGGCCGCAGCTGCCCGGCGTCTTTGAGTCGGCCGAGACGCAGGGCGAGCAGCATGCCTTTGCCCAGTTCGAGTGTCATGTCGGCCAGCTTGGCCTGGGTGAGCTGGTAACTCGCCAGCGAGCGATCGAACACCTCGCGCGTGCTCGCGTACTCGATGGCGGTTTCCAGGCTGTCGCGGGCGGCGCCGAGCGCACCGAAGACGATGCCGAAGCGGGCTTCGTTCAGGCAGGACAGCGGTGCGCTCAGCGAATTCGCCTGGGGCAGTTGGGCCGACGCGGGCAGGCGAACGTCGTCCAGGATCAGTTCCGAAGTGATCGAGGCGCGCAACGAGAGTTTCTTCGCGATGTCGCGGGTCTCGAAGCCGGGTGTGCCGCGCGGGACGAGGAACCCACGGACGCCGTCGTCGGTCTGGGCCCACACCGTGGCGATATCGGCCAGGCCACCGTTGGTGATCCACATCTTGGTGCCGGTGAGAATCCAGTCGGTGCCGTCGCGCCGGGCCCGGGTCCGCATGCCCGCCGGGTTGGAGCCGAAATCGGGTTCCGTGAGACCGAAACAGCCGATCGCCTCGCCGGAAGCCAACCGGGGCAGCCATTCGTTCTTCTGTTCCTCGGAGCCGTAGCGATGGATCGAGAACATCGACAGCGAGCCCTGCACGGAAACGAAACTGCGGAAACCACTGTCGGCCGCCTCGAGTTCGAGGCATGCGAGGCCATAGCTGACCGCGTTCGTTCCCGCGCAGCCGTAGCCGTCCAGGTGCATACCGAGCACGCCGAGTCGCCCGAATTCGCGGGCGATCTCGCGGGGCAGGGTGGCCGATTCGAAGTAGTCGCCGATGTTCGGCCGCAGGTGTTCGCGGACGAATTCCCGCACGGTCACCTGGATGTCGCGCTCCTCGTCATCCAGCATCTCGTCGATGCCGAACAGCCCGAGCGGCGTGCTGCGGGCAGCCACGGTGGTCATGTCGAGTCTCCTGGTAGTTCTGCAACAAGGGAATGTAGTTCTGCGACAGGGCAAATGCCGTCAGCCGGTCGCGCGGATAAGACTCCACACGACCGGCAGACCACGGATTATGTGTGCCGCAGCGGTCCGGTTCGGTCGAATACGGACTCGGGGGCGGGGTCAGCCGAGGCTGAAGGGCTGTCCCCACAGCGTCACCCAGCTGGTGACGCTCTCGGTGACGATCTCGACACTGACGAAGGCCCTGGCTTGGGCGTAGCCGCCGCAGCCGGTCAAGCCGATCGTCTGATCGGCCCAGGCGACCGAGCCACTTCCGCCGGAGAACACGTTGTAGACCTTGTGCGACTCGTTGCCGAAGTCGTCGGCCTTTTCCCGATCGAGGATGTAGAACGACTTCGCCTGCCCCGGCCCGAGCGACAGTTCCCCACCGGTGCTCGCACCGACGCTGGCGTTACCTTCCCAGTCCGAGGCGCCTTCCACACCACCACCGGCGCCGCCACCGGCGATATTGACCTGGCAACCCACGGTATAGCCGGGCATGATGAGCCCGCCCGCTTCCGCGCCGGTGCCCGCGAGTTCGACCTGGGCGGTGCCCGAGACCCACGCATTGCGGTGCACGGGTGTGGCGCCCAGCGACGGATTGATGTTGGCGGACTCACCGACGAGCCGGACGGTCACCACGGTGCCGTCGGAGAGAGTCTTGACCATCTCCCCGCCCGGCAGCGGCACAAAGGTGTCGGCTCCGGCCGGAGTGGTGGCGAGAATGCCGAACGCCAGCGTGGCGACAGCGCCGGAACTCACACGTGCGAGATTCTTTCGGTTGAACATCGGGAAATACCTTCGGATTCGGGTTCGCAGACGCGAAGGAAAAAGGGATTCGAATGGGGCGATGGTCAGCCGATGCTGAACGGCGCGCCGTAGAGGGTGGTCTTGGAGTAGTGGTCGCCGATGATCTCGACGACCGTGTAGGCGCGGGCCTGGGCGTATCCCGCGCAGCCCTGGATCTCGATCTCCGCGTCCTGATACTCCACCGAATACCGGCCCGGCTTCAGAATGTCCTTGTAATCGATCTGGACGAATTTCACCTCGCCGGGACCGAGATTCACGCCGATCGAACCGCCCGCGCTCACCCCGCCGGTCGAGATGCCACCGGAAACTCCCGCACCGATCGCGTCATCGGCGATGCTCACCTGGCAACCGACGAGATAACCGGTGTTGAGCTGCGACGCGCCGTGGGTCGACGAATTGTTGCTGCCCGGGATGTTCGCCGGACCGTTGTTCGGACCGACCTCGCCTTCAGGGGTCACGGTGACCTCGGCGGCCGCGTTGCCCGACACCCACACCACCCGGCCCGCGCCGTTGGCGGCCATCGACGGCGAGACGATCGCGCGTTCGCCCGTGCGGGTCAAGGTCACGCCCGGCCCAGCCTTCGACCCGTCCGGCAGCGGCACGAACGTATCCGCACCCGCCGTGGCCGGCATCAGCGCACCGACGGCTACCGCGGCGACTCCGGATAGCCCGGCGACGGTGGCACAGCGACCTGATCGGACCCGGGTCCAACGAGAATTCATGACGATCAAATCTCCTTTTACATGCTGGACCGCCAGCCATTTCGGAAAGGGCTGCCGGAAAGAGAAGTCGGACGCCACTCGAAACGGCACGGAGCAGCCGTCGCAGCATCGCTCGACCCGTACGGCACTGCCGCGCGCTCCGCACCGCCTGGTCTGCCACTGACCGCTTCCGTATGTCGAGTGGCGTGCATCACTGTAGTGAGGCCTTCGGTTTCACACAACAGTTGTTGCGAAAATTAGTTGCGTCGGCCCCGGCGCGGGGACGGAGGAACCCGGCAACACATGGTCCGAGGTCATCTGCGCGGGTGAGGAGCCCGAGAGGGCTGTCCCGGTAGATGTGCAGGGTCGAACGGGGAATCAGCCGTGCATGATTCTCGCGTCGATCACCGACACGATCGGGTCGTCGCCGCCTGCGAGGATCAGCGTCGGCCGGCGAATCAGCGGCAGGAACGGCATCCGCGCGAAGGCCGAGTCCGGGTGATATCCGAAGCCGCGCGGCGAGGTTGCGCCCCCTGGTCGCGGGCGATCGGATCTAGCGCGGCAGTTGGTTCCCGGGCGGGTACTGGTACGGCCCCTGGCCGCCGGGGACTCCGGGTACGGGCGACGTTCGCGACGCCGCAGCGGCGACCGTCGCGAGGGTGGCGGCGAATGCGGCGAGCGCGCACGGGATGGACAACCAGAAGGTGTCCTCGAAGAGGAATTCGAATTGTGCGGCGCTGAGTACCGCTTCCACCATGCCGGACAGGAGCATGCCCGCGGCCACCGCGGCAAGCGCGCGCAGCACGGGATATCGCGCGCCCATTCCCGCGAGGGCGCAGATACCGGTGACGATCGCGAGCAGGATCATCAGCGCGAGCATGATGTCGGACCAGAGAAAGCGGGAACTCGAGGAGAACGCGTTGGCGGCGCGGAAGACGATGGCGAGCAACGCGGCGACCAGCAGCAGACCGCCTGCGACCCGCTCCATGACGCCGCCGCCAGCCGGTCGGCTAGGGGGACCGTAACCGGGCACGGGCGGCATCGGAGCGGGCGAGCCGGGCGGCGGTGTGCCGTAGGGATGCGGCTGACCGACGTAGGGATGCGGCTGACTCTGCTGCGGATTCACGTGCCCCTGAAACGGATTCGACTGGCCCGGCGGCCCGTAACCACCCGGCGGCATCGGATTCACCATCGGTAGTACTCCTCCCCGGCCGTCCGGCCGCACTCTCGAACCGCTACGACAAGGAACCTAGTGATTCCGGCCCGGTAGCGCCGCTTGGCGGCGAAGATTGAACATTTCCAGCCGCGGGCCGACCTCGCTCCGACTCGTAGCGAGACCGTCCTCCTACGTGGGCAAGCCTTGGGCCGACAGCGAGTCCATTCGCCCACGGTGGGCGAGCATTGGGCCGGAAGCGAGGCCCTTCGTCCAGAGTGGGCGAGCGTTTGGACCAGCAGGGGTCGCTCACTTCAGCCGCTGGGCGATCACGGTGGCGATTTCCTGCGCCGTGGCGCAGACGTCCCCCGCAACGCCGGGATTTCGAGGTGCGTACTCGAATCGGAACAGCCCGCCCGAGGGCACCGATACCGAGATCTGGCAGTTGCGGTGCCCGCTCTCCCTACGATCGTCGATCAGGAACGCCGGCCGCCCCGCGATGACGAGGGTCTGGAAATTCTTCTTCTCCTCGCCGGAGATGCGCTGGACGTCAGCATATTTCGCGTACGGGCTCGGTGCGAAATACATCGCCACCGGTTCAGGCGCGGTGTCGAGTGTGTGCCACCGGCAATAGGAGGGACCCGGCGGCACGTTCGACTCCCCCGGTCCCGCGAAACCGAGCCGGGCAAGATCATCCTGTCCGAGCACGGTGCACGGGTGATAGACGACCTGTCCCAGCGTCCACGGCGGACTCGGCGGCGGCGCGGTATCCGGGCCGAGGACGGCCGAGGCCGGACCGGGGGTAGCGGTTCCCGAGATCTGGCAGCCGGTCGCCGATATCGCCAGCAGCAAACCCAGAACGACCGCCCTGATCTCGCGGCCCCGAACAGCACGTTTCGCCATGATCACCCTCCCTGCAGACGATCACACCACACCATTCGCTGTGGCGCATCTCCCCCAGACCCCGCGATACCGCCGCCACCGCCGCCAACGGGAACCGGCCCAACCAGTGGCCCTGCCGGACCGGTGAGGTGGAGTGCTTGCTCCGCCGCCTCGACCCGATGGGAAGGGCCTTCCTTTGCCTCACCATTCCTGGATTGGGGCCAATTCGCGGCGTCGATAGCACCGACGCCGCGTGAACAGCCGGAAAAAGAGGACGTCTCCGAGCCGTGCCTCCTTGGGGTACCGCTCTATTAGCCCAGTGCTGTCCGGCGGCAGGCGTCGGCCCGTGCATTTTCGCAGTTCAGGGGTAATCGAGTGGCGTTAGGGTGAAAGGGGGGTAGTGCGAGGAGTCGAAAGATGAGCACCACCGTTCTGATCGTCATCATTGTTGTCGCCGTGGTCGTCTTGCTGGTCATCGCATGGGTGTTGATGCGCAGACGGCGCGAACACCAGCGGGTCGAGGCTCGGGCTCTCCGTGACCGCGCGTCCGAACACGCGGCCGAGGTCGCTCAGCGGGAGGCGCGGGCGGAGGAGACGGCCGCCAGGAGCCGGGCGGCGAAGGCGGAAGCCGAGGCCAAGGTGGCGCAAGCCGAGCAACTCGCTCAGCAAGCGCACATGCATCACAGTGAAGCGGCGGATTCGCGAACCGAGCTGGACAAGGAGTGGGAACACGCGGACAAGGTCGATCCGGACTCGAAGGCACGCGAGAAGCAGCCCGGGACCGACCCGCAACGGCCGTCGCCCGGCCCCTGATCGACTTCGAGAACTTTCTCGCTGAGCGAGGCGTGAGTGATGCTCAGCGGATGAATGCCTTTCGCAGTGCTGTCGCTGCTTCGGATCGCGCTTTCGCGCTGTCGTCGAAGGGGTGGCGGACGAATTCGTGGATCATTCCGGGATAGCGGCTGACGGTCACCGGGACGCCGGCCTGCTCGAGGCGCCGACCGTACTGTTCACCTTCGTCGCGCAGCGCGTCGTACTCGGCGGTGATGACGAGTGTTGGTGGGAGCCCGGACAAGTCGGGGGCGAGCAGGGGCGAGACGCGGGGGTCGAGCTTCTCCGCTTCGGCGGTCAGGTAAGTGTCCATGAACCAGTGCTGGGTGGCCACGCTGATGTTGCCGTACTTGCCCGCGTATTCGCGGATGGAGTAGTTCGTCCTCCGGAAATCGAGGTCGGGATAGATCAGTAGCTGGAAGACCAGGGCGGGCCCGCCGTTGTCCCGCGCCGTCAGCGCGACAACCGCCGCCAGATTGCCTCCGGCGCTGTCTCCACCGACGGCGATCCGGGTGGAATCCCCGCCGATGTCGGCCGCGTTCTCGGCAACCCACTGCGTCGCGGCGTAGCAGGCGTCGGGTGCTGCCGGAAACTTGTGCTCGGGCGCCCGCGGATAGTCGACGGAGACCACGATGGATTCGGCTCCGTTCGCGAGACTCCGGCACAGACCGTCGTGGGTATCCAGATCGCCGAGCACGAACCCGCCACCGTGGAAGAACACCAACACCGGGAGCGGGCGATCACCCGCCGGAGTGTAGATCCGGACCCGCAGGTCCCCTTCCGCCGAACGGATCATGCGGTCCTCGACGGCGGCAACACCTTCGGGCTCGCCCAGGAGCGCGACTCCCCTGCGGACCCCTTCGCGCGCCAGCTCGAGGGGAAACGTATGCAGCTCACCGAAGCCGAATTGGGCGAGCCGCGCCAAATATGCCTCGACCTGCGGATGCAACGAGATCTGGCCTTCTGTTTCTTCGATCATGCGCCTATCGTGCAACTTGAATCGCAGTTCAAGTCAAGGAGCAATCGGGCATGACATCGTTGGATATCGCCGAAGTCGCCGAGCGGGCCGGGTTGGCTCCGTCCGCGTTGCGGTTCTACGAGAAGCGTGGCCTCATCGAGCCTGACGGCCGCAATGGTCTACGCCGTACCTACCACCCCGATGTGCTCCCCCGACTGGCTCTGGTGAGCTGCGCGCGCTCGGCCGGTTTCACCATCGCGCAGATCGCGAGGTTCCTGACAGCCACCCCCGAGGACGCCGAACTACGCTCCCACTTGGCCAAGCGGGCGAACCAGCTCGACGAGGACATCGCTCGCCTCACCAGAATGCGGGACGGCCTCCGCCACACCGCGACCTGCACCCATCGGCCGCTGGTCGACTGCCCGGAATTCCAGAGCATTCTCGCCAGTCCGGAAGCCGACGCGAACACGTCGGCGTAGCCGAATCCACCCACGGTCGGGTCGCCGTATCCACCCACGGGCGGTGGTTCGGCGGCCATCCGGCGAACTATCGTGGCGGTATGCCTGTTACCGCCGGTACCGCGACCGAACCGCCAGTCATTCCCGGTGTGCGCCGATCGTTCAGCACCGGCCGTGGCGTTCGATTCCACGTCACCGAAGCCGGGCCGGTCGACGGCCGTCCGGTCGTGCTGCTGCACGGCTGGCCGCAGCACCACTACGCCTATCGGGATCTTCTCGCCGACCCGCCCGAGGGTCTCCGGATCATCGCGCCGGATCTGCCGGGCTACGGCTGGTCCGGCCCGCCACCGCATCGATGGGCGAAGGACGACGTCGCCTCCGACGCGTTCGCGCTCCTCGATGCGCTGGACCTGAAGCGCGTGCTGCTCGTCGGACACGACTGGGGCGGTTACGTCGGCTACCTGATGGTGCTGCGCGAGCCGGAACGTTTCGACGGCTATCTCGCACTGAACATGGCGCATCCCTGGGTACCGGCGACAACGGTGTTGCGACATGTCTGGCGCTTCCTCGTCTATCAACCGCTGCTGGCCGTCGCGGGCGTGCCGCTGCAACAGCGCACGCGCCTGCTCGAACGACTCATACCCGCCGCGATCACCGATCGCAGCGCCGTCGATCCCGAGGTGGTGCGAATCTTCGCCGACCGCTTCCGCGATCCGGTCTGCGCCCGCGCCGCCACCGACACCTACCGAACGTTCTTGCTGCGCGAAGTCCCCGATGCCGCCCGCCATCCCGAGCGCCGCCGCGCCACCGTTCCGATCCGCGCACTGTTCGGTGTGAATGATGCCGCCCTGCATCCTTCCCTCGCCGCGCCCGAAACCGCCCGCGCCGACGACTACACCTTCGAACCCGTCAGCTGCTGTGGGCATTTCATCGCCGACGAACGCCCCGACTTGGTCCGGGCCCGTCTGATCGAGCTCGCGGCGGCCACGGCATAGCTAGCGAGTCGTCTTCGCCGATTCTTTCCGCGATGCCGCGATCCATGCCGCGACCTGCGTGCGAGAGGTGAAACCCAACTTGGTCAGCAAGTGCTCCACGTGTCCCTGGGCGGTGCGCGGCGAAATGACGAGCCGGGTGGCGATCTCCCGATTGGTCAGCCCTTCGGCGATCAGTTCGGCGACTTCGCGCTCCCGTTTGGTCAGCTTGCGACCGGCGACGTCCGGTGCCGAAGGGGCGTTCTCGCCCAGCGCATAGGCGATCGCGGCGTCGAAGCCGAGCGCGGCGCCTTCCCGCTGAGCCGCGGTGTATGTCCGCTCGCTCAGTGCTTCTCGAGTCCGGCGCTCACACTCTTCCTCGTAGACCAGCAACTCGGGGAACCACATCGACGAAGTGCCCACCGACCGGCCGATCTGCTCGGCGGCTGCCATCAATACGACCGCCCGCTCAGCGTTGTCTTCTTCGGCGGCGATCCACGCCGAAACTCGTAAGCACATGCTCGCGTCCGTCCGGTCGTTCACCGTCCGGCTCACCCGCAGAGACTCGGCGAGCAACCGAGTCGCCCGCGCGCGATCTCCCTGCCGCCACGACAGGACGGCCAGCGACCAGAGCACGTAGGGCCGGTACAGCGTTTCCCCACACTCGTCGGCGAGCGCGAGCGCGTGCTCGTAGTACTCGACGGCCTTCTCGAAGTCGTGACGCAGTTCGTGGGCGACCCCCAGGTTCGTCACGGCGTCGATCCGGAAGAGCGCGTCACCGTACTTCGCGGAGACCTCGACGGCGTTCTCGAGGTATGGGTGGGCGGCCGAGGGATCCCCGCCGAACAGCGCGAGGACTCCCTCCGCAAAGTCGATGCGCGCGCGGGTAAGCGGGTCGGTCGACTCCTCGACCAGTGCTCGCCCTTCGCGCACGAGGCGGGCCGCCGCGGCGAGGTCGCCTTGTACCGCCGCCATCAGGGAGGCGGCGTAGAACGCCACGGCCTGATCGACAGTGAGTCGTCCGGTGCGGCGTGCCAGCAGCCGATCCAGCCAACGGCGCCCCTCGCCGAGCGAGCCTTGGACGAACCAGAAGGGCCACACAGCCGCGGCGATCCGAATCCCTACTTCAGGATTGTCGGACACACTGAATTCCAGCGCCTGCCGCAGATCCGGCTGCTCCCGACGCAACCTGCCGACCCAGTAGAGCCCGCGGGCACTGGCCAAACCGGCCTCCGCATCCAGTGCCAGCTTTTCGTACCAGTCGCGGTAGCGGCGGCGGACCTCGACGTATTCGCCTGTTTCCCTGAGCTTTTCACGACCGTAGTCGCGCACGGTGCCGAGCATTCCGAACCGCACCGCAGAACCCGCCTCCTCCCGTACGAGGATCGACTTGTCGACCAGGGAAGCCACCGTGTCCAGCAGGTCCACTGCGGGATCGTCGCCGCAAATATGTTGCGCGGCATCGAATTCGAAGCTTCCGGCGAACACCGACAGCTGCGCCCACACCCGTTGCTCGTCCGGGGTGCACAGCTCGTAGCTCCAGTCGACGCACATGCGCAACGTCTGCTGTCGCGGCGGGGCGCTCCGGCTGCCGCGCGTCAGCAACGCGAACCGGTCGGTCAACCGCTGCAAAATCTGCTCCGGCGACATCACCCGCAGCCGGGCCGTCGCCAGCTCGATCGGCAACGGCAAGCCGTCCAGCCGCCGGCAGATCCGAGCGATGGTGACCTTGTTGTCCTCGGTGATCTCGAACCCCGCGACAGCCGCGGCAGCTCGCTCGGCGAACAACCTCATCGCGTCGTTCCGCGCCAAGCTCCGCGGCAGCCGGTCCGGATCCGGGACGGCGAGCGGGTTGATCGGCAAGACCACCTCGCCATCGAGCCCGATCGGCTCCCGGCTCGTCGCGAGAATCCGCAACCCGGGACAAGCGCGAAGCAGCGAGTCGGCGAGTTCGGCCACCGCGTCCACCATCTGCTCGCAATTGTCCAATACCAGAAGCACTTCCCGATCGGCGAGGAACTCCACGAGCACCTCACGCAACGGCCGCACCGACCGGTCCCGCACTCCCAGCGCACCCGCCACGATGCTCACCAGCAGCGACTCGTCGCGCACCTCCCCTATATCCACGAACGCCATGCCCCCGGCGAACCCGCCCTCGGCATTGTCGGCGACCCGCACCGCCAGCCGCGTCTTGCCCACCCCGCCGATCCCGGTCAACGTCACCAACCGCGCGGCCGACAAGGCATTCGTCGCTTCGGTCAGCTCCGTGCGTCGATCCACGAAACTGGTCAGCTCCACCGGGGTCCTACCCGGCCGAGAAGTCTGCGGCGGCCGACGCTCCCGCACTCCGGTCGTGGACGGCTTCTTCCGTTCGGCCTGCGTCTCACCCCCGGCTTGCGGCGGGATGTGCAGCGCCATCGCATCGACCGACAACCCTTGCTCGCGTTGCGATTCCTGGAGCTGCTCACCCAGTTCGGCGGCCGAAGGGCGGCTGCCCGGGTCGCGACCCATGGCGCGTTCGACGACGGCACTGACCTCCTCGGGGATGCCCTGCTCCCGCAGATCCGGTACCGGCTCGGACGTGATCCTGACGAATTGAGCCACCACCTGCTCACCGCTGCGGCGTTCGAAGGCGGCATGGCCGGTGATCGCGGCGAACAATGTCGCGCCCAGACCGTAGACGTCCGCTGCGGGGCTGGGCGGCTCTCCGGCTATCACCTCCGGAGCGGTGAAAGCCGGTGTGCCCGTGACGATTCCGGTGCCGGTAACGAACCCGCCCGCGAAATGCGCGATGCCGAAATCGACCAGCGTCGGCTCGTCGTAATCGGTGAACAGGATGTTCGCGGGCTTGACGTCGCGGTGCAGAATCCCGAACCGATGCGCCGTCTCCAGAGCCCCGGCCATCTTCACCCCGAGCCGCAGCGCTTCCCCGAGCTCCAGCGGTCCGTTGCCGCGGATCCGCGCGTCGAGGGAGCCGTGCGGGTAGTACGGCATGACCAGGAAAGGTCGACCGTTCTCGGTGACACCGGCGTGCAGGACATTGACGATATTGGGATGCCCGGTCAGCCTGCCCGCCGCCCGCTGCTCACGGAAGAACCGCTCCCGGTTGTCCTCGTCGAGGTCGGCGGTGAGCACCTTGACCGCGACCACCCGGTCGAGCGCGACCTGCCTGCACCGATACACAGCGCCGAAACCGCCGCGCCCGATCTCCACGGCGTCGTCGAACCCGGCCGCGGCCAGCTCCGCCACGACCGAACCGGACACGTCGCGCTGCGTCGCGAATGGATCGGCGCCGGTCATCGACCTACACCGATCCATCCGATCCAAGCCAGGGCGAATGCACCACTGATCACCTCTCGATGACGTATCCCCAGAATATCGCCGGATGGAGATCCCGCAGGTCGCCCGGCGCCTCCTGAACTGCTTTGCTTCGGCGGACAGCGGAATCCCGCCCTCCGATCGCGCTCTGCTGGCTACCGGCACGACTCTGTGTCGACGCGGCTGCCGATGCTGATTTTTCCCATGACAGATGTGCTCCTCGACACCGTTGCCCGGCCAGGGGCGACGCCGGTTACCTCAGTAGGGAACCGCAGGGTGACGGGGGGCCGCAGGTCCGCCCGGTGGACCGGTCGGCGAGAACGAGCTCGACTAGGGTCGCAGGGGCCCGTGATGGGAACGGGACGGGAAAGGGAGTGTGCGCCATGCCGCTGTTCGGGCGAGATACCGAGCTGAAGGATCTGGGCGCGCTCGTCGACGGGTCCGAGGATCGCGGTGGGATTCTGATTCGGGGTGAGGCCGGAATCGGGAAGTCGGCGCTGGTGGACGAGGCCGTCGCCGCGGCCGCCATCGCCGGCGTGCGGGTACTGCGTACCGCCGGGGTGGAGGCGGAACAGAACTACCCCTATGCCGGGCTTCATCGACTGCTGTATCCCTTGCGCAAGGAGCTGGACAGGCTGCCCGCACGGCAATACGCCGCTCTCGCAACCGCTTTGGGATTGTCGGACGGCGGCGATACACCGACCGCCTATTTGGTCGGGCTCGCGGCGCTCACCCTGCTGGCCGAGGCGGCGGACGAGCGGCCGTTGCTGATCGTCGCGGAGGATGTGCACTGGCTCGACCCCGCCAGCGCGGAGGTCTTGGCGTTCGTGGCCCGCCGCGTGGATTCCGAGCCGATCGTGTTGATCGCGACCCTGCGCGATGGCGCCGGCACTCCGCTCGCCGACGCGGGGCTGAGCCCCATGCGGCTCGAACCACTGTCCGATGACGACGCGGCCGCACTCTTGGACTCGGCCGCCCCGAGGCTGCCCGCCCAATTCCGTCAGAGGCTGCTGGCCGAGGCGCGCGGCAACCCGCTGGCACTGACCGAACTCCACACCGCGGTAAGCGATCTCGACGAGCTTCCGGCGGAACTGCCGCTGACCGAACGGCTCGAACGCGCCTTCTCCGCGCGCGGTACGACGCTGCCCGCCCCGACCGGGACCGCACTGCTCGTCGCCGCGCTCGACGACAGCGATTCGCTCACCGAAGTCCTCTCCGCCGCAAGCCTTCTCCTCGGCAGCCGAGCCGAGGCCGAGATCTTCACGCCCGCGCTCGAGCACCGGCTGCTCGTGCTCGGGCGCGACACCGTCACCTTCCGGCACCCCCTGATTCGATCGGCTCTCACCACGACGGCGACGTTCGAGGAACGCGCCCGCGCCCACCGCGCGCTCGCCGACGTCCTCGCCGGGCACCCGGTCCGGCGTGCCTGGCAGCGGGCGGCGGCCACGTCGGGCCCCGACGAAGAAGCGGCACGCGAACTCGAAGATGTCGCTGAACGCGCACGCCACCAAGGCGGCGCCATAGCGGCATTGGAGCGAGCCGCCGACCTCAGCGACGATCCAGGTCGGCGCGCGGACCGGCTGCTGCGCGCGGCCGAACTCGCCGTCGATTCCGGCCGCCGTGATACCGCCGAACGACTCGTCCTCGCCGCGCGCGCGCTTCCGACCACGCCCCGGCACGATGCCACCGCGGCCTGGCTGCTCAGCGGGTTCGACGACGGTGTTCGCGAAAACCCCTCGCGCATAGGGGAGCTGGCCGAGCTGGCGGCCTCCGTCGCTGCGGACGGGCACCCCGACGCGGCGATGCGGATCCTGTGGGGCGCGGCCATGCGCTGCTTCTGGTCCGAACCCGGCGCCGACGCCCGCCGCGCGTTGCTCGCTGTCGCCGACGAACTTCCCGTCGCCGACGATGATCCGCGCCTGGTCGCCGTCTCCGCGTACGTCGCGCCGTTCGAACGCGGCGAACGAGTCCTCGATCAGCTTCGCCTTCTGGCCTCGGACACCGGCCGCAACGCCGAGGTCGACAGATTCCTCGGCAGCGCGGCTCTTCAGGTGGGCGCCTTCGACCTCGCCGCGCACTTCTCCGCCGCCGCCGCGCCGGGTCTTCGCGCCGCCGGGCAGCTCGGACTGCTGCCGCGCGCGCTCACCGTGCAGGCGTGGAGTCTGGCCAGGCTCGGTGATCTCGCCGCCGCGGCGCCCACCGCGACCGAGGCAGCGGACTTCGCCCGCGAGACCGGGCAGCCGTTCATGCACGGGCTCGCCACCGCGGTCCAGGCCGAAATCGCCGCACTGCGCGGGGATTACGCGCAGGCCTCGGCCCTCGCGGGCGCGGCCGAACGAATCGGGCTCGCCTCCGGCGCACGTCCCGTCCTCGCCACCGTCCAACTCGCGCGCGGGCTCGCGGCCCTCGGTGCGGGGCGGTACGACGACGCCTTCGCCGATCTGCGCCGCATGCACGATCCGCGGGACCCCTCGTACTCCCCTGCCCTGCGCGCCTACTTCCTGGCCGAGCTCACCGACGCGGCGATTCGTGCCGGGCAGGCCGACGCGCTGCGGGAACTGCTGCGCGATATGGAGTCCGCCGTGGCGTCCACGCCGTCCCCCGCCTTGCACATCGGATGGCGATACGCACACGCCCTCCTGGCGACCGACGCCGCCGAGGCACACTTCACCGGTGCGTTGGCGGCCGATCTGACCGCCTGGCCCGCCGAGCGTGGGCGGCTGCACCTGTCCTACGGTGAATGGCTGCGACGGCAGCGCCGAGTCGTCGAGTCCCGCACCCATTTACGTACGGCCAGAGAGATTTTCGACGCGATCGGGTCGACCGCCTGGAGCGAACGAGCTCGGCTGGAACTGCGCGGTGCCGGTGAGTCCAGCCCGAACCGCGATCCCGACGCCCGCGATCGGCTCACTCCACACGAGCTGAGCATCGCCCGGCTGGCGGCACGCGGGCTGACCAACCGGGAAATCGGGCAGCGGCTGTATCTGTCGCATCGCACCGTCAGCACTCACCTGCATCGCATCTTCCCCAAACTCGGCGTCAGCTCACGCACCGACCTCGCGGCACTCCTACCGGCCGACGACGACACGATCGCGTGACGCGGGACGGGCTGCGGCCTGCTCGGCGTGGATCCCAGCCGTCGCGTCCGGATGACCGACAGTGCGTACGTCACTCGACGCTCGCGACGGCACTCGCGCGCTTCCTAGCGTCATCGGCGTGGCCGAAGTGGGCCCATACAGACACCGGTAGGAGTTGCGATGACCCTCAGCAGACGACGACTGTTCGGCGGAGCGCTCGCCGCGAGCGCCGCGGGCTTGGCCGCGACCTCGCTCGCCGCCTGCGCCACCGACCGCACCGCGGCGCCCGCGATCACCACCCCTGGCGCGGACCTGCGTGCGGGAGCGGGCGCGAACACCACCCTCGGACCGATCAAGCAGATCGACGCCGGTGTCCTGAACGTCGGATACGCCGAATTCGGCTCTCCCACCGGACAACCGGTCCTGCTGCTGCACGGCTGGCCGTACGATGCCTACAGTTACGCCGACGTCGGGCCGCTGCTCGCCGCGGCGGGTTACCGGGTGATCGTCCCGTACCTGCGCGGCTACGGACCCACCACCTTCCTGTCCGACCGGACCGTCCGCAACGGCCAGCAGACGGCCGTCGCACGCGACATCGTCGACCTCATGGACGCCCTGCGCATCGACAACGCCGTCCTCGGCGGATTCGATTGGGGCGCACGGACGGTCGGCGTCATGGCCGCGCTGTGGCCGCAACGCTGTAAGGCCATCGTGTCCGTGAGCGGGTATCTCGTCACCCAGATCGCCGCCAACCAGCAACCGCTCGCGCCGGAGGCCGAACTCGGCTGGTGGTACCAGTACTACTTCGCCACGGAGCGCGGACGGCTCGGGTACAGCCGCAACCGCCGCGATTTCAACGAACTGATCTGGCGGCGGGCCTCGCCGCAATGGGACTTCGACGACGCCACCTACGACCGCAGCGCCGCCGCCTTCGACAATCCCGATCACGTCGACATCGTCATCCACAACTACCGGTGGCGGCTCGGACTCGCCCCCGGCGAACCGGAATACGACGGCTACGAACAGCGACTCGACGGCGCGACGGTTTCCGTGCCCGCCATCACCATCAGCAGCGACTTCGACGGCGCGGCCAAGGACGGAAAAGCCTTCCGCGGCAAGTTCACCGGCAAATACGAGCACCGCGTCCTGGACGGCATCGGGCACAACGTCCCGCAGGAAGCGCCGCACCCGTTCGCACAGGCCGTCATCGACGCCGATCATCTGTGATCTCGCGGGGTCCTCTTCGCCAGTCCGAGTACCGATTACGTCAGCGCAGCGTCATCCGACGGATTCGCCGGGATGCCTCTGAAAGCGATGCTCGATGAGCCTCCGGAGCTGTGCAGACGGCGCCGGAACGGCAGACATCCATCGCTGAAGTCTCGAGGAGCATTTTCATGGCTACGGTCCGTTTCCAGATGCTGTCCACCCTGTCCCCCACCGAGCTCGTGCGGGTGCTCACCGACTTCGGGCCCACCCGCGCCCAGACGTGGCCGACCATCGACGCCGAGCACTTCGTCGTCCACGACCGCGGCGACACCTGGGCCGAGGTCACCGAGGGAACCGCGGCCGCGTGGGAACGCGCCCGCTACGAATGGGATCCGGCCGGCGACACCGTCACCATCACCACGCTGGACTCCAAGCTCTTCGGCGCGGGCGGCGGCTGGGTCTTCCGTGCAACCCCAGACCAGGGCGGCACCCGCGTGGACGTCGAACTGACCCGCACCCCGCGGACATTCAAGGGCAAGATCCTCGCGGCGCTGCTGCCCCTGGTCGGCCCGTCCTCGCTGCGAAAGTCTTTCGCGGGCCCGCTGAAGGCCGTGTGATGACCGCACCGCATGCTGTCTTCGCGGGCCCGGTGTCGCTGTGGCTCTGGGCCGAGTCCGCGGTCCTGCACGGCCGCGGACCGGCGGTGCCGGAGTTCACCGCACGGTCCTCGCGGCCGGTGGGCGTCGATCGTGTCGCTAGGTCTGTCGATGGGTGCCGAGCTGCCGCTGGTCTCGATAGGTTTCGAGCAGCCGCAGCCAGACCTCGCTGATGGTGGGGAACGCGGGCACCGCGTGCCAGAGCCGGTCCAGGGGAATCTCGCCGGTGATGGCGAGGGTCGCCGAGTGCAAGAGTTCGGCGACGCCCGCCCCGGCGAAGGTGGCTCCGACGACCACGCGGCGCTCGGGATCGATGAGGACGCGCGCCCGCCCGCGATAGGACGGATCGTGCTGAACAGCACCCGCGACCCGGCCGATGTCGTAGTCGACGACGTCCACCACCCGTCCGGTGCGGGCGGCGTCCTCGGTGGTGAGGCCGACGGCCGCGATCTCGGGGTCGGTGAACACGACCTGCGGCACGGCGAGCAGATCGGCGGTACCCGCGTGCCGTCCCCACGGGTCGGTGTCGAGGGCGCGCCCGCGTGCCCGGTCCGCGATGACGGCACCGGCGATGCGCGCCTGGTACTTGCCCTGATGAGTCAGCAGCGCGCGGTGATTGACGTCGCCGACGGCATACAGCCAGTCGCCCTCGATCGCGGTCACGGTGAAGGTGTCGTCGGTGGTGAGCCACTGCCCCGGTGTCAGGCCGACGGTCTCCAGTCCGATATCGCCGGTGCTGGGTGCGCGTCCGGTCGCGAGCAAGAGCTCGTCGGCGACGAGCCGGGTGCCGTCGCCGAGAGTCAGGTGGATGCCGTCGTCCGGTCCGCCCGGGCGTTCGGCGGCGATGATGGTGGTGCCGAATCGCAGGTCGACGCCCGCTTCCCGGAGTCGCCCGGCGACCAGGTCGGCGGCGAAATTCTCGACGCGGGCGAGCAACCGGGGTTCGCGGGCGACGAGCGTGACTCGCGCGCCGAGCGCCTGCCACGCGGTCGCCATTTCGGCGGCGACCACCCCGGCGCCGAGGATCGCCAAGCGGCCCGGTACCTCGCCGGCACTGGTGGCTTCGCGGCTCGTCCACGGACGCACCGCGTCGAGACCGGGCAGTGGCGGGAGGGCGGCGGAACTGCCGGTGCACACCGCGACCGCGTGGCGGGCGGTGAGCAGCAGAGTGTCGCCGTCGGGGGTCCGCACCGTCACCTGCCGTGGCCCGGCGAGCCTGCCGTGGCCGCGCACGAGTGCGATGCCCGCGGAGTCGAGCCAGTCGACCTGCCCCTGGTCGTTCCAGTCGGCGGCCATGCGGTCTCGGTGTTTCAAGACGGCGCGGGCGTCGAGCGGTCCGGTGACCGCGGCGTCGACGCCGGGGAATCGGGCGGCTTCGGCGTGCAGCAGGGCCGGGCGCAGCAGGGCTTTGCTGGGCTCGCAGGCCCAGTACGAGCATTCGCCGCCGACCAGTTCGGATTCGACGACGACGGTGCTGAGCCCGGCCGCGCTGGTGCGGTCGGCGACGTTCTCGCCGACCGGTCCGGCCCCGATGACGATGACATCGTAGGTGTGGTTCTTCTTGTCGGACACGGGGTTTGCTTTCGATTATCGGCTCAGCGGCCAGGTGCCCGCCGAGTGACTTCCTGGAGAAACCAGCCGTTGCCGTCGGGATCGGCGAAGGCGGCGAAGGAGCCGTAGCTGGCGCGATCCGGGTGCGGGCCCGCGACGCGGCCGACGGTTCCAGCGTGGTGGAAAACGCCGGTGGCGTCGCGGAAGGGCCCTTCGACCTCGATGCCACGTTCGGTCAGCTCGGCGACGGCCTTCTCGATGTCGGTGACGACGAGGTGCAGGCCGTCCAGCGTCCCCGGCGCCGCGGCGGTGACGCCGGTGCCGAAGATGATCGAGCATTCCGAGCCGGGCGGGGTCACCTGGACGACCCGGTAGCCGTCGTCGACCGGGAAGTCGGCGTCGAGGCGGAATCCGAGCCGCTCGGTGTAGAACGCTTTGGCACGGTCGACGTCGGCGACGGGCAGGACGACGACTTCCAGTTTCAAGTCCACGATCGTGTTCTCCTGTGCGGTTTTTCGCGGGTGGTCAGTGGGTGGCGCGGGCGGCCTGTTCGATGACGTCGGCGACCACATCGGGGTGTGAGACGGCGACGGAGTGCGAGGCGGCGACCTCGGTGACCTGAGCGTGCGCGCGGTCGGCCATGAACCGCTGGGCCGCAGCCGGGATGTTCAGGTCTTCGGTGGTGATGACGTCCCAGCTGGGCTTCTCGCTCCACGCCGCGACGGTGGCCTTCTCCTCCAGCGCCGACTGTGCGATCGGACGCTGAGCGGCGGCCATCAGGGCGGCGCGGTCGGCGGAGACGTCGGCGGCGAACTGGTCGTGGAACTTGTCCTGCCGGATGTAGAGGTCGGTGCCGGTGCTGCCGTCGGTACCGGTGAACGGCACCGGGTTCAGCGTGCCGGGCAGGGTGGAGCCCGGGTACTGGTTGGTCAGCCCGAGCGCGGTCTCGCCCGGCGCGGGCAGGAAGGCCGCCACATAGACGAGCCCCTTGACCTGGTCGTTCCCGGCCGCGGCCGCGCTGATGACGGAGCCGCCGTAGGAGTGCCCGACCAGGATCACGGGTCCGCCGACATTGCTGATGACGGCCCGCAAGGCCGCGGCGTCCGAGGCGGGACCGCGCAACGGGTTGGCCGCGGCCACCACCGGATAGCGGTCGGCGCGCAGCTTCTCGATCACATCGTTCCAACTGGACCCATCCGCGAAAGCGCCGTGCACGAGGACGACCGTCGGCCTCGGCGCGTCCTCGGTGGGGCCGGCGTGGGTGGTGGTGCTCGCGGTGCACGCGACGGCGAGGCCGCCCGCGGCAACTCCGGCCGCGATCGCCGTGGCCGCCTTGGTGATTCGCCGTCGCGCGCGGCCTCGTCCGGTGTCTACCATGTGATTCTTCCTTCGAGCGGGTGTTGTGCGTGTTGCCCGATCCACTGTCGTCCGCGCGGCGCCCCGCCACATCCGTCAGCTGACGCTGCGCGCGACGTAGTCCGGTCAGTGGTCGAGTTCCTCGAGTGCGCCGCGCCGGTGCAGGCGGCCGTCCGCGCCGAGTTCGACGATGGTGTCGATGCCGATCCGCGCCAGGAACGGATGATCGTGGCTCACGACGAGAATCGCGCCCCGGTAGTCCGCGAGCGCCTCGACGAGCTGCTCGACGCTGGCGATGTCGAGGTTGTTGGTCGGCTCGTCGAGGATCAGGAGCTGGGCCGGTGGGTCGGCCAGCAGCAGGCGGGCCAGGGAGACGCGGAACCGCTCCCCGCCGGACAGCGTAGCGACCGGCCGGTCCACGCTGTCACCGCGCAGCAGCAGCCGGGCCAGCTGATCGCGGATGGCGGCGGGCGGCGTGGCGGTCGCGACGGCGTGCACGTTCTCGACCGCGCTCGCGTTCTCGTCGAGTCCGTCCAGTCGCTGCGGCAGATAGCCGACGCGGTCGGTGCACAGAGTGGCCGTCGCGCGGCCAGGAGCGGAAGCTCTTGTGCCGAGCAGGTTCTCGATCAGAGTCGACTTTCCGGCCCCGTTGGGTCCGGTGAGCGCGACCCGCTCGGGGCCCTGGATGACGAAGGTGTGGTCGCCGTCGCGCAGTTCGGCGATACGCCTGCCGCGGGGCACGTCCGGGTCGGGCAGCGCCAGGTGAATGTGCTCCTCGCGACGAACGCGGGACGCGGCATCGTCGAGAATCCGTTGCGCGGTGCGGACTTTCGCGTCGAGGCCGGTGCGCATCGCACCCGCCGAGACCTGAGCCCGGCTGGCTCGGTTGCCCGCCAGGATGCGCGGGATGCCGCCGTGCTGTTGCGTCGCGCGTGCGGTGCGTTCCCGGCGCGCGAGTTTGGTCTCGGCCTCGACGCGCTGGCGCTTCTCGGCTTTCAGTGCCTGTTCGGCGGTGCGGGCCGCCTGCGCGGCCGCGGCCTGGCGCTCGTCGAAGTACTGCTTCCACGCGCTGTAGGGGCCGCCGAACACTTCCAGTTCCGCGGCGTGCAATTCCCCAGTGCTGTCCATGTGTTCGAGCAGTTCCAGGTCGTGGCTGACCACGACGAGGGTGCCCGGCCAGTTGTCGACGAACGCGCTCAGCTGTGCGCGCGTCGACCGGTCGAGATTGTTCGTCGGCTCGTCGAGCAGGGTGATCGGGGTGCGGCGAATCCGCAACCCGGTGATGGCGGCCAGCACCGCTTGCCCGCCGGATATTTCTCCGACGCGGCGGTCGAGATCGGCTGCGGTGAAGCCTATTTCGTTCAGCGACTCGTTCGCGCGGGCTTCGATGTCCCAGTCGTCGCCGATCGCTTCGAAGTGCCGTTCGTCGCTGTCTCCCGCTTCGATCGCGCGCAATGCGGTGAGCTTGTCGGCTATGCCGAGCAGTTCCGCGAGGGTTGTGTCGTGGCCGAGGGTCAAGGTCTGGGGTAGGTATCCGACCTCGCCCGCGACCTCCACGCGGCCGGAGCTAGGGGTCAGAATGCCCGCGATCAGCCGCAGCAGCGTGGACTTCCCCGCGCCGTTACGGCCGATCAATCCTGTTCTTCCGGTGCCGAAGACACCGCTGAGATGGGAAAGAGCGACGGTGCCGTCCGGCCATTCGAAGGTCAGGTCGTGCAGGGTGATGGAGGCGTGGGTGGACGTCGGCATGTGGTGTATCTCCTTGTGCCCGTGGTGGAAGCCTGCAGTACGGCCCGCAGCTGCGGACCGCGCGCGGCAGCGGGCGGCCGACGATCCCCGTGATATGTGTCGGAAGACGGAGCACCGCACGCGACTACCGCGTGAGAGAAAGCCGAAGGCTCGGGCGATGGGTAACGGTGCGCTGCGCGACCGATTCACGCTCTGGAACGAACGCGGGCACAGCGGACACAGTGAATTTCGCGCGGACGATCCGCACACGAATTCGGTGGTTCATCCGATGCGATGAACGCACAACCCGGAATCGCCGCCTTCGAACAGGCGGCTACAGTCTGTCGACCTCGATCAGCACCCGGTCACCCTATCACCGGCGGGACAGCGCCCTGGACGTCGGTCGCGGTCGTCGAAGCGGCGTGCGGCGAACATGGCAACCGGGCCGAAACCGCGCTTCGGCCCGACTTTCGGCAGCTTCCCTTGCAGGTGCGTTCGTAGCTTCGGCTGAACCAGCGCGGCCCGGGAGACCGCGACACCGGTGCGTCCACCGTCGATGTCGAGACCAGGTTTCATCGGGTCTCACGTCGGCTGAGGAGGCGTCGCCCGGCGCGGGGGTCGCCTACACTCACGCGGTGTCGTCGGTTTTCTCGGTCAGCCCAGCGATGGCGATAGCCGCTGTGCTGATCCAGCTACGCCTGCCTGCCGGAAGCGCGGTGCGGTGACCGGGACGATGCCGCGCTGGCTCGGCGGGGTGCTGTTCACCCCGGGCTTGATGGCCTTCACCGGCGACATCGGTGACACCGCCGCCCATTCCCATGCCGCCGTGCAGATTTTGCTCGTCACCGCGGGCGAGGTGACTCTGATCGACGCCGCCGGGCGCACCGCGACCGCCGAGGTGGCGATCATCCCGCCCGGTGTACGCCACGAAGTGCGCGCCACCCCGGGAGCCAAAGGGTTCCTCGCCTACCTCGACTCCGCCGGCCTCGTCGGCAACGCCGCACTCGCTCGACTGCGCGGCCTGCCTGTCGACGAGGTCACCAGCTGGATCACCGCGGCGATGCCGCGCACCACAGCCGCAGCGCCGCAACCGAATTCGACGTCACGGGCGCCGCGCCGGTCCACGCACCCGGTGGTGGCCGAGGCGCTGCGCGTGGCGGCGGCTTCCGCGAGCGGCCCACCGTCGCTCGGCGATCTCGCGGCCGCCGTCGCGATGTCGCCGAGCCGCCTGTCGCATCTGTTCACCGAGCACGTCGGCCTGCCGTATGCGGCGTGGCGGCGTTGGACTCGGCTTCAGCTGGCCGTCGGCACCGTGCGCGTGGGCGGCTCGCTGACCGAGGCCGCACACGCCTCGGGTTTCACCGACAGCGCTCACCTCACCAAAACCTGCCGCGACCTGTTCGGCATCACCCCCACCGAAGCTCTCGTCGCCACCGGCTGGCGACCGCTACCCGCCGCGCGGCTCAGCTGATTTCTACAAGCCTCGACCGGGATGCGGCGGCGACGCTGAATCCATGTCCACAATCGTTCACCCTCTGATCCGCTACGGCTACGCACCGCTCATGCTGCTCGGCATCAACGGCGCCGGGATCGCCTTGGCCGCAAGCGGAGCCAACAAAGCCTGGCTGCTGGCTCTGCTCGTCACCGCGATCGCGTTGTCGTTCGCCGTCGAACGCCTGCTGCCGTATCGGAGTGCCTGGAACAGCTCGCACGGCGATGTCGGTCGCGACACCGCGCACACCTTCGTCAACGAAACGCTCATTCTCACGAGTGTCGCCGCGATCCCGGCCTTGGCCGCGCTCGTACCCGGCGACGGGATCTGGCCTACCGGTTTGCCGTTCGTCGCTCAGGTACTGATCGCGATCCTGGTCGCCGACTTCGGCATCACCCTGACGCACTACGCCAGCCACAAGATCGGGCTGCTGTGGCGCTTTCACGCCGTGCACCACAGCGTCACCCGCTTCTACGGTCTCAACGGCCTGATGAAACACCCACTGCACCAAACACTCGAGATGACCGCGGGCGTCACCCCGCTGCTGTTGGCGGGGATCCCGGTGCCGGTCGCGGCGGCGTTGTCGCTGGCGGTCGCGGTGCAGCTGCTGCTGCAACACTCCAACGCCGACTACCGCGTCGGCCCCTTCAAGTACGTCCTGGCGCTCAACGAGGGCCACCGCTTCCACCACCTGAAATGGGCGGGCATAGGCGATGTCAACTTCGGTTTGTTCACCCTCGTCTGGGATCACCTGCTGCGCACCTACAGCTACGACCCCGCCCGCCGCTTCACCAGCGCCGACCTCGGTATGGCCGCCAAACCCGACTACCCGGTGGGCTACCTGGCCCAGCTCGCCGAACCCTTCACCCGCCACGGCGCCTGCACTGTCGCTTCCAGAAACGCCAGCGAAAAGCGGTCCGCCGCAACGGTTTCAGAGCGCGGTGAGGGTACCGTCCAGCCGATCAGCTGAAGGCGATCGCCGACGGCGGCAGGGCCCCGGCTCGACGCACCGGAACAGGCGTGCGTAGCCGGGTCCTACACCGAATCGCTGGATGAGACGCACCCCACAGCGGAGTGCTGTCACGGAACCGATGTCCGGCCGGTCCTAGGTACAGAGGACTCTCGAAGGGAGACGAAAGATGATCAATTCGCGCGAACGCCAGATCGCTACCTCGGTTCTCGTCATCGGCACCGGCGGTTCGGGCCTGCGTGCGGCGATCGAGCTGGCCGAGCGAGGCGTGGATGTGCTCCTGGTCGGCAAGCGGCCGAAGGCCGACGCGCACACCACGCTCGCCGCGGGCGGTGTCAATGCCGCGTTGTCGACAATGGACGCCGAAGACAGCTGGCAGCAACATGCGGCGGACACGATCACGGAGAGCTACCTGCTCGCCCGGCCGGACACAGTACAGACGGTGACCGAGAACGCCGCCCGCGGAATCGCGGATCTCGAACGGTGGGGCATGCCGTTCGCTCGCGAATCCGACGGACGGATCTCGCAGCGGTTCTTCGGCGCCCACACCTACCGGCGCACGGCGTTCGCCGGGGACTACACCGGTCTCGAAATCCAGCGAACGTTGGTGAACCGCGCCGTCCAGCTCGGCGTACCGATCATCGATTCCTGCTACGTGACCCGAATCCTGGTGCGCGACAATGTCGTATTCGGTGCGTACGGATTCGATCTCGAGGACGGCGGTCGTTATGTGTTCCGGGCCGATGCCGTGTTCCTCGCCGCCGGAGGGCATACCCGGATCTGGCGTCGCACGTCGTCCAGGCGCGACGAGAACACCGGGGACTCGTTCCGGCTGGCCGTGCTGGTGGGCGGCCGGATCCGAGATCCGGAACTCGTGCAGTTCCACCCCTCGGGGCTCATCGAGCCCGAGAATGCCGCGGGCACGCTGGTGTCGGAGGCCGCGCGCGGCGAGGGTGGCATGCTCCGGAACGCGCTGGGCGAGCGATTCATGAAGCGGTACGACCCGGCACGGATGGAACTTTCGACCCGCGACCGTGTCGCGCTGGCCGCCTATACGGAGATCAAGGAAGGCAGGGGCACCGCGAATGGCGGTGTCTGGCTGGATGTTTCGCATCTGCCGCGAGAGACGATCATGCGGCGGCTACCGCGCGTCTACCAGACGCTGCTGGAGTTGCAGATGCTCGACATAACTCGCGATCCGATCGAAATCGCGCCCACCGCACACTATTCGATGGGTGGCGTGTGGGTGCGTTCGGAGGATCACGGCACCGGTGTCGAGGGGCTCTACGCGATCGGCGAGGCGTCCAGCGGACTGCACGGCGCCAACCGGCTCGGCGGCAACTCCCTGATCGAGCTGCTCGTCTACGGCAGGATCGTGGGTGAGGCCGCCGCGCGCTACTCGGTCGAGCTGTCGGCCCAGCGGCGGTCGGAGGGTGCGCTCGCGGATGCCCGTGCCGAGGTCGACGGGCTCGTGACGGCCGACGGTCCGGAGAACGTGCGAGCTCTCCAGCGCGCACTGCGCAATACGATGACCGAGCATGCGGGCGTCGTGCGCGACGAGGGCGGGATCCGGGCGGGACTGTCCGAACTCGATGAGGTCGAGGATCGGATGAAGAACATCGGCGTGCACCCCGACGCCGCCGGGTTTCAGGATCTGGCTCATGCCTTCGACTTGAAGGCGTCGGCGATCGCGGCACGCGCTACGTTGGAGGCCGCCTTGGAACGCCGCGAGACCCGTGGATGCCACAACCGTTCCGACTACCCCGAGCTCGATCCCACGTTGCGGGTGAACTTCGTGTGGTCGGGCCCTGGTCGAATCGAGCGCGAGGAAATCCCTGAGGTGCCTGCCGAGATAGCGCGACTCATGCGCGATGTATCGACCGACGGGAAGTTGGTCGAATGATTCGGCCGTGGCCGACTACGGGCGCCGCGCCGCCGTCGGAGGCCAGATAGTCCTCTGACTCGCGGCGGTATCAACCGCCGAAGAACCACCGCTTGCGCGGTCGCGCCTGTTCGGTGCACGAACACCGTTGCGCCTTCGGCACATCGCCGAGCACCTGCTCGACGTGCTCGCCGCATCCGCTGTAGCCGGGCTTGCCGCACTGTCGGCAGGTGATTCGTTGGCACATCTCGTGTTGTTTCCTTTCTCGGAAGAGGACTTGGACTACCGGACGGCGGCGGTCGCGTCACGCCAGGTGCGATATCCACCGTCGAGGTTGATCGCGTCACGGCCGAGCTGGGTCAGCAAACGCGTCGCGGTATTGCCGCGCTGACCCACCTGGCAGAACACCAGGACCGGACCGGCGGGAATCTCGCCCGCCCGGTCGCGGAGTTCGTCCAGCGGGAGGTTGCGTGCGCCGGGTATGGACCCGGCGGCGAACTCCTCCGGTGATCGCACGTCGACCGCATGTGCGCCGGTGGCGATCATGTCATCGATTTCGTGCCACTGCACGGTCCGAATCGCTCCGGTGCGGAGATTGTCGGCCATGTAGCCGAGCATGTTCACCGGATCCTTGGCCGAACCGAACTGCGGTGCGTAGGCCAACTCCAGGTCCATCAGCCGGGAGGCCGGAATTCCGCCCGCCATGGCGGTGGCCAGCACGTCGATGCGTTTGTCGACGCCGTCGCCACCCACAGCCTGCGCGCCGAGGATCTCGTCGGTAGCCGGATCGACGAGCAGTTTCACCGACATCGCGCGAGCGTCCGGGTAGTAACCGGCGTGGGCGAACGGATGCGAATGCAGCACCCGGAACGGGCGTCCCGCCGCGCGCAGTCGCTTCTCGCTCCATCCGGTCGTCGCCGCGGTCAGGTCGAAGACGCCGAGGATCGCGGTGGCCTGGGCGGGCGGGTCGATGGCAGGCAGCCCGGCGATCACGTCCGCGACCAACCGCCCCTGCCGATTCGCCGCATTGGCCAACGGGACGAGCATCGACTGCCCGCTCACCGCGTCCCGCTTCTCCACCACATCGCCGACGGCATAGATGTGCGGCGCCGACGTGCGCAGCCGCTCGTCCACGACAATGCCACCGCCGGAACCGATTTCGAGACCGGCTTCGCGAGCGAGCGCGCTTTCCGGGCGCACCCCGATCGCCATCACCACGAGATCGGCCGGGATCACGCGCCGATCGGAAAGGGTCACCGAATCGGCGTCGACGCGAGTCAGCTCCGCACCCAATTCCAGCCGGACCCCGTGTTCACGCATCTCGGCCGCGACGGGAGCCGCCATCTCGACATCCATCGGCGCCAACACCTGCGTGCCGCGCTCGACCACCGTCGTCGAAACTTGCCGTCGCACAAGGTTTTCGGCCATTTCCACGCCGATGAACCCCGCACCGACCACCACCGCGGACCGCGCACCGCCGAGCGCCTCGGCGACCCGATCCACATCGGCGACATCGCGCAGCACCAAGGCGCGCTCGACCCCCGGCAACGGTGGGACGATCGCGGCAGCGCCCGTGCTCAGGACCAGTTCGTCGAAGGACTCGACATACTCGCGGCCCGAGTCCAGATCACGCACGGTGACGCTGCGCCCCACCGGATCCAGCGCCACCACTTCGTGCCGCACCCGCACGTCCAGCCGGAACCGCTCGGCGAGCGATTCCGGAGTCTGCAACAGCAGCGCTTCCCGCTTCTGGATCACCCCGCCGAGGTAATAGGGCAGGCCGCAATTCGCGAACGACACATGATCGCCCCGTTCGAGAACGACGATTTCCGCCGATTCCCGCAGCCGGCGCAATCGGGTGGCGGCCGACATGCCACCGGCCACTCCGCCGACGATCACAACTTTCATTCCGCACCTCCCAGTGGGCCACAGCATGCGCAAGAGACCCTCGTCATATACCCCCTGGGGTATTGTCCAGTTGGGCTCGAATATACCCCCGCGGGTATGTGGCGGAACTGTGACAACCACCTCGGCCCTCGATGAGGCCTACGACGAAAGGAACAAGCCATGGTCGGCAACGAAGAGACCATCGCCCAGGTGCTCAACCGGCTGCGGCGCGCACACGGGCAGCTCGCCGGAGTCATCTCCATGATCGAGCAGGGCCGCGACTGCAAGGACGTCGTCACCCAACTCGCCGCCGTCTCGCGAGCGCTCGATCGCGCCGGCTTCAAAATCGTCGCCACCGGCCTGCGCGAATGCCTCAGCGGCGACACCGCCGACGGCTCCGAACCGATGACCGAGGCCGAACTCGAGAAACTCTTCCTCGCTCTCGCATGACCTGCGCGAGCACCGCCCGTCTCCCGACCACCGCGACGGACCGACACCGAGAGCGAGCCGTCGTGCGGCCCGCCCCCGGACCGGCGACTCGTCAGTTGCCTTCCGGCGCCGACAAGGCGGATTCGGACGCCTTGGCGACCTCCATGTCGATCTCCTGGATCTGGATCGTCACGCCGTCCGGATCGACGACCCGCAGGCTGCGACCGAAGTCCTCGTCGAAGATCTCGTAGTCGTAGCCCTGCTCGCGTAGCCGGTTCGCCACCGCCTCGAGCTTCTCGTCGGTCGCGAACGCGAGCTCGACCGAACCGGCCGGACGTCCCTTGGAGACCGTGAAGTCGTGCAGCCCGAGGGCCCCGGCATCGGCCGAGAGTTGCGCCCACACATTGACACTCGCGTCCGCCTCGAACGCGAGACCCAGCCCGGCGTAGAACCTGCGGCACGCCTGCACATCCGAGACATACCTGATGGGCAGAACAGTCAACATTTCTTGTACCTCCTACTCGGAACGGACGAACCGAGTGTCAGGCGGCATCCGCGCGCAATGCCCCGTCCCGCCGTGGGACAGCCGGAATCCGACACGACAGCGCCCGACGAGACGGATACCGACACGCGACAACGCCACTCGACGTGCCCGCCCGCCGGCTGCCCGCGCGCCGAGGCGACCGCGAGGTTCAGCGACGCATGGTCGTCGCGCGCTCCAGCCGTGACAGTTTCCGCGGATTGCGCACGGAATAGAGCCCGGTGACGAGGCCGTCCTCGACATGTACCGCCACGACAGTGTCGATCTCGCCCGCGAGCCGCAGAATGAGCGCCGGGTACCCGTTGACGTCCGCCAGCTGCGGCGACCTCGCCGCGAGGTTGCCCAGCCCGGCGGCGAGTAGTTCGGCCACCGCGGCAGCCCCCACGATGGGTTCCAGCGCCGCTCGCGCGACCCCGCCACCGTCGCCGAGGAAGACGACATCCGGTGCGAGGATGTCGAGCAGGCGCTGCAATTCGCCCGTCTCGATCGCCCGCTGAAACGCCTCTAGGGCGCTGCGGGTCTCGGCCGCGGAAACGATCTTTCGTGGGCGCCGCGCAGCGACGTGTGTCCGCGCCCGGTACGCGAGCTGCCGTACGGCGGACGGGCTCTTGTCGACGGCGGTGGCGATCTCGTCGTAGCCCAGATCGAACACCTCGCGCAGCACGAACACCGCCCGCTCGATCGGCGCGAGGGTCTCGAGGACCAGCAGCATCGCCATCGAGACGCTGTCGGCCAGCTCGACGTCCTCCGCCACATCGGGCGTGGTCAGCAGCGGTTCCGGCAGCCAAGGGCCGACGTAGGACTCCTTGCGCCGCCCCAGCGCGCGCGCCCGGTCGAGCGCCTGCCTGGTGGTGATCCGGATCAGATACGCGCGCCGATCCCGCACGGCGTCGAGATCGCAGTGCGCCCACCGCAGCCATGTCTCCTGCAGAACGTCCTCCGCGTCGGCCGCCGAGCCGAGCATCTCGTAGGCGACGGTGAACAGGAGTCTTCGATGCGCGACGAACGCCTCGGTCGCGGGGTCCGGCCGGTGGTCCCCGGTGCCGCCGCCTCGGCCGGGCTCGATTCGCACCGCTCCGGTCATGGATGACTCCTGTTCGCTCGACTGTGTCGGTCACCAGATGCCGGGCCCGGTCATCTCGTGACAAGAGAACGGGAGTGTCTTGAGTCACACAGGGGTGGTGTTACGCGGATCGGACCGCCGCCGTCTCTTGGTCGTTCGATTCACCACCGCGAGTGAGGACCACATCATGGAACCCCGTTTCAACCTGAACGCCAACGAACTCGGCGCCAAGCTCGGCAAGCGGTTCGCCAACACCAGCCTGGCGATCATGCAGTCGTCGCTGCCGAGGACCCTGATCGAGCTCGTAGAGCTGCGCGCCAGCCAGATCAACGGCTGCGGGTACTGCGTCGACGCCCACGCCAAGGAGTTGGCAGCGGCCGGTGAACCCGCGGTGCGAATCAACCTGGTCGCGGCTTGGCGCGAGTCCACCGTGTTCAGCGAGGCCGAGCAGGCCGCGCTGGCGCTCGCCGAGGAGGGGACCCGTCTCGCCGATGCCAACCACGGCGTGTCCGACGACACCTGGGCCCAGGTGCGAAAGCACTACGACGACGACCAGATCGCCGCGCTGGTCTATCTGGTCGCCATGATCAATGCCGCCAACCGGCTCCTCGTGATCACCCGGACCAAGGGAGGTTCCTACGAGCCGGGCACGTTCGACAGCGCGGCGAGCTGATCCGCCTGACGACGGCGGAGGTCAAGGCCGTTCACCGCTCGGGTCTTCCGGTCCCGTTTGCACCGGCACCGTGTTGCTCTCGGGCGGTGTCGCGCCGGCGGACCAGTCCGGGCCGAGCCCCAGCGCGGCGGCCAAGGCGCCGCCGGCCACTGCCGCGGTGATGATCCTGGTGGACGTAGCGCGATTCGGCATCGAGGTCTCCAGTTCCGTCGAGGGCGGGAGGAAACAGCTACAACGCGAATGCACATTTTCGGCACGGCTAAACCCCCGCTACGGAAAATCGACCTATCCCCCCGTCCGGTCGCGGTGCGTCGGACGGGGGCCGAGGGCGGTGACCGTCCCGGCGACCCGACACGGACCGGATGGTTGGTCGAGATCCGCGCCATCCGTGGGTACGCTGTTGGCCGCTCGATGTGGTGAGTTCGCTACTTCTTGGCGAGACTGAACTGAACGACGTCGATGTAACCATCGCGGAAGAAACGACCGCAGCCGCTCAGGTACTTCGAATATGTGTCGTAAATTTCTTCCGAGGTCACCGCGATTGCCTCGTCGCGATGCTTTTCCAGCGCGTTCGCCCAATGCTCCAGAGTCGTCACGTAATTCGGGCCGAGCGAATGTGCCCGCTCGACATCGAAACCGGCCGCGCGCGCGTAATCGAGAACCCATTCCGGCAGCGGCAACTGGCCGCCCGGAAAGATCTCGCGGGCGATGAATCGGCCGAACGCCAGCACCTCGCGGTCGATCGGCAGCCCTTTCGCGCGAAGCTCCTGCCGGTTGTACTGCACGATCGTGTGCAGCAGCATCCGTCCGTCGGCGGGCAGAATGCGGTGACACTTGTCGAAAAACCATTCGTAGCGTTCGCGCCGGAAATGTTCGAACGCGCCGATGCTGACGATGCGATCCACCGGCTCGTCGAACTCTTCCCATCCCCGCAACAGCACCCGGCCTCGCCGTGGCCCGCGATGCGCTTCGAGCAGGCCTTCGACGTGCTCGTACTGGTTGCGGCTGAGGGTCAGACCGATCACGTCGACGTCGTAACGCTCCATGGCGCGCAGCATCGTCGAACCCCAGCCGCACCCCACGTCGAGCAATGTCATGCCGGGGCGCAGATCGCATTTGCCAAGTGCCAGATCGATTTTGGCCAGCTGCGCTTCCTCGAGGCTCATCCCCTCGCGTTCGAAGTACGCGCAACTGTAGGTGCGAGACGGATCCAGGAACAGTGCGAAGAAATCATCGGACAGGTCGTAATGCGACTGGACATTCGCATAGAACGGAGCCAACCCCTCCGTTCCCGTCCCTTTCTCCGGCAACATGGTCGTCCTCGCTGATCGGCTGGTGAAAGGTGCGTCGGTAATGAGGGCCAACCACAAATTACTCCGCGGCGAGCTGTCGCGGGTGCGATCGCGGGGAATGTCCGTCAGGCCGACATGGGTACGCGGCCGCCGACGGCGATCACGGGACCCGGCCCGCGCTCGCGTCGGCTACCGATGCGGAATGGTCTCGGGCCGCCCGAAGCGCTCGAGCGCTTCGGGGCCGAGGAGAAACCGGTTCGGTGTCAGTCGGTCCACAAGCGGGTGTCGTGGTTTTCGGTCAGGGCACGGATGCGGGCGACGGCGGTGGCGGTGGGTTGGGCGGGTAGGCGGCGGCCGTCTCGCAATCGGACGGCTACTTCGCCGTTCGCGTTCTCGGCCGGGCCGAGGATGAACTGATATGGCGCCGAATGGTTCTCGCGCACACGCGCCGCCAGGCTCCCGGACTCGGCGCCGATCACGCGGGCGCGCAAGCCCGCGTCGATACACCGGTCGCGGAGTTGGTCTGCGGCGGCTCGTTCGGCGTCGGAGATCGGCAGCACCGCGATCTGCAACGGTGCCAGCCACGCGGGTAAGGCGCCGCCGTGGTGTTCGATCAGGTGCGCGACCGCGCGTTCGACGCTGCCGATGATGCTGCGGTGCACCATGACCGGTCGGTGTTTGCCGCCGTCGGCGCCGATGTAGTGCAGGTCGAATCGCTCGGGCTGGTAGAAGTCGACCTGCACGGTGGACAGGGTGGATTCGCGCCCCGCGTGATCGGCGACCTGGACGTCGATCTTCGGGCCGTAGAACGCGGCCTCCCCCTCGACCGCCTCGTAGGACAATCCGGCCCCGTCGAGCACCTCGCGCAAAAGCTTGCTGGCGCGCAGCCACATATCCGGCGCCGCAACGTATTTCCCGCTCGCACCGGGCAGCGACAACCGGTAGCGTGCGGCATCGATCCCCATGGCGCGATACGCGGAACCGATGAGCGCCAAGGCGGCCGCGACCTCGTCGGCAACCTGGTCGAGGGTGCAGAAGATGTGGGCGTCGTTGAGTTGAATGGCGCGCACGCGGGTCAAACCGCCCAGTACACCGGACAATTCGGAGCGGTACATCGCCCCGAGCTCGGCCATCCGTAGCGGCAGCTCGCGGTAGCTGTGCGAGCGGGATCGGTAGATCACCGCGTGGCCGGGGCACAGGCTGGGGCGCAGCACCACCTGCTCACCGCCGATGTCCATCGGCGGATACATGTCGTCGTTGTAATGCGCCCAGTGCCCTGAGATCTCGTACAGTTCGCGCTTGCCGAGGACCGGCGAGTACACGTGCTGGTAGCCCGCCCGTCGTTCCGCGGCGCGGATGTACTCCTCGAGGGTGTGGCGCACGATCGCGCCGTCGGGAAGCCAAAACGGCAATCCCGCTCCGATCAGCGGGTCGGTGTCGAACAGGTCGAGTTCGCGGCCGAGTTTTCGGTGGTCGTACACGTGGGTCTCCTCCCAGTCGAGGGCGAATGACCACGCGAGAAAGCCCCGGGCATCCGCCCGGGGCTTCGATCAGAACAGGGTTCAGCGCGCCGGGACGTCGTCCGGCGTCGTCGTGGACTGAGCGCGCTGCATACCCCGCACGCTACTCCCGAAGCCCACTATCGAACAACGGGAATACCGCCTTACTGATCACCGTGCCGCGGCTCGCACGAAGTCGGCGACTTCACCGGGCCTGGACACCAGCGACGCGTGCGAGGCGTCGATCTCCTCAGTTCGGGCGTTCATCCGGTCCGCCATGAACCGCTGCGCGGCCGGTGGAATGGCACGATCCTGGGCCGAGACCAAGTACCAGCTGGGTGTCGTTGCCCACGCGGGAGCGCCGGAGGGTTCCAGGTTGGCCGACACCGCGAGCGAGCGCTGGTGCGCCAGCATCTCGGCGGCCGTGCCATCGCTGACATCTTGGGCGAAGACCTCGTGGAAACCGTCGGGTGCGATGTAGGCATCGATACTGCTTCCGGCGACCGGATCGTCGACCACCTTCACCTGAAGCACCGGAGGAAGCAGGCGGCTGCCGGGGAACCGAATCGGGTCGAGTGCCAGCTGATTGATCTCGCCCTGCGCGGGCGCGAAGGCGGCGACGAATACCAGCGCCCGCACCTTCGCGTCGTGCACCTGGGTGATGACCGATCCGCCGTAGGAGTGGCCGACCAGGACCACCGGACCGCGGACGCTGTCCAGCGTCCGCTGCACGGCGGCGGCGTCGTCGACCGGTCCGCGCAGCGGATTATCCGGCACCACAACCCGATAGCCGTCCGCGCGCAACAGTTCCGCGACCCCGTCCCAGCTGGTGGTGTCGGCGAAAGCGCCGTGCACCAGCACGATGGTGGGCGACGGCGGAGTGGCCACCGCGGGCGCGATCGCCACCGCCGGAAGCGCGGTCAGTGTCAACGCGACCGCCAGGCCGCGCAGATGGAGCGTCATTCGTTTCATTGCTTGTCCATTCGGGAGTGCTCGTATCGTGTCAGGCGAACCGCTGAACGAAAGACAGTGCGGTATCGCAGACTTCGCGCCAACCGGAGTCGATCGTCAGTGAATGACCGCGGCCCGGCATCTCGACGATCTCGGTGACGGCGTGCTCGTTGCGCGCTTGCTTCTTGTACGAGGCCTCGGCGATCGCCCACGGCACGGTGTTGTCCTTCTCCCCGGAGACGATCAGCAGCGGACCGCGCTGCGGACCGGTGCTGTCGACCTTGGTCTCGCTCCACGGGTTCAGATTGGCCGTGGCCGCCTGGAACAGCGGAGCGCCGGGCGCGGCCACCGCGAACGTCTCGTACAACTGCTCGGCCTCCGCCGCGTCGACCGCATTGGCGAAGGCGAACCGGAACTGCTCGAAGGTGAGCGGCACGGCTCGATGCCGGTTGGCGGGGTTGGTCAGGACCGGCGCCGAGGCACGCAGCGAGGAGATCGGCAGCGGCAACACGCCTTGGAACGGCGCGGGATCGATGGCCACCGTCGCCGCCGAAAGTCCACGCCCAGCGATGATTTGCGCGAGCAGGCCGCCGAAGGAGTGACCGATCACGACCGGCTTGCGACTCAACGCACCGATCAGCCCGGCGAAATGGTCGGCGACTCGGCCAACCGTCTTGCCCGCGAAGACCTCCGGATGAGCATGCGCTTCGGCGACCGTGCCGGGGTCGTCGGGCCAGCCGGGCAGCACCGGCGCATACCCGGCGGCGGCGAACACCTCCGCCCACCGATCCCAGCTCGACGGCAACAGCCACAGCCCGTGCACGAACACCGCGGGCGTGCGGCCGGAGGCATTGGCCTGTTCGATCTGCTCGATATCGTGCTCAGCGGACATCGTCGGACGTCCCTTCGGCGAACACCCCGCGCAGAAAGGCGGTGGCTTGGTCGATGGCGGCCCCGGCGGCGTGCGTGCCGCGCAGGGCGTTGAGCATGACGAAATCGTGGATGATGCCCTGGTAGCGGACCGCGACCACCGGCACACCGGCCTCGCGGAGCTTGTCGGCGTACGCTTCGCCTTCGTCGCGCAGCACGTCGGCTTCCGCAGTGATCACCAGGGCGGGCGGCAGTCCGGCCAGTTGTTCGCTGGTGGCCCGCAGGGGCGAGGCGGTGATCTCCGCGCGCTGCGCCGGGTCGGTGGTGTACTGGTCCCAGAACCACTCCATCGCATCGCGGCGCAGGAAGTAGCCGGTGGCGAACTGCCGGTAGGAGGCGGTGTCGAAGGACGCGTCGGTGACCGGGTAGAACAGCACCTGCCCGGCGAGTTCGGGCCCGCCGCGCTGTTGGACCAGCAGGGTGAGCGCGGCGCTCATGTTCCCGCCGACCGAATCGCCCGCCACGGCGATACGTGTGGGGTCGAGTCCGCGGTCGGCGCCATCGGTGACGATCCACTGCAGCGCGGCGGCGGCCTGCTCCAGCGCGACCGGGTAGCGGGCCTCCGGGGAAAGGCTGTAATCGACGAACACCACTGCCGCGCCCACACCCTTGGCCAGCTCGCGCGCGAGCCGATCATGGGTGTGGTTGTTGCCGAAAACCCAACCGGCGCCGTGGATGTAGAGGATCACCGGCAGCGGTCCGGACACGTCGGCAGGGCGGAAGATGGTCACGGCGGGATCGGACACGACTTCGCGTTCGGTGCCCGCCACCTCGATCGCGGGCGACTGGACCTCGTCGACCACCTTGCGGCCCTCGATCGGGCCGAGGTCGAACAAGTACGGGGGGTTGGCGGTGGCCTCCACGAAGGCCTGCGCCGCAGGCTCGAGTACGGGTTTGCTCATCGTCGTCCTTCTGCGGGAGCTGATATCGACATGACGACGATGCCCGTCCCGGCCGTTGCTCGAATCCTTGACAGTCCCTAGTCCCGGATGGGAACCCTTAGTCCCCATAAGGTTGCTCCCATGTATCTCCATGGCCGCGAATCCGAGTCGGCTGAGCTCGAAGGTCTGGTGCGCAACGCCGAGTCGGGGCTGAGCGCGGTGCGAATCGTCAGGGGACCTGCCGGAATCGGTAAGACGGCACTGTTGGAGGACGTGATCGCGGCCGCGTCGAGGCTTCGGGTGATGCGGGTTGCCGGGGTCGAGGTCGAACAGGAGCTGGGGTTCGCTGGCCTGCACCGGCTGCTGCTTCCGCTGCTGGGGGAACGCGGCCGGCTACCGGCGCCGCAACGCGCCGCGCTGGAGACGGCATTCGGCATACAGGCGGTCACCGCGCCGCCGGACCGATTCCTGGTGGGCCTGGCCACGTTGACCCTGCTCGCCGACGCCGCCGCGGACCGGCCGTTGCTGGCCGTCTGCGACGACGCACACTGGCTCGACCGGGAGTCGTTGCAGGTGCTGGCGTTCGTCGCACGCCGCTTGGACGCCGAGTCGATCGTGCTGTTGTTCGCCGCGCGCGACGACGACGCGGACGACGACCTGCACGGCCTGCCGGAATTGCGGCTGACGGGGTTGTCCGAGCCCGATGCGGCCGAACTACTCGCATCCTCGGTCACCGCCGACATCGACAAGGTGATCGCCATGCGGCTGCTCACCGAAACCGCGGGAAACCCGCTGGCCATCCTGGAGCTGGCACGCAGCTTCGGCGAGGGAGCCGCAGCCGAATCCGGGCTGACCGACCCGCTACCGCTGGACCGCAGACTCGAGGCGCGATTTCTGCGCCGCACGCGGGGACTCGACGAAGCCACCCAGGATCTGCTGCTGGTGCTGGCCGCCGATGCGGGCAACGACCCGGAACTCATCCGGCGCGCCGTCGGCAGCTTGACCACCGCCGCTTTCGACACCGCGCTGGAGCAAGCCCAACGCGCCGAATTGCTTTCTCCGACAACAAGTTCCGATCCGCTGCGCTTCCGTCATCCGCTGATCAGGTCGGCCGTCTACGGCGGTGCGTCCGCAGTTCGGCGTCGGCAGGTCCACGCCGCGCTGGCCGAGGCCGTCGACCCGGTCCGCGACGCCGACCGGCGCGCCTGGCATCGGGCCGCGGCCACCGACCGCCCGGACGAGGATGTCGCCGCCGAGCTGGAAGCCGCCGCCGCACGAGCCGGCGAACGCGGCGGCTACCTGGCACAGGCGGCGTTCCTGCACCGAGCGGCCGATATCACCCCGCCGGGCCCGCCACGCAACGGGCGGCTGCTCGCCGCGGCCGGCGCCGCGCTCACCGCCGGTGCGCCGCACCTCGCGGAACAATTGCTGGACAAGCTCACTCCGGACCTCGGCATCCCGATCCTGGACGCCTACGCGATGCGACTGCGCGGATTCCTGAACGTCATGCTCGGCCGCGAAGGAGCGGTGCCGCTGCTGTTCGAGGCCGCCCGGATCTTCCGTGACGCCGATCCACGCACCGCTCGCGACACACTGCTCGAGGCATTCGACGCGGCCATCGTGGTGGCCCGCATCGGCGACGGCATGAGCGCGCTGCGTATCGCGGAGGCCGCTCTCGACGTGCCACCGGTTCCCGGCGAACCCAGCATCGCCGACCTGTTGCTGAGCGCGCACGCGCAACTCGTCGGCCGTGACTACGTGTCGGCGGTGCCGCTGATGCGGCGCGGGCTGGCGGCGATGCTGACCGAACGCGCCGAGGACGGCGACGCCGCACGCTGGTTCTTGCTCGGTGTCCTGCTGGCGATCGAGCTGTGGGACATCGACGCACTGGGCAGGTGCGCGCAGCGCTACGGCTCGACCGCCCGCGGGCGCGGCGCATTGCGCATGCTCCAAGCGGCGACGCACGGAGCGGCCACCTACGAGCTGCTGTGCGGTCGCCTCACCGCGTCGACAGCGCACTTCGCCGAATTCAAGGACGTCGCCGCGGCCATCGGCGCGGACCTGCGATATGCCGACAGCAGCGACGTTCTGCTGCACGGCTGGCGCGGCGACGAGGCCCGCACAGTGGCCGCGGTCGCTATCCAGGCCGGACCCGACGCCGAGCGTCCCGGTGGTTTACAGGTCCAACTCGCGCGCACCGCGCTCGTCGTGCTGCGTCTGGGTCAATGCCGCTACACCGAAGCCGAGGAGACGGCCACGATCGTCTTCGACGAGGACCCACCGCATTTCGGCAATATCGTGCTGCCGGACCTGATCGAAGCGGCAGTCCGCAACAACAACGCCACCGCCGCCGACCGAGCTCTGACGCGTTTGACCGACCGCGCCGGCGCCAGCGAAACCCCTTGGGCGCTGGGCGTACTGGCCCGCAGCCGCGCCCTGCTTGCCGACGACGCCGCGGCCGAGAAGCTGTATCTCGAAGCGTTGTCGGTGCTGGAACAGACCCCGCTGACCACCGAGGTGGCACGCACCCACCTGCTCTACGGTGAGTGGCTACGGCGCCGACGTCGTCGGGGCGACGCACGCCACCACTTGCGCACCGCCCATGAATTGTTCCTGGACATGGGCGCCGCCGCCTTCACGGAACGAGCACGAACCGAGCTGGCGGGCGCGGGCGAACGCGCGCGGGAACGCACCCCGAGCAGTTCCTACGATCTGACTCCAAGGGAACTCCAGGTCGCCCACCTCGCCGCCACGGGCATCACCAACCAGCAGATCGCCGCCGAACTGTTTCTCAGCACCGCCACCGTGGAGTACCACCTTCGCAAGATCTTCCGCAAACTCGGCATCACCTCCCGACGTCAGCTTCCACACCGGATGTGAGCGCTCGGACCACTGATGCGCCGAAGCCACCGCCTGGCGTTCCGCCGGGTCAGTCGTCCGGTTCGGGCAACCATCGCGCTGTCGCCGCGGCATCGACGGCGACCAACTCCTGGTTACCGAGCCTGAACGGTCGAACCTCCGCGGAAGAGTTCGGCGTCGCCGAGGCGCTGTCCGCCGTCGATCACGAAGGTCTCCCCCGTCACCCAACTCGCGGCATCGGAGACGAGGAAGGCGATGGCGGAACCGATGTCCTCGGGTTCACCGATCCGCGACAACGCGGTGGCCGAATTCAATTGGCTCTCGCGTTGTTTCCAGAGCGCCTCGGTCCGTTGGGTTCGCACCACACCGGGCGCGACGGCGTTGACCCGCACCCGCGGCGACAGTTCGACTGCCAACTGCTTGGTGAGGTGGATCAGAGCGGCCTTCGACGCGTTGTACAGCCCGCGGTTCGCTTCGAAACCCATTCCACCGATCGAGGCGGTATTGACCACGGCGCCTCCGTGCTCCCCCATCCACGCGCGCGTGGCTAGAGAGGTCCACAGGATCGGCGCCCAGAGATTCACCCCGAAGATCTTCGTGAAACTCGCGTAGTCCTGGTCGATGACCGGACCGTAGGCGAGGTCGGTGCCGACGTTGTTGACGAGAATGTCTATGCCGCCGAACCTTTCGAGCGTCGCATCGACGCACCGCTGGGCGGCTTTCTCGTCGAAGACATGCGCGGCGATGCCGAGCGCGTTGCCTCGCACTTCGGCCGCGGCCGCCTCCGCCGCTTCCCGGCGGCGCGACGTCAGGACGACGTTGCCACCCGCGGCCGCGATCGCGTGCGCCGCCGCGAGGCCGATGCCGCGGGAGGCGCCGGTGACGATCGCGGTCCGGCCGGTGAGATCGAGTCGGCTCATGTCAGCGTTGATCCTCTGTTCGAAGTCGGACGGTGCGGCTCTCGCCTAGTCCGCGGAAACGAGTTCCTCGCGCGCGTGCCGACGTGCTCCAACGGGTCGGCGAGAACTAGAACTCGAATCGCATTCGAGTTTAGGAGTCCGAAGGCGACGCTGTCAACGATCGGCCCGGGCCGACGGCGTCAGTTTTCCGACGCGTACGTCTCCAGGTACGCGGTGACGAGACGCCGCGCTTCGTCGATCGTCGCGGCATCGCCGGACGGAGATCGACGGAAAGCCACGTCGAAGAGGCGGTCACCGGCCTCGTAGGCCAGTTCCAGGACGAATCGGGGGGTGTCGGCGCGGATCAGGTCGCGTTCGAGGAGGTAGCGCCAGAGCCGGGCCGCTTGCGAGATATCGAATTCGCGCGCCGTCTCGTCGAGCGTCGAGTCGCGGCCCCGGTACCAGAGCTCGACGAAACTCGGGTTCTCGCGAAAGTAGGCGAGCAGCGTGTCGATGACCAGGTCGCAGGCTTCGCGCAAGGTGCGCGCCTCGGCGCGGTCCAGCGCCGCGGTGAGACGCTCGTCGAGCGCGCCGATGTGGCGTCGCACGAGCTCGGCGTCGACCTGATGCCGGTCGGCGAAATAGTGGTACACGGACGCGATGGGGATGCCCGCCCGCTCGCCGATCGCCTTGAGAGTCGCGGCGCCGTAGCCTTGCTCACCGAGCAGCGCCTCGGCCGCGTCGAGGATGGCCTGCACGCGCTCGATTCCCCGACGCTGTACGGGCGCCGGGCGCGCCGACGTCCGAGTCGTCGCCTGCTTGTCGAACACGATTCGAAATCGTAACAGCCACCCATTGCCTTGCCAGGACTCGTCGATCAGCTTGGGGCCAGCACCCGTGGATCGATCTGATGACAGCGCCGCGGGCGCGCCGGGCAGGAACGGCAGAGCCCCGACGATTTGGCCGACCTCACCGCGGCACAGGCGCCCATCCGATGCCGTCAGCGTGGGCGCTTGAACCAAGCTCCCGAGGACTTCTGGGACAGCAGAATCACAATCGTGATGCCGACGATCGTGCCGAGCAGCCCGGGCGGTAGCTGTGCGGCAGTGGCGCCGAGGCCGCAGAGGCCTTGGATGCTCGCCAGCACGATCACCGTGACGCGGAGGACATTGCCGCCGCGCCCGAAACCGAGGGTGCATCCCGCGATGACGAACAGCAGCAGGAAGCCCGCCATGAGCTGACCGGCCAGCTCGGGATCGACGGCTACCACGACCGCGACCGTCATCAGCGCGATGCCGAGTGCGGCGGCGACAGCGCGAGCACCTGCGCGGCACGGACCGAGCTCGGCATCCTGGGCGGGTGCGAAACTTGTTGGGGCGCGGACGTGTTGGAGGACCGGGCTTGCGCCGTGGACTCCGTGGTCTCTATGCTCGACGCCGCGACCCGTCGCCGTAAGCGTTCACGTCAATCAACGCACCGATCCCGCCGACCGGTGGAATCGCTGCCCTTGACAACCTTACGGAGCGATCCATGTCCGAAACGACGACCGCCTCTCGCCCAGTCCGCAAGCTGCCCGCACGCTACGCGGCGGTGCTGTCGCCCATGCTGCTTTCGATTCTGATGACCTGCGTGGTCTCGCTGATCAGCACAGTGATCAGCGACGGCCTCGCGGTCGGGCAATGGCTGCGCGCGTGGGCGGTGTCCTGGCCGATCGCCTTCCCCACCCTCCTGCTGGTGCTCCCACTGGTCCGCAGACTCACCGCGGCGATGGTTCGCACACCGTCTTAGCCGTCGGACCGCTGCTCGGCGGGAGCCCGATCGACGCTCCCGCCAAGACGTTTGATTCCGCCGCACGGTGGTACCCGCCCGGCGTATCGGACCGACAGCGCGGTCGGCCCTGAGATCAACCGCAAAGGGGCACTCGATGTTCGGCGAAAGGCACACGACGCGAGCGTCCCTTCGCATGGCTGTTGTATCGCGGAGGAACATCGTGATGGACAATCCCACTGTGCGAAGCGGCGACGACCAGGACTTCGATCCGGTCGTCTGGCCCGACCCCAGCCCCCTCAGCTCCTGGTGGGCCGACATCATGTCCGGATCCACAGTCCGCCCCCGCACATCCGCCACCACCGCGAGCGCAGGCACGAGCTGACCGCTCGTCGGCGATCTTCGAGCGGAGTTCGCGATCTCGGTCACGCTACGGCACATTCCGAGCTACCGTAACCAGGCATGGACAACGTGGAGCTGGATCCGCCGGTTGTAGCTGCACCGAATCGCACCGGACTCGTTCTCGACGTGGCTACCGTCGGGCTGGTCAATCCGCTGGCAATCGGCGAGGAACCAACGCGCCCTTACATACAGTGCACCGATGAGCGCGTCTTCCTGCTCCCGACGGCACTTCGCGACTGGGCGATCGATGTGATCGCCCAGCACCACGCCTGCCTCTCGGCCGGAGACACGCCAATGTTCCCGCGGCAGATCGAATTCGGCGTCTTGGACGGGGGTCTGTACGCGGAACTGTTGTAAACCTTCCGCTGGTTCCGGTATTCGTGGGACCAAGGGATGATCGCGTGGCGGACGGCCTCGGCCACCGCGCACCAGCGGAAGGAAGACAGTGACGTTGTCGCGCCCGGCCGTCAGCCGCCGCACGCTCCTCGGCGCGGCCATCTTCTTGCCACTGGCGGCATGCGCGGCGGAATCGGCACCGTCTCCCCTGGCGTCGAGCCCGGCCCCGGCCGCCCCGCCCGAGATCGGACACGAGCACCTGATCGACTTGGAACGGAAGTTCGACGCGCGCCTCGGCGTCTACGCGCTCGCCACGGGCACCGGCGCCGTCATCGCCCACCGGGCGGACGAACGATTCGCGTTCTGTTCGACGTTCAAGGGCTTGGTCGCGGCGGCGGTGCTGCAGCGAAATCCGCTGTCGCACTTGGACACCGTCGTCTCCTACACCGAAGCCGACCTGCTGAAGAACGCCGCCGTCACGCCCAAGCACCTGGACACGGGCATGACGATCCGCGACTTGTGCGACGCCGCGGTCCGTTTCAGTGACGGCACCGCGGGCAACCTGCTGCTCCGCGACCTCGGCGGCCCGGCCGAGCTGACCGCGTACGCGCGCGGCCTCGGCGACACCGTCACCAGAATGGATCGCACCGAACCCACCATCACCCAGGCCATTCCGGGCGACCCGCGCGACACGACATCGCCACGCGCCTTGGGCACCGACTACCAGCAGATCGTGCTCGGTGACGCCCTCCCCGCCGACAAGCGCGCGTTCCTGCGCGACCTGCTCGAACGCAATACCACCGGCGCGCAACGCATCCGGGCCGGGGTCCCGCAGGGCTGGACGGTGGCGGACAAGACCGGCACCGGAGACTACGGCACGCTCAACGACATCGGCATCGTCTGGCCCCCGGACTCCGCCCCGCTGGTCATCGCCCTCATGTCCAGCAAGGCCACCGCGGATGCCCGCTACGACCAGGCCCTGCTCGCCGAGGCCGCCGCCTACGTCGTCGACACCCTCACCTGACGCCCGAACGCATTCGTCGCGGCGCCGGCGTCGGTAATGTGGCCCACGGCACTCACTGTGGCGTGCCGAGGGAGGTACATGGTGGCCGGTCGGGTACCGCAAAGTCGTTTCGGGCGAGGGAGCCGGCTGGGCCGGTTGGCGGCCGGGCAAGCCGTGCGCGGCGTGGGGACCCGGCTGTCGATGGTGGGCAGGACCGAGGACGCCCGGCGCATCCTGGCCGAACGGTCCACGCTGCAAGCCGCGCAGCAGATCGTCACGGTGCTGGGCGGCATGAAGGGCGCGGCGATGAAACTCGGGCAGATGTTGTCCGTACTCGACGTGGACCTCGTTCCAGAACCGCACCGGGAAATGTTCCGCGTCAAGCTGGCCGAATTACGGGACAACGCACCCACGGTCGAGTTCGCCGACATGCGGAAGGTGATCGAGAACGACCTGGGACCATTGGCGCGGGTCTTCGGTGATTTCGACGAGACTCCGGTTGCCGCCGCGTCGATCGGGCAGGTGTATCGCGCGAAGTTGCACGATGGGCGTTCGGTCGCGGTCAAAGTGAAGTACCCCGGCGTGGACGACGCGGTCGAAGCGGATATGCGAAATCTGGCGCTGTTGAGCAGACTCTGGAAATCGATTCTGCCCAGCGCCGCCGACGAGGCGGTGCTCGACGAGATCGCGCGCAACATCGCCAGTGAGCTCGACTACCCGCGCGAAGCGCGCACCCAGCACCGAGTCGCCCTGCGCTACCGCGACCATCCCTTCATCACGGTTCCCGACAGCATCGGCGAATACTGCGGCCATCACGTGCTGGTGACGGAATTCGTCGACGGGATGGCGTTTCGGGGATTGCGAGCGCTGCCGGACAGCGAGCGAGATCGAATCGGCGAGCTCGTCTATCGCTTCTACATCAATTCCCTGTTCTCCGATCACGAGTTCTGCGGCGATCCGCACCCGGGCAACATTCTGCTCACCACCGACGGTCGCGTCGCGTTCGTCGACTTCGGGCTCTACCACAGCATGGACCCGGCGCACGTCGCCTTCGAGCGCGACTGCCTCCGCGCCGCGGGCGAGCACAGGGCCGACGACCTGTATCAGGCGTGGGTGGATCGCGGCATCATCGACCCGGACGCCGGTGTGACCGCGCGGGAATGCCTCGACTACGTCTGGGCTGCCGCGGGCTGGCACTTGGTCGACGAGGAGCTCACGATCACCCCCGAGCTCGCGACGGGAGCAGTGGTACTCGCCATGGATCCCCGCGCCGCCGAGTTTCGCGGGATGCGACGCCAATCCCTGCCGCCGGAGCACGTCTTCTCGCGGCGCGCGGACCTGTTCACCTTCGCCGCGATCGGTCAGCTCGACGCGACCAACAATTGGCATCGGATCGCGCGGGAATGGCTCTACGACGAACCCGCGAGCACGGACATCGGCCGGGAGACGGCGCGGTGGCGAGACAGGACGCGCGAGCAGGATTGAATCAGGCCGGTTTGCGGATGCCGACCGCGGCCGCGCTGCGCGGCGGCCGAACCCCATCGGCGCGGGCGACCAATGCCGAACGCAACTGCCACAACCCGCGCGCATCGCCCGGATCGAAGCCTGTCAACTGCCCGATACGACGTAGCCGATAGTCGACGGTGTTGGCATGCACTCGCAGTCGTCGAGCCGCCTTCTGGCGGCTGAGATCGTTGGCGATGAACACTTCCAAGGTCTCGAGCAGATCCGGGTGTTCGTCCAAGGCGGCGAGCTTTTCGGCGAGGATATCGCGGCCGAGGCCGGGGCGATTCAGCTGGTGTTGCAGGGCGAGATCGGTGAAGCGGTAGAGCCCGGGCTCGAGGCCGAGATGTTCTGCGGTGTCGAGCAATTCGTGTGCTTGATTGGCCGCTGCGGAGACCTCGTCGGGACCGGCGACGACAACGGCCGCGGTGATCGGCACCCGCGCGGCTTCGGACAAGGTCTTCACGACGCCGGCGAGCTCGTCGTCGCCGCACAGCGTGCCGGCGAGGAGAACGGTGCCGCCGTCCACCGACAGCAGCGCCAGTGCCTGGTCACCGAAGAGGTGCGCGAGCGCGGCTTGCAGCCGACGGAGTTTGCGTCGCGCGACGACCCGTCCATCGACGGTGGGACGGCTCTCGTCGGGATGGGCGGGCACCGATACCGCGAGCACGAAGTACTCGTCCGCGATCCGTATCCCGCATTCGCGCGCCATCGCGGAGGTGGCATGACCGCCGAGCAGCGCGGAGGTCAGTGTGTGGATCGCACTGTGGTGTTGCGCCGCCAAGGACTTGTGTTCGCGCACATAGGCTTTCCCGACACCAGCCGTCACCAGCCGCAACAACTCCAGAGCGGTGAAGGCCGCCGCGACGGCGTCGCTGTTCGTCCGCGGGACGGACCTCGAAAGCAGCATGTCGATACCGGCTTTGAAGCCCTCGTGGACGACATGCAGGACGGTGTCGATCGGGATCCCCTCGCGCGCCCAACCCGCCGCGGCCACCTGGATACGCTCGACGCCTTCGGGCGGAGCCTGTCCGTTCAGCCGGTCGATCACCCATTCCAAGCAAGTCCGCACCACGCCCGTGAGCTCGCTGCCCGCGACCGCGCCCGGCAGCGTTTTGCACGGCATGACCGATTCAACCAGGTAGGCGATCAGGTCTCGGGCCATCCTGGCCACATCGTTCGCCGACGGCCGCTCACCGGAAACCACTTCGGGCCGGGCAATGGTTTCGATTGTCACTGGTGACCTCCCTGTCATAGAAGAGCCGCCACTGCACAGTAAGCCGAGTTTCCGCTCACCTTCTACTTCGCTTCACACTCGGTGGAACACGAGCCGCTTCAGCGCGTCTGCCTGCGGAAACGACTGTCCGCCACATCGGCTGACGGAGCCTTCCCGCCGCCGAACATGCTCGGGTGCTCATTTCTTGGACAGCACGCTTCCGGTGCACCGAACGCATCGCCCCAAGCGGTCGACCCAGCCCTTCGCAGTCGTCGCGGCTTCGTCGAAGGACCGGTCCGGTGGACGTTGACCGGGTTAAGGTGAGCAAAGCTCATTTTCGAGATCCGCAAGGCAGGAGTGCGTGATGCCGTCGAGAGTTGTCGGCCAGCGGCGCCGTCCGACACAGGAGCGCGCGAAAGCGACCAGGGAGCACATTCTCGACACCGCGGCGCGGTTGTTCGGGGACCGGGGAATCGCCGAGACCTCGACCAATCGGATCGCTGCCGAGGCGGGACTGAGCATCGGCACCCTGTATCGGTATTTCTCCGACCGGACCGAAATCGTCGAGGAGCTGCTGGAGCGGCTGCTGGTCAGCGTCGAACGCCGCTTCACCCAGCGGGTTTTCGATGCCACCCAGACCTCGGCGGAGCAGTTGGTGAGCGGCGTGTTGGGGGTGATCACCGACGAGCTGGTCGCGCAGGCCGACCTGGTGCGCGCGCTGGTGGCCGGTGTCCAGTTCTACAGCAGCGGAATTCCCGAGTTCGAACCGCGGCTGCGCCTGCTGGTCAAGGTTCTGATCATCCAGCTACTGGGTCCTGGCAACGATCACGAATACGACGTCATGACCTTCGTGGTGATCAACACCGGATTCGCGGCGGTGCTGCGCGCCTCGACCATCGAACTCGACAGCGAGCAACGCCAGGAAGCGATCGACATGACCGCCCGAATGCTGGCCGCCTGGATCGAGGCGCAACCCACCTACGTCCGCCGATAGCCGAACGCATGTGGACCGAATCGAGCTGAGGATCAGTCGTTTTCGTCGATTCCTCGACGGGGCGATGGTGCGCGGTCGGCATCGCCGCCGATGTCGAGTCCTGCGGCACGCAGCTTGTGCCGCATTTCCCGGGCGTTCAGGTCCGCCAGGTATCGGTTGTACGCGGCCAGCTCGATGTCGTCGGCGCTCGGCGGACGCGACCACGGCAGCGGCGGCAGGACAGTCGCAGCCGAGAGGTTCTCGTGGCGCGCGACCATCGATTCTCGCTCCAGCCGCCGGGCCCGGACCGCCGCGAAGATCAGGAAACCCGCGAACAGCGGCCACAGCAGCACGTAGCCGATGTTCTGATCGACGCCGAGCGCCGATTCCGTCCGAGACCAGTGCCACGCCCCCAGCACTACACACACCACCGCGGTGAGGACGAGCGGCAGCACCGCACGCTTGGAAAGGAATCTCGTAGTCACACCCAGTGTCTACTACATGCTCCGTAGACGCTGGGCGGCAGTGCTATTGGGGCGAGACCGGGGCGGCGAGGGCTTCGGTGTAGACCGCGAGAATTCCGGTGGTGTGTCGCGATTGGCGTGGTTCGTCGGTGTGCGCGGCGAGCGCGCGGCGCATGTCGTGCAGCCGGGTGCGGTCCTGGGTGAGGGAGTTCAGCACTGCGGCAAACGATTCCACCGACGGGTCGGCGGTGCGGATGCCGCCCTCGTGCGGAACGGTTTCGGAGAGTTCGGGGTCGCAGTAGAGGACCGGGAGGCCCATCGCCATCGCTTCCAGCAGCACCATGCCCTGGGTATCGCAGTCGGAGGTGAGCAGCAGCACGTCGTGGGTGCGCATGGCGCGTAGGCAGTCGGCTTGGTCGACTTCGCCGTGCAGGTGCACGCGATCGCCGAGGTTCGCCTCGGCGACTGCCGAGCGGGCCCGGTCGGCCAGCGCGCCGCTGCCGTAGATGTCCAAGGTGCAGTCTTCGACGAGGCGCGCCACCTCGATCGCCTCGAGCGGACGTTTCTCCACCGACAGGCGGCCGCACCACAGTGCTCGTAGCGGTGCGCCCGGATCCGTCACCGCACTCTCCGCGCGGACGCGGTCGAGCAGTTCGTCATCGATTCCGTTGGAAACCACGTGAATCGGCCGATCGACGCCGTGCCGGGCAAGGCGGCGGGCGAAGTGGTGGGTCGGGACGGTCACCCGGTCGGCCGCCTGCGCCTGCGCGACCAGCGGACGCCAGGCCAGCCGCGCGATTCGGCCGTCGCCGTCGTGCGCCTGTCGTCCACGTAATGGCACGAACCAACCGTGCGCCAACCGCATCGTCAATGCGGACAGATACGGTGCGGGCGAGTACTTTTCGATGACCGTGTCGTCACGGCTCTGCATGGTTTGGACGACCGGGATGCCGTGCCTGCGCGCGGCGCGCGCGCCGGAGATCCCGCAGCCGTAGGTGGTCAGCGTGTGCACGATATCGATCGGGCCGCGTTCGGCGAACGCGGCATCGATCAGGCGCTCGTTGGCCCGGGTCGGCAGCACGACGGGCAATCCGTTCGACATCGAGATCGGCAGCGCGCGGAGAATCACGGTGTCGGCCTCGGATGTCGTGTATCCCGGTGCCGGCGCGCAGAATACGGTCACGCGGTGACCGAGCCGCCGCAGACCGTCACACAGCGACCGCATCGCGGTCTGGACGCCGCCGAGCGTGTGCGGGTGGAAGTCGGTGAAGATCGCGACGTGCACGGAACCGACCACGTCTCAGGCCGACGCCGCGACGGCGAGACGCTCGACCGCGTCGGCCGTGGCGCGGACCCCGTTCTCGGCGGAGACGGCACGGCCCAGTTCCTTCGCCCGCCTGCTCGCCTCGGGCGTCAGCGTGCGAACCAGTGCGTCGTGCAGCCGGTCCTCGGTCAGCGACGGGTACGGGAAGTCGGCCCCGATGCCGAGCTCGGATATCCGCCAGCCGTAGAAGAACTGGTCGCTGTGCACGCCGATGATCACCGCGGGCAGACCGGCGCGCAGCACGTCGTGGGTGTTGCCGCTGCCGCCGTGATGGACGACCGCGCGGCACCGCGGCAGAACACGGTCGTAATCGAAGGAGTCCAGGACGAACAGCTTTCGGTCGTACCCGGCACCACGGGGGAACCCGTCGCCGCGCACGGTCACCAGGGCGCGGGCGCCCAGCCTGCGGCACACGGCGGCGATGAGATCACAGCAACCGGCGGGATCGAGGATCGGCATACCGGTCATGCAGAAGTAGATCGGCGGCTCGCCCTCGTCGAGCCATTCGGTCAGCGCCGGATCGACCATCGCCTCGCCCCATGCCGCACGCTGCCGCGCGGGCATGATCGGCGCGCCGACGACGGTCGAACGATCGGACCAGTCGGCCGGTTTCGGCAGCAGCACCGGACTCACCATGTGCACCAGCGGAATACCGTCTTCACGCATGCGCCGGAACGGATTTCGCGGCTTGCCGGGCAACTCCATCATCTCGCGCACCCGCCGATCCACCCGGTGATACGCCAGGCCGTACGCCATTTCGAACGCCGAGTAGCTGGCCAGCCGTAGTCGCCGCGACGAGATCATCCGCTTGACCATGAACGACGACGGGAACTGTCCGGTGCGCTCCAGCGGGTACGGCAGACAGCCCACCACGGTCTGACCGGTCTTCTCGGCACGCTCCATCGCCCAGGGCAGCGTGGAGGCGCACGAGACGATCACATCGGCCGATTCGCAAGCGCCGCTGAGCGCTTCGTGCATCCGCTCGCCGCGCTCCCCCGCCATGATCTTGACCGTGTCGAGCATGATCCGGACGAACGGCAGCGTCTTCCCCGAGGAGAGTGCTCGCTTGGCCGCAGGCGTTTCCAGCAGTTCGGCGGAATTGAACGGGATGACGTGCGGTTCCAGACCCGCGCGACGCACCACGTCGGCGTAGTTCTCGGTGGCGGTCATCTCGACGTCGTGTCCGCGCGAACCGAATTCGTCGGCCAGTGCCAGATACGGCTGGTGATCGCCCCGGGTTCCGGCCGTCAACAACGCGATTCGCATACTCTCGGCTTCCGTTCGTTGTTCTTCATGGGCGAGATACGCCCGCGCTGGGTGTTCGTCCGGCCCTCGGAGCGGCCAAGCCGCCGCGCGGTGCCGATGTTAATGTCTGCTGGTGACCGAAGACACGCGGCTCCGGATCGGGATTCTCGGGGCTGCCCGCATCGCGCCGGCGGCCATCGTCCAACCGGCCGGGCGCAACCCGGAGGTCGTCATCACGGCGGTGGCCGCACGGGATCGGTCGCGAGCGGAGCTGTTCGCCCGCAAGCACGGCATCCCGCGCAGCTACGACAGCTACCAGGCGCTGATCGACGCCCCCGATCTGGACGCGGTCTACATCCCGCTGCCCAACGGCTTGCACGGCCGTTGGACCCGCGCCGCCGTCCAAGCCGGCAAGCATGTGCTGTGCGAGAAGCCGTTCACCGCCAACGCTGACGAAGCGCGCGAGATCGCCGATCTGGCGGACGCTTCCGATCGCGTGGTCATGGAAGCGTTCCACTATCGCTATCACCCGCTCGTCTCGGCCGCCGAGAAGATCATCGCCTCCGGCGAATTGGGAACGCTGCTGCGTGTGGAAGCCGCGCTGTGCTTCCCCCTGCCGAAGTTCTCCGACATCCGCTACGACTACGACCTCGCGGGCGGCGCCCTGATGGACGCGGGCTGCTACGCCGTGCACATGGCTCGCGTGCTCGGCGGCGAGAACCCGGAAGTGGAAGCGGCGCAGGCGAAGTTGCGCGGTGTCGACATCGACCGGGCGATGACTGCCCAACTGCGCTTCCCGTCGGGACACACCGGCCACATCCGGTGCTCGATGTGGTCGGCCGACGTGCTGCGCGTCGGCGCAACCGTCATCGGTGAACACGGCCGGATGCGACTGATCAATCCCGTGCTCCCGCACCTGGGACATCTGCTCACGGTCCGCTCGGAGAGCGGCAGACGGGTGCGGCGCTTCGGCAATCGGCCCTCCTACGACTACCAACTCGACGCCTTCGCGTCCGCCGTGCTGCGCGGCGAGCCGGTGCCGACCTCGCCGGACGACGCCGTGCAGACCATGACCGTCATCGATGCCATCTACCAGTCCGCGGGCTTGCCGCTACGCCGACCGAGCTGAGGTCTCGTCGAGGAAGTCGACGATGTGCCCGAACACGTCCAGCGCGGCGCCGCGGCCGATGAACGTGTCCAGGTGCCCGTAGGAGGGAATCTCGGTGTAGCGGACGTCGAGTCCCGGGTTGCGCGCCGAAAGCACCTCGCAGCACAGCTTGTTGGAATCGAGCCACGCCTCGTTGCGGCTGCCGGACAGCAGCAACACCGGACAGTCGATGCGGTCGGCGTGATCGAGAGCGTTCTCCGGCAGCGCGGCGTAGCGGTCGTCGTCGACGTTCCATCGGACCACGGCGTGCGCCAATTCCATCTGGCGCAGATGCGGCAGCACCGAAAGCGGTATCGCGCCGAACAATTCGGCCAGCCGGTTGTGTGTGCGCGGGTCCAGGTGGTCGTGCTCGAACAGCTTGGCGCCCATACCCCAGCCGTGGTGCACCATTCGGCAGGTGGGGTCGGGGCAGTCGCCTTTGCGCGACAGCGCGGCGTACAGCAGGGTGCGCCGGGACCAGAGCCCGACCTTGCGGAAGTCGGATTCGATGTGGCTGACGCGCGAACCGAGCAATTCACTGCCGAGCAACACGCGCACCCGAGCCGACGTGCTGACCTTCGGTGTCAGGAAGACGCCCTGCGCGACGACGCCCGCCAGACCCGGCAGCAGTCCGGCCGTCATGCTCAGCGAGAGGGCCAGCGCGCCGATGCAGTGCGCGACCACGAACAGCGGACGCTCTCCGATCCGGTCCCTGATCCGCGCGACCGCCTCCGGTATGTCGTAGAGCGCGACATCGTCGAAGGTGTAGGGCGAACCGGATTCGTTGTAGGGCAGGCGGCAGCTGCCACGCCAGTCGAGCAGCCACGACTGGTAACCCGCGTCGGCCAGTACATCGGTGATATTGCGAATCTCGGGCAGCGCGAACATCTCCGACGACACCCCGTGCCCGTGCACCAGCAGCACCGCGGGCGCGTCGACCGGTCCCACTCGGCGCAATCTCAGGTCGACGCCGTCGGCGGTACGGAAGGAAAACGTCTCTGCGGCGTCGAGTTCCGGTGTCGAGCGAAGGTCGGTCATCGGCGGTGCTCCTTACGCATGGCTCGGCGCAGATCGAGCAGATCGGTCCCGACCCGCAGGATGGGTTCGACCAGGCTCTTGCCGAGCTGTCCGCCGAACCAGCTGAGCCACAGCATCTTCGCCAGGCGCCGTTGCCGTTCGGATAGTCGTGGATCGATCTGAATGCCGTCGATCTGGTCGGGCAGGTAGGTGTGCATCGGCACGGCGACCTCGCCGGTGTAGGACGCGGGCTCTCCGGCGCGGCCGAGTTCGATCACCTGTGTGCCGAGCTGTCGCACGAGGCGTCGCCGCGCCGCGGCGAACTTGTATCCCTCCAGCCACCACTCGCCGCCGGACGCATCGCGCAGCGTGAGGCGGTAATGCATGATCGGATGCCGCGCTTCGTGGCGGAGCGGTAGTCCGTCGTGCGGGCGCACCGTCGCGGCGCCCTCGACGGTGAGCGGCTCGTCGTGCACACCAGCGCAGGTGAGTTCGCCGGTGACGTCGAGTGTGCGCGCGGTGAACACCTGCGCGCTGCTCGCGACGGACAGGGTCAGGCGCAGATCGCAGGGGATGTCGGCGGGCTCGCCGATCGGGCCGATCATCCCGGTGAGCGTCTCGTTGAACCGCAGGTAGGGCTGTTCGTCCGTCTGCGGCCCGAGCCCCGTCATGGCCGCGAGCATCCGGCCGCGCGCCGCCGGCCCGGGCGTGGCGGGTGCGGGCAGGCCGTTGGCGGATACGAAGGCCTCGGTGCGTGCGGCCGACGCTGGCGGCGCGGTGACCATCGCCGCCAGCTGCCGACGGGCGACCGGACTCTGCAACACCTGCGCCAGCGATTCCAGCTCCGGTACCGGTTCCTCCCTGATCCGGCGGACGACGTCGTCGCACCACTGTTCCCAGTGCTGCACGCGAATGCCGATGCCGCCCAACGTCGTTTCGGCGACGATACGATCGAGCGAGGTGGGCGCCGCCGTGAGGTGATAGGTGTGCCCCCAGGCGCTCGGCGTGCCGACGATCTCGGCGGCCACCCGGCTGACCCAGTCCACCGGGGCGGCATTGAGGTACCGGAATCCCGGCGCGGTGCGAAACCGCATCAGCGCCGCGGTGATCCCGGCGTTGAGGTCGCGCGGATTGTGCGCTCCGGTCTCCGGGTGGCTGCCGATGCCGCCCGGCCGGAGGACGGTCACCACGAGCCCGTGTTCGCCCGCCCGCCGCAGCATTGCCTCGGCGGCCCATTTCGACCGGTCGTACCCGATGGGCAGCGCGGCGACGTTGGCGGTCGGGTCGTCCTCGCCCAACACGGTGGCGTCGGCTCCGTTGAACACCGCTAACGAGGAGATGTGGTGCAGCGGTTTCGGTTTGCCGGTGCCGGCCAATTCGGCGAGGGTCAGCGGGCCGAGGACGTTGGTCCGGCGCAGAGACGGGTAGCCGCGCAGGAAGTCCACCGCCGCCCCGGCGTTGACGATCGAATCCACCTCGGCGGCCAGGGTTTCCCAGCGCTCGTCGGAGAGGCCGAGTCGCGGTTCGCGCAGATCCCCGGCCAGTGGTGTCACGCGCCGCAGCACCTCCCGCGACCAGGGCAGCATGAAGCGCCGCACGGCGTGCTCCAGCCGTTCGGCGGCGGCCTGATCGTCGGCGGCGCGAACCAGGCACACCACGTGGGCCTCGCTGTGCCGCAAGAGATCCAGCAGCAGGTGACTGCCGAGGAAGCCGGTCGCGCCGGTCAGCAGGATGCGGCGCGGCGCGACCCGCTCCGGCGGCGCCACGAGCGGGAGTCGGTCGGCGCCCGCGAGATCGGCGAAGAGCTGGGCCAGATCGTCGGTATCGGCGTCGTCTTCCGTGTCCGGCGGGGGCGCGGCTTTCGGATGGTCGGCCAGCCAGCGGTGCGCCAGCCTGCGCGGACGCGCGTCGAAGAAGACCGTGTCGAGATCCAGATGGATATCCAGCTCGCGCGCCAGCGCGGCGACGAATTCCACCGCCGCGATGGAGGTGCCGCCCGCGTCGAAGAAGTCGGTGTCGGGGTCGATGGTTGTTTCGGTGAAGCGGTTCGCCAGGGCGGTCACCGCCTCGACCACCGCGTCGGTGTCCGTGGGCCGCGCGACAGCGTCCGTCAGCAGTGCGGCGGGTGCGGGTTCGACCTGCGGCACAGCACCGGAGCCCCGGGGCGAGTCGCCCAAACCTGCGGCGGTGGGTCCGTGTTCGATGAGCGGCGCATCACCGATCTCTCGAGCCGAGTTGTCGAGAGCGTGGTTGTTCGCTGACGTTTCACTCAGCAAAGATGGTGCGGCGCCCGGCTTTTCGACGACCGAAGCGCCACCCGTACGAGCGAGCAAAGCGGCGACATCCAGCCCTCCGGCGCCCCGTTCGAGTGCTTCACCTCGCACACGACGATCGACAGCCGGATTGCGAACCGTCGTCCGCTGGTCGGAATCGGTCACCGGTCCACGTCCTCTCCTCGCGCCGCGGCATCCCAGGACCGGAACTCCCGCAGTCGCTGGGGAGTCACCGACACATCCAGTCGCTGGTCGGCGGATCCACCGATCAACCGTGCGGCCAACCGCCGAGCGGGTTCGTTCCGGGCGGTGCGCTCGACCGACATGCGTACCGTCGAGCGGCCGAGAGCGTCGGCCCGATCCGCCACCCAAGCCAGCAGCCGTTCCTCGACGCCGCGACCGAGAGCGCGGCAGCTGAGTTGCCAGCCGCGAATCCGGAGCCCGTCCGGCTTCGCCCGGAGTGCGAGCACCGAGATCAGGCCGTAGTCGCCGAAGCGGTCGCGCGCCGTCGCCGTCCACACCTCGCCTTCGGCGCGCCACCTGTCGAGATCGTCGGTGGTCACTTCGGCGAGGGTGAACTGATTGGTCCGGCGGACGAGCTGTCGAGCACGCGCCAGGGTGTCGTCGGTCAGCGGCTCGATATCGACCTCGAGGTCCAGCCCCGCGAGGAATTCCGCGAATTCCGTGGTGGCGCGGACGCTGTCGCGTTCGCCCTCTTGCCGATAGAAGTCGGCCCGCGCACGGTCTTCGGCCGTCGCCGCGACCGGAACCATCGGCCACAGTCGCGACAGGAACGGCTCCAGTTCCTCGGCGGGCGGACACGTCACCGACAGCACCTCGGGCAGCGCCGCGCGCATCCGCGCCACTTCGACCGGGTTGTCGTCGAGGTAGCAGAAGCTGTCGAGCCCCAGCCGCAGTGTGCGTGCGATCTGTTCCAGCCGCTCGGGCTTACCGTCCCAGCCCGCGGACACGGCGGCGAAATGCGCACGGCCCAGCGGGCTGTCGGGCCGGTCGAGGATCGCGTGGACGATGTCCTCGCCGTTGTTGGACACCAGCGCGAGCAGTGTTCCCGCCGAGCGCCATTCCAGCAGCCGCCGAGCCAGGGCTTGCCGCGCTTCATCGAAAACGACAGCGCCGGAGCCGATCTCACCTGCCGTACCGCTCCACAGCGTGTCGTCGCCGTCCACGGCGATGACCTTCGGCGCGGGCTCTGTCACGGCGGTCGCGGTCGCGACCAGGGTGAGGGCCACCGCCGCCTGGAATTCGGGTGTGAAGGGCAGGTGCGCCAGGATCTCGGTCCGGTCGTCGAAGGGGTTGTCCACCGGGTGATAGCGAGTCCACTCGTCCGCTTCCAGCACCGCGACGCCGGGGCGATCGCGCAAGCGTCCGGCGACCGACCGCTCCCATTCGAGCAGCCGCTCCGCCGAACCGGCCGAAGGCAGGATGCCGACGATGATCGGCCGACGGGTGCGTTCGACCACGTCGAGCACGGCCGCGGGATATTCGGCGGCGAGCTCGGCGAGCAGGTCGTCGGAGATCTCGCCGAACCGTTCCAGGTCCGCCGCGCGCAGCAGCATGATGCCCACGTCCGTCGACGGCTGCGCGAAAACGCCCGACGGGTCGCGCAGGCAGGACAGCACATGGTGATACGGCGCCTCCACGATGGTGATCGCCGTGGCGTCGGAGGCCGCCGTAACCAGCTCGGGCAGCCTGCCGAGCGCGAAGGTCGCGCCCACCGCCGCACGGATTCCGGAATCCGAGTGCGGCCCAGCGGTTTCGGGCCGCGCCGCCGCACCGGGGTCGGCGACCACCGCCGCGACCGTCTCCAGATAGTCCCTGCCGAATTCGGCGCACGTCCGCGCGTCGATGATGTCGCTGTTGTAGGTGAACCACACCTGGCCGGTGTCGGGCAGCACCGCGACCATGAGATCGAGATCGGAATACCCGGTGCTCACCGGAACGACCGCCGCGGGGGCGACGGCCGAATTGGCGCGCAGGTAATTGAAGTACACCTCGATCATCGGCGCGTTGTCGCGGTGGAGCCCCTCGGCGGCCAGCGCGGCGAGCACCTCGGCGAAACCCGCGCCGGGCGCAAGCAGATTCCGCAGCCGCTCGCCCGTACGCCGCAGCACGTCGGTGACGAGTTCACCGGCCGCCGCGGCGGCCGGGAAGGGCACGGGCACACCGAAGTACCCGACGGCATCGGTCGCGTCGGCGTGCATGCGGGTATCCACCGGAACCGCCAGCGCGAACCGGTCCACCTGCTGCCGACGTGCCAGCGCAATGGTCAGCGCGCCGAGGAAGACCGCGGCCGGGGTGATGCCCAGGTCTCGAGCTCGGTCCGCGACCCGGTCGTGCAACCTGGCGGGCATGTCGAGCGCGATCGACTCCGCGCCGTAGCTCCGCCGGGCCGGACGCGGATGCGCGAACGTCAGTTCGAGCCTGCGCGATCCGGAGAACGCGTCGCGCCACCGAGCGATCGCGGGATCCGCCTCGGCGCGGCCGCTGGACTGCGCGGCCAGCAGCTGGTGCATGTCGCGGTTCGTCACGGTGTCGCCGAGCTCGACGCCGGACAGTTCCGCGGCGAGCTCGCCGGCGACCAGCAGCATCGACTGCACATCGCTCATGCTGTGGTGTGCTCCGAAAACTACTGCCTGCTCGCCAGTTTCGGCATTGAGCAGTTCGAAGCGCCAGAGCGGACCCGTCTCCAGATCGAACGGCCGCGCCATCAGCTCTCGGAAACACCGCTCTATCACGGCGTCGTCGAGCCGATCGAGATCGCGCCACGCCGCCAGCTCCCCTGGTTCGCGATGGACCGCGAGCTGGCGACCGTGCTCGGCGCTGGGCCGAATAGTGGTGCGCAGCGCGGCATGTCGGCGGGCCAGCCGCGCCAGCGCTTGCTCGAGACCAGGCCGGGTGACCGGCGCGGCCAGCCGCACGGCGACGCCACCGGTCTGCGCGGCGCTCGGGATGCCGAGTTGCTCGGTTCGCAGCAGCCGCATCATGTCCCTGGTCACCGGAAGCACTTCGACCTCGGGCACCTCGGCGACCGAGTCCGTTCCGGCGGAATCGGCCTGCCGCAGAACTTCTTCGACGAGGTAGCCGGCGAGGTCGGCGAGACTCCGCTCGGCGAGAATCGAGCCGAGCGGCACGGCGATCCCGGTGTGCTCGCGCACCTTGTTGCGCAGTTCCACCGCCATCAAGGAGTCGAGGCCCAGGCTTTGGAAGCTCTGCCCGGGCGCGACCGTTTCTGCGTCGGTGTGGCCGAGCACGTCCCCGGTCCACTCGGTGACCGCGGCGATCGCCAGGGTCGTCGCCTCCGCGCGCGGCAGCGCCCGCAGTTGTTCGGCGAAACGCGATCCCGCCGCCGCGTCGACGGACGCACGATCGGCCGCGGCCCGCCGGGGCGCGCGACGCACGAGTCCGCGCAGCAGCGGCGGGACGGCCGACGCGCGGCGCAGCACCTCGGTGTCGAGCAGCAGGGGAACCAGCATCGGATCGCCAAGCCGCAGCGCGGCATCGAAACAGGCCATGCCCTCGGGCACCGAGAACGCGCGGATGCCCGCTCGCGCGATACGCCGGATGTCGGCCTGCGCCATGTGGTCGTGCATGTCGACCTCCCACGCGCCCCAGGCCAGCGACTGCGCGGGCAGACCGAGCGACCGGCGACGCAGCGCCAGCGCGTCGAGGTAGGCGTTGGCCGCCGCGTAGTTGGCTTGGCCCGGTGTGCCGAACAGGCCGCCCGCCGCGGAGAACAGCACGAACATCGACAGATTTCGGTCCGCCGTCAGCTCGTGCAAATGTTGTGCCGCATCGACTTTCGGGCGCAGTACGGCGGCCAGCCGGTCGGGCGTCAACGCGCCGAGCGTGCTGTCGTCCAGCACGGTCGCCGCGTGCACCACACCGGCGAGCGGCATGCCGTCGAGCAATCGCGCCAGAGCCGACCGGTCGGTGATATCGCAACGCGCGAAACGCACACGCACGCCGCGGCTTTCCAGGTCGTCACGCAACTCCGCGCCGCCGGGGCCGTCGACGCCGCGACGACTGACCAGCACCAGGTCGCGAGCATCGTAGGCGTCGGCCAGATGACGGGCCAGCGCCGAACCCAGCCGGCCCGGGGCACCGGTGATCAGCACGGCGCCCTCCCCCAGCGTCACCCGTCCCTCCGGCGCTCGCCGCGCCTCCAGCCGAGCCAGCCGCGGCACGAACGCCACACCCTCGCGCACCGCGAGCTGTTGTTCGCCCGTGGCGAGGAGGGCGGCGAGATCCACTTCGGAGTCGGCCGTATCGAGCAGCACGATCCGGCCCGGATTCTCCGACTGCGCCGAGCGGACCAGTCCCCACACGACCGCGCCCGCCGGATCCGGGCTGTCCGCACCGGGAAGCGCCACCGCACGACGGGTACGAACGACCGCCGTGGAACGCTCGAAGCGATTGTCCGCCAACATTTTCTGTAGCGCGGCAAGTGTCCGCCGCGCCGTGTCGTGCACCTCGCTCGGCGAATCACCCTCGGGCACCGGCAGAACGATCGCGTCGGCAACCTCCGGGTCGCCGAGATTCCACTCGCTCACCGTGATCGTCCGGTTCGGCGCGGGCAGCGGTACCCGCGACCACTCCATCCGGAACAGCCGACGGTACGCGGGCCCGAGCGAGGCGGCCTCCCACTGCGCGGCGGCCACCGGACGCGACAGGACCGAACCCACGGAAATCACCGGCTGTCCGGTCCGATCGGTCGCGGACATGGTGACGCCATCGGAGCCCGAACGGGTGAGCCGGACGCGCAGCGCGGTCGCGCCGGAGGCCCACAGCGTGACATCCGTCCACACGAAGGGCAGCAAGGCATTCGCACCGTCCGCGGCGAACAGCGCGGTGGCGTGCAACGCGGCATCCAGCAGCGCCGGATGGATACCGAACTTCGCGGCGTCACCGTGGGCCGACTCGGGAAGCTCGACTTCGACGAAGATCTCGTCGTCGCGTCGCCATGCCGCACGCATCGCCCGGAACAGCGGACCGTAGTGGTGCCCGCGCGCGAACAGCTTCGCGTACAGGACGCCGACGTCGACGCGCACCGCTCCGGCGGGCGGCCACACCGACGAATCCGCCTGTGGCGGACTAGGTTCGAACTCTTCGGCCAGCGCACCCTCGGCGTGCAGTATCCACTGGGCATCCGGATCTTGTTCGTCGCGAGCGTAGACGCGCACGGTTGTGCGGTCCTCGGCGTCGGGGCCGCCGACCACCGTCTGGATCTGCGCGGATCCGCGCTCGGGGACGAGCAGTGGAGCGCGCAGCACGAGCTCGCGCAGCACCGGCGCGTCCACCTCGTCACCGGCCCGAATCGCCAGGTCGACCAGCGCCGCACCGGGCAACAGCACCGCGTTCGGTCCCGCGTGATCGGTCACCCACGGGTGCTGCCTGCGCGACAGTCGGCCGGTCAGTGTCACGCCGCCCGAATCCGGTTGCGGCACAGCGGTGCCGAGGACGGGGTGCGCGACATCCGCCAGGCCCAGCGCGGCGGTGTTCCGGCTCGCCGAGTCGGTCCAGAACCGCCGCTCGTCGAAGGCGTAGGTGGGCAGATCCACCCGGCCGTGTTCGGGAACCAGCCGGGTCCAGTCGAGGTCGTGTCCCGCGACATACAGTTCGGCTTGCGCCCTCGCCAAGCAGGTCGGTCCGTCCTGGTCCCTGACCAGCGAACCGACGGCCACCACCTCGCGCGCCAGTTCCTCCGACACCGTCTTGACGGCCGCGGTCAGCGACGGGTGCACGCCGAGTTCGACGAAATACCGGAACCCGTCGGCGATCATGCGCTCGATCGTGGCGGCGAATCGCACTGTCTCGCGCGCGTTCCGGTACCAGTAGCCGGGTTCGATCGGTTCGTCGGCCATCGGTTCGCCCGACACCGTCGAATACCACTGTGTCACCGGCGAATCCGCCACCATGTCCGCCAGCTCGGCGAGCAGCGGATCGCGGATGGACTCGATCAACCGGCAGTGCCCGGCGAAGCCGGGACCGGTGGCGCCGAGCCGCGTGTAGATGCCCGCTCGCTCCATCTCGGCGAGCAGTTCCGCCACCGCGGCCTGCTCGCCCGCCACGATCGTCGAGCGTCGTACATTGACGGCCGCGACGGACACCCGGCCGTGGAACCTCGCCAGCCGCTCGCTCACTTCGGCCTCGGGCAGGCCGATCATCGCCATCGCGCCGGGTTCGGTGATGGCCTGCATCAGGCGGCTGCGCGTGAGGACGATCCGTGCGGCGTCACCCAATTCGATGACACCGGCGCAGTAGGCGGCGGCGATCTCGCCCTGACTGTGGCCGATCACTGCGTCCGGGATGACACCCGCCGCCCGCCAGGTGGCCGCGAGCGCGGCCATCGTCGCGAACAGCAGCGGCTGCACGACCGGGAAGTCGGCGAGATCGGCGTCGGTCATGGTGGCCAGCCTGTCCACCAGCGACCATCCGATTTGCGCGCCGAAAGCCTTGTCGCACTGCTCGAATTCGGCGCGGAACTCCGCCGAGGACGCGAGCATGTCGCGGGCCATGCCGACCCACTGCATGCCCTGTCCGGGAAAGACGAACGCGGTCTTGGCGTTGGTGAGCACCGGACCGGCGCCGACGACGGCGTTCGCCGAGGACCGTCCGTCGACCAGATCGCGCAGCGCGCCGACCATCTCGTCTCGATCGCTCGCCACCACGACCGCGCGGCGCTCGAACTGGGTGCGCTGCAAAGCCAGAGCGCGCGAGACCGGACCGGGCCGCAGCCGTGGATCGGCGACGACCAGGTCGAGCAGCCGTCGCGCCTGACCGTGCAGCGAGTCCCGGCTGCGAGCCGAGATCGGCAGCAACAGCACACTCGGGTCCTCGACCGTCGGGTCCGACGCCGTGGGCTCGTGCGGAGCCTCCTCGAGGATCAGGTGCGCGTTCGTGCCGCTGAGGCCGAAGGCGCTCACACCGGCGCGGCGCGGCCGATCGCCCTTCGGCCACGGCATCGGCTGGGAACGCACCGCCAAACCGCTTCGTTCCCAATCGATCTGCGGCGAGGGCTCACTCACGCCCAGGGTGGCGGGGATTCGCTCGTGTTGCAGCGCGAGCACCAGCTTGACGATGCTGCCCACGCCCGCCGCGGCCTGGGTGTGGCCCACATTGGATTTCAGCGAGCCGATGCCGAGCGGCCGCCGCGGATCACGACCGGGCCCGAACACCCGGGCAAGCGCACGCGCCTCGATCGGATCGCCGAGCGCCGTGCCGGTGCCGTGCGCCTCGACATAGTCGATATCGTGCGGAGCCAGACCCGACACGCGCAGCGCCGACCGCAACACCTGCTCCTGGGCAGCGCCGTTCGGCGCGCTCAGTCCCTGGCTGCGGCCGTCCTGGTTGACGGCGGAACCGCGGATGACCGCGAGAACCTTGTCCCCGTCGCGGCGGGCGTCGCCGAGGCGCTTCAGCAACAGCAGACCGGCGCCCTCGGCCCACACCGTGCCGTCCGCGTCGGCCGAGAACGGCGCGCACCGGCCCGTCGGCGACAGCACACCCAACCGGCACAGCTCGATATGAGCGGTCGGCGACATCAGCAGCGTCGCGCCGCCCGCCAAGGCGAGGTCGCACTCCCCCGCGCGCAGCGCCTGCATCGCCAGGTGCACCGCTACGATCGACGAGGAGCACGCCGTGTCCAAAGTGACCGCCGGACCGTGCAATCCGAGCGTGTAGGCGATCCGGCCGGACGCGACACTCGGCGACAGCCCGGTTCCGACCTGGCCGTTCAGCTGTTCCGGCGCGGGATCGGCCAGATAGCCGGTGCTGTAGACGCCGAGATAGACGCCGGTCGCGCTGCCGTGCAGGGTGCGCGGATCTCGACCCGAACGCTCGATCGCTTCCCAGCTGAGCTGCAACATCATTCGCTGCTGCGGGTCCATCACCGCGGCCTCGCGCGGGCCGATGCCGAAGAACGCGGCGTCGAAACGGTCTATGCCGTCGACGTAACCGCCGCGGAAGGTGTACGCCTTGCCGGTCGCGGAGGTGTCGGGGTCGTACAGGCCCTCGATATCCCAGCGGCCCGCGGGCACCTCGGTCAGCGCGTCGCGGTTGCTGTCCAGTAGGCGCCACAGCGCCTCCGGTGAATCGGCCGCGCCGGGGAAGCGGCAGGACATCGCCAGGATGGCGATCGAGTCGTCGTCGGCCTCGTCGTCCCGGGCCGAGTCCGCGATCTCCGCACCGGACGCCTCTGGCTCGTCGGCCTCGGTCGGCGCCAGCGCGGTGGCCACCCCGTCGATGGTGGGATGGTCGAACAGCAGATTGGTGTCGAGGAAGCGCCCGACGAAATCGGACAGATCGACCACCATCTCGACCAGATCCGCCGAACCCAAGCCGAATTCGACCATCGGCCGGTGTACGTCGATGCGTTCCGGATCCAGCGCCGCTTGCCGTGCGATCGCCGTCACCAGCCAGGATCGGATCGCGGCCGCGGACGGCTCCGAGCCGGACGGCTCCGCGGTTTCCACGCTCGCCGAATCGGTTTCGTAGTCGTCCAGCTCGTCTTCGGGCGAGCGCACCGGCCCCGCCGACAGCGCGAGCAGCTCGCCGGACAGATACGCCGCCCGGCAGGCCGAACGCTGGATCTTCCCGCTGCTGGTCTTGAAGATGGCGCCGGGCCGGATCAGTAGCACCGCCGCGAGCGTGAGGCCGTGGTCCGTCGCCACCGCGGCGCGCACCGCGCCCTCGATCTCGACCAGTTCGCCGAGCTCCTCGCCGCGCACCTCGGCCACCACGACCGGCTGCTCGCCGTCCGCCCCGACGTCCACGGAGAAGGCCGCGACGCATCCGGCGCGGACCCCGTGGTGCGCGGCTTCGACGGTCTGCTCGATGTCCTGCGGATAGTGATTGCGTCCGTCGACGATCAACAAATCCTTGTGCCTGCCGGTGACGAAAAGTTCTGCGCCGGAGAGGAAACCGAGGTCACCGGTGCGGAGAAAACGGCGATCGTCACCGGGCAGTGTCGCACCGAAGATCTCGGCGGTGGCCTGCTCGTCACGGAAATAACCAGTGGCCACGCTGTTTCCGGCGACCCAGATCTCGCCTTCGCTCCCGGCGCCGCGTTCGATGCCGGTCTCGGGATCGACGACCACGATCGACATTCCCTCGGCCGCACCGCCGACACCGACCAACTCCGCGCCACGAGCACGGTTTCCGACGACGTCTCGTCCCGGCGCATCCAGGAAGGTCGGCGGCGCGGTAACGGGCGGCGCGGTCACGATCAGGGTCGCTTCGGCCAAACCGTAGACCGGCTGATGTGATTCGGCGCGGAACCCCGCACGGCCGAAGGTCTCGGTGAACCGCCGAACCGTCGCGGCCCGCACCGGTTCGGACCCGTTGAACGCCACCCGCCAGTGGCTCAGATCGAGCCGATCGATCTGTTCCGGCGCGATCCGGCGGGTACACAGCTCGTAGGCGAAATTGGGGCCGCCGCTGGTGTGGGCGCGGTAGTCCGAGATCGCTTGCAGCCAGCGCTCGGGTCGTTGCAGGAAATGCAGCGGCGACATCAGCACCGAATTCGCGCCCAGGTAGACCGTGTGCAGCAGCGGCGCGATGAGTCCCATGTCGTGGTACATCGGCAGCCAGCTGGCGAACAGCGCGCCGTCCCACGACTCGACCAGCGCGCGGTCGTGGCCGAGGCCCGCGGCGATGGCGTCCTGGTTGTGCAGCAGGTTCCGGTGCGTGAGCAGCACGCCGCGCGGCGTGCTCGTCGAGCCGGAGGTGTACTGGATGAACGCGACCGAATCCGGGCCGAGATCCGGCTCCCGCCACGACGACGCCAGATCGCCGGGGACCTCGTCGGTCGCCAGCCAGCGCACTCCCGCGAGCTCGGGAACCTCGGCGCACAGTGCGGCGGACTCCGCGACCACCCGGCTCGGCGCCAGCACCACACCGACGTCCGCGTGCGCCACCATCCGCCGCAGTCTGCGCAGCGATCGGTTCTCCCATTCGGGCAGTGGCGCGGGGACCGCGACGACGCCTGCGGCCAGACAACCGAAGAAGGCCTCGGCGAACTCGGGGCCCGCCGGGTACAGCAACAGCGCCCGCTCCGGCGCCGAATCCCGCAATGCCGCAGCGATCGCCCTGGCGCGAAGGCCCAAGTCCGCGTAATCCATCTCGCGGACGACACCGTCGACGTCACCACTGTCCAAGAACCGATACACCAACTCGGCGGGCCGGTTCTCGACCTGAGCGAACAGTGTGTCGACGAAAGTGTTGAGCACGAACTACTTCCTCTTACCGGTAACCGAGATTCAGCCGGTCTGGTTTCCCCGCGGCACGAGGAGGGGCAGGCCGTGCGTTGTGACTGACAGCGCTCCACAATATAGCCGCCACCGCACCGATCGCCGGGCGCGAGCAACCGCCCCGCGCCCCGAAAAATAGGGGCAGCGACCCGTCGAAGTACGCTGCTGCCGCAGCCATTTCGGGTCTGCGAGTCGTCGAGACAGCGGTGAGGATTGCCACGTGTCACAAGCCCCGGTATCACTGCGCGAACTCCCGCGGCTCCGCAACCGCCACCTCGGGCAGATCGGCGGGCTGATGCGCCCCGGCACCCATCGTTCTCCTCTGTTGGAACTCGGCGAACGCTTCGTCGTGTCGCCGCCGGGCTTTCCGACCATGCTGGTCACCCACGACATGGGCGACGTGCGAGCGCTTTTCGCCAATCACGACGATTTCTCGATCGGCCAGGTGCTGAGCCGGTTCTCCAGCCACGACGTGATGTTCGGCAAGCAGACGTTGATCTTCCTCGACGGCGAGGAGCACCGCCGCGAACGCAAGCTGTTCGCTCCGCCCTTCCAGAGCAAGGCGCTGCGCTCCTACGAGGAACTCATGGTGGAGGTGGTCCAGCGCGAACTGCCCACCTGGCCCGTCGGTGAACCGTTCGAATTCCTGAAGGCCGGTTACGATCTGGCCATCGGGGTGCTGCTCGGCGTCGTCTTCGGTGACGTGGCGGAACCCCGTCGGGGGCGGCTGAAGCAGGCGATCAGCGCGTGGTTCGGTGAGATCGAGAGTCGCGGCTTCCTCGCCGTCACGCTGCTCACCCCGCTGGTCGGCGGACTCACGCTGCCCTATCCGCCGCTCACCCGTCGGCAGGCCGAGGTCGACGCCGTCATCATCGAGGAAATCGCCGCGCGCCGCGCCGCGCCGGGCGACGAGGGCCAGCGGAAAGACGTGCTGTCCCGGTACGTCGGCACCGAACTCGATCAGCACGACGACGCGGCGCTGGCCCGCAACATGCGCGGAGTCCTGTTGGGGGCGTACGAAACCACCGCGATCACGCTCGGCTGGATCGCCGCCATGCTGGCGGCCCACCCGGAGGCCATGGCCGAACTCGATGCCGCCGCGGACGCGGGCGACAGCGCCCGGCTCGACGCCTACCTCGACGCCGTGGTCGCCGAGACGATGCGGCTGCGCCCGGTGTCGCCGTTCACCGGACGGCGGGCGATCCGCGACACCGTGGTCAACGGTGTCCGAATTCCGAAGGGCGCCATCGTCATCGTCCCGATCCTGCTCATCCACGAATCACCGCGGCACTACCCGGATCCGATGACCTTCCGCCCCGAACGCTTCCTCGACGAGCGCCCGAACAGCCACACCTGGCTGACCTTCGGCGCCGGAGCGCACCGCTGCCTTGGCGCCCAGTTCGCCCTGGTCGAGGCCCGCATCCTGTTCCGCACCGTCCTCGAGCAGCGCCGCATCGACGTCGTCCCCGGACCCGTCGAACCACCGCGCCGGTACCACACGGGGCTCAGCCCGGCCGACAACGCCCGAATCACCCTTCGGCACCGCTGACCCATATCGTCCGCACAGCTGGTTCCGCTGGTTAGACTCGCCGTATTTAGAACTTGTTCTAGGAGGCGGTGTGGCGGAGGAGCTGATCTTCGCGCTCTGGGGTGTCGGTGACTTGCACGACTCGAAACTGACACAGCGGCTGGTCGCAGCGGGCGCCGAGAGCGTGCGGCTGAACGTCTCCGACGCCGACGTGGCCGACGCGATGCTGCGGTTGACGACCTTCGACACACCGATCGAAGCCGTGCTCGCCCTCTCGTGCCCGTCCGGTTGTGACATCGCCGCCGTGCTCGACGCACTCGGCGATGTTTCCGAGCGCCACGAGGGTTGGCGGGTCGAGGTCAGGACGCCGCTCACGCCGCCCTACGTCGCTGTCGGCGAGCGCACTCCCGCTCTGGCCAACGTCGCGTTCCTGCGCAGGCCGCAGGAACTGCCGTACGACGAATGGCTCGACCGGTGGCGCAACCACCACACCGAGGTCGCGATCACCACCCAGGCCACCTTCGGTTACGTCCAGAACCGCGTCCTCGAGCCGGTCACCGACACCGCGCCGGACGTCGCCGCGATCGTCGAGGAATTGTTCCCCCCGGCCGCGCTGCGCGACCCGCACGCCTTCTACGGCAGCGGCGGCGACCCCGCCGAACTGACCCGCCGCATCCAACGCATGATGGCCAGCGTGGCCACCTTCGGCGCCGACCGCGACATCGACGTCGTCCCCACCAGCCGATACCTGTTGCGCTGAGCCGCATCGGCATCCGGATGCACGCGCCCCGTCAGATCACCCGATCGAGCGCGCGGAGGTCGGCGTCCAGTTTCCGGTACAGCCAATAGGCGGCGACGAACGCGAGGCCGCCGCCCGCGCACAAGCCGAGGACCGAGTCGCGGACGAGATAGAGCTCGTCGGATTCGAGGGCGCTGAATCCGGCCAGGACGCCGAGCACCGGGACGGACGCCGTTATCGCGAGATAGACCGTGGTTCTTCGGCGCAGCGAGTGCAGGCCCGCGGAGTCGTGCGCGGTGCTGCGGCCGTGGCGCAGGTAGCTGGGATAGACGCAACGGACGATGTAGAAAGTGGAGAGGAAGAAGGTGTAGGCGACGGAGATGGTGCCCGCCACCAGCACGGTCATCGCGGCGTGGATCTGCAACCGCAGCGGCAGGTCGGTCATCCAGCGCACCATCAGCACGCCCGTCACGGTGGCGATCAGCGCGCCGAGCAAAGTGTTCAGCGCGCACAGATCACCCCACACCAGTGTTCGCGACCGGACCCGCGCGAGCGTGGTCTCGTCGTAGCGCCTGCCCTCGCGCAACCCGCGCAAGACCGCCAGCACCTCACGCGAGATGTACACGTAGATGACGATGGCCAACGGCAGGACGCCGAGAACGCACGCGATCACGCCCCTGTCCATCTGAGCGTTGACGGCGTCGGGCACTCGCTCCCTGATCAGTTTCTGGGCGTGTACCGCCAGGTAGGCGGTAGCCAGGCCGATACCGAACAGCGACGACAACCAAAGGATCGGGGTCGGCCACCGGGCAAGGCGCGCCCGCCAGCTGTTCGGCGGCGGATAGACGAGGTCGCGGGCCCTCGCCTCGAGGCACAGATCGAGCTGCTGCGCCAATTCCGAACCGCACGAGTAGCGGTCCGCCGGGTCGGGCGACAGGCACTTCAGCAGCACCCGGCACAGGGCCGGTGGGCAGTCCGGCGGTAGGTCGGACAGGAACTTCGAGTCGATGGGCCGGCGGCGCAGTTCGAGCATGCGGGCCAGCGACGTCTCCGACTCGCCCGCGAAGGTCTCGTCCGCGAAGGGGCGCCGTCCGGTCAGCAGTTCCCACAGCATGACGGCCAGCGCGAAGATGTCGCTGCGGGTGTCGAGGTCGGCGGCGGTCGCGGGCAGCTCGGGATGACAGGCCTCGAGCTGTTCGGGCGACATGTACGACAGCGATCCGCCGAAGTACGCCAGTGGGCTCGTGCCCTTGACGCGTTTGCTGAAGCTGACGTTGAAATCGGCCAGCTTCGGGATTCCCTCGGCGCTGAGCAGGACGTTCGCCGGTTTGATGTCGCGGTGCAACACCCCGCGCTCGGAGGCGTGTTGCAGCGCGTCCGCGAGTCGGCGGCCGAGCCAGGCGACCGTCTCCGGCCAGGTCAGCGCGGCGGTCCGTTCCCGGACTGCCGATTCGGCGGGGCGCACCTCGCCCTTCTCGGCGAGCACGGCGTCGACCGCGTCGAGGAGGAGTTGCCCGCTGTGCTGTCCCTCGGGCGTCGAGCGCCGCAAGCGCAGTACGTCGAGCAGCGTGCCGCCGGGGAGGTACTGCATGTAGAGCAGCTTCAGCTCGCCGTCGGCGATGAGGCGCTGGTCGAAGATCCGCACGATGTACTCGTGATCCAGCTGGGCCAGGGTCTGCGGCTCGCTGCCGTGATTGTGTGAGATCTTGACCGCGACCAGGCGCTGCATCGACTGCTGCCGAGCCAGATAGACCTGGGCGAACGCGCCCGCGCCGATGCGCATCAGCAGGTCGAAGTCGTCGACGTGGTCGCCGACGTCGAAGGCGTCGAGCAGCACCTGCGCGTTCGGGCGGGCGATCATCGTGCTGTGGTAATCGCTCGCCTGGGCGGTCTCCGGGGTGGCCACCGTGTCGTCGGCGACCGTGCGAGGAGTCGTATCGGCCGCCGGCGAGCCGCGGCGCAGCGCGTGGAATTCCTCGTAGACGAGCTCGTCGGGCATCGGTCCGTCGCGCAGTTCCGCGAATTCCGCGCGGTACTCGTTCAGAGTTTTGGGGATGTGATGGCGCACGAACCGGTACTCGAGATCGATCTTGATCAGTTCGATGAGCACCATGCGCCGCAGGCCCGGTTCGCTCGGTAGGTACGCCGCCAGGTCGGGTGGTGAACCGGACGCCCAAGCCGCGGAGAACAGCGCGACGGCGGTGGCCAGTGCCGTGCGGGTTCGTTCGGCGGAATCGACCAAGTCGAGCGGCTCGTGCATCGGCGGTCCGGGATCAGCCTCGGGGGATCGCGCGGAGCATGCGCGCGATGCGGCCTTGCGGTAGTTGCCCCACGGTGACTCCTTTCCGCGAACCTCCCCGATCCAGGGTATCGCCCGGAGAGCAGCGCACGGGCGGCAACAGCGGATCGGCCGTGGAAGACGAGAGCACCGCTCGGATGCGCTTCCCGACCAGCGAATCAGCTATCGAATGGCTAATGCGATTGCCGCGCCGCGTCCCGCGCCCGCCGAGGAATCCACGCGCGACCGGGGGCATTGACCGCGACGATCGGTCCGCGACCCCGGAGAGGACAGGAATGGAACTCAGCGTCGTCGTCGCTTCGCGCCCCAATGTCTCGCCCGAGCAGGACTTGGCGACCGGCATCGTGGCCGACCGGCTCGGGTATCGCGACATCTGGGTCGGGGAAGAGTGGATCTGGGACGCGTTCGCGCTCGCCACGGCGATCGGCCTGCGGACTTCCCGAGCCGCGCTGACGGTGGGACCGATTCCCGTCTCGGTGCGCGACCCCGTGTCGATCGCACGCGCCGCCGCGTCGACGGCGGCCCTGGTCGGCAGACCCGTCGGGGTGGCGCTGGGCACCTCGAGCGTGCGGATGGTCGAAGGGGCGCACGGGCGTTCGCGCAGCAGGCCGGTGAGCGCGATGGCGGAGAGCACCGGCCGCGATCGACCCCGACCCGAAATCCCTCGAACAGATCGAGTGGAGTCTGGTCGGCTACCTCGAGGTGGCGGGTTACCGGGAGATGTTCGCGCAGGCGGGATTCGAGGAGGCCGTCGCGCTGGCCGAGACGGGCGCCGATCGCACCGAGTTGCACCGGGCACTGCCGTCCGACGCCGCGCACCGGGTCGGCTTGGTCGGCGACGCCGCACTCGTGCGCGAGAAGCTGGAGGCCTACGCTGCCGCCGGTCTCGACGAGGTGGTGCTGGTCCCGGCGACCGACGGCGACCCTGGCGGCGAACGGACGCTGACCGCCTTCGCGGACTTGCGGTCCGCTTCCGTTGTCCAGGGCTAGGTTTCGCGTCCGGCTCGCAGCCGAGCAGTGCCCGATGGCACGGCTTCTTCGGTGTCGTGGGTGAGTCGGCGTTCGAGTTCGGCGCCCTCGATGTCGAGATCGGGGACGTAGCGGGCGAACCAGCGCGGGTGGTACCACATGCGGTTGCCGACCAGGGCCATGACGGCGGGCACCAGCGTCAGGCGCACGATGAAGGCGTCGAGCAGGACGCCGACGGCGAGGGTGAACGCCAAAGGTTTGACGATCGGGTTGTCGACGGTGGTGAAGGCGACGAAGACCCCGAACATGATCAGCGCGGCGGCGGTGACCACGCGCGCGGAGTGACCGACGCCGTTCTGCACCGAGGCCGTGGCGTCGGCGGTGCGGGTGTGTTCCTCCTTGATCCGGGAGACGACGAAGATCTGATAATCGCTGGACAGGCCGAAGACGATGGCCAAGGTGATGATCGGAAGGAAGCTCAGCGTCTGCGCCTTGGTGACATCGAAAAGTTCTGCGCCCCAGCCCCATTGGAACACGACGACCTGCGCCCCGAGCGCGGCGAAGACCGAGAGGATGAATCCGACGATCGACGACAGCGGGACCAGGATGGTGCGGAAGGCGATGGTCAGCAGCACCAGTGCGAGGCCGACGACGACCGCGAGGAAGATCGGCAGCGCCTCGGCGAGCCGGCGCGAGGTGTCGATATTGGCCGCGGTGGTGCCGCCGACCAGATACGTTGCGCCGGTGCCGTTCACGATGCGCTGCCGGTCGTCCCGCAGCCGGTTGACCAGGTCGGCGGTCGCGGGGTCGTCGGGCCCGCTCTCGGGCACCACTCGAATGAGCAGCAGTCCGTTTCCCGTGCCCGCGGGCTGCACGGCGACGACGTCGGGTTCCTGTTGCAGCCGACCCATCACCGTCTGCGCCGCGTCGGGGCCGGTGGCCCCGGATAGGTCGGTCACGACGAGCAGCGGCCCGTTGAAGCCGGGACCGAACGACTCCTCCACCAGGTCGTAGGCCTTGTGGGCGGTGCTCGAATCCGGCTGTGTCGCGCCGCTGGGGAGTCCGAGCTCCATGCGCGTGGCCGGAATCGCCAGCACCGCAAGGATCGCGATACCGAGGATCAACAGCGGAATCCGGAACCGGGTGACGAAACGTCCCCACGCGTGCCCGAAGGTGCGTTCGGGCTCGTAGGCGGCGATGCGCGCCACCTCCTCCGGACGTCCGGGATGCAGTGGCGGCGAGATGAACTTGGCGACCAGATCACCGGCGAACCCCAGCAGCGCGGGCAGCAACGTCAGCGCGACGAGCATGGCGACCAGTACCGCGCCCGCCGCGGTCAGACCCATGACGGTGAGGAACGGAATACCCGCCACCGCCAGACCGCACAACGCGATGATCACGGTGACCGCCGCGAACACCACCGAACTGCCCGCGGTCCCGACCGCGAGCGGAATCGACTCGGCCGCAGTCATTCCCAGCACGATGTGGTGCCGATGCCGGGACAGGACGAACAGCGCGTAGTCGATGCCGCAGGACAGTCCGAGCATCAATGCCAGTGACGTCGCCGCCGACGGGACGTCGACGAACGCTGCCACGCCGAGGATCCCGGTGATGCCTATACCGACGCCGACCAACGCCGTGACGATGGGCAGGCCCGCCGCGACCGCCGCGCCGAAGGTGATCAACAGGATGATCAAAGCCGCGACGACGCCGAGAAGCTCAGGGGTGTGCGGGATCTCGGCGGTGAAGCCCGGATAGACGGCCCCGGAGAACTCCACATCGAGGCCCGCTTCCCGCGCCGGGTCGGCGACGCGGTTCACCTCGTCGAGGGTGTGCTCGTCGACCTCCCCCGCCGATACCGAGAACTGCACGCTGCCCAGCGCGACGCGCTGATCCGGCGACACCGCCTTGGCTTGGAACGGGTCGACGACCGCGGCGACCTGCGGCAACCCTTTCAACCCGGTCATCACCTGTTCGATCTCACCCGTCACCTGCGGATCGGTCACCTCGGCCATGCCCGGCGTAGCGAAGACGACCTGCATCTGCGCGCCGCTGAACGCGGGCATCCGCTGTTGCAGCAATGACACGGCATCCTGTGATTCGGTGCCGGGAACCGTGAAGTTGTCGTTCGTCTTCCCACCGGTTCCCGTGGCGAAGGCGACCGCAGCGCCGAGCAACAGGATCCATATCGCCAGGACCCACCAGCGGCGACGGGCTACGACCTGGCCGAGAGCGAACAGATACCGAGACATGCGGGTCCTCTCACGGAGTCACCAGAACACACACCAACGACGCCAGCGCACGCGATCTCCGTACGATAACACGCCAAGTGATGATTTCCTCATAAACGCATCAATGGTCAGCAATCGTTCGGCGACGCGGTTTGCCGGACACCGGGCGCGAACCGTGGCAGCGCCGCGCACAGGGCCGACGGGCTTCTTCCGCAGCGCTGCACGGCGCCGTCCGGTCGGACGAGGGCGGCGCTCACGCGACCGCGGCGCAGCCAGCGGTGCAACTCCGTTCCCGGCGCGGCGGCGAGCACGACACCGCCGCGTTCTTCGACACGCACTCGGTCCTCGGGCGTCAGGTCGACCGCGGCGACGATCGCGAACCGTCCGCCGACGACCTCGTCGACCATTCGCCCGTCGGGGAGCCGATCGTTCGGTGCCAGCCGACCAGCCGGTCCACGTCGCAGCAGCGGAGCGTTCACCAGGCCCGAGCGGCGCAGGGGCGGGGACTCACCACTGGTGAGCATGCGGGTGAAGCCGGGAAGGCGATGTAGCCGCGGTGCGATCAGGCTGCGCAGGCGATTGCCCAGCTCGCCGCCCTGGGTCATCATCACGCCGGTGAGCTTGGCCAACCGAATCATCCACAGGGCGTGCGGCTTCCGCTCGGCCTCGTAGGTGTCGAGCACACGCTCGGGCAGCTCGCCGCGCAAGACGCCGGCCAGCTTCCAGGTGAGGTTGGCGGCGTCGCGCAATCCCGCGCCCATGCCCTGACCGATGAACGGCGGTGTGAGGTGGGCGGCGTCCCCGAGCAGGAAGATGCGGCCGCCGCGCCAGCGATCGGCGAGCTGTGCGCGAAAGGTGTACGCGGCTACCCGCACCAGTTCTAGGTCCTCGTCCGGGACGTCCGCCGTCCACGGGGCGATCAGCGGACGCAATCGGGCGATATCCGCGTAGTCGTCGGCGGTTTCGCCGGTCCGAAGCCGGAACTCCCAGCGGTACCGCGTCTTTCCGATGCGCATGTAGGTCGTGGCGCGGGCCGGATCGCAGACCTGGTGCACCCCGTCCCAGTGTCCGAGGTCGGCGGTCGTCGCGATGTCCACGACCAGCCAGCGCTGCTCGAACCGCAGATCGCGCATGCGCGCGCCCACCGCTCCGCGGACGAGGCTGTTGGCGCCGTCGCAACCGAGAACGTAGCGCGCACGGATGGTTTCCGCGCGACCCGTCGTCCCGTCGGTGAAATCGACGCGGACACAGTCGTTCTCCTCAGCCACCGTCGTGACTTCGGCGTTGCCGCGCAGTGTCGCGTCGGGATGGCGCGCGAGGTTCGCGCGCAGGATCGCCTCCAGTTCCGGCTGGTCGAAAAGGTTCGCCTCCGGATGCCCGCTCCGCGTCCCCGCCGGGTCGCGATCGAATTGCGCGAGCACCCGCAGACCGGGATCGAGCAGGCGCAGACCTAGAACCGGGCGGGAGATGGCGTCGAACTCGTCGCCGACGCCGAGATATCCGAGGATGCGGCGGATTTCGCCGTCCAAGTGGACGGCGCGCGGCTGCGGATACACGCCGTCCCACCGCTCCAGTACGAGGCATTCGATCCCGTATTGCGCCAGCAAGGTCGCCGCGGTGAGTCCGGCCGGGCCCGCGCCGACGAGCACGACCGGGATCATCCGTGTGGTCACGGGAAGACTCCGCCCAGCCGAGACGATTGTCATCGCGCCACCACGACTGTCCAGGTGATCGCGTAGCGGCCGAGAATCGCCGTGACTTCCCGCTCGTCGGCGGCGGGATCGAGTTCGATCGTCGCGACGACCGCACCGTCTTCGATCACCGCCTTGACAGCGCGCACTCCGGCGCTGCCGGCAAGGGCCTCGAGCAGCTCGCGGCGGGTCGCGTCGGCGCGCAGTCCCAGCTTGTACGGCTTGCCGACGTCGGTGACCGGCAGCGCGTCGAGCACGGTGACCGCCTTCGGGGCGGCGGCGCGCTCTTGCACCCGCTCGGCGGCCCAGGCGACCAGCTCGCCCTCGGAAACGTCCGCGCCCGCCGTCAAAGCGACATAGGCGACGGGCACCTCGCCGGAGTGCACGTCCGGGCGACCGACCGCGCCCGCGGCACTGACCTGCGGGTGCTCCAGCAGGGCGTCCTCGATGGTGGCCGGGTCGATGTTGTGGCCGCCGCGGATGATCAGGTCCTTGGCGCGGCCGTGCAGGTGGATGAAGCCGTCGTCGTCGATGTGGGCCAGATCGCCGGTGTTCAGCCAGCCGTCGACCAGTGTGCCCAGACCGTCGACGAGATGACCGCGCCCATCGCGGCCGGTCACGTATCCGGCGAAAACCGTTGGGCCGCTGATGATCAGGACGCCGGTGTCGCCCGCGGGCAGCGTCACCCACGTACCGTCCTCGGCGACGCGGACGACCGCGACGTGCTGGTAGGGCATGCGCTGCCCGACCGCACCCGGCCGAGGCCGATCCGGGAAGCTGCGCGCCGTCGCGCAGGTCGCCTCGGTGAGGCCGTACCCCTCCACGAGGGTCACGCCGGTGTGTGTCTGGAAGTTCTCGCGCACCGCGGGCGGCAGCGGTGACGCGCCGACCATCGCGTAGCGCAGGCTGGAGATGTCGGCGTCGATCGGGCACTGCGCGAGCACGGCGTACACGGTCGGCACCGCGCTCATCGCGGCGATCTCGTAGTGCGCCACGATGTTCCAGAACTCCGCGTACAGGGAGAAGTCGCGGTAGCCGAGCGGTCCGGCCCACACCACCGATTGGCCGCGGAACAACGGCGCGAGCAGGGTGACGACGAGCGCGTTGACGTGGAAAAGCGGCAGCGCGGCGAAAACGACCGAATCCTCGTCGAGCAGCGAGTTTGCGGCGATCATCCAGGCATTGGCCACCTCACCGGAATGCCGGTGCGCGGCCAGCTTCGGCACGCCGGTGGTGCCGCCGGTGTGGAACAGGGCCGCCAGATCCGATGCGGTGGGTGGCGCTCCGTCGAATTTCGACGAATCCTGTTCGGCCGCAAGGGCAGTGAGATAGCCGACGCGGACACCGTCGATCACGGGCAGCGCGGGCGGCGGCTCGGACGCGGCGGTGGGCCGCAACACCAGCAGCGCGTCCACCAAGCCGGTAGTGGCGAGCGCACACATGGCGTCCCAGGTGTCGGGGGCGAGCTCGGGACCCGCGGCGATCAACACCCGAGCGCCGGAACGGCGCAGCAGTTCGGTGATATGGGCACTCGACAAGCCGCCGTTGATCGGTGCGGCGATTCCGGCGAGCTGGGCCGCGAGCGTGGCGGGGATCAGCTCGGCGCAGTTGGGTGTGACGATCGCGACCGCGTCGCGCCGGCGAATCCCGAGCTCGTGCAGCAGATTCGCATACCGATGCACATCCGCGAGTACTTCGGCGTAGTTGCGGCGCAAGGGTTCTCGCCAGCGCGCGGCCTCGGGCAGCACGGTGATCGCGTCGCGTCGCGGCCACCGGGCCGCGGCACGAACGAGCAGAGCGTAGGTGGATTCGGGCAGACCGCGCGCCGCCAAGGGCACGGATTCGATGGCGGCCAGATCCTCCGGATCGGCGTAACGAGGCCAGAGCAGATCCTCGGCGGAGGCCTCGAGCGTCGTCTCGGTCATCGGGCGTACCTCACGACCGTGCGCTGACGGCCCAGATCCAGGACGCCGTCGTCGGTGCCGATGGCGGCCTCGATGACGTCGCCGTCTTTGAGGTACTTGGGATTCTTGGCCTGGCTTTTGAAGAACATCTTCCACTTGACCTGCGGCGGCAACAGCGAACCGATGATCTCGACCGGCTTGGGCGGGGCGCTGATCGCCGTACCGACCGGCGTGCCGGTCAGCAGCAGATCACCCGCGTCCATCCGCTGAAACCGCGTCAGCTCGCGCAGCGCCCGCACCGGCCGGTAGATCATGTCGGCCACCGTCATGTCCTGGCGCACCTCACCGTTGACCCACAACCGCAACCGCAGATCGGTGAACCGCTTCAGCTCGTCGGCCTCCAGCAGCACCAGCGCCGGACCGACCGGAGTGAACGTCGGATACGACTTCGCCTCGTAGAACTGCGTTTTCGGCAACTGCACATCACGCGCGGAGATGTCGTTGGTGATGACGAGACCGGCGATGTAGTCGGCCAGATTCTCCGCGTCGACCTCCGCGCCGACCGGCATCTCGCGGCCGAAGACCAGACCGATCTCCACTTCGTAATCGAGCAGACTCACATGCGCGGGCCGCACGACATCGTCATACGGTCCGCTGATCGAGCCGGAAGCCTTGCGGAAGAACGTCAGCGGCACGGTCTCGGGATCCATGCCCGAGTCCTTCACGTGCGAGGCGAAGTTGGTCATCTGCGCCACCACCCGGCACGGCGCGGTCACCGGCGAGACCAGCGAAAGACTCTCCACCGCAACGACCTCCGCGCTCGCGGCCGCAGCGGCGATCGCCCCACGATCGGCGAGCAACTCCCGCGTCGTCACCGCGGCTGTATCGATCCGAGTCGCACCGGCGGGCGTGCGCACCCACCAAGCATCGACGGTACGGAGAACGGAAACACTCATGAATTGGCTACTTTCAACAGGCCGCCCAGGCGGCGGAGATCGAATTCGTTGTCCTCGCGCAGCGCGTCGACGACCGCGCGCAACTCCCGCAGCGAATCGGCGCTCGGCGAGATGCCGAGGAAATCCTTGGTGGCGGGCGGACCCCACTGGGCCAGACCCGACGCGCTCATCGGCGCCCAGCCCGGCTCCACCGTGCAGTCGAACATGTCGCCGTCGCTGAAATGCTCGACCATGAAACCGTCCGGGTCCCGCCAGTAGTCGAAGATCTGGCTGCCCTGGATATGGCGGCCGATCCCCCACGACCGGTGGTAACCGCGCTCGCGGAGGTACTCGCCGCCCGCGGCCAGCGCGTCCAGATCGGCGACCTGATACGCCGAGTGCACATACCGGTTGGACGGCCCCAAGGTCAGCGCGAGCGTGTGGTGATCGGCCGGAGTCGAGCCCAGATCGCAGCGGATGAAGCTCATCACCGGCCCGCGCTCCCGCTGGCCCGGGTAGTACAGGAAGTCGCTGACGATCATGCCGAGATTGCGCAGATACCAGTCCAGCGTCTCCCGGTATCTGGTCGACTGGACCACGACGTGCCCGAGCCGCTGCACCCGCGCGGGCGCCCGAGGCGGCCGTTGCGTGGCGTTCACGCGCGCCACGTCGTGTCCGAGATTCAGCACATGCGGCCGCTGCACGGGCAGTGCGTGCAGCCGGTGGGTCTCGGCGACGACGCGGACTCGCAGGCCGCTCGGATCGACCAGATCGACGGTCGACCCGCCGAGCGACTCCGGCAGCGGCATCACCTTCGAGTCCGTCGCGGTCGCCAGTCGCAGCAGATCGGCGGCGTCGGCTGCCTGGAACGCCGGACCGACGAACCGGGACCGCGCGCCGCGGCGGATGAGAACACAGGGCGAGCCCACGTCGGTTCCGCGCAACTGCATCTCGTCGGCCGTGCGATGCGCCGTCGTGAAGCCGAAAGCATGCGCGAAGGCTTCGGCCCGCTCGAGATCTGGCTTCTCGAACTCCAGCCACGCGAGATCGAGCACCTTCACCACCGGATTGCGCGCTCGACCGGGATGTTCACCCGCCAACGCGCCGCGCTCGCTGTGCAGACCGCTGTGCACATCGTGCTGGCCGCTCATCGACCACTCCCTTCGAAGTACTGACGATATCGTCACTCACGAACAAGTATTCAGTCAAGAGTTTCTGACAAATTCGTCACTACTGACCGGGGCGCTACTATGACGTGCGAAGACGTCAGGGAGAGGTGGACTGCGATGACCGGTTCGGAACCCAACCGCTTGGAGCGCCGCAAGGCGCGCACCCGCGCCGCACTGGTGGGCGCGGCCCAGTCGCTGCTGGCCGAGGGCAGGCTCAACGTGCCGATCCTGGAGATCACCCAGGCCGCTGACGTCGGCATGGGCTCGTTCTACAACCACTTCCAGAGCCGGGAGGAACTGTTCCAGGCCGCGGTCGAAGAAGCGCTCGACCGGCACGGCGCGCTGCTCGACGTGCTGTGCGAGGACCTGGAGGACCCGGCCCAGGTGTTCGCTCAGAGCTTCCGCCTCACCGGCCGTCTGCACCGCCGCAACCCCACGCTCAGCAAGGTCCTCCTCGCCGACGGGCTCGGTCTCGTGAGCTCCGAGCGGGGGCTCGCCCCCCGCGCCCGCCGCGATATCGAAGCGGCGGCCGATGCGGGACGGTTCCAGGTCCGCGACTCGGAACTGGCCATGACCATCGTCGCGGGCGCCGCGCTGTGCCTCGGCAGGCTCTTGCACGACCACCCCGAGCGCGACGACGCCGAGGCCGCCGATCAGGTGACCGAGGACCTGCTGCGCATGTTCGGCCTGCCCGCCGACGAGGCCGCCGAGATCTGCCGCCGACCACTGCCGTCACTCGACGCCGCGCCCCAGGACGGCACCGCGGCCTGACGCCTCAGCAACGTCTCAGCCCGCGGTGGCAGACTGGCTGGACACGGCAGATCCGGATTGGCGGGACAGCGAGATTGATGGATTCACCGAACACCGTGCGCGACGACGACCTGGCACACTTTCGCACCGAATTCGCCCGATTCATGATGTCGTACCAGTTCGTCACCTCGGAGTTGATGACCAAGATCAACATCCTGAAGGACGAGTTCACCTACATCCACAAGTACAGCCCGATCGAGCACGTCCGGTCCCGTCTGAAGTCGCCGGAGAGCATCCTGCACAAGCTGCGGCGCAAGAACATCCCCGTCACGCTGCCCGACATCAGGAAGAACATCGTCGACATCGCGGGTGTGCGCATCACCTGCAGCTTCATCCAGGACACCTACCGGATCGCGGACATGCTGACCAGCCAGTCCGACGTCACCGTCAACGAGGTGCGCGACTACATCGCCAACCCCAAGCCCAACGGCTACAAGAGCCTGCACATTCTGCTCGAGCTGCCGGTCTTCATGAGCGACCGCGTCGAGCACGTGCCCGCCGAGTTGCAGATCCGCACCATCGCCATGGACTTCTGGGCGAGCCTCGAGCACAAGATCTACTACAAGTACGGCGGCGAGATCCCGGACGAGTTGCTCACCGAGCTGACCGACGCCGCGGACGCCGCGAACCGGCTCGACATGCGGATGGAGCATCTGCACGAGCGGGTCGCGCAATCCCGGCTCACCGCGCCGGGCGAGGAGGGCGCGATCCCGCTGCCAGCTCCGGTCGAACTGCTCGAATCCCTCGCGCGGGAGCACCGCATGAGCCGCTAGCGAGCGGCACGGTTCTCAATCCACTCGAGCGACGGCAGCCGTGCCGATCTTGTGATCGGTGATCGAGGAAGCAGCGCCGGATACGCCCAGCGCGCCGATGATCGTGCCGCCGACTCGGATGATCACGCCACCGCCGTTGGGCACCAGCGAGTGTGTCCCCGATTGCGGCGGTCCGCCAACCAGCGGCTGGCCCTGGGGCGTGGCGGTGGTCATGTGCACTGTGTCGAATCCCAGCGCAATAGCCGTGTCCGCCTTGCGTTTCGCGATTTCGGTCGTATACCGGGCCGCACCGTCCATACACGCGAAGGCCACCAGTTTGCCGCTGGTCTCCACGACCGCGAGCGAGACGGCCTCCCCCAGTTCGGCTGCCGCCTTACGAGCGGCCGAGATCACCGAGTCGGCCTGATGCAGCGAAAGAGCCATGAGCCCATCCTCCCTCACCCCACAGCATCCATCGGCTTGCCCGGTGGGGTCAGGCCGCGAGCCGAAATTCGAGTAGGCAGCGTTGATCGGTCAGGTCGGTCACGGTCTCGAGGGCCAGTCCGTGTGAGGCGGCGAGGGTGCGAAACTCCTCGATGCGGCGTTCGCGGCCGCCGTAGATCGCGAGCATGGACAGGTCCATCTCGGTGCTGGCTCGTCGTCCTCCTACCGGCTCTATGACGAGGACGCGGCCGGTCGGGTGGGCGGCCTCGACGCATCGGGCGAGGATGCGGTGGGCGTGCTCATCATCCCAGTCGTGCAGGATGTCGGACAGCAAGTAGGCGTCCGCACCTGCCGGGAGGGTGTCGAAGAAGCTGCCCGCGGTCACATCGGTTCGGTCGTCGAGACCGCGGGTGGTGAAGGTGTGGCGGGCTTCGGTCGCGGTAGGCGCGAGATCGACGAGGTGGCCGTGCATCCGGGGGTGGGCTTTCAGGATCGCGGCGAGCAGGATCCCTCGGCCGCCGCCGACATCGACGATGGTGGAGAACCGGGACCAATCGAAACCGGCGACGAGTCGCGGGATCTGCTCTTGGAAGCGCAAGGCCATCTGCCGGTCGAACGACTCACGGAGGTAAGGGTTTTCAGCGAGATCGGCCCAGAAGTCCTGGCCGTAGCGGCGCGGGTAGGCCGCTCGGCCGGTGGCGATGCTGTGGGCGAGTTCGACGAAGGCCAGTTCGGCGCGACCGGCAGCGGAATCCAGGTGCAGCAGAATGTTGGTGAAACCGTTGCCCGCGTCGGTGCACAGGTTCGCTCCGAACTCGGTGGTGCGGTAGCCGGTGGATGTCCGTTCCACGACTCCGAGTGTGGTGAGGTGGCGCAGAAGTAGGTCGAGCGCGACTGGCGAGACGTCGAGTTCGACCGCGAGTGCGGAGGCGTCGGCGCCGTTGCCGACGAGCCGGTCCGGTAGGCCAAGGGTCACCGCGACCCGCAGAGCCATCGGCGTCGCCAGACTCGCCATGAGACGGAGCTTTTCCGCGTCGTTGTCGTTGTGTCCCATGATGATTCACTGTGGCATGCCGAAGTGGGCCGGGGCGAACGAATACGGCGTGGGTGGTGGCGAGCGTGGTCCCGAGGAGGCGGCCGCGGGCTGGCCCGCGACCGCTTGTCTTCTTCTAGCTGGACTTCTGCCCGTCCAGGGTCTCGCGCAGAATATCCGCGTGCCCGGCGTGCTGGGCGGTCTCGGCGATGACGTGCAGCAGTACCCGCCGCACACTCCGCACCGACCCCGGCTCGTGCCACGGCGCCTCGGGCAGGGGGTGCGTCACCGACAGATCGGGCACGGACGCGATGATTTCCCCGCTACGGGCGGCGACCGCCTCGTAGTGCGCGAGGATTCCGGACAGCGTCTCGCCGGGTAGCATCCGGAATTCGTTCTGGTGGTCGATCGCCCACTGCGGGAACTCGCGTGCCGTACCGGCCGCGAAGTCCGCCCAGGTGACGCCATCGGGCAGGTCGTAGCGCATGGCCGAGGGCCCATCGACCACGAAACGCAGCCACTGCTCCTCCATGGCGGCAACGTGCTTGATCAGGCCGCCCAGGCACAGCGCGCTGACCGTCGGGCGCTCGCCCGCCTGCTCGTCGGTGAGTCCCCGCGTCGTGGTGGTCAGTGCGAGGCGTGCGGCCGCGAGTTCGGCGAGGAGGTCCATTCGTTCGGCGTCGAGGGTGGTGGTTGCGGTCATGGCGTCGGGCCCTTTCGGTCGTCGATCGGTACGAGACGACAGTCGCAGGGATAGCGGTCAGGTTGTGTCCGCTTCTCCGGGCAGAATGCGAATCGTGCCGAAAACTTCAGGGCGCCTGCTGTCGATGCTCTCGCTGCTCCAAGCGCGCCGGGACTGGCCCGGTGCGCTGCTGGCTGAGCGATTGGGCGTCAGCCCGCGCACCGTGCGCCGCGACGTCGACCGCTTGCGCGAGCTCGGCTACCCCGTGCAGGCCGTCAAGGGCCCCGACGGCGGCTACCGGCTCGACGCGGGAAAAGAGCTGCCGCCGTTGCTCTTCGACGACGAGCAGGCGGTCGCTCTCGCCATCGCGCTCCAGACCGCCGCCGCCACCGGCGCGTGCATCGAAGAGGCCGCCGAGCGCGCGCTGAACACCGTCCGCCAGGTCATGCCCGCCCGGCTGCGCCGCCGGATCGATCTGCTCCGGATCGCGGCCGTGGACCGGCCATCGACCAGGTCGAACCCGCAGGTCGACAACCGCGTGCTCATGACGCTCGGCGCCGCCGTGCACGCCCGCGAGGAGTTGCGCTTCGACTACACCCCGGCCTCCGGCGAGGCCACCGCTACGCCGCGCCGCGCGCAGCCCCACCACCTCGTCACCTGGGAGGGGCGCTGGTACCTCGTCGCCTGGGACCTCGACCGCCACGACTGGCGCACCTTCCGCGCCGACCGGATCACGCCGCGCATCCCCACCGGCCCCCGCTTCACTCCGCGCGAACTACCCGGTGGTGACGTCGCCGCCTTCGTCGCGAGCAAATTCCGCGGCTCCGGTGGGTCGGGTGACTGGCCGTGCCGCGGGGAGGTGATCCTCGACCTGCCCGCGGCCGTGGTGTCCCGCTACAGCCGGGACGGAATCGTCGAGGAACTCGGCCCGAATCGTTGCCGACTCGTCTTGGGTTCGTGGTCGTGGCACGGCTTGGCGGCCACCGTCGGCGGATTCGACGCCGATATCGAGGTCGTCGGGCCGGACGAGCTCAGGGAAGCGTTCGCGCGGCTGGCCCGGCGGTATGCCGACGCCGCGTCGCGTCCTGTTCGCTGAGCCGGGCGGTCGGGCGGACAGTGGTTCCGGTCGGCGAGGGCGTGGCCCGGGTCCGGCCGGGTGAGCGCAGGCGCACTCGGCGAGGGCACGGCCGGGTGGACTCAGGCGCATGTTCGGGCGGGAGACAGCGGCGGTCACGATCGCTCGGCACGCCCAGCTTCCGCGAGTTCCTGCTGCACCCGATCTCGACCGGGCCGACGGCATCATCATTCGGCTGGTCGGCGCGGACGTCTCGCGCTTCAACCGCCAGTTCTGCGCCATGAGCGGAGCCGCCGACCAGGTTCGGGTCAGCCCGGCCGTCGACGAGAACGTGCTGCGCGCGTGCGGCGCCGGCGCCAACCACAACCTCTACGTGCCGTCGCTGGATGGCGCGGTCGGCCCGCATTCGATTGAGTAAGCCGCGTGCAGGTCGGGGCGGCGCCATCACGATCGTTGCCGACTCGGTCGCACGCACCCGACCAGGTGCGCCGGGCCCTGACCCGGGTGAGCTGCGAGCGCGACGGTAACGATCGTTGCCGACTCGGTCGCACCGCCGCCGACCAAGTGAGCCGGACCCCGGTCCGAGTGGCTGCGGGCGCGACGGTCCTGATCGCTGCCGACCCGGTCTGGCCGCATTCGGCCGCATGACCGCGCACAGACCGGACGGGCGGTAGGGGACGGCGGTCCTGGTCACCGCTGGCGTGGTGCCGTAGGTGGCGCGGAACAACCGAATATCCCTTCCGCCGCAGCCATATTCGGCGTGGCTGTGGCGATTGATGCACGGGTGCTCAATCGCCCACTGTCCCAGGACCTTTCGCGGTCAATCGCAGACCGCGCCGCCGGACGCCGAGCCGACCAGCTTCGTGTACTTCGCCAGCACACCGCGGGTGTAGCGGGGCGGTAAGGGCTTCCAACCCTCGCGGCGCTGGACGAGCTCGCTTTCGTCGACCATCACATCCAGCTTGCCCGCGGCGACGTCGAGGCGGATGCGGTCGCCGTCGCGCACGAACGCGATGGGGCCGCCGTCGACGGCTTCCGGCGCGACGTGCCCGACGCACAGACCGGTGGTGCCGCCGGAGAACCGTCCGTCGGTGAGCAGCAGCACGTCCTTGCCGAGGCCCGCGCCTTTGATGGCCGCGGTGATGGCCAGCATCTCGCGCATCCCGGGACCGCCCTTGGGGCCCTCGTACCGGATGACGACCACGTCGCCCGCCGTGATCGTGCCGTCCTCGAGTGCGTCCATCGCGGCGCGCTCGCCGTCGAAAACCCGTGCGGTGCCGACGAATACGTCGGACTCGAAGCCCGCCGACTTGACCACGGCGCCCTCCGGCGCGAGGGTGCCGGTGAGGATGGTGATGCCGCCGGTGGGATGGATCGGCGAGGCCATCGCGCGGATCACGTTGCCGTCGGGGTCCGGCGGCGTGATCTCGGCGAGGTTCTCCGCCACCGTCCGGCCCGTCACCGTCAGGCAGTCGCCGTTCAGCAAACCGGCGTCGAGCAGCGCCTTCATCATCACCGGCACGCCGCCGATGCGGTCCACGTCGGTCATCACATGCCTGCCGAAGGGTTTGACGTCGGCCAAGTGCGGCACCCGGCGGCCGATCCGCGCGAAATCGTCCAGCGACAGGTCGACGTTCGCCTCGTGCGCGATGGCGAGCAGGTGCAGCACGGCGTTGGTGGAGCCGCCGAAGGCCATGACGACCGCGATCGCGTTCTCGAACGCTGGTTTGGTCATGATGTCGCAGGCGGTGATGCCCTGCCGGATCAACTCGACCACCGCCTCGCCGCTGCGCCGGGCGTAACCGTCGCGGCGGCGGTCGGTAGCGGGCGGCGCCGCGCTGCCCGGCAGCGACATGCCGAGCGCCTCGGCCGCGCTCGCCATGGTGTTGGCGGTGTACATGCCGCCGCAGGCGCCCTCGCCGGGACAGATCGCCCGCTCGATGGCGTCGACGTCGTCGCGGCTCATCAGTCCGCGCGCGCAGGCGCCGACCGCTTCGAACGCGTCGATGATCGTCACCTCGCGCTCGCTGCCGTCGGAGAGTTTCGCGATGCCAGGCAGGATCGACCCCGCGTACAGGAACACGCTGGCCAGATTCAGCCTGGCCGCCGCCATCAGCATCCCCGGCAGCGACTTGTCGCACCCCGCGAGCAGCACCGAGCCGTCGAGCCGCTCGGCCTGCATCACTGTCTCGACGCTGTCGGCGATCACCTCCCGCGAGACCAGGGAGAAATGCATCCCCTCGTGTCCCATGGAGATGCCGTCGGACACCGAGATGGTGCCGAACTGCATCGGGTAGCCGCCACCGGAGAAGACACCGTCCTTGCACCCCTGGGCGAGCCGGTCCAGCGACAGATTGCACGGCGTGATCTCGTTCCACGACGAGGCAACCCCGATCTGCGGCTTCTCCCAGTCCGCATCCCCCATACCGACCGCACGCAACATCCCGCGCGCGGCGGCCCTCTCCAGTCCGTCGGTGACGTCGCGGCTACGCGGCTTGAGATCGGAGACCTTCTGATTCTCGGGCACGATTCCCCATCATCCTCGCTCCACCCCGATTACGCCGCCGACCACGCCGAACCCTCCAACTACCTCGGCCAGAAGACGCGATCGTCTCTGACGAGGAGGGGTTGCGAGTGTTCGTCTTCGTACCCACGCAGCCGACCGAGCTCGACGGAACCATCGGGTTGGACCATGCCGAAGTCCACCCGCAGGTACAGCCAGCGCATCAGCGCGCTCATCTCCGGAAACACCTCGGGATGCACCTCCTGCCGCGCTTCGAGACGCCAACCGGTCGGCGTTCGCTCGAGGCTTGCGGTCAGTATTCCGCCAGTTTCGCATGCGGGTCCGCGCTGATCGAGGAGCGGCTGTGGATCCAGCTCGACCAGGTGCCCCTCGTCGTTCTCGATCAGCCAGCGGCTACCGCTCTCGATCCGAAGGCCGGATTCCGGTAGATCGCCGAGCCCCAGATGCCAACGCAGCTCGGCAACATCCGCCTCCGAAAGCTCGTCCCGTAGATCGAGGGACAGGGTGAACTCGAAGATGTCTGCCACCGGTGCACCGTATTACGGTCCTGCTGCTCGGCTGCCGGAGTGGGGGCAGTCTCAGCGGGGTTCCATCGGTGCTTGCGGGGGTGGTGCGGTGGCAGACGGGTTCCGGGGATTGGGCTCGCTCTTCACGCGCGGTTGGCCCAGGTTTGCCTCGAACAGGGCTGGGCGCGTTGGGTGCCGTACCCGGCTTACCTCCCGCAGTTGGTGGGCGTGGGTGCGGCTTCCAGCGTGGTCATCTGGCTGTGGTTGCGTCTAGAGAGGGCAGCGAGTGGAGTCGGAGGGTGAAGCTGCGGTGTAGGGGCGGTCGTCACATGCAGTCATGCACAGTTCGCACACAAGAACTAGCACTTTGCGGCGTGGGCAGAGGTCGCGAGCTAGTCCGATGCGGCGCCAGCGCGCCCGATGCAGGCGCGGGGAAGGCCGTGAAAATCGACGGTAGTCAAATGGTTGCTATTTGATCTTCGAAAGCCACCATTTGACTACCGTCGAATCCATTTCTCTATCGACGGTAGTCAAATGGTGGTTGGGGGCTTGACAGGCCAACAGCTCTTCCAGGGCTGATCGGCCAAAGACTCTTTCCACTTGCCCTCTCTAGACGCAACCAGAGCCGGTCGACCACGCCGGAAACCAAGACACCGCACCCAACTGCGGGAGGTAAGCCGGGTACGGCACACGACGTGCCCAGCACCGTTCGAGGAATACCTGGGACCGAGTGCGCGCCCGAGCGGGCGTGCCCCCGGAGCCCGTTGCCCAACCCAAAGCTCCAAAGTCAGCGCTACCCCTGGCACCCGCACCGACTGCACTCGCTGGACGAAACCCCGAAGACACCTGATTGCGGCATCTGCCAACATCGGAATTGCGCTGGCGGACAATACTTCCTCAGGTCGCTACATCCTCCTCGAGGATGTCCGCCGCGCCCATGCAGCTATCCACACCAGCCCATACCGAACGCCCGAGCAAACCCCGTAACAGCCCGCAGCACCAACCAGATCGACACAGCGACGCCACTACAGCAACCAGGGGGTTCCCTTGTCTTTCCCGCCGCCTCCACCCGGCCCCAACGGACCGCAGCCGCCGTACTACAGCCAGCAGCCACAACCGGGCTACCCCTATCCCCCGCACCCTCCGCAACCGCGGAAAACGCCGGTTTGGCCGTGGATTCTGATCGGCGGGTTCGTCCTGCTGTGCGGCGGTTGCTTCGGCATCGTCGGCCTGGCGAGCAGCGGTAGCGGCGGCGGCAACAACAGCTCGACCGCGAGCGCACCACCGGCGATCGCGGCGCCGGGGCGTGAGTCGAACGCCCCCGATCCGCGCGATGTGATCGCTCCCGCGGGTTCACCGGTGCGGGACGGCAAGTTCGAGTTCCAGGTCACTCGCGTGGATCCCCCGGTCGCCAAGGTCGGCACGGGCATGTTCGAGCAGAAGGCCAGGAGCGAGTTCGTCGTGATCCACATCGACATCACGAATGTCGGCGACGAGCCCCGCAGCTACTTCGACAGCAACCAAACCCTTATCGACGACCAGGGCCGCGAGTTCGCGAACAACAGCTCGGCCGCCCGCGCGCTCGATTCGGACACCGTCGAGTACGACCTCAACCCGGGACTCGAGATCTCGGTGGCCCTCGTGTTCGACGTCCCGGTCGGCACCATCCCGACCACCCTCCAACTGCACGACTCCCTGTTCTCCGGCGGCGCCAAGGTCGCACTGCGGTAGGGGCCCAATGTCGCAGCCATTTCCGCCGCCCAGCGACCCGTACGAAAGACGTTCGGACACAACGGTCCCCCGTCCGGGGATCAGCCGCGAAGATGCCAGAAGGCGGCGAAACCGAACCGAGGGTTTGGCTGGCCTCTTCCTTGTCCTCTTCGTCATGTGGTACGTGACCGAACACGATCTCACCAACACCGAGGTAGTGGCGACGTTCTGCGTGGGAGGAGCGTTGCTGTTCGTATTCTTGCTGCTCCGGGCGCTTGCCCGCGCCGGGGGACCTCGGCCGGGACCTTCCGCACTTCTTCCGCCGCCGGTCGGGCCGCCACCCGGCTGGTACATCGATCCGGCGGGTTCCGGGAACCACCGGTGGTGGGACGGCACCCGGTGGACCGAGGTTCTGCAGCCGCCGCGGTGAATCTTCGCCGAGTTAATCCAGCCAACGCGAACCTCCAGGCTGCATACCAGGTCGACGGCATACAGGCGCTGTGAGCGAGTCCGCGCAGCACCCGGTGAAGGCGTGTGGCCTCCCTCAATCCCGCGAGAATGCCGCTGCCGCGGCCATTGCCAAGTCCTGGTATGGCTTGCCGCTCACATCGGCGACCACCTTGTGCGTGGTTCCGCCGGTGAACGGGAACGGTGACGGGTAGCGGCTGGAAACGGATTGACCGCTGTCGCGGCCGACGCAAACACCCTCTCCCACACCGGAAAACGTCACCGGCTGGGTGCGCATGTCGCCGAGAGAGCCGACCGGGGTCTCGTCGATGTACAGCACGGCCTCGCCGGTGGGCGTGAAGTTGTCCGGGCGGGTTCCGTGGCGCTCGTAGCGGATGCCGAGGATGTGGTCGCCGAGCGGTACCGGGCGATCGGAGACGATCATCTGTTCTTCCTCGCCGAGGAAGTTGTAGATGTAGTACAGGTGCTCGTCCTCGATGAACAAGGTGTGCCCGCCGAGCCGCCCACCGTGGGCGAACAGCACGCCCTTCGCGTCCGGACTGTCGATCGTCGTCTCGGCGAGCAGCGCGAAGGATCGGCCCCGAATCTCCAGTGCCGCACCGGGTCCCACTTCCGCGCCGCCGGGATAGTAGACCGACCTGTCGCGCTTGGCGGCGTACGTCGGACGGTACCTGGTCATGGCCGAGACGATGTCGAGGTCGTTGAGCGGCAACCCTTGGTACTTCTCCGCCTCCGAGAACCACAGCGCCTTCAGCTCTTCCAGCTTCTCGGGATAACTGTCGGCGAGGTCGTACACCTGACTGCGGTCGTGCTCGAGATCGAACAGTTCCCAGCGGTCCTGGTCGAAATGTCCCCAACCGGAGGGGCATGCCGCGTGGATGGTGTCGGCGAACCATCCGCGATGCCAGATTCCGCGCGTCCCCAACATCGAGTAGAACTGCGTGTGCTTGCCGGTGTCGGCGGTCGCGTCGTCGAGCAGTGCGCGAAAACTGGTGCCCTCCAAGGGGCGCTGCGGCACGTTCTTCACCGTGTCCGGCGGCGTCATGCCGAGCAGATCGTAAACGGTCGGCGTCACGTCGCAGACGCTGACGTACTGGTGCCGTATCTCACCACGAGCCGACATCCCGGCGGGCCAGGACACCAGACACGAGTCGGCGATGCCGCCTTCGTGCGAGGCATACCGCTTGTACAGCTTGTACGGGGTGTTGAACGCCATCGCCCAACCGATGCTGTAGTGGTTGTAGGTGCTCGGCGAACCGAGCTCGTCGATCTTGGCCAGGTTCTCCTCGATCGTGTCGATGTAGCCGTTGAAGAATTTCATCTCGTTGGCCGTGCCATTCGGACCGCCTTCTCCGCTGGCCCCGTTGTCCGAGAGCGCGACGATGATCGTGTTGTCCAGTTGGCCGCTTTCCTCGAGATAGTCCAGCAGCCTGCCGATTTGCGCGTCGGTGTAGGACAGGAATCCGGCGAACACCTCCGCCTGCCGACGGAACAGCCGTTTCTCGTCCTCCGACAGCGAATCCCACGGTCGTACGGTGTCCAGCGTCGGCCACGGCTTGCCGTCGGCGCTGGTGGCGTGCGCGTACGGGTTGATGGAGGAAAGTTCGGTGCCTTCCGGCAGCAGACCCATGCGCTTCTGATTCTCCAGCACGATCTCGCGGTACTTCTCGTATCCCATGTCGAAGCGGCCGCGATATTTGTCGGCCCACTCCCGCGGCACGTGATGCGGCGCATGGCCGCAGCCGGGGCACAGATACAGGAACCACGGCTTATCGGGGGCGATCACTTTCGAGTCACGGATGAACTCGATCGACTTGTCCGCCAGGTCTTTCGACAGGTGATACCCGTCCTCGGGTGTATACGGCTGCGCGACTTGGTGATTGTCGTAGACCAGATTCGGATACCACTGATCGGCCTCACCGCCGAGGAAACCGTAGAACCGCTCGAATCCACGCCCCAGCGGCCAATGCCGTTTCGACGCCGCCGAATTCTCTTCCTCGAGCGGCGTCATGTGCCACTTGCCGACCGCGTACGTGTTCCATCCACGCTCGGACAACGCCTCCGAAAGCAACGCGGTGTCGGCCGGTATGCGTCCGCACATATTGGGGAAACCGTCGGTGAGTTCTTCGATGGTCGCCATGCCGACGGAGGTCGCGTTCCGTCCGGTCAGCAGCGCGGCCCGGGTGGGTGAGCACAGGGCGGTGGTGTGGAACTGCGTCAGCCGCACGCCGCGCTCGGCGATGCGCGTCATGGCGGGCATCTCGACCAGACCGCCGTAGCAGTCCCAGGTGCCGATACCGATGTCGTCCCACACCAGATACAACACGTTCGGCGCGTCTTTCGGGGCCGTCGGCTCCGCGTAGGGTCCCCAGTCGGGCACCGAATCGCGGATATCGAATTCGACCCGCCCCTCGAACTTTTCGGCCATCGACCACCTCCGGAACTGAGCTGATGAATGGCCCGTCTGCCCTTGGCCGGTGTCTCGATGCCGGGGCTCACGAGCCATATATCTTCGCCCGCCTGGCGTTTTCGCGAACTTGCCCCATTCGTGGGCCAGCGCCGCGGCCCTCGGCCGCAACGACCACGCGGCGAGATCGCCGTGCCGCAAAGGCAACTGGCCGGTGCGGACTCATCAGGCATCGACACCCGTCCGCGGCAGGGCATTCGGACAGGTCACACGCTCGCGTCGACGAACAAGGACGAACTCCTGCAGCGCCGCGGCAAAGCGTCTCATCCAGTTTACCGCCAGCTACCAGCGCGATCGACTGAGTTTCGAAGATTTGCAGCGACTTCTTCCTGCCAGAGGCCGATCACAGCAAGAGTTCGAATACTTGAAGCTTCGTGCGATATTCGCGGCGGAGCACACCCGAGCACTCAACGGTCGTAGGACGCGACCCCGACCTGCCCCACCCCGACGCACAACGCGAGACCCGTTGTGTAGGAACCTATTCGAAGATAGGACCCGCCACCGACCACGCGAACGTACACCGTGTGCAGCCCGGCCCGGACCGGGACGACGACCGGCCGCCCGCGCTCGAGGCCGACGGTGATCTGTCCGTCTCGGTCGGCGAGATAGTTCAGCCGCGCGGTCCAGTTGTTGTCGAGCATGGGCCCGTCCAGCGGAAGCGCGACCGGTGTCGGGCCCGCGATCCGGTAGTCGCAGCCGGAGTCGGGACCGGGGCGGATGTGCCGGTTCCACCAGACGACGGCGTCCACGATCTCGCCCGTGTCGGTGATCATGCGCAGCCGCGGCGTCGAGTCGGCGAACGCGGTGGGCGGCGCGACCGGTGCGAGCACGTTCTCGGCGAGGTTTTGCGGATAGGCGTAGGGCGCCAGGACGGCCCAAGGCACTTCCTGTTCCAGCAGCGGCTCCTCCTGTGCGCCGAGCGCGGCCGTGACGTTGGTGAGGTAGGTCCGGGTCGGGCCTATCGCCCACGCCCGCGCGAAGGTCCACGAGGACCACAGACTGCCCACCACGAACGCCACCGTGAGCCCGACCATCGCGGGCGCGAGGAGGCGCCGCCGTCCGAGCCGCGTCCACAGCTCGGATTCGCGGGGCCGCGCCCTGAGCACCAGCGCACCGGCCAGCGCCATCACCACCGCGACATCGGCCAGGTACCGGAGGGATTGCATGATCTCGGTGGCGGTGTGCGGTCCGCTGCGGATCAGCGCGAGCGGCAGCTGCGCCACCACGACGTAGACCGCGACCGTCACCAAGACCGCCGTCACCCGCCGACGCAAGAAGACGGCAGCCAATGCCAGCAGACCGAGCACGACCCAAGCGAAAGCGACCGCCCAGTCCGGCGGCGCCGCCCACGGCGTGGCGGGCAACCACCGCTCCCACACCCACGGCCCGCCCGACAACGCGGGCACGACACCCAGCGACGTGGCGGTGCGCAACAGCTCCCCGACTTCGGGCCCGTCGCCGTGCACGGCGGCGACGTCGACAACGCTGAGATAGACGCCGAGCCACGCCACCAGCGCCACACCGCAACCCGCCCACAGCGACGCCCCGCGACGAGCGACCGTCCGGATGACACCGGCGTGACCGTCGACGTGGTGCGTCAAGGCGGCGGCCGCGAACGCCACGAACGGAACGATCACCGACTTCTCGAAGGACAGCAGCGCCACGACCAGGACGACGATCCCCGACACCGCGTACCGGCGCCGCCCCGTCCGCACCAGCAACACCGCGTCGCCGATCACCCAGGCGAGGGCGAACTGCAACGGCAACGCGTTCAACGCCGCCGCCCACCACGCGAACGCGGGCAGCGTCAGCGGACACACCAGGTAGAGCACGAGCGGCACCAGCATCGCGCGGCGTCTGCCCACCACGACGATCAGCATGCGCAGCACCGCGAGCGAGGCCGCGAGTTGCAGCAGGATCAGCGAGATCACCGGACCCGCCCACACCAGCGGCGCAGCCTTGGTCACGAGCCACGCCGTGGCGAAGGCCAACGGCATGAAATGACCGTCGTGGTCGTAGAGCAGCAGGTCCGCGGAGAACAGCTCGTAGCGACCGGCGCGCCCGACCAGAACGAGGTCGTCCCAATAGAAATAGCCGCGACCGGCGATCCAGCCGCGCAGCGCCACCTGCGCCACGACGAGACAGCAGGCCAGGAGGACCACGGCGCGCGGGGTGGACGCGGTCAGCACCGTCCGTGCCCGCCGCGACCACCCGCCGACCGGCGGTAAGCCGCGCGCGGAGACGACCGGCGCCGGACGCTCGCCGATGCGGACGTCGGTCATCGCGGGCACTCCTGTTCGCGATCGTGCTCTGCCGGGCCTTTGCCGAGGATCGTTGTGCTGTATCCCCGCGCCCAGTCTGCCCGAAACCTCGTCGCACCGGCCGCGCCGGAGCACTGCCGAAGGTCGCGCTCACCGCCGGTCGGTATCGAGGCTCGGGCGCTCGCGCCGACACGTGAGGGCAATCCTCGAGCATCACCGTGCACAAACCAAACTTTCCGCCACAATATTGTCTGTCCCCCCGGACGATTTCCCGACGCACTCGTGCCTACCTGAAAGACAACGACACCGGCACTCGCCCCGAGAGCCGTCGTCCTCGCCCACCAGCGAACACACGGAGTACGCGATGTTTACTCGATGGACGAACACAGCCGCTTGCGCGGTGGCGACCCTCGCCGCAGTCCTGTCACCCGCCGCCACTGCCACCACCGCACACGCCAGCCCGCCGCACTGCCCCGACGTCCACGTCGTGGCGGTTCCGGGGACCTGGGAAACCTCGAAAACCGAACCGGGCAAGGGGATGTTGGCCGCCGTCGCCGACGACCTGCCCGGCGACGTCTGGACCGACTATGTCGCCTACACCGCGACCGCGTTCCCCTGGGAAGGCGAGGTGTACGGCCGGTCCAAGCGCGAAGCCATCGACACCGCCCGCGCGCTCATCGCGGACACGGCTCAGCGCTGCGCGACGACGCGATTCGCGCTGCTCGGCTACAGCCAAGGCGCGGACGCCGCAGGCGATCTCGCCGCCGAGATCGGCACCGGGCTCGGCGTGGTCTCGCCCGACCGGGTCGGCCTCGTCGGTCTGATCGCCGACCCGCGCCGCTCCCCCACCGACACCCTGATCGGCCCGCCGGTGCCGGGTGCGGGCGCGGGTGGCCCGCGACTGGGTGGATTCGGCTGGCTGACACCGCACACCTACACGTTCTGCGCCCCTGGCGATCTGTACTGCGCTACCCCGGACGGTGACTACGCCGCCCGAATCGCCGGATTCTTCGCGCAGGTCTCCAACCCCGACCCCGCCCTGTTCGACAAGTACCAGCAGCAGGCGGGCGAACTGATCGACGACGCCATGGCCGCCGGCGGCTTCGGGCTGCTCCACGACCAGCTCAACAACTCGGCCTACGAGGAGCGCAAGAAGCAGATCGACGACTTCCTGGCCTCCGGCGCCCACCAGTGCTACCCGAACTACCCGGTGGCCGCCGGGGGCGCGACCCCGCTCACCTGGTTGCGTCAGCGTCTGGTCGGACTCGCCCGGCGTTGATCGGCTCGCGGTAATCGTCGGGCTCGAGTGCTAGTTCGCGATATCCGGGGAATCGTCCGGTCGGTACTGGGCGGACCTTTCCGAGTGCGACGCGCGCCGGAATCGACAGGATTCCGGCGCGCGCTAGCTCGGACGCCACGGGCAAGATCATTCGGTGCGACCGGCGCAGGGGTGATGCCACGATGTGTCGACTTTTCGGACTGACCGCCGCTCCGCGACGGGTGAAGGCAAGCTTCTGGCTACTCGACGCGGCCGACAGCCTGGATCGCCAGAGCGAGGCGAATCCCGACGGAACCGGGCTCGGCACATTCGACACGGGCGGGCGGCCGCTGGTCGAGAAACAGCCGCTGGCCGCGTACGAGGACCGGCAGTTCGCGGTGGAAGCCAAGCACCGCGAGTCGGCCACCTTCCTCGCCCACATCAGGCACGCCTCCACCGGCGACCTCAGCACGAAGAACACCCACCCCTTCACCCAGGATGGGCGACTCTTCGCGCACAACGGCGTCATCGAGGAGCTTCCCCGCCTCGACGAGGAACTCGGCCGATACCGCGAACTGGTCGAGGGCGACACCGATTCGGAGCGATTCTTCGCCCTGATCACCAAACACATCGACGCCCACAACGGAGACGTCACCGCGGGCATCACCGGGGCGACGCACTGGATCGCCGACCAGTTGCCGATCTTCGCGATCAACATGCTGCTGACCACCGCCACCGAACTATGGGCGCTCCGCTACCCCGCCACCCACGACCTCTACGTACTGGACCGTGAACCCGGCGAACATCTCGAACACAGCGGCACCGCGGGGACCGTCCGAGTCCGATCGACCGATCCGGCCCGCGTCCCCACCGTGGTCGTAGCCAGCGAGGAGATGGACGACGACCCCGACTGGCAGCTCCTGCCCTCCGGCGAACTCCTCCACATCGACCACAACCTCCACGCCCACCGCACACTCATCCTCGACCGTCCCCCCGCCCACCCACTCACCCTCTCCGACCTCAGCGCCGACGCCGCCGCCTCCCAACAACACCGCTGACGCGCGACGGCTTTCGAACATAGTTCCGCCGAACGTCGATCAGCCCAGGAGTTTGTCGGGGGTGATCGGGAGGTCGCGGACTCGCATGCCCGTGGCGTGGTACACGGCGTTGGCGACGGCCGCCGCGGCGCCGACGATTCCGATTTCGCCAGCGCCTCTGGAGCCCATGGGGTTGGCGTGTTCGTCGACTTCGTCGAGCCAGATCGCCTCGATGTCGCGGACGTCGGCGTGGGCGCTGATGTGGTAGGTGGCGAGGTCTTGGGTGACGACGTGGCCGAATCGGTGGTCGCGCACGCTTTCCTCGTGCAGCGCCATCGACAAGCCCATGGTCATTCCGCCGATCAGCTGGGAGCGCAGGGTGCGGGCGTTGATGGCGCGGCCGATCGAGAAGACGCCGAGCATGCGGGGGACGCGGATTTCGCCGGTGTCCCGGTCGACGGCGACTTCGACGAAGTGGGCGCCGAAGGAATGCATGGCGAACTTGTCGGCGTCGGGATTCTCCGGTGCTTCCGTGATGGTTTCGGCTCCGGCGGAAGGCTTTTCGCCGTGCTGCTCACGAAAGGCCCGCGCGGCCGCGACGATCGCCGTACCCCACGAGCTGATGCCAGAGGACCCACCGGCGACCGAGGCCGCGGGCAGGTCGGTGTCACCGATCTGGAGATCGACCGTGGCGGTGTCGCAGCCGAGCGCGTCGGCGGCGATCTGGGTCAGCGCGGTCCAGGTGCCGGTGCCGAGGTCGGCCGCGCCGATCTGCACCGTGTACCGGCCGTCGGAGCAGTAGACGATGCGAGCGACGTTTCCTGGCATGGACGAGGCGGGATAGGTCGCGGCGGCGACGCCGGTGCCGAGCAGCCAGTCGCCCTGCCGACGGCTGCGGGGCGCCGGGTCACGCTCGGCCCAGCCGAACCTTTCGGCGCCCGTGCGGAGACACTCGATCAGATGCCGCCCCGACCACGGATTGCCCGACGCGGGTTCGGATTCGGGTTCGTTGCGTACGCGCAATTCGATCGGGTCGATGCCGCAGGCGGCCGCGAGCTCGTCCATCGCGACTTCCGCGGCGAACATTCCGGGACATTCGCCGGGCGCGCGCATCCAGAACGGCACCGGAACGTCCAGCGGCGCAAGGCGATGCGAGGTCCGGCGGTTCGGCGCGGCGTACATCATCCGCGACACCAGCGCGGTCTGCTCCGCGAATTCCTTGACCGCCGAGGTCAGTTCGACGACTTCGTGCGACAGTGCCGTCAACCTGCCGTCCCGATCGGCGCCGAGCCTGATCCGCTGAATGGTCGGGGTGCGGTAGCCGACGAGGGCGAACATCTGCTGGCGGATGACGGCGAACTTCACCGGACGACCACCGCTGCGCCGCGCGGCCATGATGGCGAGCACATTGTGGGCGTGCGGGGCGCCCTTCGAGCCGAACCCGCCGCCGACGTGTGGCGCGATGACTCGCAATTGTCCGGGCTCGAGGCCGAACAACGGCGCGAGCGTCTTGCGGACCGCGTGCACGCCCTGTGTCGAGTCGTAGAGCGTCACCCGCGGGCGCCCCGAGGTCTCGTCCCACACCGCGATGGACGCGTGCGGTTCCATCGGATTGTTGTGTTCGATCGGGGTGGTGTAGGTCTGGTCGACCGTCACCGCGGCGGCGGCCAGTGCGGCGTCGACGTCGCCTTCGTCGGTATCGGCGGGCTCGGTCTCGAGCAGCTTCTCCGGCGCGTACAGCCGGGGGTGGTCGGCGCGCAGCTCGGTGTCGTGCGGCTCGGTTCGATAGTCGACGCGCACCGAATCAGCCGCCTCGCGGGCGATTTCGGCCGACTCCGCGACGACCGCGCCGATCAGCTGTCCGCGGAAGTGGACCCGATCGTCTTGCAGGATTCTCAGTTCGCCGTCCGAGGTATCCGCGAGCTTCGGAGCGTCGAAGACGGTCAACACGGTCACCACACCGTCCAGCGCCGCGGCGGCGGAGGTGTCCATCGCGACGACCCGCCCGTGCGCGATGGTCGCCTGAACGGGATGCAGATAGGTGGGTCGCTGCACTTGATGCTCGAAGGCGTAAGGCGCCGTGCCGGTCACCTTCGCCGGACCGTCGAGCCGGGTGAGCGGCGCACCCATCGATTTCGCTGGAATCGGCTTCATCGCCGTGCCTCTTCGGTGAGGGAGCGCAAGGTCGCGGCCAGAGTCCGTTGTGCCAGTTCGACTTTGAACTCGTTGCCGTCGAGCGGCCGCGCATGCGCGAGTTCGGCCCCCGCCGCCCGGACGAAGGTCTCGTCACTCGCCTCGGCGCCTTCCAGCGCCGCTTCCGCCTGCCTGGCCCGCCATGGCTTGTGCGCGACGCCGCCGAGAGCGACTCGCGCGGAGGAGATCTCGCCGGAATCGAGGACGAGTTCGGCGGCGACCGAGACGAGCGCGAAGGCGTAGGAGGCGCGGTCGCGCACCTTGCGGTAGGTCGAGCGCGCACCGGCAGGTGGTGCGGGCAGCTCGACCGCGGTGATCAGTTGCCCGTGACTCAGCACGGTGTCCAGCTCGGGCCGATCACCCGGCAGGCGATAGAAATCCGCGATCGGGATGCGTTTCGTACCGTCGGCGTCCTGCACCACCACGCGGGCGTCGAGCATGGTCATTGCCACCGCCATATCCGACGGGTGAGTCGCGACGCACTGCTGTGACGCGCCGAGAATGGCGTGGTAGCGGACGTATCCGCCGATCGCCGAACAACCGGTGCCCGGTTCCCGTTTGTTGCACGGCGTGGTGACGTCCTGAAAGTACGGACAACGGGTGCGCTGCAACAGATTTCCCGCCGTGGTCGCCAAGTTGCGCAGTTGACCGGACGCACCGGCGAGCAGCGCCCTGGACAACGCGGGATAGCGGCTGCGCACGACTGGATGCGCGGCGAGATCGCTGTTGCGCACGGCCGCGCCTATCCGCAGACCGCCCTCGGCGGTCTCCTCGACATCCGCGAGCGGGAGCCTGCTGACGTCCACCAGCAGGCGCGGCCCGATCACGCCGAGTTTCATGTGATCGACGAGGTTCGTCCCGCCGCCCAGGTACGCGGCATCCGGCCGAGCCGACACCGTCGCCACCGCGTCCTGGGTGGTGGCGGCGCGGCGGTACTCGAACGGGATCACGGCGCCGCCGCCGCCCGGATCGCGGCGAGGATGTTCGGATAGGCGGCGCAGCGGCAGAGATTGCCGCTCATCCGCTCCCTGATCTCGTCGTCGGTCAGTTCCGGCTCCGCGGTGAGATCGGCGGTGACGTGGCTGGGGTGACCGGCCTTCGCTTCGTCGAGCATCCCGACGGCGGAGCACACCTGTCCCGGCGTGCAGTAGCCGCACTGGAACCCGTCGCGCTCGAGGAACGCTTCCTGCATCGGGTGCAGCTCGTCGCCCTCGCTCAACCCGGCCGCGGTGACGATATCGGCGCCGTCCTGCGCGACGGCGAAGGTGAGGCAGGTGGTGGCTCGGCGACCGTCCAGCAGCACGGTGCACGACCCACACTGTCCGTGATCGCACCCCTTCTTCGGCGACGTGACGCCGAGTTGCTCGCGCAGCGCGTCGAGCAGCGTGGTGCGGTTGTCCACCCGAAGGGACCGCTGTTCACCGTCCACGCGGAGGGTGATGCCGGTCCGAGTGTTCTCCATCTTCGTCGCGTACCCCGCGCCGAGCGGGCGAATCCTCCGCCGCCGAATCCGTGGCGAACCGATGGCTACCGGCACGTTCCGTGGCCGCGAGCGCCTTCGACCGGCGGGTCGATTGATGGACGGTTGACCGAACGAGCGGAGGTCAACGCGCGCGCCTGTTCCACTGGCAGACGCATGGGATCTGCCCGAGGGAGAGGACGAGGCGTCATGTCCATCGACGTCGCGAAGGTGACACCGGCAACTCGGGGCGGCGCGGTCGCGCCGGCGCTCGCGGCGCTCTCGGCGGGCGGGTTCCTCGCGGTCGCGATCTGGGTGTCGAGCCGCCTGGATGTGAGCGAGGACCTGCACCGGGTCGCGCTGTTCGTCCACTTGGCGGCGCTGGTGGTCGGGCTCGGCGCGGTGTTGGTCGGTGATTACGCGGCGCTGCTGTGGCTGACGGGGCGGGTGACGACGGCACAACTGCTGCACGACATCGGCCGGTTGCACCTGCCGATCTGGGTCGGGCTCGCGGGGTTGGTGGGCAGCGGGATGCTGCTCGAACCAGAATTCGAGGTTCTCGCCACGCGCGTGAAGCTGGCGCTGGTCGCGGTTCTGATGGCCAACGGAGTACAGGCGATGGCGCTCGAACGGCGGATGGCCGCGGCGGGACCACACCTCGGCTTCCCGCTCGTGCTACGCGGCATCGTGACCGCTCTTGTCTCGCAAGGGTGTTGGTGGACCGCGATGTGGATCGGCTTCACCGCGACGCAGTCCTGATCAATTGACCGGTTTTGATTGTCCTGGGGTCCAACGTATTACGGTCAACGCACGGCACTGCTGCACTGATCCGGGGACATCCGGCCACATCCTCGTCGTGGCCGGACGCGCCCGGCATCACGCAGGAAAGGCAGTACCCGATGCGAAAATCTCGACTCGCGCTATGCGTTCTCACCGCCTGTATCACGGCCCTCGGTGCGGTGGGTTGCGGCGGCGCGGACACGACTTCTCCCGACCCAGCGGCCAGTCTGCTCACCCTCAACACGACCGAGCCGGAGAACCCGTTGGTGCCCGGCGACACCACCGACGCCGGTGGGTCGAAAATCCTTCGCACCCTGTTCAAGGGTCTGGTCGACTACGACCCGCGCACCGCGGCGCCGCGCAACGCCGTCGCCGAATCCATCGAGACCACCGACTCCCGGGTCTTCACCGTCACGCTGAAGCACGGGTGGACCTTCCACGACGGCACGCCGGTGACCGCGCACAGCTTCGTCGACGCGTGGAACTACACCGCGTACGCGCCCAATCAGCAGCAGGGAGCCGGATTCCTTTCTGTGATCGAGGGTTTCGACGCGGTGAACGCGCCCGACCCGAGCGGCACGCCCGTCGCGAATTCCGGTAGTCCCGCGGCGCGCACGATGAGCGGCTTGCGTGTCCTCGACGACCACAGGTTCACGATCACCCTCGCCGCGCCGCTGCCGAGCTTCGTCAACCGCCTCGGCTACCTCGCCTACGCGCCGCTGCCGAAGCAGTTCTTCACCGATCGGGCGGGCTACCTGGCGCATCCGATCGGCAACGGCCCGTTCGAGTTCGTCTCGCACGCAACGGGTTCCAGCCTGACGATCCAGCGCGACGACGACTACGCCGGCCAGCACAAGCCGGCCATCGAACGCGCGGAGTTCCGCTTCAACAAGACGCTGGAGGCGGCCTACGCCGACGTCGTCGCCAATCGTCTCGACTTCCTCGAGGTCCTGCCCGGCGACGCGCTCGTCGGCGGACGCTACAAGCAGGATCTCGCGGGCCGTCACTTCACCCGGGCCGGAACGGGCCTGCAGTCGATCACGTTCCCGCTCTACGATCCGCGCTTCGCCGATCCACGGGTGCGCCAGGCGATTTCGATGTCGATCGATCGCCAGCACGTCATCGACACGGTGTTCACCGGTGATCGCATTCCGGCCCCGGGACTGGTGCCGTCCACCGTGCGCGGCGCGACCGAGGGCCAGTGCGGGGCACTGTGCGAGCATCGACCGCAGCAGGCGCGAGAACTGTTCGACAGCACCGGATTCCAGGGCCCGATCGAGATCGCGTCCAACGTCGATTCGGCCAACGAGAAGTGGCTGACGGCGGTGTGCTCGTCGATCACCGCGGCGCTCGGCCGCGAATGCCGGTTCCAGCCCGTCTCGACGCTCGGCGAGTTCCGTCGCCAGATCAACGCCCACCAGATGCGGACGATCTACCGCACCGGCTGGGTGGCCGACTACCCCTCGATCGAGAACTTCCTGAACCCGCTCTACCGCACCGGCGGTTCGTCCAACACCGGCCGCTACAGCAACCCGCAGGTCGACGCGCTGCTCGCCCGCGCCGACGCCACGGCGAACGAGCAGGAGTCCTGGAGTCTCTACCAGCAGGCCGAACGCCTGGTCCTGCAGGACATGCCCGCGATCCCGCTGGTGGTCCCCGGCGTGCAGACCGGCTGGTCGGAACGGCTGCGGAATGTGACCGTCACGCCCTTCCGCGACCTCGATCTGGAAACCGTCACGATCGCCTAGCGGACACCGTCCCGTCGTGCCTCGGTGGTCTCCGAGGCACGACGGCGCTCGACTTGACCCTCACGTCGCGTGAGGCTCGACGATGACGTCATGACCGAGACATTCCCAGCCTTCGACATCAGCCCCGTTCCCGTGCCCGCTCTGGACGCAACGCCCCCGGAACTCTTCCACGGCCTGTACGGAATGCCGATGTTCGTCACGGCGCCGACGCCCGATCTGGCCGCGTCGGTCGACTTCTGGACCCGCGGCCTCGGATTCTTCGACCTGTTCTCGATCCCCGGCCGGCTCACCCACCTGCGCCGCTGGGCGTTCCAGGACGTGTTGCTCGTGGAAGGCGAGCGGCCCGCCGAGGCGCCCGCGTCGACGGTGAGCTTCTCCTGTGTGCTGAGCCAGCTCGACGAGATCGAGGCCGCGTGCACCGAACTGCTGCCCGGCTGCACGACCGGACCACGACGGATGCCGTGGAACTCGGTGGAACTCGAGATCCGCACACCGGAGAACACCAGGGTGATCATGACGGCCGCGCGACCCTACGATCCGAACAGCCCGGAGGCCGAGCAGCTACGAGCCCTCGGTATCGAACCGCCCGAAGAGTGACCGAAACAGGACTGCCAGACTGATCGGCGTGACGAATCGAGCCATGGACGACGGCGGCGGACTGACCGTCGGCGCGGTCGCGTCGCTGGTGGGCGTCACGATCCGGGCGCTGCACCATTGGGATTCGATCGGGCTCGTCCACCCGTCCGAGCGCACCGACGCGGGCTATCGGCGCTATACGGCCGCCGATCTCGCTCGCATCCACCGGGTGCTGGTCTACCGCGAGCTCGGCGTGCCGCTCGGCGACATCGCGGCGCTGCTGGACGCGCAGGCGGCCGACGCGCTCGCATCGCTGCGCAAACAGCGCGATCAGTTGCGCGAGCGCGTCGCCCACCTGCGCCGGATGGGCGACGCGCTCGATCGCGTGATCGAGGCGAGGGAGTCCGGCATTCTGCTGTCCGCCGAGGAGCAGGTGGCGATCTTCGGACAGCACTGGCAACCGTCCTGGGCCGAGGAAGCACGCGAACGCTGGGGTGACACCGCACAATGGGCGCAGTACGCCGAACGCGCCGCGGGCCGGACCGCCGAGCACTGGCGACAGATCGCCGAGAGCGTCGACGCGCTGCACGCGGAACTGGCCGCGGCACATCGCGCCGGGGTTGTTCCAGGAAGCGATCGGGCCAACGCGCTGGCCGAGCGGCACCTCGCCTCGCTCGGCGCGTACTTCGACTGCACCCACTCGATGCACGTCTGCCTGGGGCGTACCTACGCCACCGACCCGGGGTTCGCGGCCTTCTACGACGGCATCGAGACCGGCCTGAGCGCCTGGTTGCGCGACATCATCGACGCCAACGCGCGCGCCAACGGCGTCGATCCCGACACGGCGACCTGGGACTGACCACCTGTCGAATTCGTACCTCCAAGTGGGAATTCCGGCTCGGGGAATTGTCGGTGGGCGGCGCTACGGTGGCGGCGTGAACCGGACGGATCGGCTGTACGCGATAGTCGAGGAGTTGCGGGCGATCTCCCCGCGGCTGCGCACCGCGCGGGAGCTGGCGCAGCGGTACGAGGTGAGCGTCCGGACGATCGAACGCGACATCGCCGCGCTGCAGCAAGCCGGTATCCCGATCTACGCCGACGTGGGCAGGCGCGGTGGGTACGCGCTGGAGAAGAGCATGTCCTTGCCGCCGTTGAACTTCACGCCCGCGGAGACCGTCGCGCTGGCGGTCGCGCTGGCGCGGCATCGCGGCGGCCCGTTCGAACAGGCGGGTCACAGTGCGCTGCGCAAGATCTTGGCGGTGCTTCCGGAACGCAACGCGGCCGCCGCGCGCGAACTGGCCGGGCGCATCCGTTTGATGGATCCGCTCGACGCGCAACAGATCAACGAGATTCCCGCGGTGATCGAACGGGCCATCGAGGTGGGGCGAGTCCTGCGGATCGGCTATCTCGACCGGTTCGGCGCGCGCACCGAACGCGACGTCGAACCGTTCGCGTTGGTGAGCGGGTCGAACGGCTGGTACCTCGCGGCGTGGTGCAGGTTGCGCGGCAATCCGCGCTGCTTCCGGCTGGATCGGATCGCGTCGGCGGCGGCGACCGAACAGCCGGCGCCGCACCGCGCGTTCGACGGTCCAGAGTTGGACATCCCCGACGCCAGACTCCGGATCGTCGCCCTCTAGAAGCGATTCGGAAAACACCGACAGGGGGTTGTCGCCGCGGCGGGAGATCGTGATCCGGCAAGACAACGACCCCCGAGATTCCGGAGCGAAATCGAATGACCACTCCCGCCTACAACACCGTCGCCTGGTTCCAGGTCGGCAGCGACAAGCCCGAACTGGTGAAGAAGTTCTACGGCGAGCTGTTCGGCTGGACCTTCGGCCCCTACCCGAGCGGTGACCAGGGCTACGAACTGATCCACTACCCCGGCAGCGAGGCGCCGAGCGGCGGCATCGCCCACACCACGGACGCCTCGGCCAATCACGCCACCTTCCTGGTGGTCGTCGAGGACGTCGCTGCCACCTTGGCGGCGGCCGAAGCGCTGGGAGCCAAGGTGGTGACGCCGCCGGTCACCACCAAGGACGGACTGGTGTCGGCCGACCTGCTCGACACCTCCGGCAACTTCTTCTGCGTCTTCAGCCCCGCGCCGACGGCGTGATGCCGAGGTGAGCGGGCTCCCGGCGCATCGATGACGATGCGCCGGGAGCGCGAAGACCCGAGGGCCGGAGCGAAAGCGGTGGTCAACCGAGCTCGGCGAGCTGCGGGACGACCGGCGCGATTCCGTCGATCCACGCGGCAGGCGAACCGGTGGTCGGAACGACGATGACGGTGTGCACGCCGAGCTTCGCGTAATCGGCCATATCGCGGACGAATTCGTCGCGGGTGTCCGGCGTCGGCCGCGGGTTGTTCGCGATGATCGTCTTGCGAATCCGGTCGTAGTCGCGGCCGAGATCGTCGCAGTGCCTGCGCAGGACGTCGAGCTTGTGTTCGACGTCCTGCGGCGAGGTGCCGAACAGGTTGCACGCGTCGCCGTACTGCGCGACCAACCGCAGCGTCTTGCGCTCCCCGCTGCCACCGATCAGCACCTTGGGGCGGGCGATCGGCTGCGGCGAACACAGCGTCTCGGCCAACTGGTAATGCTTGCCCTCGAACGGCCCGTTGTTCTGCGGGTCCCACATCTGGTCGCAGATGCGCAAGGCCTCTTCGAGTCGCTCGAAGCGTTCGGCGACCGACGGGAACGCCACGCCGAGCCCGCGGTGCTCGCGCTCGAACCACGCGGCGCCGATACCGAGCGCCGCCCGCCCGCCCGACAGGACGTCGAGCGTGGTGACGATCTTCGCGAGCAGACCAGGATGCCGGTACGTCACGCCGGTGACGAGCAGGCCGAGCTCGATCGTCGAAGTGTGCGCGGCGAGGAAGCCGAGCGTGGTGTAGCCCTCCAGCATGTTCGCTTCCGCGGGAAGGCCGGTCGGTTCGATCTGGAAATAGTGATCCATGAACGACAACCAGGTCGCACCCGATGCTTCGGCCGCGGCGCCGACCCTGGCCAGTTCACCCGCGATGGCGGTGGGTCCACCGTCGATGTCGAAGATCGGAATGTGAAAGCCGAGTTCCATGGTGTGGTCTCCTCGTGTATCGGCAAGCCCGGGACCACCACGCTACGACTTGGAGTGCACTCCAAGGCAAGTCGAGCGCAACGCCGCCACGACCTCGTCGGCGGCGCGCTCACCGGAGAGGACCGCGCCTTCGAAGTAACCGGTCCAGCGCGGTGCGGTCTCCGTACCGGCCCAGTGAATCGGGCCGGTCGGCTCGGCGGCGTCGGTGAACGTATCGAGGGTGCCGGGAAGCGGAAGCCCCGAGTACCCGCCGCCGACGAAAGGATCGTGGTGCCAAGACTTCTCGTGCCAGCTGAGCGGGTTCAGCACGGCCGGACCGAGATGCTCCGCCAAGGCGGACAGCACGGTGTCCCGCCGGTCGGCGAGGGTGAGCCGATCCAGTTCCCTGGCATCCCGTCCCGGGACGAGCACACAGAGGTGGCCGGGGCCGGTGGGCGGTGAGATGTCGAACGAGGCGGGCACCGGACCGTCCAAGGCGATGATCTCGCCGCTGAGCCCGCGCTCGCGCCAGAACGGCCTGTCGTAGACGGCGATCGCCTTGTAGATCGTGCCCATTCGGAGGTTGTCCTGGAGGCGTCGGCGTTGGGCGGGCAGTCGCGGGTCGTGCCGGATCGCGGCCGCCACGGGCGGGGGAACCGTGACGATCGCGCGCGCGGCGTGCACCGAACCGGAAGGCGTTGCGAGGGTGACGCCGTCGGCCGATCGCGTGATCGCGGTGACCGGCCGCCCGAGGCGAACCACGTCGCCCAGTTCGGTGGCAAGCGCTTCGGCCAGCGCACCGGCTCCGCCCGAGAGCAGCGATTCCTGCGCACCGCCCGCGGTGCCGAGCATGACGCGCAGACCGCCCGCCGAGCGAACGCCCAGGGCGAGCGCCGCGACGGAGACACCGTCGAGATCGCAAGCCAGCGCTTCGGACAGGATCACCTCGACCAGACGGCGCGCTCGCGACCCGGGAATCCGGCCGACCCAGTTCGACACCGTCACCTCGTCCCACCGGCGGCGCGCATCCCCGCGTGCCAGCAATTCCAGCCGCAGCAGCGCCAATCCGGCCGCCGCCGCGGTGAGCGGGCCGATCCGAATGCGTCGCCCGCCGTCGAGAACGAGACCTTTCCCAACACTGGACATCGGGAACAGGGTCATGCCGAATTCGCCTGCGAGCGCGGTCATTCGGGCGTGATCGTGGCCGATCCACTGGCCGCCGAGATCCACCGGTGTGTCCGCGGCCGACCGCTCGGTCTCGGCGCGGCCGCCGACGCGGTCGGCCGCTTCCAGGACGAGGACGTCGATGCCCCGTGCGCGCAGGGCGCGGGCCGCGGTGAGTCCCGCGAATCCGGCGCCGATGACCGCGACCGTCGTTCGTTCCATCGCCAGCTCCTTTATGAAACGCTTGTTGTAAAACAAGTGTTGCATAAATGCTAGGCTGTGGCCATGCCGCGCACCGTCGATCGCACCGCCCGCCTCACGGCCGTCAGCGACGCCGTCGTCGGCCTCGCCACGGAGGCCGGTTTCGCCGCCGTGACCATCCGTTCGGTAGCCGAACGCGTCGGCGCGTCGACATCGGTGGTGACGCACTACGTCGGCAGCCGAGACGAGATGCTGCGCATGGCGGTACGGCGCGAGGTGGACGCGCGGCGCGAGCAAGCCGAAGACGCCATGGCGGGCCGCCGCGGTGCGGTGGCGTTGCGCGCGTTGGTCGAATGGGCCGTGCTCACCGCCGATGAAGCGACCCACCGGTTCTGGCTCGCGCTGATCCTCGGCGCGCCCACCGAGCCGGCCCTACGCGCGGAACTCGACGCCTTCAACGACTGGTGGGACGCGTCGCTGGAAAAGCTGTTGGCGCAGGCGGGAATCACGGAGCTCGAGCACGCCGCGGACCTGGTGAACGTCGTCGTGGACGGCCTCGTGGTCGGCGGTTTCGACGAGGGCGCGCCGTGGCCGCCCGCCCGCCGCCGGCAGGTTCTCACCGCGGCATGGCGCGCCTTGGGGATCGCCGAGTAACCGCTCGGCGCCGGAGACGAAGGAGCCGCCGCTACGAAACCCGCGGCGGCCAAAGGGAACACGAGAGCCCCTCGGCGGAGGGGCCCTCGCGCGTTCCGGTGGAACGATCGAGCAGCGACGCTCTTCGACTCGGAGCCAAAACGCTCCAGCCTGGCCGGTTCAGAGCGGCGCGCGAGCGGCGGTCAGGAATTCTTCCCTGCTGATCCTGCCGTCGCCGTCGATGTCGACTTCGTCGAAGCGGGACATCAGGATGTCGATGTCCTGGCCCCTGCGCTCGTAGTGCTGGATGAATTCCTCGCGGTCGATGTAGCCGTCGCCGTCGATGTCCAGCGAGTCGAACTTCTCGTGAATGTCCTGAATATCCATTCGGTTCTCTCCCAGCTTCTAGGCGGGGCGGCGGATGCCACCCCGAGAGGACAGGTTTCGAGCCGTGTTGGAGAAACTGACCCATCAAGGATAGTGGCGAGCGGTAGCGCGTGCGCGAAAATCGAAAAGTCGTATCGGACGCTCGGAATCTAGGTGTCCGCGTCTTTGATCGCGGACCCCGCTATCGCCGAGGCCCGCCACAACTCGACGGCGAGCAAGAATGCCTGCACGCGTCCCTCGACTTCGTCCAGAACCACCCCGTCCGGCCAGGAAACCCGGCAGTGATACCAGCAGCGGCGCGCTCGGTCGCACCGCCGCGGCTCGGGCGAGAGCAGATCCCGGCAGACGCGCCTGGCGAGTTCGGCCAGCGCCGCCGACGTCTGCGCCGGTGTGCCCACGTTGCCGACCCGCCACCACAGCTCCTCCGATCGGCCTGGTCGCGAGATCTCTACGAGGTAGATCAGTTCCGTGTCCTGATCACTCATACACATGCACTTTGCCAGAAACCGACCGGTCTACCCGTAGCTTGGCTCGCGTGTTTTCAGAATGCCGAGAAAGCCGTAGCAAAATTACCGCGCCCCATAATTCGGATCGAACGTTGGCCGTGTTGGTCTTCGGGTTGCCCGGAGTCTCCGGCTACTTTTCAGGGCGGTGCCGGACGATGGGGTTCGGTGCGACGACGATCCCTGAACGGAAGCGATGAGCATACCTACAGTTCCCAGCCATCCCGGCGCACCGTCCGGGTACGCGTGGCGGTGCGTGTGGCCCGAGTCCCGGACCATCGGATGGTCGGTGGCGACCTTGGCCGCGCTGGTCTGCGGGGCGGCGTGTTCAGTCGTGGGAACGGTGTTCGACGACCGGTCCGTCGTGGGGATCGGCGTGCTTCTGCTGCTGCTCGGCGGAATCGCCGGGATCACCTGTCTCGTCATGGGCATCGAGGATCGCCCCGAGGTGCGCGCGGGCGACGGGGACAACACCTTCGTGCTGCGCTACCTTCCGGTTCGCTTGGCTCCCGCGCTAGCCGGGCTCGCCGCGGTGGCGGTGGCGGCGATATGGCTCGGCATCGTCACCGGCGACCTCGAGCCGACGCTGTGCGGGATCGCACTCCTCGTCGCACTATTCCTCCTGGCGGGTTTGGCCCTCTCCTACCGGCGCACCGCACGACTTTCCTTCTCTCCGGACGCGATCCGGATCACCACACGGAACTTCGACTGGGAATTCCCCTGGGACGCGGCGCACTTCACGGCGGGCTTCGACCCCAAGGGCGCCGAGACGATCGAAATCCGATGTCCCCGCGACGCCGTGATCACTCGCCGGACGCCGAGGAAGACGCCGACACACCTACGCCCACCCGCCGACAGCCCGGACGGCCCGTGGAAGATCGCCCCGATCATGTGGGGCGTCCGCCCGAACTCTCTGTACTCCACCATGACTCACCTGCGCGGCACCCCCGCCCTCCGCGCCGAACTCACCCGCACCCAACTCGCCGCCATGCTCACTCCCCCACCCTGGCGAATCCGCCGCACACTGAACCTCGACCCCACCCTGGACCTCGACTCGAGGTGAGGCGCACCCCCACGAAGTTCAGGGTGCGGGAGCTGACCGGCACTACGGGTCAGCTCCCGGCGCGGTGATCCGCTGACGGATCAGTCCGGCGGTTCCTGCGCGTCCTCGGTGGCGGCCATCTCCGGGGCCACCTCCCTGGTCGCCATCCCGGCGTCGCGACCCTGATCGGTCGGGCCCGGCGGCTTGTCGGCCTTCGGCTTGTCGTTGTTCTCGTCGTCGGTGTCTTTCGCGCGTGACATGGCGGACCTCCTTCGTAGTCGCTTCGATCTACCCACCCCTCCACGTTTCAATCCCGCCGCTGTGCTGGCATGGAGGGATGGCTGCGTCGCAATGGGAACCGCGTTCTTCGGAGGATCGAGTCACCGGATCGCTGCTGACCACGGAGTGGTCGCGGGCGATGGGCCTGCGCGTGCCGGTGGTGAACGCGCCGATGGGCGGAGTGGCGGGCGGGCGGATGGCCGCTGCGGTCACCGCGGCGGGCGGGCTCGGGATGATCGGTATGGGCAGCGCCGGATCCGCGGCCGCGCTGCGCCGGGAACTTCCGCACACGGCGTCGCTCGGTGGGCGGTTCGGGATCGGCCTGGTCGACTGGGTCGTCGCCGCCGAACCGGAATTGCTGGAGGTGGCCATCGCCGCGGCGCCCACGCTGATCGCGGTGAGCTTCGGGACGGATCCGTCCTGGATCGAACGCGTGCGCGCCAACGGAATACGCACGGCCACGCAGGTGTACAACGCGACGGACGCGCGCCGGGCGGAGGACGCCGGTATCGATGTCTTGGTCGCGCGAGGCGCGGAAGGCGGCGGCCACGGCGCGGTGGAGATGGGGACGTTGCCGCTGCTGGACGCTGTGCTCGACGCCGTGACGGTGCCGGTGCTCGCCGCGGGCGGCATCGGGTCGCCCGCGAGTCTGGCGGCCGTCCTCGCCGCGGGCGCCGGCGGGGCGTGGCTCGGCACGCACCTCGCCGCCTGTTCGGAGTCGTCGCTGCCGGAGGCGAGTCGCCGCGCGATGATCGCGGCCGACGGCACCGACACGATCGCCACCACGGCGTTCGACGTGGCGATGCGATTGCCTTGGCCGACAAGATTTCCCGCGCGCGTGCTGCGCAACGACTTCGCGGCCCGGTGGACGGGTCACGAGGACGCGTTGCGCACGGACAAGGCGGCGCAGGCCGCGTTGGCGGCCGCGATCGCCGCCGACGACCCGCGAACCGCACCGGTCGACGCGGGCCAAGGGGTCGGCCGGATCACCGCGATCGCCCCGGTGGCGCAGGTGATCGACGAGCTCTGCTCCGGCGCGGCGGAGCTGCTCGCGCGCGGGCGCTGACAGCAAGGGACCGCGCAGGCGGGCTCAAGCACTTGTTTCAATCACGTGATTGAGGCAGACTCCAGCCGTGAAAGGAGCTGCCGATGTCCGCTGATGTCGACGGGGGCCTACAGGCGCCCTATGAGATCGAGTTCCCGTTCGAGCGCACGGTGGGACCGGTCGTCGGAACGTTCCTGGCCGGGCTGCGCGAGAAGCGGCTGTTCGGCGCGCGGACCGAGCGCGGCACCGTGGTGTGCCCGCCGCCTGAGTTCGATCCGGTGACCGGCAAGGAGCTGAGCGAGCTCGTCGAGCTGGAGCCGGTCGGCGCTGTCGAGTCGTGGACGTGGGTTCGGCGCCGCGCGGGCGATCCGGTCGACGTCGACTTCGCCTGGGCGCTCATCGCCGTGGACGGTGCGGAGGGCACCTTCTTCCACGCCCTCGATGTCGGCGGCGACCCGGCGCGGATCCGGCGGGGCCTGCGAGTGCGGGCACGGTGGGCGGAAGAGCGCCGCGGCGTGTTGTCCGACCTCCGCTGTTTCGAGCCGGAGGACAACGATGAATAAGCCACTGCCGGAACCGGTTTCGCTGATGCCGACGCCGCTGCGGATGGAGTACACGTTCGTCGCCGGTGTCGGCCGCTCCCGATTCCTGCGCGGCCTGTCCGAGCGCCGCCTGCTGGCCGGCACCTGCCCGTCGTGCCGCCATGTGTATCTGCCCGCGCCGGAGTTCTGCGCGCGCTGCCTCGTCGAACTGGACGAGCCGATCGAACTCGACGGGCGCGGAGTCGTTTCCACCTTCTGCGTCGTCAGCTTTCCCTTCCCGGGGCAGGAGATCGAGCCGCCGTACGTGGTGGCCTACATCCAGCCGCACGGCGCGGACACCCGGCTGATGCACCTGATCCGGGAGGTCGACATCGCCGAGGTCCACATCGGCATGGAGGTCGAGCCGGTCTGGCGAGAGGGCGACGACCTCGAGCCGTCGTGGATGAGCATCCGCCACTATCGCCCCGTCGCGACCGAGGAGGTTCGGCATGCGTGAGATCGCCGTCGTCGGCTCCGCACAGTCCGCCTGCCTCGCCGCGAACCGCCGCGACGACATGGCGGGCATCCTGCTCCCGGTGATCCGGGAAGCGCTCTCCGGCATCCCACTCGACCGCGACCGAGTCGATTTCGTGTGTTCCGGCAGTCACGACTTCCACGAGGGACGCACCTTCGCCTACATCGACTCGCTCGACGCCGTCGGCGCCTGGCCGCCGATCGCGGAGTCGCACGTGGAGATGGACGCCGCGTGGGCGTTCTACGAGGCGTGGTCGTGGCTGCAACTGGGGCACGGCGACATCGCGCTGGTGTACGGAATCGGCCGCGGTTCGCTGCCCCGCGACCTCGACCAGGTCGTGCCGACCCAGCTGGACCCCTACTACCTGACGCCGCTGCGCCCGCACCGCGACGCGATCGCGGGCATCCAGGCCTGCGCGCTGCTCCAGTCCGGGGTCACCACGGAGCACGAGATGGCGCGGATCGTCGCGCGCAGCCTGGCGGACGCGCAGGCCAATCCGCACGCGCAGGTGGCGGGTGAATACGAGGTCGACGAACTGCTCGCCGCGCCTTACGTGGCCGCGCCCTTGCGCGGTCACGACGTGTCGCCCGTCGGCGACGCCGCGAGCGTCGTCGTGCTCGCCGCCGGTGACGTGGCGAGGTCGCTGTGCGAACGTCCCGCCTGGGTCCGCGGCATCGACCACCGGATGGACGGGCACTACCCGGGATCGCGCGATCTGACCAGGGCGCCCTCCGCGAACCTCGCCGCCGCGCGGGCGACCGCGACCGCGGGCTTCGCCGCGAGCGAGGTCGACATCGCCGAGTTGCACATCGAATACTCCGCGCAGGAACCGCTCCTGGTTCGCGAGCTCGGCCTCGGCGCGGCGACGGCGATCAATCCGTCGGGCGGTCCGTTGGCGGGCAGGCCGACGACCGCCGCCGGTCTGATCCGTATCGCCGAGGCGGCCAAGGGTATTCGCTCGGGAGGTGCCCGGCGAGCGCTCGCCCACGCCACCAACGGCCAAGCGCTGCAACAGAATCTGGTCTGCCTGTTGGAAGGAGACCCGGCATGAGTGAACCCGTCGCGGTCATCGGCATCGGTCAGGGCAAGCAGGCCAAGCGCCGCGAGACGACCATCGGCGCGATGGTGCGCGAGGCGGTCGCGGCCGCGATGGCCGACGCCGAGCTGGAACTGGGCGAGGTCGACGCGATCGTGTTGTCGAAGACGCCGGACCTGTTCGACGGGGTGATGAACCCGGAGCTCTACCTCGCCGACGCGCTCGGCGCCCGCGGGCTTCCGGTGACGCGGGTCTTCACCGGCGGCAGCGTCGGCGGGCACGCGGCCATCTACGGCGCGCACCTCATCGAGGCTGGGTTGGCGCGGCGCGTGCTCGTCGCGGCGTATTCCAAAGAGTCCGAAGGTAATTTCACCTGGGCGCTCTCGCGCGGACTGCCCTTCAGCGCCAAACTCGGCGCCGGTGCGGGCGGCCACTTCGCGCCGGTCATCCGCGAGTACATCCGCCGCTCCGGCGCACCCGAACACATCGGCTGGCAGGTGGCGGTCAACCACCGGCTCAACGCGCTGCGCAATCCGTACGCGCACGTGCACATGCCCGACATCACCGTCGAGAAGGTCAAGGAGTCCCGCATGCTGTGGGACCCGATCCGCTACCTCGAATCGTGCCCGTCCTCCGACGGCGCCGCCGCGATCGTGCTGGCCGCGGCCTCGCAGGCCGGGAACACAGCGCGGCCGCCCGCCTGGATCCACGGCATGTCGTTCCGCACCGAGACCGGCCACTTCGCCGGACGGGACGAGGTCAACCCGCTCGCGGGCGCGGAGTGCGCCGCCGATGCCTACCGGCAGGCCGGAATCGTCGATCCCGCAAGGGAAATCGACGTCGCCGAGCTGTACATCCCGTACAGCTGGTACGAACCGATGTGGCTGGAGAACATCGGCCTCGCCCCACTGCACCAAGGGTGGAAACTCGTCGACGACGGGACGACGCGATTCGGTGGGTCCCTGCCGATCAACCCGTCCGGCGGCGTGCTGTCCGGCAACCCCACCGGGGCCACCGGCCTGGTCCGCTTCCTCGAGGCCGCGCTACAGGTCCGCGGCATGGCGGGCGAGCACCAGGTCCCCGGCGCGCGACGAGCCATCGGCCATGCCATGGGCGGCGCCTCCCAATTCCACGCCCTGTGGGTCGTCGGCGACGAACGGCCCGCCACGTGAAGCGAGATCGGAGTTCGAAGATGCGACGGGTATTCGTCGTCGGCGTCGGGATGACGCCGTTCGTCAAGATCGGGTCCCGGGCGTGGACCTATCCGGAGATGGTCGGCGAGGCGGTGCGCGGCGCGCTGGGCGACGCGGGTATCGGCTACGACCGGGTCCAGCGTGCCGCGGTCGGCTATGTCTTCCAGCCCTCCGCGGCCGGGCAGCGCGCGCTGTACGACGTCGGGATGACCGGCATTCCGGTGGTCAACGTCAACAACAACTGCGCGACCGGCTCCACCGCGCTCGTGCTCGCGCGCGAGTGGATCGGCGCGGGTCTCGCGGACGTGACACTGGCCGTCGGGTTCGAGCAGATGACCAAGCAAGCCATGGCCGGGCCCGCGACACCGCCGAAGATCACCACCGTCGACGGGCACCTGCGACTCATGTCCGCGCACTACGACTTCGGCGCCGCGCCGATGACCACCCAGTTCTTCGGCAATGCCGCGCTCGAGCACGGCAAGCGCTACGGCACGACGCCCGAGCAGCTGGCCGCCGTCGCGGTGAAGAACCACGCGCATTCGACGCGAAATCCGCTGGCGCAGTTCCAGAATGCCTACACGCTGGACCAGGTGCTCGCCGACGTGCCGGTGCACGGTCCGCTGACCCGCTCGCAGTGCTCGCCCATGTCGGACGGGGCCGCGGCCGCCGTGCTGGTGAGCGAGGACGTCGTGCGCGAGCTCGGGCTCGAGGCGCAAGCCGTGGAGATCCTGGCCCAGGAGCTGGTCACCGACGACGAGTCCGCCTTCGCGACGGGGTCGATGATCGACGTCGTCGGAGCGCCGATGACCCGCGCCGCGTCCGGTCGCGCCCTCGACGCCGCGGGCATCACCATCGACGAGGTCGACGTGATCGAACTGCACGACTGCTTCTCGATCAACGAGCTCATCACCTACGAGGCGCTCGGCCTGTGCGGGGAGGGCGGATCCGGTGCGCTGGTGGAATCCGGCGCCACCACCTACGGCGGCGCTTGGGTGGTCAATCCGTCCGGCGGACTGATCTCCAAGGGCCACCCGCTCGGTGCCACCGGTCTCGCGCAGACGGCCGAACTCTGCTGGCAGCTGCGCGGGCTCGCCGCGGAGCGGCAAGTGCCGGACGCGCGAATCGCTTTGGCGCACAATCTCGGCCTCGGCGGCGCCTGCGTCGTCACACTGTACGCGGGGCCGTCATGAGCGAATCGGAGCCGCGCGTCAGCGAGGCGCAGGAACGAACGTGCCGAACGACGGTCAACGACGAGTGCTCGGAGCTGAAACACCTATGACGACAATCGATCCCGACACCCACCTGCGCCTGCCGGTGCACAACGGCCACAGCCTGCTCGCCGGGCTGCGCAGGCACCGCCACGATCCGGTGCTCACCCTCGGTGACACCGTCCTCACCGGCGCCGACGTGCTGGACGCGATCAGCCGCTACGTCGCCGCGTTCGCGGCCAACGGAGTCGAGACCGGCACGCCCGTCGGCGTCCTCGCGCTCAACCGGCCCGAGGTGCTGTTCACCATCGGCGCCGGGCAGGTGCGCGGCCATCGGCGCACCGCGCTGCACCCGATGGGCGGGCTGGACGATCACGCCTACGTGCTCGCCGACGCGGGCATCACCACCCTGGTGCTCGATCCGGTGCCCGCCTTCGTGCAGCGAGCCCGCGAACTGGTCGACCGGGTGCCGGAGCTGAAGCGGGTCCTCGTGCTCGGCGACGTGCCGCCGGAACTGGCCGATGTGGGCGTCGATCTGACGGCTGCCGCGGCGGCGTTCGACGCGGACCCGATCGAGGCAACCGACCTGCCTCCCGACGCCGTCATCTCGGTCAGCTACACCGGCGGCACCACGGGAAAACCCAAGGGCGTCATCGGAACCGCGCTCACCATGGCGACTATGACCCAGATCCAGCTGTCGGAATGGGAATGGCCGCAGCGGCCGAGGTTCCTGATCTGCACGCCGCTCTCGCACGCGGGCGCGGCTTTCTTCCTCCCGGTCGTCCTGCTCGGCGGTCAGTGTGTGGTGCTTCCCCGCTTCGAGCCGGGCGAGGTGCTGCGCGCCATCGAGGAACACAAGATCACCGCCACCATGCTGGTGCCGTCGATGCTCTACGCGCTGCTCGACCACCCGGATCTCGCGACCCGCGACGTGTCGTCGCTGGAGACGGTGTACTACGGCGCCTCGGCCATCGACCCGACCCGGCTGACGCAGGCGATCGAGCGTTTCGGGCCGATCTTCGCGCAATACTTCGGGCAGTCCGAGGCGCCGATGGCGATCAGCTATCTCGGTAAACGCGAACACGATTCGGCGCGGCTCACCTCGTGCGGCCGTCCGTCCGCGGCGCTGCGCGTCGCGTTGCTGGATACCGACGACAAGGTCGTCGCGCCCGGCGAGGTCGGCGAGATCTGCGTCTCCGGACCACTGGTCGCGGCGGGATACCTGAACAAGCCTGAAGCCACCGCGGAAACCTTCCGCGACGGCTGGCTGCGCACCGGCGATCTGGCCCGCCAGGATGCGGACGGCTTCCTGCACATCGTGGGCCGCAGCAAGGACATGGTGGTCACCGGCGGCTTCAACGTCTTTCCCCGCGAGGTCGAGGACGTCGTCGCCGAACACCCGCTCGTCTCGCATGTAGCGGTCGTCGGCGTGCCCGATCCGCGCTGGGGCGAGGCGGTCACCGCCGTCGTCGTGCTCGATCCGGCCGCGCCGAGCGATTCGACCGCGGTCGAGACGATGATCGCCGAGATCCAGGAGACCGTCCGGCAGCGCAAGGGATCCGTCCAGGTGCCCAAGCACGTCCTCGTCATCGACGAGCTGCCGCTCACCGGGCTCGGCAAGCCGGACAAGAAGGCCGTGCGCGCCCTGGCTGCGGAGCGGCTCGACCGCTGATGCATCGGTGAAACCGGCTGTTCCTCAGCCGGTTTCACCCTTCCGAGCAATGGGATCGGCGGTCAGCGGATGCGGAAGCGGCGCAGCAGTGACAGCGTCGTGAGGGTGCGGTCGAGGTAGGCGTCGTACGACTGACCCGGCTGCGGGCCGAGCACCTGCCGCTTCAGCGTGGCCACATTGGTCGACTCGGTGAATTTCAGCAGACCGGCGTCGCCATTGCGGACTCCCATTCCCGAGGCCTTGAATCCGCCTGAGGGCGCGCTCTTTCCGGCGTAGGCGAGCGCGGCGGTGTCGTTGACGTTCACGTGTCCGGCCGCCAGCCGCGCACCGACCGCGCGCGCCGCCGACAGATCGCGCCCCCAGACGCTCGCGCTCAGCCCGTACCGGGTGTCGTTCGCGAGTTCGACCGCTCGGTCGACGGTAGCGAAGGGATACAGCGCGACAACGGGGCCGAAGGTCTCCGCGCCGAAGACGTCCATCTCCCCGGTGACGCCCTCGAGCACCGTGGGCGCGTAGAACGTCGGCCCGAGGTCCGGCAGCGCGTGACCGCCGGTGAGCACCCGCGCGCCACCGGCTTTCGCCTGCTCGACCTGCGCCGCGACCCGGGCGCACTGATCCGCCGAGACCAAAGCGCCCATCTCGATGTCGAAGTCGTAGCCCGGTCCGACCCGCAACGCCGCGACGCGCGCGGTGAATTCGTCGCGGAACGCCGGGTACACCGATTCGTGCACGTAGATCCGCTCGATGTGCAGGCACAGCTGACCGGTGTTGGCGAAGACCCCGTTGGTCGCGCTGTGCACCGCCGCGGGCACGTCCGCGTCGGCCAGCACGATCATCGGATTCTTGCCGCCCAGTTCCAGGCACGATTCGACGAGGCGCTCCCCCGCCTGCTTCGCCACCAGTCGCCCGGTCGCCTCCGAGCCGGTGAACATCACGAAGTCCGCGCCGCCGACCACCGCTGGCCCCACCACCGGCCCGTCGCCGCAGACGATCTGCACGAGTCCCTCCGGCAGCCCTGCCTCGAGCAACAGCCGTAATCCGTACGCCGGACTGAGCGGAGTTCGGTTGTCCGGCTTCAGCACGATCCCGTTCCCGGCCATCAGCGCGGGGATCGCGTCGCAGTAGCCGATCGCGAACGGGAAGTTCCACGGCGCGATGACGCCGACGACACCCCGCGGCTTGCGGATCTCGGTCGAGGTGCTGACCAGCGGAATCGCGCCGGGATGCCGAACGGGGCGCAGCAGTCGCGGCGCGCGCTTCAGATAGTGACCGATGACCATCGGGATGTCGCACAGCTCCTCGAAGGCCATGCGGCGCGCCTTGCCCGTCTCGATCTGGATCAGGTCGGTGATCGTCCGATGGTTCTCCAGCACCAGGCGGTGGAAGCGTTCGAACACGGCGAGTCGACGCCGCACCGGCCAGCGCGCCCACTCGACCTGGGCGGCGCGGGCACGGTCGAACGCCGCGGCGACATCGGCGGGCGAGGACTGCGGCAGGTGCGCGACGACCGTTCCGGTGAAGACCTCCACCACCGGAACGGTGTCGGACGGATCGCCCGTCACCAGGGCGGTCAGTTCCGCGAAGTCGTGGGCGGGAACGGTGGTCGTACTCACGAGCCGCACTCTATCAAGTGATTGCATCAGTTGATAGAGATTGCGTCTGCGCTGGGCGAACGGTCATTACAATGCAGCAGGTGACCAGCGCAGCGGACCGTGCCGAGCTTCGGATCAGCGAAGCGGAACTAGCCATGCCGACCGACCGGCGCCTGATTCTCGCGGCCGAGCGACTGTTCGCCGAACGCGGCATCGACGCGGTATCGCTGCGCGCCGTGATGTCGGCCGCGGGCGCGAATGTCGCCGCGGTCCATTACCACTTCGGCTCCAAGGAAGCCCTGATCGAGGCGCTGATCCGGCAGCGAAGCGACGCGGTCGCGACTCGGCGCGCGGCTCTGCTCGACGAGGTGGAGCAGTCGGGCGTCGTGAGCGCCCGCGGCTTGGCGGAGGCATTCGTGTTGCCGGTGTGGGAGATGGCGACCGGCGAGGGCGGATCCTGGGTCAAGTTCATCGCGAGCGTTCTCGGCAGCGGCCATCCCGCGCTGTCGACCGTCGCCGAGGGATTCGCCGATCAAGCCCGCCGTTTCATGACCCTGCTCGGGCGCGCCTTCCCCGACCTGCCCCGCCACACCATCCGATTCCGCTTGGCGCAGGCCATGACCCTGACCTTCCAAGTCCTCGGCGACGTGCATCAAACACAGGATCTGCTCGCGATCTCCGGCGTCCAGCTCAGTCCCGAGCAGGTGATGAGCGAGCTCGTCGATGTCGTCACCGCCATCCTCGCCGGACCGCCCTCGGACTGAGCCCAAGATCAAGTGAACCCGATTTACTAAATGGTGTTCACAAATAGGGTGTGGTGTGGTTCACTCCTGTGGAACGTGTTCCAAAGGAGGTACCGTGTCCGCGCCGTCCATCTCGCACGAATTCGATTTCACCGATCCCGACCTGCTCGCCAGCCGTCTGCCCGTCGAGGAATGGGCCGAGCTCCGCCGGACCGCACCGGTCTGGTGGGTCGACCAGCCCAACGGCGTCAGCGGCTTCGACGACGGCGGGTACTGGGTGGTCAGCAAGCTCGACCACATCAAGGAGATCTCCAAGAACTCCGAGGTGTTCTCCACCAACGCCAACACCGCGGTGATCCGCTTCAACGGCGACATCACCCGCGACGAGATCGACATCCAGCGCGCCATGCTGGTCAACACCGATCCGCCCATTCACGACAAGCTGCGGCGGATCATCTCCCGCGGCTTCACGCCGCGCGCCGTACAGAGCCTGCGCGACGCGCTGCACGAGCGCGCCGAACGAATCGTCCACGAGGCCAAGAAGACCGGCGGCGGCGACTTCGTCCAGCAGGTGGCGTGCGAGCTGCCGTTGCAGGCCATCGCCGAGCTGCTCGGCGTGCCGCAGTCCGACCGCGGCAAACTGTTCGACTGGTCGAATCAGATGATGGGCTACGACGATCCGGACTTCGACGGCAACCACAAGCTGGCCACCGCGGAGATCATGGGCTACTCCTGGAACCTCGCCGAGGAGCGCCGCAAGTGCCCGGCCGACGACATCGTCAGCCAGCTCGTCACCGCCGACCTCGACGGCGAGGCGCTCGGATCGGACGAATTCGCCTGGTTCGTCATCCTTTTGGCGGTCGCGGGCAACGAGACCACCCGCAACGCCACCACGCACGGCATGAAGGCGTTCATCGACTTCCCCGAGCAGTGGGAGCTGTACAAGGCGGAGCGGCCGCGCACCGCGCCCGACGAGATCGTCCGGTGGGCGACGCCGGTGATCGCCTTCCAGCGTACGGCGTTGGAGGACACCGAGATCGGCGGCCAAGCCATCCGCAAGGGCCAGCGCGTCGGACTCTTCTACGCCTCGGCCAACTTCGACGAGGAGCGCTTCGACAAGCCTTTCGAGTTCGACGTCACCCGTAACCCCAACCCGCACGTGGGATTCGGCGGCACCGGAACGCACTTCTGCGTCGGCGCGAACCTGGCGCGGCTGCAACTCGACCTGATCTTCAACGCCATCGCGGATGTGATGCCGAACCTGCGTGAGGTCTCCGAGCCGGTCCGGCTACGCTCGGGCTGGTTGAACGGCATCAAGAGCTGGCAGGTCGCATACGAATGACACAACCCGCACGACGGGGCCGGATGCCCGCGATACACGACGCGGACATCCGGCGGGTGGCCAGGACGGTGCTGGCCGAACAGGGACCCGAGGCGCTGACCCTGCGCGCCATCGCGCGCGACCTCGGCATCACCGCCCCCGCGCTGTATCGCCATTACGCTTCCCGCGAGGACTTGGTCGCCGCGCTGCGCCGCGACATCTGCGTGGACCTCGCGGACGAGCTCGCGGGGCAGGTCGCCGAACTGCCCGACGACGGCGTCGTGCAACTGTTCGCCATCTGTAAGGGCTTTCGGCGCTGGGCCCTCGCCCACCCGCACGAGTTCACCCTCGTGTTCGCCTCGCCGAACGGCGAGAACCCGGGCGGGATAAGGCAATTCGACGAACCGTTCGGCCGCGTCTTCCTCGGCGCGGCCGGCCGGTTGCTCACCACCTACGACCTGGTGACCCCGTCGACCGACACGATCCCCGACGCGTTGCGCGAGGACCTGATCGGTTTCCAGACCGAATTGCTCGCCATGCTCGCCGAATCGAGCCAGAAGTTTCCCGCGGAGAAACTCGACCTGGGCGTGGCCTACCTGATGATGACGCTCTGGGCGCGGCTGTACGGGCACGTCACCCTCGAGGTGTTCGGCAACTACCCGATGCCCGTCAGCGACCCGGACGCGCTGTTCGACGCCACCCTCGCCGACCTCGCGGGCACCATCGGACTCACCGGACCTCAACCGCTCTAGACGGCGGGCCGCTCAGCCCGCGGCTTTTCGGCTGAGCTGCTCCCATTCCCGGCACAGCTCGCCGCGCGCCCGGTCGAGATCTTGGACCATGTCGTAGGACCGGCCGCCGACAATGAGACGTCCGCGTGACGCCATGCCTCCGCTGGTTCCCATCGACGTGATCTGCAAAATTCGACCGGACCCCTGCGCGCGCAGGTGCGGCAGCACGGGTTGGACCACCCACACCGCGCCGACCCTCCGGCCATGACGGTCAGATCCGCGGCAGCGGCGGCAGCTCGGTGGAGGTGAGCTTCTGCGCGGCGCGCTTGTTCATGCCGAACATGCGCAGCACCTGGAAGGCCATCTCGTCCGACAGCGCGTCGGCGTCGGTGTCCGGTTTGGCGTCGAGCAGTTGCATCAGGCCCAGCAGCGCGCCACCCGCGGCCATCACGGCGAGATCGGGGTCCATCGGTTCGAAACGGCCCGCCTCCTGGGCGGCGATGATGTCGCGGCGGGCGCGCGGCGCGAGACCCTCTTCCCGCAGCATGATCGACATGCCCGAGTTCAGCACGACCCTCACCATCTCGGGGATCTGCCGCTGCAACCGTCCGGTCATGCGGAAGCTGACGGCGAACACCTCGGCAGGGTCGTCGTAGAGCGCCACGATGGCGTCGCGCATCTCGCTGTAGACCTGGAGCGCCGAGCGCACCGCCTCGTCGAACAGCTGCTCCTTGGACTCGAAATGGTTGTAGAAGGAACCGAATCCGACGTCGGCGGCGTCGGTGATCTCCTGGATGCTGACCGCGGAGCGTCCCTCCGAGAGGAACTTGCGCGCCGCGCCGAGCAATGCGTTGCGGGTCCGCTCACGGCGCCGGTCGACGCGGTTGCGCACTACGGGTTCGGCGGTCATCGGCCCTCTCCCACTCGGAATCGTTATGAGAATCGTAATTGAGGAAACGATCAGAGACGATTCTCGGTCCCGGCGCAGTCGTGCGCGCCACCTTGCGACGCCCAATTGAGGTAACCATCTCTTCTGATGTTCTCATCATTTTCTCTTGACAGCGGCATTCCTCGTAACTGATGATTTCATCATCTGAACTGTGGAGGTGGTGGCTGTGACAAGCATCGACAAGGGGGTCGACGCCGGACGGACGGTTCGGGTCGGCGACCGCGATATCTTCTTCGCCGAGTTCGGCACGGGCCCGGCCGTGGTGCTGTTGCACGGCGGTGGCCCCGGCGCGTCCGGGCTCTCGAACTATTCGCGCAACATCGAGGCGCTGGCGCGGCGTTTCCGGGTCATCGTCCCGGACATGCCCGGCTACGGCCGCTCGACCAAGCGGATCGATCAGTCCGACCCGTTCGGCGATCTCGCCGACTCGGTCGGCGGGCTGCTCGACGCGCTGGACCTGCCGAGCGCGCACTTGGTCGGCAACTCCTACGGCGGCGCTGCGGCGCTGCGGTTGGCGATGGACCGCCCCGAGAAGGTCGGCAGGCTGATCCTGATGGGACCGGGCGGCGTCGGCACCACCCGGGCGCTGCCGACTAAAGGCTTGCAGTCGCTGCTCTCGTACTACGGCGGCGACGGCCCGAGCCGGGAGAAACTCGCCACGTTCGTGCGCGACCACCTGGTCTACGACGCGAGCGCGATCACCGAGGAGCTGATCGACGAGCGGTATCGGTCCAGCCTGGATCCCGATGTCGTCGCGAATCCGCCACTGCGCAGGCCGTCGGGGCCGCTCGCGCTGCGGACGGTGTGGCGGATGGACTTCACCCGCGACGCCCGGCTCGGCAAGGTGACCCATCCGACGCTGGTGATCTGGGGCGCCGAAGACCAGGTCAACCGGCCCGAAGGCGGCCGCATGCTGGCCGACCGCATGCCCAGCTGCGACCTGTTCCTCGCCGCCAGGACCGGCCACTGGGTGCAGTGGGAACGCGCCGACCTGTTCAACGGGCTCGCGACCGCGTTTCTGGAGGCGACGCCGTGAACGACTTCCTACGCCCGAACACCGACGGCTCGGTGTTCGGAGCGGTGCACCTGGGCTACATCGCGGTGCAGTCCCAGCGACTGACCGACTGGGATCGCTTCGGGGCCTCGGCGATCGGCATGCACGTCGACCGGCTCGACGCCGACACGATGCGTTTCCGGCTCGACGACCGGTCGTGCCGATTCCTGATCGAGCGCGGCCCCGCCGAGGATGTGACCGCCCTCGGCTGGCAGATCGACGATCACGAGACGTTCGACCGGATCATCGCCAGGGTCGCCGACCGCGGGGTCCCGATCGACGAAGGCACAGCCGACGAAGCCGCCCTGCGCGGCGTGGAACGGCTCTGGCGTTTCCCCGGCCCCAAAGGCATTGGCACCGAGATCTTCACGACCGCGGTGACCACGCCTGAACCGTTGCGGATGCTCAGCTCGGGCTGGGTCACCGGCGAGGCGGGCATGGGCCATGTCGCGATCGTGTCCAGGGAACCGGAGTCGATGCGCGGCTACTACCACACCGTGTTCGATTCCCGCCTGTCGGATTACATCGACGAGAACGTCTCCGGGCTGATGATGAAGATCCGCTTCCTGCGGGTCAACGAGCGCCACCACTCGATCGCGATCGCCAACCTGCGCGGAGTGAAGATCGACCCGATCCGAACCCGCGTGCAGCACATCAACATTCAGTCCGCGACGTTGGACGACATGCTCGCGTCCTTCCAGCGCGTCACCGATCTCGGGTTCCGCATGGCGTGGTCGGTCGGCCAGCACACCAACGACCGCGAGCTGTCCTACTACTGCGTGACGCCGTCCGGCTTCGAACTCGAGGTCGGCTGGAACCCGATCGTCATCACGCCCGAACGCGAGGCGACCTGGGAGCCGAGTACCTATCAGGGCATCAGCATCTGGGGCCACACCACCGTCGGACAGACGGTGCTGGACAAGTTCGCCCAGTTCCGCCGCGCCTTGGAAACCGTACGCACGCCGGAGATCACGGTGCCGGAACTGTCGGGAGGACCGTCTCGATGAACGAATTCGACTACGACGTCGTGATCGTCGGGCTCGGTCCGACCGGGCTCACCCTGGCCAATCTGCTCGGCCGCCGCGGCGTGCGGGTGCTCGTGCTGGAGCGCGAACCGGAGTACTACGGTCTCGCCCGCGCCGTCTACACCGACGACGAAGGGATGCGTATCTTCCAAACAGCCGGAGCGGCGGACGAATTGGCCGCGGACATGAACCTCGACTCCACCGTCCAGTGGGTCCGCGCGGACGGAACGCTGCTCGCGCAGTTCAACCAGGTCGAGCGCCCCCTCGGCTGGCCGGTGGTCAACTTCCTCTACCAGCCGTATCTGGAGAACTCCCTCGAACGGGCGCTGGACCGCTACCCGCACGTCACCGTGCGGCGCGGCCGCGAAGTCGTCGACTTCGACCAGGACGCCACGGGTGTCGGCGTCGAGCACGCCGCCTGTGCGGGCACCGGCTACGGCAAACGGCAATCCGAGGCCGATCGCCGGACCTCCGAGCGGGTACGAGCAGCATTCTTGGTCGGCTGCGACGGCGGCCGCAGCGTGGTGCGCACCCAACTGGGCATCGACATGACCGGCACCAGCTTCCCGGAGCGCTGGCTGGTGGTGGATCTTAAGGCCAAGGACGGCGTGGACGCGTTCCGCCACCTGCCGTATTTCAACTTCGTGTGCGAGCCCGAACTGCCGATCGTGTCCTGTCCGCAGCCGGGCGGGCACCACCGTTTCGAGTTCATGCTGCGCGAGTCCCAGACCAAGGAGGAGATGGAGGACCCCGACAACGTCCGCGCGCACATCTCCCGGTTCGTCGACCCCGACGAGGTCGAGGTGCTGCGCAAGCTCGTCTACACCTTCAACGCGGTCGTCGCCGACGACTGGCGCGACGGGCGCATCCTGTTGGCGGGCGACGCCGCGCACATGACACCCCAATTCATCGGCCAGGGCATGAATTCGGGTGTACGCGACGCCGACAACCTGTCCTGGAAGCTGACCGCCATCCTGCGCCACGGCGCCGACCCGGCGATCCTGGACAGCTACGAGTCCGAGCGCCGCCCGCACGCCGCGGCGATGATCACCATGTCGGTGTGGATGAAAACCCTGGTCTCCCTGAACAACCCGGTGGCGGCACGGCTCCGTGACGTCGCGCTGACCACCGCGCTGCGGATGCCGGGCCTCGGCGGATGGATTCGCGGGGCGAAGATGAAGCCGGAGCCCCGGTTCCGTCGCGACGCCTATCTGGGTCTGCCCCGCCGCGGGCTGCGCGGGGTCGAGGGCACCCTCGCTCCGCAGCCGGAGGTGCGCACCTACGACGGCAGGCACCGCCGCCTCGACGACGTGCTCGGCCTCGGGTTCGCCGTGCTCGGCTACGGCGTCGACCCGCGCTCGGCCTGCTCCGCCGAAGACCTGGCCGTGCTGGACGGGCTCGACAGTCGGTTCGTCACGGTCTATCCCCTCGGCGGCCGCCCGCAGGGCAAGCCCGGCGACGGACGGGGCGACGGCGACGAGGTGTCCGACGTCGAGGACCACACCGGCGCGCTGGCGCGCTGGTTCGGCAAGGCCGGAGTTCACCGTGGCGGAGTGGTGCTGCTGCGTCCCGACCGCTTCGTGTTCGGCGTCGCGCCGCGCGGCGAAACCGCGCCGCTGATCGCGGAATTGACACGCCAGCTGCGCCTGCCCACCGGTCCCGCGCCGTTACCCGAACTCCCCACCGAGCACCTGATCACCCCCGACTACGAGGAGTCCCGATGACCTCGACCGTCACCGAGAACCCGGCGGTCGTGGCCGCCGCGCAACGGCTCGCCGAGGCCGCGGACACCGGCGTGCCCGCCGCGCCCGTGCGCGACCTCATCGGCGGCGACGACGTCGCCGCCGCCTACGCCGTGCAGCGTCTCGGCGTCCGCAGGCGCGTCGAATCCGGCGCACGGGTGGTCGGTCGCAAGATCGGCCTCACCGCGCCCGCGGTGCAGCGGCAGCTGGGCGTCGACCAGCCGGACTTCGGAGTCCTGTTCGCCGACATGGACGTTCGCACCCCGCCGGCCGATCGGCCGCGTCTGCTGCAACCGAAGATCGAGGCGGAGCTGGCCTTCGTGCTGTCGGCCGATCTCGACACCGACGAGATCGACGCCCGCAGCGTGCGACACGCGGTGGACTACGCCGTCGCGGCGCTGGAAATCGTGGACAGCCGAATCGCCGACTGGGACATCACCTTCGGCGACACGGTCGCCGACAACGCGTCCAGCGGATGGTTCGCGCTCGGCGAGCGGCCGTTGTCACTGGCGGATTTCGAGCCGCGCGAGGTCGGCATGAACATGCGAGTGGACGGCGAGATCGTCTCCACCGGAACCGGTTCGGCGTGCCTCGGCGATCCGCTGAACGCGCTGGCCTGGCTCGCGCGCACCGCCCGCGCCCTCGGCGACCCGCTGCGCGCGGGCGAGATCGTGCTCTCCGGCGCGCTCGGACCGATGGTTCCGCTGCGGTCCCGTGCGCACGTGCACTCCGAAATCCGTTACGGCGTCGAGACGCTCGGAACCGTCGGCTTCACCCTGGAGGAAACCGCATGAACCGCACCAAGGTCGCCGTGATCGGCTCGGGCAATATCGGCACCGACTTGATGATCAAGGTGCTTCGCCTGTCGGACACCCTGGAGATGGCCGCGATGGTCGGCATCGATCCCGCTTCCGACGGTCTGGCGCGGGCGGCGCGGCTCGGGGTGCCCACCACCGCCGACGGTGTGCGGGGCCTCATCGCCATGCCCGATTTCGCCGAGATCGAGATCGTGTTCGACGCCACCTCGGCGCGCGCGCACCTGGCCAACGCCGAAGCCCTTGCCCCGCACGGGAAACGGCTCGTCGACCTGACACCGGCCGCGATCGGGCCGTTCGTGGTCCCCGCCGTCAACCTCGACGCGCATCTGGACGCGGACAACGTCAACATGGTCACCTGCGGCGGGCAGGCCACCATTCCGATCGTCGCCGCCATCTCGCGTGTGGTGCCCGTCCCCTACGCCGAGATCGTCGCGTCGATCGCCTCGAAGTCGGCGGGTCCCGGCACGCGCGCCAACATCGACGAGTTCACCGAGACCACCGGCGCGGCGATCACCGCAGTCGGCGGCGCCGAGCGGGGACGCGCCATCATCGTGCTCAATCCCGCCGAACCACCGCTGATCATGCGCGACACGGTGCTCGCGCTCATCGACGATCCGGCGCGGCGCGCCGGGGACGCGTTGCGCGAATCCATCCGAGCGATGGTGGAATCCGTCGCGGCCTATGTTCCCGGCTATCGGCTGAAACAGGACATCCAGATCACGCCGGTGCCGCGGGACGCCCCGGTGGGCACGCTCGTCGGCGACCGGCCGGTGACGCATCAGGTGTCGGTGTTCCTGGAAGTGGAAGGCGCCGCGCACTATCTGCCCGCGTATGCCGGGAATCTCGACATCATGACCTCCGCGGCGCTGCGTGTCGCCGAAGAGATCGCTTCGGCACAGGAGCTGACCCGATGACCCACGTGTTCCTGCAAGACGTCACGCTGCGCGACGGCATGCACGCGCTGCGCCACCGCATCACCCCACAGATCGTCGCCGACATCGCCGCCGCCCTCGACGCGGCGGGTGTCGACGCGATCGAGGTCGCGCACGGCGACGGCCTGTCCGGCGGCAGCCTCACCTACGGGCCGGGCAGCAATACCGATTGGGAATGGCTCGCCGCGGCGGCCGAAGCGCTCGGCACCGCCCGGCTGACCACCCTGCTGCTGCCCGGCATCGGCACCATCGAGGACCTGCGCCGCGCCTACGAGCTCGGTGTGCGCTCGGTGCGGGTGGCGACCCACTGCACCGAGGCCGACATCGCCGCGCAGCACATCGGCTACGCTCGCGAGCTCGGCATGGACGTCTCCGGGTTCCTGATGATGAGCCACATGAACAGTCCGGCCGGGCTGGCCGAGCAGGCGCGGCTGATGGAGTCCTACGGCGCGCACTGCGTGTATGTGACCGATTCCGGCGGGCGACTCACCATGAGCGGTGTGCGCCAACGGGTCCGGGCCTACCGCGCGGTGCTCGATCCCAGCACCGAGATCGGCATTCACGCGCACCAGAATCTGTCGCTGGCCGTCGCCAACAGCGTCATCGCGGTCGAGGAGGGCGTCACCCGGGTCGACGCCTCGCTGGCCGGGCTCGGCGCCGGCGCGGGCAACACGCCGTTGGAGGCGTTCGTCGCGGTCGCCGACCTCACCGGGTGGAAGCACGGCGCCGATCTCGACGCGCTCACCGATGCCGCCGACGATCTCGTCCGCCCGCTGATGGATCGGCCGGTGCAGGTCGACAGGGAGACGCTGACACTCGGCTACGCCGGTGTGTACTCCAGCTTCCTGCGGCACGCCGAAAACGCCTCCGCCGCTTACGGAGCCGACGTGCGCACGCTGCTGGTCGAGGCGGGACGGCGGGGACTGGTCGGCGGGCAGGAAGACATGATCGTCGACATCGCCCTCGATCTCACCGGCCGCCGCGACTGAGCCGTCGCCCGCACGGCGACCCCCCATACATCCGCCCGTACCCGGACTTCCCGCGAACTATCGCCGCTTCGTACCTCGAAAGTGAGTCTCCATGACCGAACCCTCGCTGTCCCGCAGGCGCCTCCTCGGCAGCGCCGCCGCGGGCACCCTCGGTGTCGCCGCCCTCAGCGCCGCGCCGGGCCCCGGCACGGCGCGCGCGGAAGCCGCACCCGCCCGCAGGCAGCCCGCCCCGAGCGGTACCTATCGCATCGACCTGCACGCGCATTTCCTGCCGCCGGACTACCGGGCGGCGCTGCTCGAGCACGGTCACTTCACCATCGGCGGCTATCCGACGCCCACGTGGTCACCCGAGGATGCCCTCGCTTTCATGGACTACTACGGCATTCAGGCGCAAGCGCTTTCGGTCTCCGACCCTGGTGTCTCGTTCCTGCACGGCAGGGAGGCCAATGATCTGGCCCGCTACTGCAACGACTACGCCGCCCAGCTGATCAAGACCCACCACACGCGCTTCGGCGCGTTCGCGGTGCTGCCGATGCCGGACATCGCCGCGTCCATCGAGGAGGCGATCTACGCGCTGGACACGCTGCGCCTCGACGGTGTGGTGCTGCTCTCCGCCTACGACGGCGTCTACCTCGGCGATCCGCGCTTCGAGCCGCTGATGATCGCGTTGAACCAGCGCCGCGCGTTCGTCTTCGTGCATCCCGCGGCCATCCCGGCCGACGCGAAACCCGAACTCCCCCTTCCGGATTTCATGGAGGAGTTCACCTTCGACACCACGCGCGCCGCGACCATGATGATGGTCACCGGCATGACCCAGCGCTATCCGGACATCCGGTTCCAGCTCTCGCACGCTGGCGGCGCCCTGCCGTTCCTGTCGCACCGCATCGGCGTTGCCTCGCAGACGGTGCTCGGTGACCTGTGGCCGCAGGATCTGCCCAAGCCCTCCGTCCTCGACATCCGGAACCTGATCTCGCGCTTCTACTACGACACCGCGCTGAGCGGCTTCCCCGCCGCCATGACCAGCGTCCTCGCCGTGACCAGCCGCGACCACATCGTCTTCGGCTCCGACTGGCCCTTCAGCGCCGCCCTACTCCCCCAAACCGGAGACCACGACCCCGCCCCCGGCCTGAGCGACATCTTCGACGCCGCCCAACGCATGGAAGTCGAACACCACAACCCTCTTCGCCAACTCCCCCGCCTGGCCGAAGCGGTCAGCACATAGGCCGCGGCGGATCACATCCAGCGGCGGAAGAAGGGGCGGCGGTGGTGGGGGCGGGGGCGGGCTGCCCAGCGTGGGTTGTCCTCGTCGCGGCGGTAGGCGGCGACTTGGCCTGCGACCGAGAAACGCAGGCGCCGCGCCTCGCCGAGGACCTCGCCGTCGGCCGCCACCGCTTCCGGTTCACGGACCTGCACGATCAGTTCGGGGACTTGCAGCTCGTTGTAGACCTTGCTGCGGCCGATGGCGGCCAGCAGCAGGGCCAGTACCGCCCGGGTGCGGGAGAACCGTATATCGGCGCGCAGCCAGCGCACGTCGAGCATGCCGTCGTCGAGCCGGGCGCGGAACGCGGGCACCGCGCCGTGCGGGTGGTAGGCGCCGTTGCCGATGAACAGGAACCACACGTCGTGCCAGGTCTCGTTCAGGCGGATCCGGACCGGCTGCGCGTCCCGCAGGACGACCACGAGGGCGGCCGCGAACGCGGGCCACTTGCCCCACCTCGGCTGCCATTTGTCACGCAGCCGAACGAGATCCGGGTACGCACCCAGGCTGGCGGTGTTGATCAGATAGTGGGTGCGCGCGCCGTCCTCGGTGTCGAGTTCCACGCTCGCGATGTCGACCGCGACCGCCTCGCCCGCGCCGGTGGCGTCGACCACCTCGCGCAGGTCGTAGACGCCGAGGTCGCGCGCGAAGTGGTTCAGTGTTCCGGTGGGGACGACGACCAGCGGCAGTTCGTGGCGCAGCGCGACGGCCGCCGCCGCGGCGATCGTCCCGTCGCCGCCCGCCGCGCCCACCGCGAACGCCCGCTCGGTGCGCGCCGCCAGCGCTTCCTCCAGCTGCTCGACGCAGTCGCGGCCGGGCTCGGTGCGCAGCACGGTGGCCGCGGGCAGGGCGGCGGCGATGTCGTCGGTCGGGTCGTAGCCGGGATCGCCGGACACCGGATTGACCAGCAGCACAAGGCCTTTGCCTTCGACGAGCATCGGCACCTCGCGCACCGCGTGCGCCTCGGCCTCGTCGGATTCGCGGACCGGCCACCAGCGGCGCGAGGCCATCGCGACACCGGCCCCGACGGCCGCGCCGACGACCACGTCGGAGGTCCAGTGCACGCCGGTGTGCACCCGCGAGTAGGCGACCGTGGCGGCCAGCGGCGCCACCACCACCGCGGTGCGCGGGCTCTCCAGCGCCACCGCCGTGGCGAACGCGAAGGCGCCCGCGCTGTGCCCGGAGGGGAACGACGAGGAGGTCGGCACCCGGATCAGGCGCCGATGCGGCGGCAGCAGTCGCGCCGCGGGCCTGCGGCGCGCGATCAGCGACTTGAGTACCAGGTTGACGGTCAGGCTCGCCCCGGCCACCGAGACGACGCCGCGCAGCGCCGCCCGGCGCGTCGCACCCTGGCGGGTGGCCAGCACCGCCGCGAGGACCGTCCACAGCAGGCCCCGGTCCGCCGCCCGAGTCAACCGCACCATGCCGCGATCGACCGCCGTCGCCGGAAGCCGTGCCACCGCACCGGTAACCGCCCGATCCATCTGCTCAACCCGGCGAAACGTCCGGCCCAACAACGCACTCACCCCGTCGAAAGTACAGCGCCCGGATCGGGACCACCCAACGGCGCATGTTCGCCGCTCGAATCCCTATGCCACGCTGGATGGCCGGTCCGCCGATCCGCGCAGCGCGGATTTCCGATGGCCGCTGATGATGCCGGAGAGGCGGAAGACCTCGCGCGGGTCGGGAAGCACGTGTCGTTCGACGAGCACCATCAAGCCGGCGAGCCGTCGAATGACAGCGCGAAAGGCACTGGGTGGCGGTAGTTTTCGAGCAGCTCTTCCATCTCCCGCCAGGTTTGCGGAATGTCGGGCACGCCCATCCCTTCCGACACCCCGCGCCAATGCAGCAGCTGGGCGTGCCGCTCGTTCTCGCTCAAACCGCGGACACCGGCGATCTGCCGCAACAGCCGATCGAAGAGCAGGGTGAACACCGCGGCACTGTGCTGGTAGGTATGCAGCGGCATCGACCAGTTCCTGGCCACCGAAGAATGCCAGTTGCGCACGTAGGCAAGGCATTGGCGGTCTCAGGGCTCGAGATGCCGTCATCTATCCAGGTGAACAGATGGAACATCGTCTCGTCGGCGCGGCGAATCCCGTGCTCGTAGACCATTCCGCCGCCGTGGCGATCTACCGAGAGCGCCGAGTCCGGCGGCCCGGCGAAGCGTAGCCGCGCGGGGGTCTCGGGGTGTCCACGGCAAGCCACCTTTCGCTAGAGTTCAGCTCTAGCGAGTATTGACTAGAGTTGAACTTCAGTCAACGGTCGGGAATCGAATCCCGGCCACCTCGTGCCAGTCCCTCGCCACGACACGCCACCTTCCAGGCCACACGAGAACCAGCGAAAACTATTGCTGCGCAAGGCCTCCGCGCAGAACCGAGTGGCGGACCGTTTCGCCCACCGCTCGCCGGGTACGCGCCAAGCGGACGGAGGTTGGTGTGATGACGGAAGCGACGACAGCGCGGCGGGTGCCGACGCGCGCCCATATCGGCGGACCACTGGCGTTGCCGTGGCGATCATGGTGGGGGGTGTTGCGTCGCACCGTCGCGGAATTCCGGTCGGACAATCTGACCGACTGGGCCGCCGCGCTGACCTACTACAGCGTCATCTCGCTGTTCCCGGCCGTCATCGTGCTCTCCTCGCTGCTGAGCCTGGCCGGGCCCGATGCCACCCGCTCACTGATCGACACCATCGACGACATCGGGCCGGGCAGCGGCAATACGGTCGTGGTGCAGGCCGTCGAGGAGCTACAGCGATCGCGTTCGCTGGCCGGGCCGCTGGCGATCATCGGTGTCGCGACGGCGCTCTGGACGGCGTCCGGCTATCTCGGCGCGTTCGTGCGCGCCGCCAACGCCGTCTACGACACCGAGGAGGGACGGCCGCTCTGGAAGACACTGCCGCTGCGCCTCGGACTCACGGCCGTGACCGTGCTGCTCGTCGCCCTGTGCGCGATCGGCGTCCTGGTGAGCGGCCGCATCGCCGACACCGTCGGCCAGTGGCTCGGACTCGGGTCGGCCGGGGTCACGGTGTGGAGCATCGTGAAGTGGCCGGTGCTCGCGGTGCTGGCCAGTCTGGTGTTCGCGCTGCTGTACTGGGCCGCACCCAATGCTCGTCAGCTCGGCTTCCGCTGGCTGACGCCGGGCAGCCTGCTCGCGGTGCTGCTGTGGATCGCGGCATCGGCCGGATTCGCCTTCTACGCGACCAATTTCGGCTCATACAACAAGGTGTACGGATCGTTGGCCGGGGCGATCGTCTTCCTGGTGTGGTTGTGGCTGTCGAATGTCGCGATCTTGCTCGGTGCGGAGTTCGACGCCGAGCTCGCGCGCGGGCGCCGCATCGAAGAGGGACAGCCCGCCGACAGCGAACCGATCCTGCCGCCACGGGACGAACCCGATCGGGAGGACGAGAACTAGCGCCCGCACCCCGGGCCCCGGTCCAGCCGACTTCCGTGGCTCGGCCCGGCGTCTCACCGATCGTGCCGATCCGGCTGCGGGCGATGCTCGAGACCCCAGTATCGGTATCGATGAAATTCGTTGCGGTAGAAGTGATCTTGCCCCCGTAGCCCTCTGGTGTGTGTGGGCTCGCATGTATCTGTTCGCGCGCTACTCGGTGCCGTCGCGCTGGGCGTCGGCTCGTCCTTCGCGTCGGTCCGGCCGGTTTCCGCGGCACCCGCCGCGCACATGGTCGGCGAGGCGCCGCTCGGCGAGGCCGCTGGCCGGTACGGCCGTGGCCGTCTACCTGTCGGCCGGCTCCGGCCTACCTGGCGCGATCGACCGCGGACTGCCCTTCCGCCCGTCGAGGCCATCGCGAACGCGTGCACCGCGGCGTTCACGGGTCGGCTCGAACAGCTCGAGATTCCCGCGGTGCACGTGGAGCGACCGACCGGGTCGCACACCTGAGTTGTTCGGGAAGGACCTGCACGAGTCGTGGCCGCACCTGGCCCGCGCGATCGGCGGGTGACTACTGCCGCACGCTGAGCCACCCGTCCATCAGCCCGTGGTACCGGCAATAGAACGGATGCGAGCCGATCTCGGCGGGCGCTGGAAAGGTGACGGACTGCCCCGGATCGATGTCGTGGTCGAACAATCCGGGCCGCTTGCTGGTGATGCTGTGCTCCACCAGATCGTTGTTCACCACCGTGATGTCCGCGTTGGGGGTGATCGGCGGCGTTCGCGTGTAGGCCAGATCCTGGATCGTGATGGTGACGGCGGGGATCGGCGGCGGGCCTGGCGGTGGACTGGCCGCGGCGGGGTCCTCGGTGGAATCGCCGCCGCACGCCGCGGCCAACGCGATCAGCGGCAGCACCGCGGCCAGCCGGGTCGGTCGACCGACCCGGCGCACCGCATTCACGGCTGTTCGCCGCGACCGCTGCGGCTGCCGACGTACGCGAGTTCGCGCACCCGTCCGATCACCTCGGGCAGGATGCGTACCTCGTCGGGATGGTTGGTCATCGGGTCGAAGAAGTCGGTGCGGTAGTCACCGGGGTCGGCCGGATGCAGCGTGACCTCGGCGAGCCTGCGCTCCGGCTTGCCCATCTCGCTCGCCGAGAGGACGAAGGTGGCGGGCTCCGCGCGCAGATGGTCGGCCAAGGCGTCGAGCGACGGAGTCTCCGGCTGGTCGCCATCGGGTTCGGCGAAGATCCAGGTCGCCGCGGAGTCGCCGAGCCGGTAGGGCATCAGGCAGCCGTACCTGGCCGTGCGCCAGCTGCGCGCGGGGGTGATCACGAAGCGGCTCAGCGAACCGGTGCCGGTGGTCGCCAGCGCGAAGTCCCACGGATGGTCGTCGCGATCGAGTACCCGCAACGCCAGGCCCAGCACGTCCGGCAGTCCGGCCGGGGTGCCGATGCCCTTGGACAACCTCGCGAGCACCGCCCGCTCCCCCGTCCCGAACAAGTACTCGTATCCGGGTTCGGCGTGCAGCCGCCCGGACAGGCGCAGCCCGTTCGGATGAAAGACCCGAGCGTGGCGCAACTTCGCCACTCCGGAGAAAACACCGCGCACGGCATCCGCTGCGAGATCGGTCATCGCGACTCCTTCGATCGGGACGGTCGACAACCACCGACTGCCCCGCCGCGCGGACAATAAACCGGGCCCGATGTGGCGGGAGCGTTCTCGTGGGTACTCCACTGGCGATGACTATCACACCCCAGTCCCGCAAGGCGGTGAGCACGATGACATCGACCCAAGCACTCCGACCGGCCACCGAGACGGTCAGCGTGCGGGTACCTGCCCGACCCATCGGATTGACGATGCTGCGCACGACCGTGGAATCGACCGCGGTGGTCGCCTACTCCGACGCCGACGGCGCGGCCGAACTCGGGCTGATCGTCGAGGAGGTCGCGCGCGGACTCGTCGACTCCGCCACCGACGACTCGATGCTCGACTGCACCCTCTCCTGCGCCGACGACATGGCGCGGGTGCGGCTGTCCGCGACCACCCGATCGGAACTGCACCGGGATCGCTACGCCGTCGGCTGGCAGATCGTCGACGCGCTGACCAAGGACACCCGGGTCACCCGCTCCCACTTCGACCACGCCAGGCACGGCTACCCGACCGAGGTCGATTTCGATTGGCAGCCGCGGGTTTCGGCCGCCTGACCGTGGCCGCCCGCGCACGGACGGCCACGGTGCGAGCTCTGAGCGCTCGTCACGGCGCGGGCGGATCAGGCGGCCGGTGCGACCTCCTTCCGGTGACCAGGTCGCGGGCCTTGTCCAAGACGGCGGCCGCCAGCCCCGCGGTCTTCTGCGCGCCGGAGCGGGATGGCGTAGCCGGATGCGGACGCGTCGGCGCCGTCTTCTTGGCCGTCGCCATCTTCTCGCCGAGGCCTTCCAGCTCCTGTGGGCTCTGGGCCTGACCGAACCGCGGCCACACCTGATTCTGTTCGAACTCGATGTGCTCACGCAGCGCCCGGATGAATTCGGTCAGCGCCCCCTCGAAATCCGGGGTCCCGACTTCGGAGTCATCGATCCGCTGCAACAGCCGCTTGCCCGATTCCTCTTGGGCCAGGGCTCGGTCGGCCAGCTCGTCGCCGTCGGGCAGTGCGCGCCGCACGGCGGGCCAGAAGAACTGCTCTTCCACGGCCTCGTGCTGGGAAGCGGCGATCACCAGGCTCGTCGCCAAGTGATCGCGAGCGGCCAACTCGGCCTCGCCGTTGCCGCGACCACGTTCGAGCGACTCGATCATGCCGAGCACGCTCTCATGGTCGGCCCGCAGAAAGGTCAATGCGTCCATGGGCTTCACCCCTCAGTGGTCGCCCGACTCGTGCTCACGCCGGGGTGTGTTGTTCGTGGGTGAAGGGCTTGCTGCCTTGCACGGCGGGGCTGCCCTCCGGATTCATGTCCGCGCCGTGGTTCTCCCGCTCGCCGGTGCCCAGCCAGTCGGAGGCCGGATTCTCGATGTAGCGCCACTCCATCCCCTCCGGCCATGGTCCCTGTCCCTCGTTCCACGGGCCGCGGGCACTGGCCGAACCGTTGGACATGTTGAACGCCACGTTCTGGAAGCGGTCGTCGCCGGGCAACGCGCCGGGAGGGAAGTTGACCGGCAGCTCGTTCAGTGCCGCGGTGAACTGCTGGAAATGCGCGACCTCGCGGCTCATCAGGAACGACAGGGTGTCCTGGACGCCGGGGTCGTCGGTGAACTGCTTGAGGTACTCGTAGACGATCTTGGCGCGCGACTCCGCCCCGAGGTTGCTTCGCAAGTCGACGGACGGTTCGCCCTCGGAGTTCACATACGCGCCCGTCCACGGCACACCCGCGGAGTTGCCCACATCGGGGCCGCCGCCGCGCAGCGCGAAGAACAACGGGTCGGCGGCGACCTGGTGCACGGCCTGCTCGCGCCCGTCGGAGCTGGCGATCACCGGCATCCAGTCGCAGCGTTCGTTGGCCTGCTTCAGATCGTCGTTCAGCCCGTCCAGCAGCATGGTGATCATCGAGCCGACGATCTCGAGGTGACTGAACTCCTCGGTCGCGATGTCCATGAAAAGGTCGTACATCTTCGGGTGCTTCCTGCGCAGCACGAACGCCTGGCTGAAGTACTGCATCGCGGCCTTCAGCTCGCCGTTCGCCCCGCCGAACTGTTCCTGCAACAGGGTCGCGAACCGCGGATCCGGCCGGTCCACACGCACCTCGAACTGGAGATCTTTGTTGTGAATGAACATCTCTCTCCTCGATGGTCGTGAAGTGGCAAACACCGATGGGTGCCGCCTACCCACGGTCCCCATCGCGAAACCAGACGATCGGATCGGTCCGCGCACCGCGAGCCCGGATGGTGGCGCGCCAGAAGGCGTGCGATTGGCCCGCGTCCCATCTCCGGGATGGGACGCGGGCGGCGATCACTTCGCCGGGGCGGGCGGCATCGGGGAATTGATGGTGGTGAAGTACTGCGCGGCGGCCAGGATGGCGACGGGCGCGGTCACCAGCAGCTGACCGGTGACGGTCCCCAGTGCGCCGATGGCGATGATTCCGCCGAGGCAACCGACGGCCGCGGCCGGGATGAACGGCCCGAACATGCCGACGATGGTGGCGGCCGCGACCGTCGCTCCCGCGATGCCGCCCAGGACGCATCCGACGCCCGCGCCGGTGAGCCCGCCGACCAGGGTGCCGATGGTGGCGCCCATGCCGATGGTGCTCGTCATCCGGCTCCACGCCGCCTGCTCGCGCTCGTATTCGCTCTTCCAGGGCGCCTTGTCCTCGTACGGCAGCGCCACCGGCTTGTACACCGCGTGTTCGAGGTCGAACCGCGGCGTCAGGGTCGCGGTGCGATCCTTGATGTCGGCGGCGATGGGGAACACGAAATCATCGACGCGGAAAGACAATTCGGTTCCCGCGAGCACGACGCCGTTGTCCGCCTTGATCTTGAAGACGCCGTCCTCGACGGTCATCGACCCGGCGTCGGTCGAGATGATCGTCGACGTCTCGGTCACGGAGGACTGGTACCCCACCGCGTCGGTGTCGGCGGCCGCGGTGCCGGTGCCCGCGACCACGCCGAGGGCAACACTCAGCAGTGCGGCCCCGAGCGGGCCGCGAAGTGCCTTCTTCTTCCTCATCATGGGTTTCCTTTCTCGGAAGTTCCATCTGTCGTGTCGATGGAATGGACTCGCGGCGGTCAGCCGCGAAGTTCGGCGAGGCCGCGGCGCAGCGCGGCCGCGGCCAGGTCGACGGCGTCACCGCAGACGAAGGCGCGCACATCGGCGGCGCGCCATTGCGCGTACCGCTGCGACGTGCGAGCCATCGCGCAGTACGGCACACCGTGTTCGGCACAGGCGGCGCGCAGCCGATCCAGCGCGTCGCGCACCCGGACATCGCCGAGTTGCCAAGGGACGCCGAAGGATTGCGAGAGATCCGCCGGACCGGGCAGCACCATGTCGACGCCGCCGCCGGAGAGGATCCGGTCGATGTCGGCCACGCCCTCGGCGTCCTCGATCAGCGCGACGAGCATGATCTCGTCGTTGGCGCGGCGCAGGTGTTCGACCGGGTCGTAGCGGCCGAAACCGGACGATCGGCCGCTACCGAGGGACCGCTTGCCCAGCGGCGCGTAGTACAGGGCATCGATCGCCGCCGACACATCGGCGCGCGAGCGGACATGCGGTACGACGATCCCCATCGCACCGGCGTCCAACGCCCGCAGACCCGTGGCGAAGTCGCCTTTCGCGATTCGCACGAAGGGCGTGAGACCGCACGCTTCGGCGGCCCGGATCGCGTGGATCAATTCGCGTCCGCCGAGGAGCGTGTGCTCGGTGTCCAGCACGACGAAGTCGTATCCGCCGTGGGCGATCATCTCGACGAACTCGGGCGCGGGCGCGGTGCAGAAGAGGCCGTGCACGAGATCGCCGCGAGCGAGTTTCCGCTTGACTTCGTTGGCGCGCAACATCACTCACCACCCCCCTCGGCCGTTCGCGCCCCGCGCAGGAAGTGGAAGCTGGGGGCCGGGTGCATGAGGAAGTCGCGGTGCGAGATGTTCCATGCGTAGGCGCCCGCCAGATCGAAGGCGATGCGGTCGCCCGTGCGCAGCGTGCTGACCGGCACGTCTTGGGCGAGAACGTCTTTCGGTGTGCACAGCTGACCGGTGACGGTGACCCGCTCCGTGGTCGTCGCCGCGCGCGGCCAGGGATACGGCCAGTGCTCGGTCGGCACGATCGAGCACGGTTGGTCGTGTCCTTTGGCGGCGGGCGTGCGCAGGTGATGCGTGCCGCCGCGCACGATCGCGAATTCGGCGCGATGGCTCGGCTTCACGTCCAGCACCTCGGTGACGTACCACCCGCTGTAGGCCGTCAGCGCCCGGCCGGGCTCGATACGCAGCCGAAGCCCGGGGCGCGCGTCGGCGATCCGGTCCAGACCCGCACCGTAAGCGGCCCAGTCGAAACGGCGGTCGGGCGCGGTGTAGTCGACGTTCATGCCGCCGCCGACATTGACTTCGGCGAGTTCCGCGCCGTGCCGCGCAGCGAGACCGATCGACCAGTCCACGATCGATTCCGCCACCGCGACCAGATCGGCGGCCTCGAGCCCGCTGGCCAGGTGCGCGTGCACGCCGTGCCAGCGCAGCCCGGGAAAACTCCCGCGCGCGAGGGCGGCCGCCGCGAGCTCGGCCTGCCCAGGATCGAGGCCGAACGGTGTCGGGCGGCCGCCCATGGCCAGCGCGCTGCCGCTGAGTGTTCGGTCGGCCAGTGGCAGGTTCACCCGCAGCAGGACGCCGATCGGCTCGTCCGGTGTGGAAAGCGCGGCGAGACGGCGCAATTCGCCGATGCTCTCGACGTGCACGCGGTGCACGCCGTGTGCGAACGCGGCGGCGAGTTCGTCCGGGCTCTTGCCAGGTCCGCCGAAGGCCAAGGGCCGATTCGGCACCGTCGCGGCGACGTGGGCGAGCTCGCCGCCCGAGGAGACCTCGTAGCCGTCGACGAGATCGGCGAGCGCACGCAAGATCTCCGGCTCCGGATTCGCCTTGGCCGCGTAGTACAGCTCGACGCTGTCCGGCAGCGCCGCCCGGATCGCGGCGGCGTGTGCCCGCAGTGCGCCCAGATCGTAGATGTAGGCGGGAAGTTCGGCGGCGTCGAGGGTTTCGACGCACTCCCGGACCGGTGCGGAAAGACCACTCATGCCCGCGCCTCGCCGACGCTCGGCTCCGGGATGCGCGAAGCAATCCGGCTGCTCGCGGCGCGGGTCACGCCGAGCAGCGTGAAGGGTGAGGGAAGCCGGACGTAGCCGGCGTCCCGATCCGCTTTGCGTTCCCATCGGGTAAGCAGGTTGGCCTTGGCGGGCAGCGGAACCCCCGCGAGCAGGGCAGCGAGGCGTGGCGGGCAGCCGTGCTCCTCGGCGTACGCGGTCAACTCCGCGTGGACCGCGGCCCACAGCTCGGCCTCCCGGTCGGGATGCGAATCGGCCAGCGCGGCGAGCATTTCGGCCACGTGGTTCACGATCAGGCAGTACACGACCCGGTCCCAGCCACGCTCGTCGTCGTAGGTCATCCGCGCCGCCACCTCGGGCAGCAGACCGGCCAGCGCCGCGGCGTGCGAGTCCGGCAGCAGCTTGGTGCCTTCCAGGTCGCGCAGCAGCACCCGCGTCGGCAGCCCCGCCTCGTCGACGACGACCAGCACGTTCTGCAAATGCGGTTCGAACACGACCCCGTGGTCGAAATAAGCGGCGAGCACAGGTGGTATCAGCAGCCGGAGATAGGCGCGCCACCAGCGCATCGCCGCGACGGAATCGGCGTCGGCGAGCAATCGGGAGATCTGCGCCGGGCTGCTCGGATACTCGTCGGCGACGGCCGCCGCGAGCAGCGCGGTGGCGCCGGGAGCCAGCCGCGTCGCCAGCCCTTCGCGGACGATCACACCGAATCCCTCCAGCAGTGCTCGGTCGGCGGTGCCGTCGGGTCCGGGCAGCGCAAGGCTGCGGTAAGCGGGCTCGCGGAGCACGGCGCAGCCGGGAAAACGGGTCTCCAGTTCCGCGAGGATCGGCGCGAGGATACGCGTGAGCGCCACCGCGCCGGACAACTCGTAGGCGGCGTTCTTGCGCAGGCAGTTGGTGATGCGCACGTTCAGGCTGAACTTGAGGAACGTCTCGCCGTCGTAGAGGGTGCGCACCGACGCGGTGGCCGCGAACCGGTGATCGCCGACGCCGAGGTCCAGGATGTCGCCGCGCTCCATCGCGTGCCGCAGCGCGGGAAGGTCGCGCAGCATGCGGTATTGCCACGGATGCGCGGGCAGCAGGCGGTAGCCCGCGGGCACGTCCGGGTGCAGCCGGTCCAGGGCGTGCGTCGCCGCCGGATCCGCGGACTCCTCGGCCACGAGGTGCGCGCGGACGCCGAGCATCCGCAGGCCGAACTCGGCGCCGTGCTCCGGAGCGTACTGCGCCCACGAATCGTGGGAAGCGCTGCGCGCCTTGGGCGTCGGATGGAAGCGGTGGCCGAACACCAGCGCGCGCTCGGAATCCAGGTAGTCCCGCGCGGCCGTGCCGATCGCCGCCCGGCTCGCCTGCGTCGTGAGGATCGTCCGATGGCTCGACGCGACCTGGTCCACGAACTCCTCGTTGCGCACGCCGGTGCGCAGGGTGAGTTCGTCGTGGGTGTGCTCGGCGAGCCGACGCCAGCCGACCGGCTGCCACTCGCCCGCCCGCAGCTCCTCGACCGGACCGGCGAAGCGGTGCGCGCCGAACAACGAGGTTCGGCGGAGCCGGACGCGCAGCAGCACGCCGCGACGGGGCAGACGAAGCAACAGGTGGTCGCCCGCGACGGTGGCTTGCTGTTCGGGTCCGGACAGTTCGCGCAGCAGGCAGTTCAGCAACGTGTGCGCGGTCGCCGTATCGGCGTGTGGCAGGCTGTCCGCTTCGGCGGTCGCCCGCGGCGGTGTCGACTCGATTGTGTTGGTGGACAGAGACATAGGACTACTCCCCGCGGGTGAGTGGCGATCGGCGGACCGAGACGGACAAGACGACGAGCAGGGCGGTGACACCGCCGACGAGCGCCGGTGCGGCGGGCCCGAATGCGGCATTGGCCGCGGTCGCGGCGAGCCCGGCGGCGACCGCGCCGGCTTTGGCGAAGAATTCGAGCGAACCGAACAGCCCGCCCGGCGCCCGGTCGCGGGCGCAGTCGGCGGCGAGTATGTTGCGGCCGACCAAGCCGAGGGTGAGCCCGATACCGAGCAGCAGCCGCGCGGCGACGAGTTCGATCAGTGAATCCGCCACCGCGTGCGCGGCCAGACCCACTGCGAGACAACCGAAGCCGAGCACGATCGGCCGACCCGCCGCGCGGCATCGATGTTGCACGGGCAGCGAGATCACCAGGTAGACGAGATGGGGCAGGGCGAACAAGCCACCGGCGGCCAGCGGCGAGAGGCCGGGTAGCCGATCACCGACCAACGCGATGAGGTACGGGAACGAGATCACGGTCGTGAAGACGAACACGAACTCCACCGCGAACAAGCGGCGCAGCGCCGCGCGAGCCGAATCTTCCAGCGGGCGCGCACCGGTCGCCGACCCCGTTTCCCGTGCGGAGTCGGGCTCGGGAAGCCACGCCAAGATCAGCGCCGCGGCCAGCGGCAGCACCGCGAGCACCAGGTATTGCCGGTGCGGAGTGAGCCACGGCGACAACAGTCCGACGGCGATCGGCGCGCAGACCAAGGCCGCCCTGGCACTGCCCTGCAAGACGGTGAGCGCCCGCGCCAAGGCCGAACCGTGCAGTGTCCCACCGAGATAGCCGTTGGACGCGGCGAATGTTCCGCCCAGCACGCCTTGTAACACCAGTGCCGCGGTGAACATCGGTATCGAGTCGGCCGTTCCCGCGACGACGAAGGCGATCGCGAGACCGAGTTGCGCGCGCAGCAGCAGCCTTTTGCGACCGAACCGGTCGGCAAGCCGACCCCACAGCGGAGCGCCGAGACCACCGAAGACCGTCGGCACCACATAGAGGACACCCGCCCAGCGGGCGGTGGGATCGCCGAGCTCGGGGAGGATCTCGGTCAGATACGGCGGCAGGCCGAGCGCGGCGAACGAGGCGACGAAATACGAGCCCGCGACGGCGTAGACGCGCCGGTCCGTCCCGGAGGCAACGGGTTTCGCGGCTCGCTCCAGCGTCGCGCTCACCGCGCTCCCCCGCTCACGCGCAGGTAGTTCGGCCCGCGGACATAGTGTTTGTTGATGTCGGTCGCGCCGCTGCGTTCCTTGTCGAACAGCGTTCCAGCACTGACCATCGCCTTCACCGGCAGGTTCTCCGCCTCCAGCACGTGCGCGCGCAACCGGGCGGCGGGCTCGGGATCCAGCTGGTCGATCGCCTGGGCGAGCCGGTCCCGTACCAGCCCCACCAACGCGGAGCGCGTGCCGTATCCGAGCGCGGCGAGCTCGAACGCGTACGCGGCCGCGCACAGGTGCACCGTGATGGTGGTGAACAGGTCGGTCAGCGGTCGGTCGTCGGCGACGTTGACACGCGGATCGGCGAAGATGGCGGGCTCGGCGCCGAGCCGGTCGCGCAGCCGCGCGGTGTGGACGCGTGGTGTGTCGTTGTCCTTGAACAGCAGCCGCAGCCGCGCGGGACCGGAAGGCAGGCTGTCGAGCACCAGCGAGACGTTCTGCTGATGCGACTCCAAGGCGATGCCGTACTCGAACAACGTTGTCTGCCAGTCGAACAGCAGCGTGAGCCACGCGTGGAAGAGCGCCGTCGCGTCGCCGTCGTAGAACGCGTCGGCGAGGTGGTCGAGCACCCGGCGGCCGTCGTGCGCCCTGGCCAGCAGCGCGGCCATCGGTACCACCACCGAATCGCGCAGCTCCGCGGGCATGCCGCGACGCAGAACGGCGAGCAGTTCGTGCCCGGCGTGGGCGTAGGTGCTCTCGTCGGCGAGCAGAATCGTGTCGCGGAAACGGGATTCGCGCGCGAGCACGGTGCTCAGGATGCGGTGGGTCAGCGCGCCGTCGGCCAAGGTCCGCGATTTGACGGTGCGCACATTCCGCCGCCCGAGCGTGGCGGTGGCCAGCGGGAGCTTGAGGTGCTCACCGAAGTCCCCGGTGAGCGCCACCGTCCGCATGGACAGCGTCGGCGTGACGTCCAGATACGCCGAATCCGCCAGCGCGCAGTCGTTTTCGATGCCGATGTCACGCAGCGCCTCGTGCAGTGAAGCGCCGACGGTGAGCGGATGCACCGGCAGCATCAGATGGTCGTGCGACGAGTGCGGCAATCCCAGCTGACACGGCGTCGGCCAGTACGCGGGAAAGTCGACACCGCCGCCGACGGTCACCGCAGACCGCGGCACGGCCAGCCAGCGCAACGCGAATCGCGGGTGGAACTCCGGCGCGAACGCGCGAAGCTGGGCGTCGCTCAGCTCGGCGCGGGCGCGCGAGGTCGGATAGACCGGGTGGTCGTGCCGGGCGGCGAGCGTGTCGAATGCCAGTGCCGCGGGCCCGGTCCACCGGTCGAGCCGATCGCCGTGGTGGGCGATCAGCAACGCGGCGCTGCGGCCGCGGGTGGCGTCGTGCAGTCGCGTCGCGGCGACCGCCTGTGCGCATTCCTCGGTGAACGCGCTGAAGCCCGGCCGGTCCCGCGGATCGGCGAAAGCGGCGAGAGCCGTGAGGATCTCCGCCGTGGTGCGCAGTTCGCGGCCGTCGGACTCGCGCAGCAGCAATGGCAGTCGCGGGGCGTCGTCACACAGGAAGCCGTCCTCGGTCACCGGAAGCAGCAGTGCCTCGTGGTCCACGGCGTTCGTCAGACGCAGCCAGCGGCCGTCGGCGCGGCGCACGGTGACGCTCCTGCTGCGCAGGCCGATGACGTCCTCGCGCAGCATCGTCGCGAGAATCCTTGTGACCATGCGCGTTTCGGGCCGGTCCGGGCCCTCCACACGGTGGGTCGCCAACGGCACGGTGGATGTCGACGTCACGGGAGCACCTCCCAGCGCTGCGCCGCCAGGAACGACTCCGCGACGCGGGCGACGGCATCGCTGTCGGTGCCCGCCGCGCGCAGCACGCCCACGTAGTCGCGGTTGGTGTGCCGCAGGTCGTGTCGCGCACCGATCGCGCGCAGCGGCCGGTAGGCGAGGCGAACGCCGTCGACCACGGCGTCGAGGGATTCCGGCGCCGCCGTGAGGGTTCCGGATCCCGGCGCGCAGATGTGATCGATGCGGGCGGCGCCGTCGGTGCGCGCGCCGAGATCGTCGGGCAGCGGCTCCCCGAGGTGGGTTCGGAGGATGTGCTCGAACAACGGGATGCCGAGCAGCTGGGCGAGCAGCAGATCGCACTGATCGCCGATCGCGCGATAGTTCACCTCGATCAGCCGGGCACGTTCCTGGTCGACGACGAATTCCGTATGGCACGAACCGAACCCGACGCCCAACGCGTCGAGCTGGGACAGCACCTGCGCGACGACCGGCTCCGGATGCGCGTGAACGAAGGTGTGCCGGAGTTCGATGAAGTGCGGCGGCGGCGACAAGGTGGTCCGGAATCCACCGAGCACATGCCTGCGCCTGCCGTCCCCCAGGGTTTCCAGCGTGTGCAGTTCACCGGGCAGGTACTCCTCCACGATGAGCGTGGCCTCGGGTCGCCGCAGCCGGATCTCCGCGCACCGCGCCAGCAGCTCCGCGCGCCCGCCGGCCAGCACGACATCCTCGCTGGCCACGCCCTCGGCGGGTTTGACCACACACGGGAACGGAATGTCGATCTCGGCCAGTGGCGCGAGTTCGTCACCGGCCCGCAGTTCCCGCGACCAGACCGTGTCGAGCCCGGCCGCGGCCAAGAAGCGGCGCATCTCGACTTTGTTCTTCACGCGCAGCGTGGCGCGCCAATCCTTGTGTGGCAGACCGAAATACGCGGCAGCGAGGGCGGTCTGGGTCTGGAGGTGATCGCTGTTGGAGAAGACGGCGTCGGGTGCGTGCGCGCCGGAGATGGCCGTGACGATGGCGGGCAGACTGCGGACATCGCAGTCGAGCGCGCGGATGTCCGGATGCCTGCGCCGGTGCGCCTCGGGTTGGTCGGTGAGAACGGTGACGTCGAGGCCGAGCGCGGCGGCCGCGGGAAGGAAGCCTTCCGACACCGAGTCGGTCGGGTTGTGTGCGAGCAGATACAACTGCACGGGTGAGCCCTTTCCTGCCGAAGGGGGGGACGCGGGAGGCGTGCGGGTCGCGAGTGAGCGCGGAGCGGTGCCCAATCACCGCTCCGCGCGACCGCGGTCACTTGCCGGGCAGCCCCACTCCGGTCGCCGTAGCGACATCGGCGAGCATTCGGTCGGCTGCCTGAACACCGATTCCCGACATCCAGGTCTCGTCCGGAACCTCGAAAACCTTGCCGCTCTTGACCGCCGCGAGGTCCTGCCAGACCCGGCCCGCCGTGACGGCGTTCTTCTCGGTCTTGCCGGGATCGTCGATCGTCGCGACGAAGATCAGGTGAGCATCGGCCTGGTCGATCTGCTCCGGGCTGACCTCTTTCATGATCTTCTTCGGATCCGTGGAGAGCTGCGATGCCGGACGCGGCAGCCCGATGTCGGCGAGCACGACGCCGCTGAACGAGTTGCTCTGATACAGCCGCGTCGGTCCCGCGAGAAAGCGAACGACCGAGACGGTCGGCAGCACACCGTTGTTCGCGGACGCGATCGCGGCGCCGAGCGCGCGGGCGCGGTCCTCGTACTCGCGCAGCGCCTGGGCGGCTTGTTGTTCGAGGCCGAGCGCCTTACCGTGCACGGCGAGGTTCGCCTTCCACGGACCGCCGGTCGTCTCGGTGAACACCGTCGGGGCGATGCCGCTGAGTTTGTCGTAGATCTTCTCGTGGCGGACCTTCGAGGAGAGGATCAGATCGGGGCGCAGCGAGGCGATGCGTTCCAGGTTCGGCTCCAGCAGCGGGCCGACGTCGGTGACGCCGTCCACCTTGCCCGCCAGGTACTCCGGGAAACCGCCCCTGGTCTTCGTGTGCGGCACCACCGCTCCGACGGGCCGGATGCCGAGCAGGGTGACCGAGTCGAGTTCCGCGGTGTCCAGTACGACGATCCGGGAAGGCACCCGCGGGATCGTGACCTGCCCCATCACGGTGTCGACCGTGCGCGGGAAGGCGGCCGGGTCGGCGCCGGTCACCTGCGCCGATTCTGTTGTGCCGGAACCGTTTCCACACGCGACGAGCGCGGTGGCTGCCAGTCCCGCCGTGACGGCGGCGATGGCGATCCGGCCGAATCCGCGCAGGCGGAATCGTCCTGTGGACATGAGTGATCCTCAACTTTCCTAGATGAAGCGACACCACCCCGAACGGGTGCTGTCGTGCGTCCGCCGGCCCTCAGGCTCGAACGGCGACGTGGTCCCCCCGGCCGGTATGTCGGCCGCCGCGAGCCCTGGGAACGACCAGGGGCGTACCGGTTTCGGGATCGGGGACGACGCGGCAGTCGACGCCGAAGACGGTGCGCACCAGGTCGGCGTCGAGTACTTCCTCGGGTGCGCCCGCGGCGGCCAGTCGCCCGTCGTGCAGCACGACGAGGTGGTCGGCATAGCGAGCGGCCTGGCCGAGATCGTGCAGCACCATCACCACGGTGCGGCCTTCGTGCGCGTGCAGATCGGCGACCAGGTCGAGGACGTCGAGCTGGTGGCGCAGGTCGAGAAAGGTCGTCGGCTCGTCGAGCAGCAGCAGGCCGGTGTCCTGGGCGAGGGCCAGCGCGATCCAGACGCGCTGGCGCTGACCGCCGGAGAGGTTATCGACCTGGCGGTCGCGCAAGTCGTCGGTTCCGGTGCGGCGCAGCGCGTTCTCCACCGCCGCTTGGTCGTCCGCCGACCACGGCCGCAGCAGCCGCTGGTGCGGATGACGGCCGAGCCGCACGAGCGCCTCGACGGTGATGGCCTCCGGCGTGATCGGTTGCTGCGGAAGCAAACCCAGCTTCACGGCCAGCGCACGGGCGGACATCCGATGCACATCCGCGCCGTCGAGGGTGACGATTCCGCGGGAGGGCCGCAGCAGGCGGGTCAGTCCGCGCAGCAGAGTCGACTTGCCGCAGGCGTTGGGTCCGACGATCGCCGTGACCGCGCCGCCCGGCAATGTCAGATTCATCCCGTCGACCACGACCCGGTCGCCGTAGTGCAGGCGAAGGTCCTTCGCCTCGAGCTCGTTCACGCGTTCCTCCGGTGAGCCGGGCCGCTCTCGCGCAGCATCAGGATCAACAGCCACGGTGCGCCGACCGTCGCGGTGACGACGCCGACCGGCAGCCCCTCGATCGGCAGCAGGTGCTGGGCCGTCAGGTCGCAGCCGACCAGCAGCGTCGCACCGGCCAGACCGGTCGCGGCCAGCGTCGCGGCCGTCGGCGGTCCGGCCAGCATGCGCACCAGGTGCGGCACCGCCAGCGCCACGAACGACACCGGTCCGGCCAGCGCGGCGGCCAGCGAAGCCAACGCGACGGTTGTCAGCAGCAGCCGCAGCCGCGCCGCGGAGACGGCGACACCGAGGGTGGCGGCGGACTCGTCGCCGAGGTCGAGCACGGCCAAGGTCCGGTGCTGCACCGCCAAGGCGATCAGCACCAACGCGCAGGCGATCACCGCACCGCGCACTTCCGGCCAGGTGCGGCCGTAGAGCGAACCCGCCGTCCACTGCATCGCCGCTCCGGCGAGCTCTTTCGGAAAGCGCACGACCACCAGATTCACCGCCGCCGCCAAGCCCGCCTGCACCGCGAGGCCGACCAGCACCAGACGCAGCACCGGCAGCCCCGAGCGCCAGCCGAGCACCCCGAGCAGGATCGCGGCGAACAGTCCGCCGCCCAGCGCGCCGAGCGGAATCGAGGTCTGTCCCGCGCCCGCCGCCAGCACCAGCACCGCGCCGAGGGACGCGCCCCCGGTCACGCCCATGACATCCGGCGAGGCCAACGGGTTGCGGAAGAGCCGTTGCAGCACCGCACCCGCGATGGCCAGACCGGCGCCTGCGATCAGTCCGGCGACGAGCCGCGGCGCGCGGAACTCCTGGACGACGTACACCTCCCCCGGATCGCCGATACCGAAGGCAGCCCGCAGTGCCGACGGAACCGGCATCCGCACCTCGCCGGAGGCGATCGCCAGAATCGCCAACAGGACGAGGGCGACAGCGCATACCGCGATCAGCCCGGCCGCGCGACGTCGTTGCCGGATCAAGGGCGTCACCCTCGGCGTCGTCGTTTCCACCACCATCAGCGCACCTCCCGCGTGCGAGCGAGCAGGGCGAGCAGCGGCGCGCCGAGAAAGGCGGTGACGATACCGACCTCCACCTCGGACGGACGGGCGACGAGGCGGCCGAGAATGTCCGCGGCAAGCAACAGCAGTGGTCCCGCGATCAGACAGCTGGGGAGCAAGAGCCGGTGGGAGTTGCCGACCAGCGGACGCACCAGATGCGGCGCCGCCAAGCCGATGAAGGCGATCGGCCCCGACACCGCGACCGCCGAACCGGCAAGCAGCACAACGGCACACGCTCCGGCCAGCCGGATCCGGGCGACCGGCGCGCCGAGCGATTTCGCCGCCTCGTCGCCGAGCGCGAGGGTGTCGAGCGCGGGCGCGATCGCGGCCCCGATCAGCAGACCGATCACCATCGCCGGCGCGACCGGGGCGAGGGCGGCGAGATCGCGCTGGGCGATCGAGCCCGCCAACCAGAACCGCGCCTCGTCCAGCGTGCGCTCGCTGAACACCAGTACCGCCGAGGTCCACGAGACGAGCACCAATTGCAGGACGGTGCCGCCGAGCACCAGCCGGACCGGGTCCAAGTCGCCGGCGCGCCGCCCGAGCGCCATGGTGAAAGCCGCAGCGGCCGCGCCGCCCGCGAAGGCGAACCAGACGAACTGCACCGGCCGGTCGAGACCCAGCGCGAAGATCGCTGTCACGACCGCCAGCCCGGCGCCCGCGTTGATGCCGAGGGTGGTCGGCGAAGCGAGCGGGTTGCGCGTGACTCCCTGCACGATCGCTCCCGCGAGCCCGAGAGCCGCCCCCACCGCGATGCCGACCAGCGTGCGCGGGAGTCGCATATCGATGATCACCAGCGCGTCGCGGCTCTGCGCGGCGCCGAGCAAAGCCTCGATCACCGTCGCCACGGGTACCGAGCGCGCGCCGAACGCGAGACTCAGCACGATGCACAGCAGCAATCCCGCAATCCCGGCGCAGAACACCGGAATCCGGCGCCGTCGCGGGGCGGTTCGCCTCATCTCGGTCGTGGTCACGGGGCGGAAGCATAGGTTAGCTATACCTAAGTTTGTCAACGACTTCGTGCTGGTCGAGCGACCGGAAAGATCCGGCTCGATAACGTTTCAGACCTGTGGAAACCAATGCTTCGCACCGCCGGGGAAGAGTCCCACCGGGCCGCTCAGCGGCGACCTCGGAGGCTGGGCGGCGGGACCGCGACCATGCCCGGCTAACCGCTTCGAAGGCATGCCGCGCCGACTTCCCCACGCCGAGTACCGGCGCCGGATCAGAGCCGTAGCCAACAAGCGGTTACCGATGAATTGCCCTCTCCGCCAATAGCCTTCACAGCAAACTCCCAGGTTCGTCGATTTGCCCGGATTCGCCGACGCCCGAAGCTTGCCCACCATCCCGGCCCGGCATGCGCGCGTGTGCCGGCCGACGGACGGAGGACGCTACCCAGGCATCAGAAACGAACATCCTTCACTTGGTGCCGTCGCGCGGGAATTCTTCGCCGAAGTCGGATCGCGGCACGAACATCTCGACGCCGCGGGCTGTGAGAACCATCTCCGAAGGTTTAGACGCTCCACGGTGCGGATCGCCCCACTCCGGACGCGTCCCTCACCCGGCGCGGGCGCGGTCGAGGAACCACCGCGCCAGCCAGTCGACGGCGGTGCTGCCGTCGGCGTCGATGACGTAGTGGCCGTAGCCCTGGTGCGCGCCCGAGGTGACGAAAGCCGTGGCGCTCAACGCTTCCGATATCAGTCGCAGCACGGCGTCCGGTCCCTGTCCACCGACCGCGCCGAGCACGTCGCGGGTGAGCCTGCGCAGTTCCGCGCCCGCGGCGCCGCCGAGGTCGTCCGCGGCCAGCGTCACGAAGCCGAACAGCGTCGGGAGCACGGCGTGCACCCGTGCCGCGATGTCGAGCGGCGCCGCGCCGGACCGCGCCGCCTGGACGACGTCCCACAGATCGTCCTGCAACAGGGTCGCCTGACCGACTAGCGCGGGCGCGTCGATCTCCGCGAGCGCGCGCACCAACTGCGCCGCGAGGTGGACCGCGCCGCTGTCGTCCGGGATCAGGCCGAGCAGCCGCGACACCTCGCGCAGGTCGTCGCCCACCGTCCGCAGCAGCGGTGCGAACGCCGAATTGAGCTGCGCGACGATGTCGTACAGTTCGCGCACGGCGGCGGTGAAGTCGACACCGTTCGCGATCATGGCGGCAAGACGGGTCAGCGCTTCGCCCACGGCGGGCAGCCGCGCCGCGAAATGGACGGTGTCGGCCGCCACCGAGGCGATCCGCCCGATAAGCACCGAGGGCCACAGCTCGGCGAGCACTCGCCACGCCTCGCGCAACGCCTGCTCGGGTTCGATACGCAGCAGCTCGAGCAGTGGCGCGGTCGCGTCGGCGACGACAGCGACGGCGTGGCCCGTCGCGGTGCCGGGCTCCCGGTCGGGCTCCGCGAGCGCGTCGAGCACGTCCAGCGCGACGCCGATATCGGATCGGGCCACCCCGTCCAGAATGGCCGCCGCCAGCCGCTCCGGCGCCGCACCATTGGCGAGTTCGTCTCGCGCCGTGGGATGTTCGTCCATCCAGCCCGCCAGTTCGCGCAGCGGGCGCAGCGTCGCGACCAACCCGCCCGCCGTGGCCGCCAGCCGCGCGGTCGCGCGCGCCCCCGCCGCGCCGTATCCGCCGAGCCGGTCGATCGCGGCGGGCAACTCGGCCAGTCGCACGTCGCCGAAGTCGGAGGCGAGCAGGCTGTTGAGCGCGGCGGTGTTCGAGTCGTTCGCGGCCGCTTGGTCGGCGTCGGTCGGCTGGGCGAGCAGCCGACCGAGGGACGCGAGCAGCGGATGGGTCGCCGCGTCGGTCGAGCAGTACCTGTCCTTGGTCGCGCAGATCTGGGCCGTCACCGCGGAGACCGCGCAGAACCCGCTCGGCCGCGGCCCGGCGATGCCCGGTCCGGGAACGGGCGGGCCGACCAGGGTCGCGCCGCCGGTGCCCTGGCGCGGATCGGCGATCAAGCCGACCGCGAGCACGCGGTCCGCGGTGACCGGACCGTCGGTGCAGCCGATCGTCGCGGCCACGTCGCCCATCGCGTCGGCGCCCTGGCTGTATCCGGCGAGGACGAATCTCGTTGCGGGACAGTCGCGTCCGAAGTCACCGATAGCGCGCGTCGCCGCTTCGACGCCGGTCGCCTTGCTGTCGCCGTAGGGCATGCGATCGAAAGCCGCGGCTTCGTAGGCCGGAAACCGGAAGGCGAACGCCTCGCCCAATTCCGCCGACAGCGCGGTGGCGAGCGGCGCGAGCATGCCGACCGGCGCCGACTCGTCCGCCCACGGATTCGTCTCCCAGGTCCCGGGCAGGAAGACCCCCGCGACCGCCGGGCAGCCCGCCTCCGCACGCGCGAGGACCGCGCCGGGCGCGATCACGGTGACCAACGCGATCACCGCGGAGATCAGCAGAACCGGCACCCGAATCCTGGAGACGGCGGAACGATCGGATCGATTCACCTGAGCACCTCCTGCCCGCTCCGGCCCGGGCCGAGTCCCGATCAACGCCAACTCATTTCACCAGCGACTGCCACACCCACGAGGTGAAACGCGAAAATTTCACACAGTGGCCGAAGAAACCCCCCGTCGAAACCAATCCGCGCGCCGGACCTGACCGAAGTCCTTTCTATCAATCAGACCGTGGCCGGCTCGGCGCGCGACGACGGCAGAGCATGCCCGACAGGAAGTGACATCCGATGAGCACCCCAGAACAGCCCGAGGCGGACCTGCTCGAGCTGGCCTACCCCTACGCGATGCACGCCGTCACCGAGATCGAGCGCAAACTCATCGAGCGGCGACGCGCGGCCGCCGACCGGGCGTGGGCCGCAGAGTTCGACGCGATGGTCGGCGAGACGCGAGAGACATTGGCCGCGTTGAGCATTCTCGATGCGCTGCCCCCGCCCGCCGGTCTGGAAGACCGGTTGATGCGAGCGCTCGACGACGCCGTATCGCGCAGGCAGACCCGGAGGCTGTCGCGCAAGAACCGGCTCGCAGCCGCGATGGCGGTGCTGGTCGCCATCGCGGCGGGCGTCGTCGCCGCCACTCATCGCGGGCGATACCGGCGCGCGCCGCTTCCTACGACCGATGTCTTGGCGGCCACCGTTCAGCAGCCGCGCGGCACCGAGCCGTCGATACCGACGCCGCCGGCGCGGACGCGTCTCCCCTGATTCCCTCCGAGACCCGGCGGGTACCGAGGCGGGGCGCCGGAGCACCCCGCCTCGCGCGACGATCAGCCAGCCGACCCCGTCGGCTCCTGCCGCGGGCTGTTGTCGACCACGGCACTGCGGTGCTCGACGAGCACCGGATGGGTGATCTTCACCTGCGGCGGGCCCATGGTGGGCGGCGGGTAGATGTACCCCGGACCGTCCGGGTTCAAGACCGGCGGCTGTTGCTGCAACTGGCCCGGAATCGTCTTGGTCGGGCATCCGATCCGAAGGTCGGTCGTGGCCTGCGGCCGCGCGTACGTCACGACCGTGATCTGGCCGACTCCGTCCGAGCACGTCACCACGGACTCCACCCGGTAGGTGTCGTCGGTGTCGTTGCGACAGCTGTACCCCTCGCACGAGAGGCCGGGCGCGAGCTCCCGCGCGACCGCTTGCGGCGCGAGTATCCCGGCCGCCGCCATGACGACGGACGCGACGCCGAGGCCGAACGTCAATCTTTGACGCATCAGTGAATCACTCCTATCGAAGCCCCGACCTGACGGCCAATATACCGACGGTCGACACCGGCGCCACCCGCCCGCGTTTCGCCAGCGGCGTTGCCCGGCAAGAGGTTTCGTCGATCGCGCGAGACGTCACGGAGCGGGGGCCAGCTCGCCGAACCAGGCGAGTGTCGGCGGCAGCGCCAAGCGCACGGTCGCCGAGTGGTCGACGGGCCCGAGATCTACGACGCTCGCCCGGTCGCCGAGGTCCGCACGGCACAGCTCGGCGTTGGCGGCGGGCACGGCGCGGTCGGCCGAGGAGACGTAGAGCCGCACCGGCGCGGGGGGTGTCCAGTCGCAGACGCCGTCGCTGTCGGTCATGGCGCGCAGCGCAGCGCCGGTCGGGTCGAGCGCGAGTTCCTGGAACCGCGGCGTCAGCAGTTCGCGCGGAGTGGCGGGTAGTCCGGTGGAGACGGCGAGGATGTCGTGCCGACCGTCGAAGAGCTGCTCGACCCGCTCGGCGTAGGGCGATTGGAACGCCTCGCTCGGATCGTCGTAGAGGTGGTAGATCCGGTTCATCGCGGTGAGCCAGTAGGCGATGTAGAGCACCGCGGCGCGCGGGGTGATCCGGCCGTCGAACGCGGCGGGCTTCTGCACCTCTCGGAGGGCGTAGGGACCGCTCACCGCCGCGACACCGGCCAGGGTGAACCCGAGGCCGGGCTCGGCGGCCACCCGCTGGGCCAAGGCCATCGCGGCTTGGCCACCCTGGGAGAACCCGGTGACGAGCAGCGTGCCGTCGAGTTCGCGCCCCTCCCGCTCGGCCACCACGCGGGCGGCCCGCAGCAGATCCGCCGAGGCGCTCGCCTCGGTCGGCGCGTGCGCGTACGGGTGCGGGCCCGGTCCCTCGCCGAGACCGAGGTAGTCCGGGGCCACCGCGGCGTAGCCCGCGGCCGCGAACAGGACGGTCCTGGCCCGGTCGGTCTCGGCGTCGGCCGACGGCGCCTCGTCCTTGCGCACGATCGTGCCGTGCGCGTAGCTGACGACCGGGAGCCTGCGCGCCTCGCCACGGGGCAGGACGACGAGGCCGCTGGCGGTGGTGTCGGCGCCGTCGGGGGCCAAGGTGCGGTAGACGACCCGGTAGGCGTCGACGCCGTTGCGAACCGGGGTCTGGATCGCCCACTCGTTCAGGTACGCGGCGGTCTGCTCCGTCGTCGCGCCGAGCACCTGCGTCACCGAGACGACCTCGCCGGGCGCGGCCGCCACGCCGCCGCGCTGGGCACCGCACCCGGCGAGCCCGAGCAGCAGCGCCAACGCCGCCGCGAGCGCCGCCGAGGACCTGATCGCGCGCCTCGGCGGACTGCCCGCGCACCGGAAATTCTCCTCCGTCGCCATCAACCCACACTCCCACCGCAAGCCGATATCACGCCACCTACCGGCCGGAATCGGGCGCCGCACCTGTCTCAGCGTTCGCAAACCGGGCTGAGTACGGGGACCCCGTCCGAAAAGTTTCGGCCCGCCAACGCTGACATCAGCTAAAATTGTCGATACCTGGAATACGAAGTGGGTCGGCGTCCTGTTCGCGTCATCTCGTTGGGGGCAGGAAGTCTTTGGGTTCGCCCGTCGGTCCGGTGCAACGTCGCACGCCGCGGTGTATCACGACACGACCATGTCGGCGCCCAGCCCACCTGCCGAGGAGGCAAGCATGGTCGACAACGCCGCAACCGAGCAGTCCGAACCCGATCCCGCCATCGTCATCTGGCCCGAACCGAGCCGACTCGAGCCGTGGTGGCAACGTGTCATGTTCGGCTCGAGCGCCCGGCCGGCCACTCCGCGTGAGACCCGTTACGGGACCACGAAGCAGTAGCCCTTCGAGCACTCCCCGCCTCGCGCCGGAGCCGAACCGCTTCGGCTCCTCATGCGTCGAGGAGCGGTTGTTCGCGCTGTCCCTCATCCAGCTCGGCAACGGTCCAGCTCGCCGGAGCGGGGCCGAATGCGTTGCGCGCGTTGGAGATCACCGTCTTCGCCAGCACCCGATTGCCGGTCGCGCCGATGATCGCGCCGATGCCCGCCGGAATCACCCTGCCGAAGGCGAGCACGCTGCGTTTGGCGATGGTCCGAACGACGATCTGCTTGACCGGTCCCTCGCCGAGGCTCGACACCACGGGGATACGGTTCGCGAGTTCCGACGCCCAGTTCTTGGCCGAGTTCGCGGTGTTCTTGCCGACGAACTGGACGCCACCGGGTCCGAACACGATCCCGGACACCAGCGCGGTCTCGCGGGCGACCTCCTCGGGCTCGACGCCGTGGATCGCCGCGGCCATGAGCGCGTAGAGCACCGACGCCTCGACGAAGAAGACGGTCTCCACGCCCATCGCCGCCAAGCCGGTGATCACGCCGATACCTGGCACCGCGGCGCAGACACCGACCGTGACGCCGCTCGCGGTGACCGCGGTCAGGTAGTGCCGCTGCACGCGTTCGAGAACCTGTTCGGGCGTTTCGTCCGGATGCGCGGCGCGTAGCCAGTCGCCGTAGCGTTCGACCAACGGCGTCTGCAAGCGAGCACCCTTGTCGATCGCCGACAGCACGACCTTGTCCACGCGTTCCCGGATCATCGACCACGACCTTTCCTGCGTCCCGCCCGCGGGGCGGGGTCACGAAACACTCGACCACTGAGGGATACACCGAATCCGCAGTAATACACGGCGAAGTGTGCCTTGTCATAGCCGATCGGTCCATCTCTTACCCGCCGTGGCGTCCGGCGCGTCGGCCGTGGCGCGACCGTGACCGCTCCGCAGGCAGCGCGCAACACCTTGTGACATCCGGTGAATTAGGGCTCGCATCACTCACTGTCTGCGGAGTTTCGGTAACGACACGGCGTCATTCGCCCGAAACGGGCTGGCATAGCAAATCATTGGCTTACGCTGGAATCACCTCGGTAGCCCCGAGGTTGCAGGGTGGGTCGCGGCGCCCCCGAAACGCACCCACCATCGCCGAGCAGGTCAGCTGGGACTCGGGTCCCGGCTTCAGCCCGAATCCCATCTGGCCCGCCGGAATTCCGCTCCTTGGTACGGTCGTCCCATGGAGGATGCCGAGGAACTCCTCGCCGCCGTCGCCGCTTGGGCGCGACAGGACGACCGGATCACCGCGCTCGTGCAGACCGGCTCGCGCGGTCGCGGCGACCGGATCGATCGGTACTCCGACCTCGACTTGGAGGTCATCACTCCGCATTGGCGCGAACTCTTCGCCGACCAGAGCTGGCTGGACCGTTTCGGCGCCGTTCTGCTCAACGTGTCCTTCGAAGACGAGGACGAAGATCGCCCATGGCCCGCTCCCCTGCTCGTCGTGTTCACGGGCGGTCGCAAGATCGATTTCACGATCGCGGGCGAGGAACGCCTCACCGACATGATCGAGCACGGGCTCGACGAGCTGTACCAGCGTGGGTTCCGCGTGCACTGGGACCGCACCGGTCTCGCCGCGAGACTACCCGCGCCAACGGGCGAGACCCCGAAGCCGGTCGGGCCCGATCTCGCCGAATTCACCACGGTCACCGAGGAATTCCTCTTCGAGGCCACCCAGGTGCCGATCTACCTGAACCGCGGCGAGCTGTGGGTGGCGAAGTTCCGTGACAACACCATGAAGGAGTGCCTGCTCCAGATGCTGGAGTGGTACGGTGCGACGGATCCCGACCGCCCGCGCTACACCTGGTACATCGGCCACCACATGGACGAGTGGCTGCCCGCCGACCACTGGCGGCGGGTCCACGAGACCTTCGGCCGCTTCGACGCCGCCGACGCCTGGCGCGCGCTGGACGCCACGGTCGACCTGTTCACCGACGTCGCCGCGGAAGTCGCCGCGCGCCTCGGCTTTCCGTGGCGCGACGAACTGGTCGACGGTGTGCGACGGCTGCTCGCCGAGTACCGGGCGCACCGCTGAGCGGTAGCCGGGCCCGTCCGGCGCTCAGTAGGGTTGCGCCCGATCCGCCCACGCCGCACCGAGTTCCGGCGCGAGGCTCCGCGGGAAGGAGACGCGGCTCGGGTCGCCGTCGGAGGTGTAGCGCAGGCCGGGGTCTCGGGCGAGCCGATCCAGCCAGTGCGCCGAATCGAACGGAACCGCACCGCGTCCGGATCTGATCCGTGGAATCCCGGCCGGGTCGACCTGGCCGTGCGGCGAGGGCGCGGGTTCGGCACCGACCAGCATGACGGCCTCGAAGGTGTAAGGCGTGCCGTCCCATTCGCCCGCGGCGGCGAGCCGCCGGTCGGCGGGAAAAATGCCGAGCGGCAAGGCCATGGTGCGCACCCGGGCGCCCGGCGCGGCCGCGGCGACGGCGCGCAGGTTCTGCACCATTTCTCGCTGCACCCCTGCGGCGTCCAATCCGGAGAGGTTGGCGTGGGAGGCGGTGTGCGCGCCGAGGTCGTATCCGTGCTCGGTGAGCCAGGCCAGTGCGCGAGGGTCGTCGCCGAAGGGTTCGTTGTTCACGTAGAAGGTCGCGGTCGGCCGGAAATCCGCGTGCGCGGCGCCGAATTCCTCGAGAACGCCCACCGCGCTGTCGGGCGCGGGGCGGCCGTCGCCGGTCAGCGTGAGCTGGCTGACGGTCGAATCGTCGAAGGTGAGCACCACGGGGTGGGTGCCCGCGGGAATGTCGATGGCGCCCGAGATATAGGCCGCCGCCGTGACCGGGCGGTAGCCCTCGCGGTACAGCCGCTCGAGTTCCGCGCGGAATTCCTCGGGCGTCTGGTCGTATTCGCCCGCGGGGTCGGGCGTCACCTGGTGGTACATCAGCACCGGGACGAGCCCCAGTTCGTTCGCGCCGACCGCCGCCGGGTCCACCCGCACAGGCGCGGGCTCGGAGGAGGTAGTAGTCGGAACAGGCTCGGGCGTAGCGGATTCCGCTGTTGTCCCACAACCCAGCAGCAGTGCCGAAGCCAGTGCCGACAGTGCCCATCGATACGCGAAGGCGCCAGTGCTCGCCATCGGATCACCGTACGCGGGCCCGTATCGAATCGCCGACATATGGGCGAAATGCCCGACATCGGGAGCACCGCCGTGGATAGTAGGGGAACCTGAGGTGAAAGTTGGTGTGCGCGTTGCTCAAACGTGTTCCGGAAAGCCGCGCTCGGCGGCTCGCGGCGATCGCGGTGGCCGTTGTCGGGTCGATTCTCGCCGTCGCGGTCCTGGTCACGGCTTTTCGGCCCGAGGGAGAGCGGCTCGCGGTCACGGGGCTGCCCGCCGGTGTGGTCGGCGCCGCCGCCGCGCCGGAGCTGGCGTTGCGCGTCGACGCGGCGGGCCACGACCCGAACGCCGTCCGTCTGGAACTGGACGGCTCGCCGGTGGCGGGTGTGGTCGAGGGCGACGACGTCGTCTACCGACCGGGTGTACTGCCCGACGGCACGTACGAATTCACCGCCGAGATCCCCTCGGACGGCCCACTCGGCTTCCTGCGCTCCGATCCCCGCGCCACCGTGCCCGTCACGGTGGATACGACACCGCCGACGGTCCAGCTGGACCCGCTCCCGCCGGTGCGCTCCTACCGTGAGCCGGTCACGCTGCGCGGCAAGGCGATCGGCGCGCGGCTGGTCTCGGTCGGATCCGTGTCGGTGCAGGTCGCCGAGGACGGCGGCTTCGAGATCACCCTGCCGCGCGCGCCGAAGGGCGTCGAGCTCGTCGCGGTCGACGCGGCAGGCAACGCGAGCCGGACGCCCCTCACGACGACCGTCGAGCTGCCCAAGATCAGGGCGGTGCACGTCACCGCGCACGCGTGGTCGCACGAAGGGCTGCGCGAGGGTGTGCTCGACCTGGCCCGCTCCGGCCGCATCGACACCGTCCAGCTCGACATCAAGGACGAGGACGGCGTCGTCGGCTACGACTCCCAGATGCCGCTGGCGCGCGAATCCGGCGCTGCCACCGCGATATACGACGCGCGCGCCGCGCTGACCCAGCTGCACGACATGGGTCTGCGGGTGATCGGCCGGATCGTGGCGTTCCGCGACCCGACGCTGGCCGAATGGGCCTGGCACGCGGGACGCACCGACTGGGTCGTGCAGAACCCCGGCGGCCAGCCGTATTCCAGCCACTACGGCGCGATCGCTTTCACCAACTTCGCGCACCCGGAAGTGCGCAAGTACAACATCGACCTCGCCGTCGAAGCGGCCGCGCTCGGCTTCGACGAGATCATGTACGACTACATCCGCCGTCCGGACGGCAGCCTGTCGAGCATGGCGTTCCCCGGCGCGACGGTGGACCCGATCGTCTCGATCGCGGAATTCCTGCGCGAGAGCCAGAACCCGGTGCACGACGCGGGAGCCTTCCTGAGCGCGGCGGTGTTCGGCATCGCCGTCACCCGTCCCGACCAGATCGCACAGGACATCCCGATGATGGCCGCGCACCTGGACTACGTGGCGCCGATGGTCTACCCCTCGCACTGGAACTCCGGCGAGTACGGCGTCGCGAACCCGAACGCACAGCCCTACGACATCGTGCTGCGCTCGCTGCAGGACTTCCGGAGGGTCACCGAGGGCACCGGCGCGAAGGTGGTGCCGTGGTTGCAGGACTTCAGCCTCGGTGTCACCTACGGCCACGCCGAGGTGCAGGCCCAGATCGACGCGACAGCCGCAGCGGGGATCGACAGCTTCGTGCTGTGGAGTCCCGTCGTGCGGTACCACTTATGAGGTACGCCCAGACGGCGCTGCCGGACGCAGTCCGTCCATAGCCGCGCATGGCCGGAGCGAATGCGGAGGTACGCCCACAGTATTACGCGCCCTGCGCGGAACCATTGTCGCGACGAGCCCGCCCGGCGATAGTGCTTGCACGTTCGATTCGCCGCCACGCACGGGAGGTCCGCATGGGTGAGGCAGGTCTGCCGTTGATCCGCCGTCGCACGGTGGATTTGATGCGCGTCCCGCATGGAGTCTGTCGCCGCTGAGCGGTGGCGCCATGCCGCGACACCAACCTCGATCAGGTAGCCCCTCCCCCCGCTCACCTGCCGTATCGGCATGCCCGTTTCCGGGCGGTGGGCGCATTCAGCGAAAGAACCGAAAGATGTTGTCCCTGAATCGACGACCGCGGGTGATCCGCGCGCTCGCCGCTGCCTTCGCGATCCCGACCGCCGTGGCGGTCCTGGCCGGGTGCGGCTCCTCCGAACCCGCCACCACCGCCGACGGCAAGACCGTCCTCCGCTACCAGGGGCAGACCGGCCAGGTCACGGCCTTCGAATTGGCCGCCGATCTCGGCTACTTCTCGGAGATCGAGCTGCGCTGGGAAGGCGACACCACCAGCGGGCCCGCCAATATCCAGGCCGCGGCCACCAAACAGATCGAATTCGGCAGCGCGTTCAACGGCGCCGTCGTGAAGCTGGTGTCCGGCGGCGCCCAGGTCACCTCCGTGCTGAGTTCCTATGGCGCCGACGAGTTCTCGTACACAGGCTACTTCGTCCGCGACGATTCCGGAATCGCCTCCCCGAGGGACCTGATCGGCAAGAAGGTCGGGATCAACACCCTCGGCGCGCACCACGAGTTCGTCACCCGTGAGTGGCTGCACCGGCAGGGCCTGAGCGAGCAGGAGATCAAGCAGGTCGAGCTCGTGGTCGTGCCGCCGGTGAACACCGAGGAGGCGCTGCGCAACCGGCAGATCGATGTGGCCGCGCTCGGCGGGGTGTTCCGCGAGACCGCGGTCGAACGCGGCGGCATCCACCCGCTGTTCACCGACAAGGCGATCTTCGGCGAGTTCGACTACGGCACCTACGTCTTCCGCAACGACTACATCCAGCAGCATCCGGCAGCGGTGCGCGATTTCGTCCAGGGCACGGCACGCGCCACCCGCTGGCTCCAGGTGACGCCGCGCGACGAGGTGCTCGCCCGCTTCGAGTCCATCATCAACAAGCGCGGTCGCAACGAGAACACCCAGTTGCTGAAGTACTGGCGCAGTCCGGGCATTCCGGTGCCCGGTGCGGTGATCGCGGAGAAGGAACTGCAGATCTGGATCGACTGGCTGGTCCGCAACGGCGACCTGCCCGAGGGCAAGCTCTCGGCGAAGGATCTGTTCACCAACAAGGACAACCCCTACGCCAACGGTACATACGGACCGACCACCGGCCCGACCGGAGAGGTGGTGGCGGCGAAATGACAAGCACCGCAGTGAAATTGCGCCTCGAAGGAGTGCGCAAGCAGTTCGCGGTCCGCGGCTCGCAGGAACAGTTCACCGCGATCGAGGACATCTCGCTCGATCTGCACGAAGGCGAGTTTCTCGTCCTGGTCGGTCCGAGCGGCTCGGGCAAGTCGACGCTGCTGGATCTGCTCGGCGGGCTGAGCAAACCGACCGAGGGCCGGCTTCTGCTGGATGGCAAGCCGATCACCAAACCCGGTTTGGATCGCGGCATCGTGTTCCAGCAGTACGCGCTGCTGCCCTGGCGCACCGCGCGGGCGAACATCGAGTTCGGGCTGGAGGCCAAGGGCCTGCGCAAGCCGCAGCGCCGGGAGTTGGCCGATCACTACCTGGAATTGGTCGGGTTGGCGGGCTTCGGCGACCGCTATCCGCACGAGTTGTCCGGCGGCATGAAACAGCGCGTCGCCATCGCCCGCAGCCTCGCCTTCGACCCCGAGGTGCTGCTGATGGACGAGCCGTTCGCCGCGCTGGACGCCCAGACCCGAGAGTCGTTGCAGGACGAGCTGCTACGCATCTGGAAGGCGACCGGCAAGACCATCCTGTTCATCACGCACGGCATCGACGAGGCGGTCTACCTCGGCCAGCGAGTCGCGGTGCTGACCTCGCGGCCGGGGCGAGTCAAGTCGATTCTCGAGATCGATATCGACCGCGCGTCCGGCGCGGACATCCGTTCCGGCGAGCGTTTCCGCGAATACCGGCACGCGATCTGGGAACAGTTGCAGACCGAGGTGAGTCGCGCGCAGGGACTCGAACGCGCGGAGCTCGGCTCCGCGGGCAACGACAGGAGGCACGCCCATGTCTAGCGCAGTGCAGGTGCTGGAAAAATCCACCGCGCCAGCGAAATTCAAGGCGGCCACCCGGGTGCCTGCGGCCAAGGGGCAGGCATCCCGGCTGCTCGCCGCGGCGCTTCGGCTCACCTGGCGGGTGGCGAAACCTACGGTGGTCATCGCGCTGTTCCTGGCGCTGTGGGAGACCGCGCCGCGGCTCGGCTTGGTCGACGAGGTGTTCCTGCCGCGCTTCTCGGTGGTGGTGCAGGCGTTCGCCGAGCTGGTGGCGAGCGGCGAGATGTGGGAGCACGTCTCCACCAGCCTGACCCGCTCGCTCAGCGGTTTCACCCTCGCGCTGCTGATCGCCATCCCGGTCGGCATCGGCATCGCCTGGTACAAGCCGGTGGCCGATTTTCTGAACCCGATCCTGGAACTGTTCCGCAACACCGCGGCGCTGGCGCTGCTTCCGGTGTTCGTCTTGATCCTCGGCATCGGGGAGACCTCGAAGGTCGCGCTGGTGCTCTACGCGAGCTTCTTCCCGATCTTGCTGAACACCATAACCGGCGTGCGCACGGTGGATCCGCTGTTGATCAAATCGGCGGTCTCCCTCGGCTTCGGACCGCTGCGGCTGTTCCAGAAGGTGGTGCTGCCTGCCGCGGTCCCGTCGATCTTCACCGGTGTCCGGATGGCGGCGGCGTCGTCCATCCTGGTGCTCATCGCCGCCGAAATGGTCGGCGCGCGAGCTGGTCTCGGCTATCTGATCACCGCCGCGCAGCAGAACTTCCAGATTCCGAACATGTACGCGGGCATCCTCGCCATTTCGATCGTCGGCCTGGCCTTCAACGGGATCCTCGTCGCCCTCGAACGCCGCTTCTCCCGCTGGCGCAACCACTCCTGACTCTCCTGAAAGAACGCAGAAACTGATGTCCCGTAGAACTTTTCACCTCAATGCCTTTCTGATGGGTGTCGGCCACCACGAGGCCGCCTGGCGACACCCGCGCACCGAGGCGCGCCGCGTGCTCGACGTCGCGCACTTCCAGGAACTCGGGCGAATCGCCGAGCGCGGCAAGCTCGATTCGGTCTTCTTCGCCGACGGGCTCGCGGTCGGCCCGCAGATCAAGCGCAACACGCTGGCCGTCTTCGAGCCGGTGACGCTGCTCTCGGCGATCGCGACGGCGACCGAGCGGATCGGGCTGATCGCGACCGCGTCGACCACCTACAACGAGCCGTTCAACCTGGCACGGATCTTCGCCTCGCTGGATCACCTCAGCGGCGGCCGCGCGGGCTGGAACATCGTCACCTCCGGCAACGAGCAGGAGGCGTTCAACTTCGGCTACGACGCCATCCCGGAGCACGCGCGCCGCTACGAACGCGCGCAGGAGTTCGTCGACGTCGCCATCCAGCTGTGGGACAGCTGGGAGTCGGACGCGATCGTGCTGGACGAGCAGACCGGTGTGTTCGCCGATCCGGACCGGGTGCACACCATCGACTACGCGGGCGAGCGATTCCGCGTCCGCGGCCCGCTCAATTCGCCGCGCAGCCCGCAGGGGCGTCCGCTACTGGTGCAGGCCGGTTCCTCGGAGAGCGGCAAGGATTTCGCCGCGCGGCACGCCGAGGCGGTGTTCACCGCGCAGCGCACGCTCGAGGAGGGGCAGCGGTTCTACCGTGACCTGAAGTCGCGGCTGCCCAAGTACGGGCGCTCGGCCGACGAGCTGAAGGTGTTGCCCGGCCTGGTGCCGTTCATCGCCGACACCGCCGAGGAGGCGCGGGCGCTCGAGCAGGAGTTCACCGACCTCATCTCGCCCGACTACGCGCTGCGCCAGCTGTCCGGACTGCTCGGCGTCGACCTCACCGCGCACGCGCTGGACGCGCCGCTGCCCCCGCTGCCCGAGGAGAGCGAGATCGAAGGCGGCAAGAGCCGATTCACGCTCGTCAAGGAACTCGCCGAGCACGAGCAGCTGACGGTGCGCCAGCTCATCGGCAAGCTCGGCGGCGGGCGCGGGCACCGCACCTTCGCCGGAACCCCGGAGCAGATCGCCGACGAACTGCAGACCTGGTTCGAGAACGATGCCGCCGACGGCTTCAACATCATGCCCCCGTACCTGCCCGGCGGCCTCACCGACTTCGTCGACCGCGTGGTGCCGATCCTCCAGGAGCGCGGGCTGTTCCGCACCGAGTACACGGCCACCACGTTGCGCGGGCACTATGGGCTGGAACCGGTGGAAAGCCAGTTCGCGCAGGGGGTTACGCGGGCTACTGCCTGAGTGTTTCAGGTTGTCGGGCGCGGCTTGCGGCCAGCTGTCGGTTCACGGTAGTTGGGTGTCGGTTCCCGGTGTGTTCAGGTACTGGGGCTTGGCTTGGCGCCGGTAGGTCGCGGGTCAGGTTTCGGGCGAGGGTTGCGTGGGGTGACGGTTCCCGATGTTGTGGGTGCCCAAGAGGGTTTGCCTACTAGGGTTTCATCCCAATGTTGCAGGTGCCCAGAATGTTTGCCTACCCAGGTTTTCCTCTGAGCAGTGCTGGGCGCGTCGCCTGCCGTACCCGGCTTACCTCCCGCAGTTGGGTGCGCGGGGTTCGGCTTCCGGCGTGGTCGACCGGTTCTGGTTGCGTCTAGAGAGTGTGCAAACGGGAAAGAGCTCTCAGCCTGTCAAGGGCCCAACCACCATTTGACTACCGTCGATAGTGAAATGGTTTCGACGGTAGTCAAATGGTGGCTTTCGAAGATCAAATAGCAACCATTTGACTACCATCGATTTTCCCCGGCTCCCCAGCGCCCGCCCCGGGCGAGCCACCGCCGGATCCGGGCCCGCCACCGCCCGCCCTGTACGCGCTACCGCCACATAGGGCAGCCCCCGCCGACGCCGCGCCTGTGCGAAGAGTGCACGCGCTACGTACGCCGACCCCACACACCGCAGCTCACCCCGCCAACTCCTCTGGCTGCCCTCTCTAGACGCAACCAGAGCCAGATGACCACGCCGGAGCCGAGCCCACGCTCACCAACTGCGGGAGGTAAGCCGGGTACGGCACACGACGTGCCCAGCACCGTTCGAGGCATACCTGGGTAGGTCCGCCTAATTGAAAGGGTGGACCCGCGGAACAACGTTCACCAACGCACCCACGAAGATCCGCACCGAAACCGGAACAACCCGACGGAGACAGACCTGAAGCAGCCCCAACTAGAGCAACCGGTGCTGCCGAAGATCACTCACGTACTTCTCGATCAAAGCCGGCGACAGGTGCGGAATGTCCGGCGCACCAGGCAACCCGAGTGACCGGACCCCGGCGCGGAACTTCTCGGCGGGCAGCGCCGCACCGCACACCGGCCGCGCCGGACGCCGGAACGCGTGCAGCAACGGCAGCAGGGTGTCGGCGCGCTGGTTCTCGGGAAGCGCACGCAGGGCGGATTCGAAACGGCTGAACCAGTCGTCGTAGTCGGCGATGCGGTGGATCGCATGGCCCGCCTCGACCAGCCAGTCGACGAAGGTGTCCAGGGATATTCCGTCGTCGTGCGGATTGAGCACGTCGTAGGTGCGGAAGCCGTCGGTGGCCGCGGCGCCGAGTGCGGTGATGGCCGCGGCGGTGAAATCCGCCGGCAGGCCGTCGTAGTGGGCGCGACGAGGCCGACCGTCGGCGTCGGTCTGGTAGAACGAGCGCGGCGCGATGCCCGTGGCGAGCAGGCTGAGCAGCAAGCGGGTGAACATGTCCGGGAGGTTGAGCTGACCGGTGTACCGGCTGTGCGCCAGGATCATGTCCGAGCGGAAGACCGCGACCGGAAGTCCGAAGCGGTCGTTGGCTTCACGCAGCAGCACTTCGCCCGCCCATTTGCTGGTGCCGTACCCGTTTGCGTAGCTCTCGTCGAGGACGCGCACCGGGCTCATCTCACGAATGTCGCCGTCCTCGGCGAACTTCGACGGATCGATCTGCGCGGCGACCGCCACCGTCGACAGGTAGGTGATCGGCTTGAGGCGCGCGGTGAGCGCCAGCCGGATCAGCTCGGCCGTGCCGACCACGTTGGGGCCGAACAGCTGCCGGTACGGCAGGACGTGATTGACCAGCGCCGCCGGGTGCACGATCAGATCGACCTCGGCGGCGAGCCGTCGCCAAGTCGGCGCCTCCACACCGAGATTCGGCTCACCGATATCGGCGGCGAAAACCTCGAGACTGCTGTCGGCGAGTTCGTGGAAGCGGCCGAGCAGGTCGGCGTCGCCGGTGTCGAAGGCCTCCTCGAGCCGTTTGCGCGCGGCGTACGCGTCGGCGCCACGCACCAGGCAGATCAGCTGTCCCCCAATCCTGTTGAGCCGTTCGAGCCATTCCAGGCAGAGGAATCGGCCGAGATAGCCGTTGGCGCCGGTGAGCAGCACCGTCCGAGGCGCACCGACGACCGGGGTCAGCTCCGTCGCGGCGGCCAGTGTCGCCGGATCGAGAAAGGCCTCCAGGGTCAGCTGCGCGGCGGTGACACGCATTCCGTCGCCGTGCACGGACGTGAAAGTCGGCCGCTGCGAGCGGGTTTGGCGTGCCGCATCGATGTAGTCGGCGAGTCTGCGCAGATCGTTGGCCGGGCTGGTGATTACGCCCACCGGTACCTCGACACCGAAGATGTCGCCCAGCAGATTCGAAAGGGACAGTGCCGATAGCGAGTCACCGCCGAGATCGGTGAAATGCGCGTCGGGACGGATGTCCGTGCCCGCGCAACCCAGCAGGGCGCGCGTCGCCCGTCCGACGATCTCCAGCACCGGCCGCGAGCCCGCCTCGTGGCGCAGTGCGAGGAGTTCCTCGTTCTGGGCGGCGGCGAGGTCGGCGTAAAGCTGCTCCAGACGCGCGCCGTAGCGCTGTTTCAGTTTGGGGCGCAAGAGCTTTCCGATACCGGAGAGCAGTCCGTTCGCCGCGCTGAACGGCTCGGTCTCGATCAGGAAGTCGCGCGGGATCTCGTAGGAGTTCAGCTCCGCGTCCTTGGCGACCTGTTGCAGCGATTCGCTCAGCGCCGCGGCCAGATCCGCACCTTCCCAACGGTTCAGCGCTTCGTCGGTGGGCACGATCACCGCGAGCAGATACGCGCGTTCGCTGCTGCCGTGCACGAAGATCTGCCGCACCAGCGGACTGCCCGCGAACACGGCTTCCAGCTTGGCGACCGTCACGAATTCGCCCTGGGACAGCTTCAGCACGTTGTTGCGGCGGTCGACGTAGACCAGGCGGTCCGGGCCGAGCTCGGCGACGATGTCGCCGGTGCGGTAGAAGCCGTCCGCATCGAAGATCTCGGCGTCCAGATCGGGGCGCTTGTAGTACCCGGAGATCATCGCGGTCGTCTTCAGCAGCAGCTCGCCGCGCGGGTGCGGCGAATCGGTCTGGAAATAGCCGAGTTCCGGCACGTCGACGAGCTTGTAGTCCAGCACGGGCGGCCTGCGCACCAAGGTGTCGATGACCAGTCCCCCGCCCGCCTCGGTGGAGCCGTATCCGTCGTGCAGATCGAGGTCGAGCACGGACTCCACGAAGGTCTTCATCTCGGCGGCGAGCGGCGCGCTGCCGCAGATCGCGGTCATGTAGCGGCCACCGAAGAAGTCCTGCCGCAGTTCGCGTTTCACCTCGTCCGCGAGCTCGGCGGACGCGACACCGCCCCCTGCCCTGCGGTCAAGTTCGCTTTGGTATCGCTGAAAAACCATGTCGCACACGCGCGGCACGAAGAACAATTCCGTCGGCTGCACCAGGGCGATGTCCTCGAACAGCGTCGACATGTCGCTCGCCGCGGCGAAATACGCCGTGCCGCCGCGGGCGAGCACGCCGTGCAGCGTCATCCGGCCCGCCACGTGGCTCATCGGCATGTAGTTGAGGTTGATCGCCGCGACCAGCGGCTGAGCCAGCCACATCGCCGTCACCAAGCTGCCGGTGTACATGGCGCCCTTCGGCGTTCCGGTGCTGCCGGAGGTGTAGATGAGCAAGCTCAGCGGATCGTCGTCGGGCTCGTGCAGGGGTGCGGGCGGGAGACCGCGGCCGCGGTCGACGACGTCGCCGAGGGTGTCGATCACGATCGGGACGGCGGCCAGTCGGCGGCGGGCGGCGGCCAGCGCATCGCGCTGGTCGTCGGCGCCGGGATGGTAGTCGAAGACGATCAAGCGATCCGGAACATGGCCGTCGAGCACACAGTCCACCGCGTGGTCGAGCAGATCCAGGCTGGTGGCCAGAACTCGCGGCGCGGTCTCGGCGAGGATGGGGCGCAACTGCGCGACGGGCGCACTGGCTTGCAGTGGCACCGCGACGGCGCCGACGTGGACGCAGGCCAAGTCCAGGATGGTGTACTCGGTGCTGGTGAACCCGAGGACGGCGACGAAATCGCCCGCGCGCAAAGCGATCTCGTCATGCCAGTCGGCGGCGACCGCGCCGACGCGCGCCCAAACCTCGCCGTAGGTGATGGTGTCGAAGGTCGGCAACAGACGCGTCGTCCGGCGGCCGGTCCGCGGCTCGGTGGTCAGCTCCACCGACCGCTGACCGAGCGCGGGCCGATCGGCATAGCCGGTCATGAGGGTTTCGACGATGCGCGGTAACCGCATGCCCGGCTGCCGGATCGCCGCGCTGATCTCCGCACTCGGTTTCGCGTCCCGGATCTGCCGGTGCTCGGCGTATAACCGCGCGATTCGCTCGGTCTGTCGCGCGGCCCGCGCTTCGTCCGCCATAGGTAAGCCTCCACGATGAGCCACTCACTCTCTCATCGACACGTTAGCTCACCTAAGGATCTCGGTCACGGGTTCCGCGGAGCCCGAGACCGCATCGTCACTCCCTTCGGCTCAGCGCGGGGTGACGCGGCCGACCGCACGAGCTTCGTCGCCGACGACGAGCCAGGCGTCCAGGGTGTTACCGGTACGGCGGCCGATCACCCGGACCTCGTCGCGCGACTCGAGCGGCTTGGCGTACTCGATGATCACCCGGTGCGCGGCCGAGAGCAGGTCGCTGTGCCTGGCCAACAGCTCCTCGAGCGCTCCCAGGTAGACGGCGTTGTTGACGTGATCGAGCATGTCGATGTCGGCCACCCGAAGCGGGAAGGGCAGTACCTCGACATCGGCCGCCGTCACGTCGGGGATCGGCTCGGTGAGAGCGGCCTGCCAGCGCAGGCGATGCTCGGTGGTACTGGCCAGCATCGGCGCCATGAACCGGTCGCTCATCCTGGTGGGCACGCCGCTCTCGATGCCGAAGTGGATCAGGAAGGCCTCGGTCTCGATCAGACCGCCCGCGCTTCCGAAGATCTGCACGCGCATGTTGCACCAGCGGTTCGACAGGGCCGAGCACCAGCGGTGCAGGGTGACCCGCTCGCCCCACACCACCGGCTTCAGCACGTCGATCACCGTGCGGCGCACCACCCAGCCCCGGTGCCCGTCGCCGTCCTCCACCGCGTCGAGGTGTTCGAAGCCGATGTCCTGCAGGTAGCGGGCGACGGCGTCGAGGCGAAGCCGCTGTTGTCTGTCGGTGTCGGCGAGACGAACCGGCCACCCCGTCTGAAAGGGGGTTCCGATGGGCGGACGTTCCGGCAGCGCGCTGGGAATGACCATGGTCGGATGATGCCAGGGATTCACCGGCTCGGCCCGTCCGGCACTCCGATCAACCCAGTCGCGACTCGGGAATCGCGCACGCCATGCCCTCGGCCATGCCGGTGGGCCGCACGCCGAGCGCCTGGTTGAGCCTGCCGCGCTGGTTCTCCCAGGCGATGGCGGCGGCCAGCTCGGCCAGCTGCGCCTTGGTGAGATGGGTCAGCAGTTGCTCGCGCAGCTCGTCCAGCTCGATCGCGGGCGTAGCGGTGATGGCCTCGGCGTAGGCGATGACCAGTTTCTCCAGCTCGGTGTAGGCGTCGCTGGTCCGATAGCGCGGCAGGTCGGTGATCTGCCGCTCGGTGAGCCCGCTGTTCTGCGCGATGGCCGAGCCGATGTCGAGACAGAACTCGCAGTTCACCAGGCCCGCGGCCTTCAGCTCGGCCAGATCTTTGAGCCGCGGGTCGAGGCGGTTGGTGAAGATCAGCATCGTCTCGTAGAACGCCGTGCTCGCCAGCAGCTGCGGCCTGCGCGCCAACCAGCCGACCAGATCCGTGCGATGGCGTCTCGCCCGTCGCATCGCCCGCGAATGGTTCCGAATACGCTCCAACGCTCGCATTGTCCGGCCTCCCCTGAGCTCGTGACGAGTTACTGCCGCCATCCTACGCCTCCAACGACAGGCTGTAGTAGATATTTGCTACGTGCGAGCGGTCTTGCCCGTCTCGAGGATCGCGGCGAGATCGGCCGGGATCGGCATGGGCTGGAAGATGCCGACGGTGGCGCGACCGGTGTTGCCGATCGGAACCCTGCCGAGCGACGAGGCGAGGCCCGCGCCCGACAGGCGGACCACCTGGCCCAGCGCCTCCTTCCTGTCACGGCACCGCAGCGCCAGGCGCAGCATGTGCCAATGCGAGCGCGTGTGCGGCCAAGGCCAGGGTTGGGACAGAATGTGCGCGCGCTCCAACGCGCGCCACATGTCGTCGAGATCTGTTGCGGCGCTGGCCGAACGCAGTTCGTCCTCGAAGGCGCTGCGGACGGTGGGCGGCATCGGAGCCACGGTTTCCTCCTGTGCTGGCGGGAATGTCTCGTCATCGAGCGTCACCGATCCGCCGGGCCGGAGTCTTGAACAAACCTGCTGCTTGACCCGCACACCGTGTCAGGCCGTTGGCTGGGCCCATGCATCCCTACATTGGCTCCGGTCCCTACTGCTACAGCAACTCCCTCGCCATGTTGCTCGGCGACCACGCACCGCCGGTCGGCGTGATCGAGACCCTGACCGGAGCGCCGTTCGGCGCGCAGATGGAAGGCGAGCAACCGTACTTCGATCCGGTCGGCTGGAACCCGGAGATCGGCCTCGAAGCGGCGATCGATCTGTTGGGATGGCGGTGCACGCGCACGAAGGGCGGGTCCGCCGGGGACGCTGTGGACCGGTTGCGCGTCGCACTCGACCACGGCCCGGTCCTGGTGGGTCCGCTCGATATGGGGTTGCTGAGCTACCGACCCGGATCCGGCGTGGTTGTCGGCGCGGACCACTACGTCGTTGCGCTCGCGATGGAGGCGGATGTCGTTGTGCTGCACGACCCCCAAGGCCATCCGTACGCGACACTGCCCACCGCCGATCTCGCGGCTGCGTGGCGTGCCGACGAGATCGCCTATGCCGACGCGCCTTTCATCATGCGGTCCGAATTCGTCCGCGCGCATACGGTTTCCGTCGACGAGGCACTCGAGGCCGCGATACCGCGAGCGGTCCGCTGGCTGACCGGCGCAGCGAACTCCACTGAGCGAATCGCCGAACTGGTCGACGCGGGACTCTCGCCCACTGCCCGAGACCTGTTGGCAGTCTTCGGCATACGTCTCGGTGCCCGCCGCCTGGCCGACGCCGCGACGAGCCTGTCCAGGGTGCGCCGACATCAGGCGGCGCACATCGCCGCCGAACAGTCCCGCATCATCGGCGGACTCCAGTACCCGCTGGTCACCGGAAACGACGCCGAACTCGCAACACAGTTCCGCCGCCTCGCCCCGGGCTACGAACACCTCCGATCAGCGCTGAGCGATTGATCCGCCCCGCTGCTTCTCCGCGTCCACACATCTGCCACACGACTCACAGAGGCTACGACTGGAGCCAGGTCCGCCATGAAGGATGCGGAGCCTGCCGTCAGTGGCGGGCGCCTCGCCAGTCGAGGTCACCGAACTCCGAAGGGGGAGCGCCGAACATGGCGCGGCAGACTCGGGTCAAGTGGGCGCTGTCGGCGAAGCCCGCGCCGTGCGCCACGTCGGTGAGCGAGTGTCCGGCGGCCAGCAGTTCCGCGGCGCGCTGCACCCGGAGCCAGCGCAGATAGGGGCGGAACGGCAGGCCGAGTTCGGCCGAGAAGACATGCGCCAGACGGCTTTCCGACAGATGGACGGCGCGGGCCAGGTCTGCCAACCGAACCGGGCCCGCGGCGATTCGCTCGGGCAGCAGGCGAAGCACCTCGGCGACCGCGGGATGGCGCACCGCCTCGCCCGCGCCGACGCGCAGCCACTCCGCCTCCGATCCCGACTCGAGCGCCGACCGCACCCAGCCGACGAAGGCGGCCGCTTCGTCGGTGAGCGGCACCGGCGGCGGTTCGCCGGCACCCGCAGCGCCGAGCGACGGCCCCCCTGCGCCAGGTCCACCAGCCAGCCGTTCACCAGCACCCGCATCGCCGGGCGAGAGTTCGGCCACGTGCCGCACGGCGCGCAACCCGCCGTCCCCGTCGAGCCGCGAAGCGCCATCAGCCAGTTCGTCGGATGGCGCGTCACCAGTCCGCCGGGGCGACGACTCACTGACACTTGGTTCGACGAGCGACCGTTCGACAGCGCCTGCTTCGGCGGGCAATGGTTCGTCCAAGCACTGTTCGGGCCGGAACCGGTCCGCGGCGGCGTCCAACCCCAATTCGGCTGCCGCGCAGGCCCAACCGCGCGCCGTCTCGCGCGGCCGCACCACCGCCGCCCACCGCGCACCCGGCGCCGACTCCGGGTCCAGGTGCACCACAGCCCCATGCGGCGCACAGCGAATCACCGCGTGGGCGACGTCCGGCGGGACGACGGCCGCACGGCAGACCACCTGCTCCCCCGCGGCGTCGGCGAGCACCATGTTCTCGTCGGCGACGATGACCTGCACCGAGTGATGCGCGTGCAGAGCGGCGGTGCCGATCCGGCCGACGATCACCAGTCGTCCAGGGCTCAGCGCGGCGATGCCCCGCCAGCGCCGCGCACCGCCGCCATCCGTCATCTCCCCGGAGTCACCCGCATCCACTCACAGACCGTATGGGACGTCGCGACCGGTTCGCTGGCATCCGCGAGAAGCTGCACGCCACCATCGTCACCTCCCAGCGCCACCAGCACCCGACTCACCGACTCACCGACCGTATGCGGCCGCCCGGGAGGCCGGTGCGGGAGCTGGCCGATCCGCCGACCTCCCCCTTTCGAGGTCAACGGCCCGAGCCCGCGCTGCTCCAGCAACACCACCACGGTGCGATCCGTTCGCACAGCATCCCCGCGAGGAGCGCGCACGCCGCGGCTACCTGTGTAGTCCGCGCCCCGGCGTGAAACACGACGCGGGCCCCGGTGGACGATGTCCTCCCGAGGCCCGCACCGCTTGGAACTACTTCTTCCGCTCGCGCTTCTCCCGCACGCGCACCGAGATGCGCACCGGCGACCCGTCGAAGCCGAATTCCTCGCGCAGGCGCCGCTCCAGGAAGCGGCGGTAGCCCGCCTCCAGGAAGCCGGTGGTGAACAGCACGAAGGTCGGCGGGCGGGTGGAGGCCTGCGTCGCGAACAGGACGCGCGGCAGCCGACCGCCGCGCATCGGCGGCGGCGTGGCCGCGACGACTTCCTTGAGCCAGGTGTTCAGGCGGCCCGTAGAAATTCGCTTGTCCCAGGATTCCAGCGCGGTCTCCATGGCGGGCACCAGCTTCTGCACGGCGCGGCCGGTGTGCGCGGAGATGTTGACGCGCTGAGCCCACGGCACCCGGACCAGCTCGCGATCGACTTCCTTCTCCAACTGGAGGCGGCGATCCTCGTCGACCAGATCCCACTTGTTGAAGGCGAGCACCAGCGCCCGGCCGGAGTCGGCGACCAGGCTGATCACCCGCAGGTCCTGCTCGGTGATCGGCTGCGAGGCGTCGATCAGCATGATCGCCACCTCGGAGGCCTCCAGCGCCGACTTGGTGCGCAGCGAGGCGTAGAACTCGGTGCCGCTGGCGTTGGCGACCTTCCTGCGCAGACCCGCCGTGTCGACGAACTTCCAGATCTTGCCGCCCAGATCGACCAGCGAGTCGACCGGATCGACGGTCGTGCCCGCGACATCGTGCACCACCGAGCGCTCCTCGTCGGAGAGCTTGTTGAGCAGGCTGGACTTGCCGACATTGGGCTTGCCGACCAGCGCGACGCGTCGCGGGCCCGCGCCGCCGGTGCCCTCGCGCGGCGTCTCCGGCAGCACCCCGAGCACGTCGTCGAGGAGGTCGCCGGTACCGCGGCCGTGCGCGGCGGAGACCATGCGCGGCTCGCCGAGCCCGAGCGACCACAGCGCCGCGGCCTCGGACTCGACACGCTGGTCGTCGACCTTGTTGGCGACCAAGATGACCGGGATCTTCGACCGCCGCAGCTTCTTCACCGCGGCCTCGTCGGTCGCGGTCGCCCCGACGGTTGCGTCGACAACCAGCAGAATCGCGTCGGCGGTCGCCATGGCCACCTCGGCCTGACGGGCAACGTGCTGTTGCAGACCCTTGGCGTCGGGCTCCCAGCCGCCGGTGTCCTGCACCAGGAACCGCCGCCCGGCCCAGCTCGCCTCGTAGGAGATGCGGTCGCGGGTGACGCCCGGGATGTCCTCGACGACCGCCTCGCGGCGGCCGAGGATCCGGTTCACCAGCGTGGACTTGCCCACGTTCGGACGCCCGACCACCGCGAGCGTCGGCATGGCGAGGTGCTCCTCGCCCTCCTGCTCACCCTCGAGATCGGCGATCTCCCAGTCGGTTTCGTCGCTCCATACGCCGTCACCGGCGAGTACGTCCTCGGTCACCGCTCCCCTCCCGTCGAAATCTGCTGCGCGACAACGCGGTACAGCTCGTCGATGACCTCGTCCATGTTCAGCTCGCTGGTGTCCACGAGCACCGCGTCCGCGGCGGGACGCAGCGGGGAGACCTTGCGGGTGGAGTCGAGGTTGTCGCGGCGCTGCACGTCGGCGAGCACGGCCGCGTAGTCGTCGCCGCGGCCTTCCCGGATGTTCTGCTGGTTGCGCCGTTCGGCGCGCGCCTCCGCGGAGGCGGTCAGATAGATCTTGGCGTCCGCGTCCGGCAGCACCACGGTGCCGATGTCGCGGCCCTCCACGACGATGCGCTGCGCCGTCGCGGTGATCTCGCGCTGCAACGCGACGAGCAGCTCGCGCACCTCGGCCACAGCGGACACGGCCGAGACCGCCTTGGTGACGGCGTCGCCGCGGATCTCGGCGGACACGTCCTCACCGTCGAGCTCGATCACCTCGTGGCTGGGATCGGTGCCGATGGTCAGCGGCAGCTCCTTGACCGCGCTGCCGATGGCCGCGCTGTCGGTCAGCTCGATGCCGGTCCGCAGCACCCGCAGGGTGGCGACCCGGTACATGGCGCCGGTGTCGAGGTAGCGGGCGCCGAGCCGGGTCGCGAGACGTCGGGAGACGCTGGACTTCCCGGTGCCCGAGGGCCCGTCCATGGCGACCACCAGCGGAGCCTGGCCGGCCAGCCGGCCGGGAGCCTCGACCGGAATCTCCACACCGTTCACAACGACACCGCCTCGTAGAGTTTGCCGATTTCATCGCGGCCGAGGACACGCAGCGTGCCCGGCCGTTGATCGCCCAGTGCCACCGGGCCGATATGGGTGCGCACCAGCCGGGTCACCGGATGGCCGACCGCGTCGAGCAGACGGCGCACGATGTGCTTGCGCCCTTCGTGCAACACGATTTTCACCAGCGAGCGTCCCTCGCCGAGTTCGAGCACCTGGAAGCGGTCCACCTTGGCCGGGCCGTCCTCGAGCTCGACGCCATCGCGCAGCCGCTTGCCGATGATCTTGTTGTTGACCTCGCCGTTGACCGTGGCGAGGTAGGTCTTGGACACCTCGAAGGAGGGGTGCATCAGCCGGTGCGCCAGGTCACCGTCGTTTGTCAGCAGCAGCAGACCCTCGGTGTCGGCGTCCAGCCGACCGACGTGGAACAGCCGCTGCCCGGCCGCGATCCGCTCCGCGACGATATCGCCGACACAGGGCCTGCCGAGATCGTCGGACATGGTGGACTGCCAGCCCTTCGGCTTGTTGAGGGCGACGTGCACCAGTTCGTCGCGAACCACGACGCGGGTTCCGTCGACCCGGACCACGGCCGTCTGCGGATCGATGCGCAGGCCTTGCTCACGCACGATCGCGCCGTCGACCTCGACCCGGCCCTGCTCGATCATCTCCTCGGCCGCGCGCCGCGAGGCGACACCGGCCTTGGCGAGCACCTTCTGCAACCGCTCGCCCTCGCCCCACGGCAGCTTGACCGGGCCTTCGGTGTGCGCGGGCTCGACGTTCTGGCGACGCGCGGGCTTGGCGTTGCTCAACAGCGGCTGTGCCGGAATCTGGCGCTGCGGCTTGGGATTCTTCGACTTGCGGGCGGCGGGGGCCTTGGCCGCGCTCTGACCCCACGAAGAACGCTGCGCGGGCGCGCCCTGGCCGGAGCCGCCGCGACCGAATCCGCGCTGGGCCGCACCGCCTTGGGCGGAACCACGCTGAGCCGAACCGCCTTGCGCGGAACCACGCTGAGCCGAACCACGCTGGGGCGAATTACGCTGGCCGGAGCCGCCCTGGCCCGAGCCCTGCTGGAATGCGCCGCCCCGGCTCGAACCGCCGGCGCCGCGACGGGCTCCGCCGCTCTCGTCCGACCCCCACGGTGCGGCGCCGCGCGCGGTCCCGCCGCGCTGGGCGGCCCTGGCGCCGCGGGCGCCTACGTTGCGTCCGGCGCCGCCCCTGGCGGGCTGGCCGCTGCTCTTCCTACGATCCGGTGTGCCATCTCGGCGAGCGGAATTATTCATCTGTCCTGTCAATCCTCGGTGCCGAGATCCAGGTCGGCCTCGGCGGGTTTCTTCAGCCTGGTGTAACGGGGGTCCGTTTCCAGGCTCTCGTTGATCTCATCGATCAGGTCGACGCCCGGGAGCAGGGGCGCCAGCGGTGGCAGATCGGACAGCGAGGCAAGTCCGATCCGTTCCAGGAACAGTTCGGTCGTGCAGTACTGCGTGCCGTTCGTCTCCGGGTCGACCCCGGCCTCGGCGATCAGCCCGCGGGCGAGCAGCGTGCGCATCACGCCGTCGACGTTCACGCCGCGAACGGCGCTCACCCTGGTTCTGGTCACCGGTTGGCGGTAGGCCACCACCGCCAATGTCTCCAACGCCGCCCGCGTCAATTTGGTCCTGGCGCCGTCGAGCAGTACGCGCTCCACATACGGTGCGTACTCGCTGCGAGTATAGAAGCGCCACCCGTCACCGACGAAACGCAGATCGATGCCGCTGCCGCGCGCGGTCAGCTCCGCCGACATCGCGCGCAACGCCGCCTCCACCCGTTCTGTGGTGTCGTCCAGGGCCGCGGCCAGCTGTTCTACCGGGGCGGGAGCGTCGACGACGAGCAACATCGCCTCGAGCGCGGAGCGGAATTCGGCGTCGTCGAGGGTCTCCGGGGTGAAGCCCGCCACTGCGCCGGGGCCTGCGGGTGCCGAGGTGTTTTCCGCCACGTCCGGTGAGTTCCCGCCTGCGGCCGGTTCAGCCACTGCTTCGGCAGCGGCGTCGATGGTCGAGTCCGTCACCCGTAGTCCTCCTCGATCGTCACGGCCGGCGCCGGAGCTCCGTCCTCTGGGTCGCCGATCCAGCTGATCGCGAGCGGGCCGAGCGGATCGGGCTGGTCGAACTCGATGGTCTTGCCCCGATACAGCTCGAGCAGCGCGAGGAAGCGCGCCACGATCTGCACCGGCATCTCGCAGTCGGCGACCAGCTCCGCGAACGTCGTCCACCCGCCCGCGCCGCGCGCCTTCAGTCGTTCCAGCACCAGCGCGGCCTGCTCGGCGACCGAGATGGCGTGCGCGTGCAGGTGGTCCAGTCCGACCTTCGGCGTCGGGCGCGGACGGAACGCCGCGGCGGCGATATCGGCGAATCCGGCCGCGTCGACTCCCAGCGTAACCTCGGGCAGCAGACCGGCGAACCGCTCCTCCAAGCCGACCGAGCGCGGATAGCGCCGCAGCGCGACCGCCTCCAGTTCGCCGAGCAACTCCGCGACCTGCTTGAACGCCCGGTACTGAAGCAGGCGGGCGAACAGCAGATCGCGCGCCTCCAGCAACTCGAGATCCTCGGCGTCGGTGACCTCACCGGAGGGCAGCAACCGCGCGGCCTTCAGGTCGAGCAGGGTCGCGGCGACGACCAGGAATTCGGTGGTCTGGTCGAGGATCTTGTCCGCGCGCAGCCCGCTCTGCTCGTTCATGCTCGCGGTCATCGCCTTCGTGTAGGCGATGAACTCGTCGGTGACCTGATGCAACGCCACCTCGGTGACATCCAGCTTGCGTGAACTGATCAGCGTGAGCAGCAGATCGAACGGCCCCTCGAAATTGCTGAGCTTGAGCCGGAAACCACCCTGCTCGGCATCGTCCGGCCGCACCGCATCGCCCGAGTTCGCGATATCGCCCGGCTCATCCGAATCGCCCCGCGCGCCGACAACGTGCGGGCCGATCGTCTGCGTGGTCGTCCTGTGTCGTGCGGGGTCCGCTGCGTCGCTCACCGGCCGGAACGGTGGATGACTTCCCGCGCCATCGACCGATATGCTTCGGCGCCACCGGATTTCGGCGCCCACGTGGTAATGGGTTCACCGGCCACGCTGGCGTCCGGGAAGCGGACGGTGCGCGCGATGGCCGTGTCGTAGACCAGATCGCCGAAGACCTCGACGACGCGCGCCATCACCTGGCGCGAATGTAGTAGGCGGGCATCGAACATGGTGACCACGATGCCGTACAGGCTCAGTCGCGGGTTCAGCCGGTCGCGCACCTTCTCCACGGTGTCGTTGAGCAGCGCGAGCCCGCGCAGCGAGAAGTACTCGCACTCCATCGGAATGATGACGCCGTCGGAGCAGGCCAGCGCGTTGACGGTGAGCAGGCCGAGCGAGGGCTGGCAGTCGATGAGGATGTAGTCGTAGCGGTCGCGCACGGGTTCCAGTGCGCGACCGAGGGTTTGTTCCCTGCCGACCTCGTTGACGAGCTGGATTTCCGCGGCCGAGAGATCGATGTTGCTCGGCAGCAGGTCCATGTTCTCGACCTTGGTCTGCATCAGCACGTCGTCGATGGAGGTGCGGCTGCCGACGAGCAGGTTGTGCACCGTGAGGTCGAGATCGTGATGGGCGACGCCGAGTCCGGCCGAGAGCGCGCCCTGCGGATCCAGATCGACCAGCAGCACGCGACGGCCGTATTCGGCCAGTGCCGCGCCGAGATTGATGGTGGAGGTCGTCTTGCCGACCCCGCCCTTCTGGTTGCACATGGCCACGATGAGCGCCTCGCCGTGCCGGGCGACCGGCGGCGGGTCGGGCACCAGGCGCAGTGGGCGTCCGGTCGGTCCCAGTTCCGGGCTCTCCGGAACGGGCTCGGCCCCACTGCCCCACAGCGTTTCCGCCGCGGCGTCCGAGTACCCGTCCGACCGGGGCCCCGTAAGCGGCTGCGCCCCAGCACCCATCGGCGGCTCCGCCGCGCCGGCTGTCGTCACGATCCGCTGCTCCTTAGACGTTCCTGCCCGTTGCCTCGCCGAGCCTAGCGAGGCCGATCGGGCCCGACCTCGCTTTCGTACGGTCCAGCTCTCGGTAGACGCTACCGCTTGACCGCGCGAGACCCGCGCTCGGACACGCGACACCCGCGTTGCTGTCGCGATGCTCTCCCACCCCGACTCGCCGCACATGTCGCGACCGAGCTGCCGGAAGCACTTCGATTTCGGACGATACCCGCTGTCCGGGTCGGCGACGAGCGATCGACGCCGACGCGTGGTTCAGCGGGCGCGCGGATGGGCGGTCGCCCACACTTCGCGCAGCGTGTTCACGGTGACCAGCGTGTAGATCTGGGTGGTCGTCACCGAGGCGTGCCCGAGCAGTTCCTGCACGACACGCACGTCGGCGCCGCCGTCGAGCAGGTGCGTCGCGAACGAGTGCCGCAAGGTGTGCGGCGAGACGGCCGCGCCGATTCCCGCGCGTTCGGCGGCGGTCTGCAGGACTTGCCAAGCGCTCTGGCGCGACAGCCGCCCGCCGCGCGCGTTCAGGAACAGGGCGCCCGCGGCGTTCTTGCCCGCCGCGGCCAGCGCCGGACGCCCGCGCACCAGATAGGCGTCCACGGCGGCCAGCGCGGGGCGGCCGATCGGCACCATGCGTTGTTTGCCGCCCTTGCCGCGCAGGACGACGGCGCGTTCGTCGGTGTCGAGATCGTCGACGTCGAGGCCGACCATCTCGGAGATGCGCGCGCCCGTGGAGTAGAGCAGTTCCAGCAGGGCGCGGTCGCGCAGCCCACGCGGTCCGCCGTCGACCGCGCTCTGTTCCTCGTCCGCGATGGCGCCGCCCGCCGCCTCCAGCAGACGCAGCACCTTGTCGTAGGGCAGCGCCTTGGGCAGCCGCCTGCCCGGTGCGGGCGGCTTCACCGCGTGCGCGACGTCGGTCCTGGTGAGTCCCTCGGCCGCGGCGAAGCGGTGCAGTCCGCGCACCGCGATCAACGCGCGCGCCACCGAACTCGCGGCCAGCGGCGGATGCTGCTCGCCGCCGGCGCGCAGGGCGACGGTGAAGTCGGCGACATCGGATTCGGTGACCCGATCCAATTCGGTGACGCCGCGCCCGATCAGGAAATCGCGATAGCGCTCGAGATCGCGGCGATAGGCGCCGAGGGTGTTGCGCGCGGCTCCGCGCTCGACCGCGAGATGGTCGAGGTAGGAGTTGATCTCGCGCGCAACCACCCTGGAATCCTGTCAGGTTTCCGGCGGTAGCGCCGCTTGACGCCGCAGCAGCGCGGTGGGTTGCCCCGGCCACGGCGCATCGGCGGGTCGCAGCGGCGTGTCGCCGGACCGCGCCGCGACGAGGGCGAGCACGCCCGCCACCGCGGTGGCGTTGGTGATCTCCCCGGCCAGCGCCGCGCGCACCGCCTCGGTGATCGGCATGCGGACCAGTTCCAGGTCCGCCTCTTCGAACTCCGGGTCCGGCCGGTCGGTGTCGGACAGCCCGCTGGCCAGGTAGACCCGCAGCGCCTCGTCGGTGAACCCCGGCGAGAGCGCCACGTCGACCAGCACCGCCCATTCCCGCGCGGCGAGCCCGGTCTCCTCGGCGAGCTCGCGCTTGGCCGCCGCGAGCGGGTCCTCGCCGGGAATGTCGAGCAGGCCCGCGGGCAGCTCGAGCAGCCGGGTGCCGAGCGGGTGCCGGTACTGGCGGATCAGCACGATGTTGTCGTCGTCATCGATCGCGGCCACCGCGACGGCGGCGTGGTGCTCGACGACCTCCCGTTCGACCACGTGCCCGCCGGGCATCGCCACCCGGTCCTGGCGCAGGGCCAGGATCGCACCGGTGTACAGCGTCTTGCTCGCGACGGTCTCGAAGTCGTGACGTCCCGGCACATCTCCCCCTCTGTCGCTCATTACGATGCCTATTCCGCGTTCGCCAGTTCCTCGCCGGGGATGTCCACCGGAAGCCGTTCGGCCAGCTTGTATTTCAGCGCCGCAGCGATGAGCGCCGCGAACAGCGGATGCGGGCGGGTCGGGCGGCTCTTGAGCTCCGGGTGCGCCTGGGTCGCAACGAAGAACGGGTGCACGTCGGCGGGCAGCTCGACGAACTCGACCAGGTGCCCGTCGGGCGAGACGCCGCTGAACTTCAGGCCGCTGGAGGCGACCTTGTCGCGGTAGGCGTTGTTCACCTCGTAGCGGTGCCGGTGCCGCTCGGACACGTGCTCGGCGCCGTAGGCCTGCGCGACGACGGAGCCCTTCTGCAGCGTGGCCGGGTACGCGCCGAGACGCATGGTGCCGCCGAGATCGGCCTCGCCCGCCACGGCCTGCTCCTGGTCGGCCATGGTCGAGATGACGGGGTGCGGTGTGTCCGGCTCGAACTCGGCCGAGTTGGCCTCGGTGAGGCCGACCGAGCGGGCCGCCTCGATCACCACGCACTGCAGGCCGAGGCACAGCCCGAGCAGCGGGATCTTCCTGGTCTTGGCGAAGCGGATGGCGCCGACCTTGCCCTCGATGCCGCGGATGCCGAAGCCGCCGGGGATCAGCACCGCGTCCACGTCACGCAGCGCGGCCGCCGCGCCGGACTCGGTCTCGCATTCGTCGGAGGGCACCCAGCGGATCTTCACCTTGGCGCGCGAGGCGAACCCGCCCGCGCGCAGCGCCTCGGTGACCGACAGGTACGCGTCGGGCAGGTCGACGTACTTGCCGACCAGCGCGACCTCGACCTCCTCGCGCGGCGAGTGCACGCGATCGAGCAGGTCGCCCCATACGGTCCAGTCCACGTCGCGGAACGGCAGGCCGAGCCTGCGCACCACGTACGCGTCCAGGCCCTCGCGGTGCAGCACCTTCGGGATGTCGTAGATGGAGGGCGCGTCGGGGGTGGAGATGCAGGCGTCCACATCGACGTCGCACATGAGCGCGATCTTGCTCTTGAGCGCCTGCGGCACCTCGCGGTCGCAGCGCAGGATCAGCGCGTCGGGCTGGATGCCGATGTTGCGCAGCGCGGCCACCGAGTGCTGGGTCGGCTTGGTCTTCAGCTCACCCGAGGGCGCCAGGTACGGCACCAGCGAGACGTGCAGGAAGAAGACGTTGTCGCGGCCTACGTCGTGACGGATCTGCCGGGCGGCCTCGAGGAAGGGCTGCGACTCGATGTCGCCGACGGTGCCGCCGATCTCGGTGATCACCACGTCGGGGGTCTGCCCCTGCAGATCCGGTCCGCTCATCGCGAGGATGCGGCTCTTGATCTCGTCGGTGATGTGCGGGATCACCTGCACCGTGTCGCCCAGGTACTCGCCGCGGCGCTCCTTGGCGATGACCGACGAATAGATTTGCCCCGTGGTCACATTCGCGTCGCGGGACAGGTCCCGGTCGAGGAACCGCTCGTAGTGGCCGACGTCCAGATCGGTCTCGGCGCCGTCCTCCGTCACGAACACCTCTCCGTGCTGGAACGGATTCATGGTGCCCGGATCGACGTTCAGATAAGGGTCGAGTTTCTGCATGGTGACGCGCAGACCGCGCGCCGTCAGCAGCTGACCGAGGCTGGAAGCGGTAAGGCCTTTACCCAATGAGGAGGCGACACCACCGCTTACGAAGATATGTTTGGTAGCGGTTCGCGTCTGAATCCGTGTTTGACCCACGGGTCTTCACGGTAACACGTCCAGGCCCGGTGAAACGAACGCCACGCACGTTTGCTGACCGATCGCCAGAACTCGGTCAGAGCGCCGGGTCTCCGGCTGTGAGCGGGATCGCCCGTCGGCGGCCGCACGTGCGACGAGATAGCGGCGGTCCGCGAGCTCAGCCCGGCAGCGCGGCGAGGGTGAGCGAGGTCGCCTTCGCGCCGGTGCCGTATCGCCCCGCGCCGCCGTTGAGCTGTTCGGTGAGCCCGAGGACGGCGGTCACCCTGCCGATCTCCCGATCCAGATTGTCGACGGTGGTCAGGGTGGTGGCCAGCGCCGCGTCGGACCGGGCGGCCGCGATCGGGCCCGCGCCCTCGGCCGCGCCGAAACGACCTGCGAGCACGACGCCCGCGCCGCGCCCGCGCAGTCCGCCGGCGAACCGGGCCAGATTCGAACCTTGGCTGTTCTCCGCGGCTTTCGCGCCGTCGCCGGTCACCACCACCGCGAGCTGGGCGGGCTGCACCGGTGTGTCGCCGTAGGCGAGGAAGCCGCCGCCGCGCAGGGTCTCCAGCACCAGGCTCAGCTCCTGCGGGGTGCTGCGCGGTTGCGCGTTGCCCGGATCGAGCAGCAGCACCAAGCCGAGCAGATCGCCCGCCATGCTGCCTTGGTCGACGCCGCCGGTGCGCAACTGCGCGCCCGCCGGGATGACGTTGGTGATCGCGGTGCGAAGCCGGTCGCCCTCGGTCGCGTCGGCGAAGGCGTCGGTCAGCGCGATCCGGCCCGTCACCGTCGCGCCCGCGGTCTGCATGCCGTTCGACACCGCCTCGACGTCGGCGGCGTCCGCGTCCGGAGTGGTGAAGACCACTACCGAGCGACCGCCGAGGGCGCCGCCGAGAACGCGGTCCGCGTAGCCCGCGATGAACCGGTCGGCGGCGTCGAGCTGGTCGGTGAGATGGCGGTTCCGCGCGCCGAGCGCGTCGACCTGCTCACGCAGCTCGGTCTTGTCCGCGCGCAGTCCGGAGAGGAGGTCGGCGGCTAGCGTCTGCGAGCCCAGCACCACGCCCATGGCGAGCGCGAGGAAGACGGCCACGAGCGATGTCGCGTGCTGGCGCAGTGAGATCATTACCGCCCCCGAGTGTTCGACAGGTCTTGTAGGAGGCCCTCGGCCCGGACCGCGAGGCGGTTCCAGGTGTCCACGCCCCAGTCGAGCACTTCGCCGCCGGAGTTGGAGGCGAGCAGCACCACGATGACCGCGATCAGCGCGGCCAGCACCACCATCGCGATCGCCACGCCCGACACCCGGTTGCGGTACAGGGTGGCGACGGCCTTGGCGTCCATCAGCTTGGTGCCGAGCTTGAGTCTGGTCAGGAAGGTGGCCGGGTTGCTGTCGCGGCGGCCGCGGTCGAAGAAGTCGTCGAGCGAGGCGGCCGCGCCGACGGTCACGATGAGCGCGGCGCCGTGGTGGTGGGCCAGCAGCAGTGCGAGATCGGCGGGCGCGCCGGAGGACGGGAAGGTGGTCGCGCCGATGCCCAGATCCTGGATACGTTCCAGGCCCTTGGCGTGGCCGTCGGTGTCGGCGGGCAGGATGACCTCCGCGCCGCACTTCATGGTCGCCGAGGTGATCTCCTCCGGATCGCCGACGATCAGATCCGGCTTGTAACCCTGCTTCATCAGGGTATCCGCCCCTCGGCCGACGCCGACCATGATCGGCGCGTACTCCTTGACGAACGGCTTGAGCCGCTTCAGGTCGTCGACGTGGTCGGGACCATCGGCCACCACGACCACGTGCCTGCGCTTCATGTCGAGCTCCAGCTCGGGAACCCCGATGCCGTCGATGAGCAGCGGGCTCTCGGTGCGGACGAACTCGATGGTGTTGCCCGCGAAAGCCTCCAGGTGATCGGCCAGGCCGTTGCGCGCCTCGATCATCCGCTCCGCGACGGTGGCCTCGGTGAGCTCGATGGCCTCGACCAGGACCTCCGGCTCCTTCTTGGTCAGCTTGTCCGCGTAGACGACGCCACCGTCGATGCGGACCCGGCTGCCGTCCTTGATCTTGGTGAAGGCGTCGGAGCTGACCGTGTCCAGCAGCGGAATGCCGTTGGCCACCAAGACTTCCGGACCCAGGTTCGGGTAGCGGCCGGAGATCGAGGGCGAGGTGTTGATCACCGCGGCCACGCCCGCCTCCACCAGCCGGTCGGCGGTGATCCGATCCAAGTCCATCTCGTCGAGTACGACGACATCGCCGGGACCGATCCGTCGCAGCAGGCGCCGGGTGTTGCGATCCACCCGGGCCACCCCGGTCAGACCGGGCAGCGTTTCGGTGTTCTTCGACAACAACGCCAGCATCCTCATGGCCCGATGATGGCCGCAAACTCTCAACCACTGGTGGAGGCGCGCCGGAACCACCCGCCCCATTCGTCACAGTGATACAAGCCAGTCCCATTACCGAACCGACCGGACCGTTGCCTACGCGCCGCCCCCGTCTCGGACAGCGCCGCCGCTCGAGGCATGGTTCGCGCTGCGAAAAGTCTTCTCGACGCCGTGCTGCGTGTCGGTGCCGACTCGCGGAACTCGGCCATGCAGGAAGGGCATGCATCGCCTTCCGCGGTGAGTGTCGGTGACATGAGGATGAGCTTTCGCGACATTGGCCGCGGGTGCCGCCGCTCGTAGCGTCGCGGACATGACTTTGCAGCTCGGTGTCATCCTGCCCACCTCGTCCCCCGATCCCGAACAGCCCATCCTCGGCGACGTCCGCGCGGCCGCGAGATTCGCCGAAGCGGCAGGGCTCGAATCGGTATGGTCGACAGACCATTTGGTCGCCAGCGCCCCGATCCTGGACAGCACGGTGGTGCTGGCCACGGCAGCCGCGGTGACCGACCGCGTGCGAATCGGCTACGGCGTGCTGCTGCTCGCCCTGCGCCCGGTCGCCTGGGCGGCCAAGCAGATCGGCGCGTTGCAGTACGTGTCGGAGAACCGGCTGTTGCTCGGCGTGGGCACCGGCAATCCGGCGCACGGCGACGTCGGCTGGCGCGCCGCGGGCGCGTCCTTCGCGGACCGCGGCCAACGCACCGACGAGGCGCTGCGCCTCCTCCCCGACCTCGTCGCCGGAAAACCGGTGACGCTCACCGACGGAACGGAGCTCGCCCTCTCCCCCGGCGCGACGATGCCACCGATCCTGGTCGCCGGCGACGGTCCACGGGCACGGCGGCGGGCGGCCGAATACGCCGACGGCTGGATCACGATCGGCGCGAGTCCCACCCGAATCGCCGCGAGCGCACGCGAATTGACCACGCTCGCCGAAGGATTCCGTCGCACCACGCCGACGATCACCGTGGTCGTCCCGCCGCTGTCCACCGTGCCCGCGCAGGCAGCCGACCAGCTGGCCGAATACGCCACCGCCGGTGCCGAACGGGTGATCCTCGCGCCGTCGCCCGCGGGATGGGAGGCGAGTTACGAGTTCGCCGCCGAGCTCCAGCAGTCGCTGTGAAACCTCGAGAACCGGCCCGCGCGACCGGCTACCGTTGTCGTTGGCATGCGACGGCCCGACACGGTTCGCCGCCCCGCGACGCACACGGTGGTGACCCATGACCGGTACTGTTCGTCCTGACCTCGCCGAGTTCGTCCGCGGCCTGCCCAAGGCCGAGCTGCACTTGCACCTCGAGGGGACCTTGGAGCCGGAGTTGAAGTTCCGGCTGGCCGAACGCAACGGCATCCGGTTGCCGGAGCGGACGGTGGAGGAGGTGCGCCAGACCTACCGCTTCCACGACCTGACCTCGTTCCTGCGGGTCTACTACCCGGCCATGCAGGTGTTGCAGCAGCCGAGGGACTTTCACGATCTGGCGTTCGAATACCTGACCAGGGCGCACGCCGACGGCATCCGGCACGTCGAGATGTTCTTCGACCCGCAGGCGCACACCGGACGCGGCGTTCCGTTCGAGTCCGTCATCGGCGGCTACCGCTCCGCGATCGTCCAGGCCCACCGTGAATTCGGCATCTCCGCGGAACTGATCCTGTGCTTCCTGCGCGACCATTCGGCGGAATACGCGATGGCCACACTGATGGAGGCGCTGCCCTACCGGGACTGGATCATCGGCGTCGGCCTGGACTCCGACGAGCGCGGCAACCCACCGCGCAAGTTCGCCGCCGTGTTCGAACGGGCCCGCCGCGAGGGCTTCCTGCTCACCATGCACTGCGACATCGATCAGCCCGACTCCCGCGAACACATCCGCCAGGCGCTGGAGGAGATCGGCGTCGACCGGCTCGACCACGGCACCAATATCGTGGAGGACGAGCGGTTGGTGGAATTGGTGCGAGCCAAAGGCATCGGACTCACCTGCTGTCCGGTCTCGAACTCCTTCGTCACCGCGCAGATGAAATCCGACGAGATCATCGGGCTGCTGGACCGCGGCCTGCTGGTCACGCTCAACAGCGACGATCCCGCCTACTTCGGCGCCTACGCCGCGGATAATTACCTGGCGCTGGAGAAGCACGCCGGGCTGGACGCCGATCGGCTGGTGGAACTGGCCCGCAATTCCTTCCGCGCGTCCTGGCTGACCCCGGCGCGCCTGGACGGCTACCTCCGCGAGATCGACGCCTACGTCGCCAACAGCTGAGGTCGAACGGCGATTCCGGGTCATCGGCCGCCGCCACCAGAGCGCCTCGGCTACATTGGAGCGACTTCTCAATGCCGAGCACGTTCGCGGCGTCGCCGAGGGTGGTTGTCCGGAGCGGCGACGGCACGGCAGGCGACGGCGAACCCGGGCAGAGAGGATCGACCGATGGCCACCGAATCCCGTTCGTTCTTGTCGCGGATCTCGCCCACGCAGTGGGCCGCACTCGCTCTGACGGTGCTCGCGGTGCTGTTCGTCATCGAGAACCGCACCAAGGTGACGATCGAATTCCTGCTGATCAGCGTGCAGTCGCCGATGTGGCTGATCCTGCTCGTCATGTTCGCCATCGGCTGGATCGCCGGCGTGCTGACCGTGCGCAAGCGGCGCTAGGTCAGGCGCTCGGTTCGAGCACGATCTTCACCGCGCCGTCGGACTTCTGCTGGAACATCGCGTAGGCCTCCGGCGCGGCCGACAGCGGAAGGCGGTGCGTGGCAAAGGATTCCACGCCGAGCGGATCGTCGTCCACAAGCAGCGGCATGATGTCGTCGACCCAGCGGGTGACGTTGGCCTGGCCCATGCGCAGCTGGATCTGCTTGTCGAACAGCACCCGCATCGGAATCGGATCGACCATTCCGCCGTACACGCCGACCAGCGAGATCGTCCCGCCCCTGCGCACGATGTCGATCGCCGAGTGCAGCGCGGCGAGACGATCGATGCCCGCGTTGTCCATCAGCTTCTGCGCCACGGCATCCGGCAGGTAGGCCGCGGAGCGCTGGGCGATCGAGGCGAACGGCGAACCGTGCGCCTCCATACCGACGGCGTCGATCACCGCGTCGGTGCCGCGGCCGTCGGTCAGCTCCCTGATCACATCGCCGAGCGGCTGACCGACCGCCTCGAAGTCGATCACCTCGATGCCGCGCGCGGCGACCCGCGCGAGACGCTCGGGCACCCGATCGACGCCGATCACGCGGTAACCGTGCTGCGCGGCGACCCGGCAGGCCATATCACCGATCGGGCCGAGGCCCAGCACGGTGACCGAGCCGCCGTCCGGCACACCGGCGTACTCGACGGCCTGCCACGCCGTGGGCAGCACGTCCGAAAGGTAGAGAAAGCGGTCGTCATCGGGACCCTCGGGCACCTTGATGTGCGTGTGCTCGGCGTACGGCACGCGCAGATATTCGGCCTGCCCGCCCGGCACCTGTCCGTAGAGCTTGGAATAACCGAACAGCGCCGCACCGCTGCCGTAGTCGCGGACCTGCGTGGTCTCGCACTGGGTCGGCAGACCCGCCGCGCACATCACGCATCGACCGCAGCTGATCTGGAAGGGCACCACCACCCGGTCGCCCTTCGCCAGACCGGTCACCTCCGAGCCGACCTCCTCGACGATGCCCATCGGCTCGTGTCCGAGCACGTCGCCCTCGCTCATGTACGCGCCGAGCACTTCGTAGAGGTGCAGATCGGAACCGCAGATGCCCGAGGACGTCACCCGCACGATCGCGTCGGTGGGCGATTCGATGCGCGGATCCGGCACGGAATCGACCGATATCTTGCGCCTGCCCTGCCACGTCACGGCCTTCATGCGGGTCTCCTCGCCGAGAGTTCGGATATGCCGACGACACTGATACGCCGTCTTGGACGAAGTCTTTGTCGAAGCCGGGAGCGTCCGGCCTGATCTCGAAACGGGTGCTGCGGCCGCGGGTGCTGTCGCAGACGGTCCGCCCCGGTGCCGAACGACCGAGCCGGACCGCCTGCCGAAGCGGCCGGACCGCGCGTCAGTCGGCGTCGTCGAGCGAGGTCACACCCGTGACGACGGTGATGGCGAACGACTGGGTGTTCAGGCATCCCGCGGTCACCGTGCTGCCCGCGGCGAACCCGCCGCGGCTCTCCCCGGCCCGCGCCATATCGAAGCGGCTGCCCGCCTGCTCGGCCGAGCCGACCAGCACGCATGTCCACTGCTCACCCGCCGGATTGCTGCCGACCGCGATGCTGCCCTCTTCGGCGGTGTCGGCGGTGAGCGTCGGGGCCGCGGTGGCGAGCCCGCCACCGAGCACGACCGCCGAGGCGGCGGCCGCGGTGATGAACGCCAAGCGAAGACCCGTTCGGAACATCGTCGTCCTCCTGATTTCGACTGTCGATGTACCCGCAGTTGCCCGTCAGCGCGGGCCGAAACCGAATCGACGGAATGTGACCGCGCCTACACGGCACTCCGGCGCGTGACGTGGTACCTATACACTTCCGTCACAGACAGCTCGAAGAGGAGACACGTATGGCCACCAGCACCGTCGACGCCGTAATCCCCGCCCCGCGCGAGGCCGTCTACAAGTTCTTCGCCGACCGGGACGGCATCAACGGACACCTCCCCGGCGTGCAGTTCACCCTCAAGAAGCCGGGTTCTCCGACGCCGTCGGGTGTAGGCGCGCAGTACGTGGTCGGCCGCGGCAGCATCGGCTTCATCGAGGAGACCACCAAGCTGGTGCCCGGCGAGCGGATGGAATACAAGATCGTCAAGGGCGTCCCCGTGAAGCGCCACGTCGGCATCGTGACCTTCGCCGACGCCGACGGCGGCACCCGGGTGACCTACACGATGGAGTCGGAGCCGAGCCTGCCCGTGCCCGCCAAGGCGGTCGAGGCCGGACTGCGGGTCCTGATCAACCAGTTCATCAAGGGCGCGCAGAAGGCGTTCCGCTGATCACTCCGGCCGCGCTGGGTTTCACCAGCGGCTCTAGGTTCTCCCCAGCCGCGTCAGGTTCTCGCAGGCCCCGCTGAGCCCACCCATCGGCGCTCGCGCCGACAAGGCCTACGTGACAAGGCCCTCGCTCCGAAGCGCTTCGGAGCGAGGGCCTTTCGCGTTTCGGAGAACTCAGGCGGTGGCGCGCTCGGCGCGGGCTGTCTCCAACAGTTCCTCGGCGTGCGCGCGACCGGTCTCGGTGTCGTCCAGACCGGCGAGCATGCGCGCCAGCTCGATGACCCGCTCGTCCTTGGTGAGCGCGCGAACACCGCTGTTGACCTTGCCCTTGCCGTCGTCGGACTTGTCGACCACCAGGTGCGTGTCGGCGAACGCCGCGACCTGGGGCAGGTGGGTCACCACGATGACCTGGTGGGTGCGCGCCAGCCTGGCCAGCCTGCGCCCGATCTCCACCGCGGCCCGGCCACCGACACCGGCGTCCACCTCGTCGAACACCATCGTCGCGCCGTGATCGGAGCTGGCGAGCACCACTTCGAGCGCGAGCATCACCCGCGACAGCTCGCCGCCGGAGGCGCTCTTGCTCAACGGCAGCGACTGCGCGCCCGAATGCGCGGAGAGCCGGAACTCGACCTCGTCCACGCCGGACGAGCCCGCGTGCAGTTCGGCGCCGTCGACGGTCAGCGGCGCGGAATCCTGGGCCGCCGCGGGCACCGGACGCACCTCGACCTCCAACCGCGCCTTGCCCATCGCCAGGCCACCGAGCTCGGCGCTGACGGCCGCCGCCAGCTTGCCCGCCGCCTTGGTGCGGGCCGCGGTGAGCTTACGGGCCGCCGCGCGCACGCGTTCGGCGGCGATGTCGACCTCCCCGGCCAGCTTGGTGAGCGCCTCCTCGGAGACGTCCAGCGAATCCAGCCGGGCGCGCGCCTCGTCGGCCCAGGCGATCACGCCGTCGATGTCGGGCGCGTACTTGCGCGTGAGGCTCTTGAGTTCGGCCTGCCTGGTCAGCAGCGAATCGAGCGCGCCGGGATCCGACGGCAGGTCGGAGAGATAGCCGCTCAGCTCGGTGGTCAGATCGACGACCACCGCGATGGCCTCGCCAAGCCGCGGCGCGAGGGCGGACAGGGCCGGATCATCGGCGGATTCCAGCCGCGAGCGCGCGGCGCCGAGCAATTCCAGTGCAGCGGAACCGTCTTCGGGCGCGTCGGCAGGACCCGCCAGCGCGTCGTGCGCGGTCGCCGCGGCCTCGCGCAGCGAATCCAGGTCGCTGAGCCTGCGCACTTCGCCGACGATCCGCACGTCCTCGCCGGGTTCCGGTGCGATGGCATCGATCTCGGCGAGCGAGTGCTTGAGCCGATCGGCCTCCAGCGCCAATTCCCTGCTGCGCGCGGTGCGTTCGAGCAGCTCGTTGCGTGCGTCCAGCCAGGAGCGGCGGTGCACCTGATACTTGCGCAGCAGCGGGCCGACGGTCTCGGCCGCGAACTGGTCGAGCGCGCTGAGCTGCTGTTCCGGACGTTGCAGGCGCAGCTGGTCGTTCTGGCCGTGCACGGTCAACAGCGGCGCGGTGAAATCGGCGAGCACCGAGGCGGGCACGCCGCGTCCGCCGAGGTGCGCGCGAGAGCGTCCGTCGCTGCCGACCGTGCGGATCGCGATGATGCTGCCGTCGTCGTCGGCCTCGGCCGCCGCCGACTCCAGCACCTGCCCGACCTCGGCGCGGGCGGCCTCGTTCACGTCCTCGACGGTGAACCGGCCCTCCACCACCGCGCGCGCCGCGCCCAGCCGCACCCGGCCCGCGTCCGCGCGGGCGCCGCTCAGCAGGTGCAGGCTGGTCACCACCATGGTCTTGCCCGCGCCGGTCTCACCGGTCAGGACGGTGAGACCCTCGTGGAACTGCGCCGTGGCCGTGGATATGACGCCGAGGCTGTCAATCCTGATCTCTGTCAGCACGTGTGCTCTCCGTTCGCCGTCGGCCTCGCCAGCCGGTGACAGGCAACTGGAACTTGCGCACCATCCGGTCCGCGAACGGCGCGGAGTCCAACCGCACCCAGCGCACCGGTTCGGCGCCGCGGACGGCCTCGACGCGGCCGCCCTTCGGCAGCGCCATGGTGCGCCTGCCGTCCAGGAAAACTATCGCATCGTGGCCCGTGGCAACCGATTCCACCGCGATCCTGGACTCCGGGCTGGTCACCAACGGCCGCGCGAACAGCGCGTGCGCGTTGCTCGGGATCACCAGCAGCGCCTCCAGCTCCGGCCACACCACCGGGCCGCCCGCCGAGAAAGCGTAAGCTGTGGAACCGGTCGGCGTGGAAAGCAGGATGCCGTCGCAGCCGAACGCCGAGACAGGGCGTCCGTCGACTTCGAGCACCACCTCCAACACGCCCATCCGCGAAGCGTTCTCGATGCTGGCCTCGTTCAACGCCCAGCCGGTCTCCACCACCTCGTCGTCCACCCGGACCGACAGGTCGATCGTCATCCGGTGTTCGATGCGATAGTCGCCGCGCACCACCTGGCCCAAGGCCTCGTCCAGGTGTTCGGCCTCGGCCTCGGTGAGGAATCCGATACGTCCCAGGTTGATTCCCAACACCGGCACCGACGCGGGACGCGCCAGTTCGGCGGCGCGCAGGAATGTGCCATCACCACCGAGCACCAGCACCATCTCGCAGCCGACCGCGGCCTCGGGGCCGTGCTCGACCACCCGCACCGGATAACCGCCCGGCGCCGCGAGGGCCACCGCGTCCGGCCCTGCCTCGACGTCGAAGCGGGTGCTGTCGGCCTCGTCGTCCAGAACCCGCAGCCCGATCCCCGCCTCGGTGAAGATCTTCGCCACCCGGTGGGCGGTCTCGATGATCTCGGCCCGGCCCGGATGCGAGACAAGCAGGATCTCCCGGCCGCCGGATTCCGGCGCCACCGCGTTCACTGTGGACCCTCCTCAACCGCACGCTCGACGAGAGCAGCGACCTGTTCCGCGTCGTATTCGAACTGCCCGTCCTTGCGCAGCCACAGAAAGTATTCGACATTGCCCGACGGACCCGGCAGCGGGCTGGCCACCGCGCCGAGCGTGCACAGCCCGTGCTCGGCGGCCGCCGCGGCGACCGTCCGCACGGCCTCCGCGCGCAACGCCGGATCACGCACCACACCGCCGGAGCCGACCCGTTCCTTGCCCACCTCGAACTGCGGCTTCACCATGGGCAGCAGGTCCGCGCCGTCGGCGGCGCAGGCGGCGAGTGCGGGCAGCACCAAGCCGAGCGAGATGAAGGACAGGTCACCGACGACGAGTTCGACCGTGCCGTCGATGAGTTCGGGTGTCAGGTTGCGGACGTTGGTGCGGTCGTACACGCGCACCCGATCGTCGTTCTGCAATCGCCAGATCAGCTGGCCGTACCCGACGTCGACGGCCACCACCTCGCGCGCGCCCCTGCTGAGCAGGACGTCGGTGAAACCGCCGGTGGACGCGCCCGCGTCGAGACAGCGCTTGCCCGCGACATCCACGCCCTCGGCCTCGAATCGCTCCAGCGCGCCGAGGAGTTTGTGCGCGCCGCGTGACGCCCACTGCACCTCGTCGGGCTCCTCCCGCACCAGCAGCGGGGTACCCGCCTCCACCGCGGTCGCCGGTTTCGTGGCGACCGATCCAGCAATCAGGACCCGACCCGCGCCGATCAGCTCGACCGCGTGCTCCCGCGATCGCGCCAACCCGCGGCGAACGAGTTCGGCGTCCACTCGCGCCCGCCTGGCCACCTCAGATCTTGTCCACCGTAGCCAGGGCCTGGACCAGCACGTCGTGTGCCTGCTCCAGGATGCGCGCGCGCCGGGTGATGTCGACGCCGGATTCCGCGCTCTCCGGGGCCGCCCCGAAGGCGGCGCCGCGCGCGTCGAGCTCGGCGAGCAGACTGTCGATCTCGCCGCGGATCCGGTCCGGGTCGGCGGGCTCCGGGCGACCCTGCGCGCCGGGCAGATGCCTGCCGGGCAGCGGGATGCCGGGGCGGGGCGCGTTCGGTCCGGGACCGGGCACGCCGGGTCCCTGCGGGCGGGGCGTCGGAGTACTCATCGTGCTGCCAACGCTATCGGATTTCCGAACCGGGCGCGCGCACCGTCACCGCTCGACCAGGGTTGCGCCGGAGCCGCTCGGGCAGGTCGTCGGTCGAGTCGTCGTCGACCGGTGGGTGGTTCAGCGCGTCCAGGGAATCCGCGACGTAGGTGGGGATGCGTGTCTCGGGTGCGGTGCGCAGCTCGTCCAGAGTGCTCACGCCGGTCAGGACGAGCAGCGATTCGAGTCCGACGCGCTGGGCGCCCTCGATGTCGGTGTCCATCCGGTCGCCGACGACCAGTGCGCTGCGGGTTCCGGCGCGCACCAGCGCGTCTTCCAGCAGCGGCGCGTACGGTTTGCCCGCGACGATCGGCTCGCGGTCCGAAGCGGCACGCAGCGCGGCGACCATCGCGCCGTTGCCCGGCGCGAGACCGCGCTCGTTCGGCAGCGTCTTGTCGGTGTTGGCCGCGACCCAGAGCGCGCCGGCGCGCAGTGCGTAGGCGGCCTCGGCCAGATCCGGCCAGGCCGTCTGCGGCGAATGCCCCTGCACCACGGCGGCGGGCACAGTGCCGTCGAACCGGCGGATGCCGCGCAGGCCGACCGCGTCGACCTCGGCGACCAAGTCGTCGGTGCCGACGACGAGAACTTCGGCGCCAGGGCTCAGGCGTTCGGCCAGCAGCCGCGCGGCCGCCTGGGCGCTGGTCACCACGTCCTCGGCGGTCGCGGGGAAGCCGAGGTCCGCCAGATGTTCGGCCACCACCTCCGGGCCGCGGCTCGCGTTGTTGGTGACGTACACGAGCCGCTGCTCGGACTCGCCATTGCCCGCCAACGCTTCCGGCGCACCCTCGATCACCGCGGGACCGCGGTACAGCGTGCCGTCCAGGTCCAGCAGCAGGGCTTCGTAGCGATCTCGTAGCCGCTTCACACCACTCTCACTTCGTGTCACCATCCGGCGCGGTGCCGAATTCCGTGCGCGCCCAGAAGTTGTCGGGTCGCGGCGCTCCCCACGGCACGATCTCCGTGGCCGAGTCGCCATGCACGCCCGCCGATCCGAGCCGCCTCGACAACACGCCGAGACATCGACCCTACGTCAGGCGGCCGACAGGTACGGCATCGCGTTGCCGACTCCACAGCTCCGCGCGATCGTCTCGTCGCTCGGCCGAACATCGGTTCCGATCGTCGGCCCGAGCTCGAAAGCTGTTCCGCGACCGGGCTTCACAAGCAGTTTCCCAGCGCCCGAGGCGGCGTGCACAGCGATCCGGGTCCGCGCATCGTGTCCTGGTCGATGATGCTGCCGCCTGTGTAACCCTCGATGATCGTTGTGAACCGCGACTCGCCGCCGCTGAGACGTGCTGACGGTCCGTCGTCGCGAACGCCGGGCCGCATCCCGCGAACGGCCCGGACGATCACACCCCACCGTCTACCGCGATTGCGGCGGTACGGCATGCCGGTGGCGGTCAGACAGCGCGCTGAGTCCCCATGGGCGAATTGCGGCCAGGGCACGATCCGGGCGATCCCGCGCACTCCACCGCCGGTGGCGGTCGGTCAGACCGCCGAGCAGCACCGGTGTAACGCGCTGAGTTCCCGATCGCCCGATTTCAGCCATCGCACGACCCGGCGATCCCGCGCACCAGCAGTGGCGGTCAGATCCCCTGACCAGCAGCGGTGTAGCGCGCTGAGTGCCCACCGGCGAATTGCGGCCACGGCACGATCCGGCGATCGAACAACCGCGACGTGGTGGCGCAGATCGCGGCCATCGCCGGGTCAGCGATCGAAAGTTTCGGCCGGACTACAGGTCGGTGTCGCCGGTCAGTTCGTCGGCGCGTTCCTCGGCATCGGTCTCGCCGTCGAGGTCGGCGGAGGCCGCGTTGAGGAACCAGGTCAGGCCCTCATCCGTGCGGCCGGCGGCGACCAGGGCGTCGGCGTAGGCGTAGAAGAGGCGCGCGGCGGCGGAACCGGTGCGCTCCGGGTCGAGGTCGGACGTCTGCAGCGTCACCACGGCCTGGTCGTACTGACCGAGATCCATGCGCGCGCCCGCCACGACGATGCGCAGCTCGGTGGCCTCGTCACCGCTCAGCGCGCGGGCTTCCTCGCTACGACTCAGCTCGATCGCGCGCTCTGGACGGCCGAGCCCACGCTCGCAGTCCGCCATCACGGCGAGCAGACCGGAGCCGCCGGACATGCGCCGCGCGGTGCGCAGTTCGGACAGCGCCTCCGCCCACTCTCCCGCGTGATAGGCGACGACGCCCGCGGTCTCGCGCACCACCGCGATCCGGCCCGCGCGCTGTCTTGCCGCGCGCGCGTGCGCGAGCGCCAAGCGCGGATCGTCCTCGACGAGGCGGACGGCCATCACCAAGTGCCGCGCCACGGTCTCGGCATTGCCCTTGTCCAGGCTCAGCAGATCGCGCCGGATGGCGGTGTCCAGATCGGACGCCTGCACGTCGTCGGGCAGATCGGGTTCCTCGGGACGCGGCGGTCGCCGATCCATGGAACGGCCACCGGTGCGAGCGCCCTCGCCGCCGCGACGACGATCCTGCTGCCCGCGGTCGTACTCCCCCGATTCGCTCCGGCGCTTGAAGCCGCCGCGCTCACCGCTCTCGCGATCGAAACCGCGATCCTCGGCGCCCTCGCGAACGCCTTCGCGCCGTTGGTAATCGGGACGATCACCACGGCGCTGGAAACCACCGCGCTCACCGGAGTCACCGCGACGCTCGTATCCGCCACGCTCACCCTCGCCGCGCCCGGAGAATCCGCGCCGTTCGCCGGAATCCCCGCCGCGGTCGAAACCGCCGCGCTCGCCACGCGGCTTGAAGCCTTTGTCATCGGAGTCGCGCCGCGGCTTGAAACCACCACGTTCGCCGGAATCGCCGCGCCGCTCGTAACCGCCGCGCTCACCCGAGCCGCCGCGGTTGAACCCGCCACGCTGTTCGGAACCGCCGCGCTGGTATCCACCACGCTCGGAACCGCCACGATCGAAGCCACCGCGCTCACCGGAACCGCCACGGCTGAAGCCGCCACGTTCGCCCGAGCCGCCACGGCCGAAGCCACCGCGATCCTCGGAACCGCCCCGCTGGTATCCACCACGCTCGGAACCGCCACGCTCACCGGAACCGCCACGGCTGAACCCGCCGCGGTCACCGGAACCGCCACGGCGGTCGAAACCGCCGCGCTCTCCCGAGCCACCGCGCTGGAATCCACCGCGCTCGCCGGAGCCGCCGCGACCGGAGCCGCCGCGATCCTCCGAACCACCGCGTGGCTTGAAGCCTTTGTCATCGGAGTCGCGCCGCGGCTTGAAACCACCACGTTCACCGGAATCGCCGCGGCGGTCGTAACCACCGCGCTCGCCCGATTCGCCCCGGCGCTGGTAACCACCGCGCTCTTCGGAAGAACCGCGCGAACCGTAACCGCCGCGCTCGCCGGAGCCCTCACCGCGCCGGAAGCCGCCGCGACGTTCACCACCACGGTCGAAACCGCCGCGACCTTCGGAGTCCTCGTGTCTTCCGGAACCACCACGGCCGCCGGACGCACCGCGTTCACCGGACCCGCCCTTGCGGTCGAACCCGCCGCGCGAAGATCCGTACGAGCCACCCGTGTCGCGGGACGGCCGGTCCGAACCGGCGTCGCGCTGACCGGAGGCGGAAGCGCTACGTCGGAATGGCCTCCGACCGTCGTTGTCTTCGGACACGGTGATCCCTTTCTAGGTTCCGCTGAGGTTGTTCAGGGCCCCAATCAAATTGAATCACGTGCCGTCGGCGGGGCTCGGACTCGACGGCGCCAGGGGCGCGAAAGCGCCCCAAACGACGATAGGGGACCCAGAATTGGGTCCCCTATCGTGAAAGGATGTTCCGGCGGTGTCCTACTCTCCCACACCCTGTCGAGTGCAGTACCATCGGCGCAGGTGGCCTTAGCTTCCGGGTTCGGAATGGGACCGGGCGTTTCCCCACCGCTATAGCCGCCGTAACTCTATGAAACTATCCACACACCAAGTCGTGTGCCGGGAAGATTCCCGAGGGTGGTGCCCTCGAACTCCCGACCGAATGAAAACCCCCGGAAGGGGTTTTCGCTCGATCACTCGGTGTCTGTGTGTTGTTTCAGATACCGCACAGTGGACGCGTAGCTTCTTCGTTGGTAAGTCCTCGGCCGATTAGTACCAGTCACCTCCACCGGTTACCCGGCTTCCAGTTCTGGCCTATCAACCCCATGGTCTGTGGGGGGCCTTACCCCCTCGAGGGGGTGAGAAACCTCATCTTGGAACAGGCTTCCCGCTTAGATGCTTTCAGCGGTTATCCCTTCCGAACGTAGCTAACCAGCGGTGCCCTTGGCAGGACAACTGGCACACCAGAGGTTCGTCCGTCCCGGTCCTCTCGTACTAGGGACAGCCTTCCTCAAGTTTCTGACGCGCGCGGCGGATAGAGACCGAACTGTCTCACGACGTTCTAAACCCAGCTCGCGTGCCGCTTTAATGGGCGAACAGCCCAACCCTTGGGACCTACTCCAGCCCCAGGATGCGACGAGCCGACATCGAGGTGCCAAACCATCCCGTCGATATGGACTCTTGGGGAAGATCAGCCTGTTATCCCCGGGGTACCTTTTATCCGTTGAGCGACACCGCTTCCACTTGCCGGTGCCGGATCACTAGTCCCGACTTTCGTCCCTGCTCGACATGTCTGTCTCACAGTCAAGCTCCCTTGTGCACTTGCACTCGACACCTGATTGCCAACCAGGCTGAGGGAACCTTTGGGCGCCTCCGTTACATTTTAGGAGGCAACCGCCCCAGTTAAACTACCCACCAGGCACTGTCCCTGAACCAGATCATGGTCCGAGGTTAGAGGTCCAATACGATCAGAGTGGTATTTCAACGACGACTCCACCGACACTGGCGTGCCGATATCACAGTCTCCCACCTATCCTACACAAACCGTACCGAACACCAATACCAAGCTATAGTGAAGGTCCCGGGGTCTTTTCGTCCTGCCGCGCGTAACGAGCATCTTTACTCGTAATGCAATTTCGCCGAGTCTGTGGTTGAGACAGCAGAGAAGTCGTTACGCCATTCGTGCAGGTCGGAACTTACCCGACAAGGAATTTCGCTACCTTAGGATGGTTATAGTTACCACCGCCGTTTACCGGGGCTTAAATTCTCAGCTTCGCCACCAAAGTGGCTAACCGGTCCTCTTAACCTTCCGGCACCGGGCAGGCGTCAGTCCGTATACATCGTCTTACGACTTCGCACGGACCTGTGTTTTTAGTAAACAGTCGCTTCTCTCTGGTCTCTGCGACCCCACCCAGCTCCCACCGCAAGGGTGTTCACCAGACGAGGTCCCCCTTCTCCCGAAGTTACGGGGGCATTTTGCCGAGTTCCTTAACCACAGTTCTCTCGATCGCCTTAGTATTCTCTACCTGACCACCTGTGTCGGTTTGGGGTACGGGCCGTGTACCAACTCACTAGAGGCTTTTCTCGGCAGCATAGGATCACTGAATTCGCCTCAATCGGCTACGCATCACCTCTCAGGCACATGTTGTGCGGATTTGCCTACACAACGCCCTACAGGCTTACACCAGTACAACCACTGACTGGCCCAGCTACCTTCCTGCGTCACCCCATCGCTTGACTACTACAGCCAGGGTCCCATGCAGCCCCCGCCAGCCACCCGAAGGTGGTCTATTGGGTTTTGGATGGTTAGCACAACTGCCTCGCCATTGGGCGCGGATACACGGGTACGGGAATATCAACCCGTTGTCCATCGACTACGCCTGTCGGCCTCGCCTTAGGTCCCGACTCACCCTGGGCGGATTAACCTGGCCCAGGAACCCTTGGTCATTCGGCGGACGAGTTTCTCACTCGTCTTTCGCTACTCATGCCTGCATTCTCACTCGCGTGCCCTCCACGGCTGGATCACTCCGCCGCTTCCCTGGACACACGACGCTCCCCTACCCATCCGAGCCACTGGATGCATGCCCGTAGACACACATCGGTGTAATGCTCGAATGCCGCGGCTTCGGCGGTGTACTTGAGCCCCGCTACATTGTCGGCGCAGGATCACTTGACCAGTGAGCTATTACGCACTCTTTCAAGGGTGGCTGCTTCTAAGCCAACCTCCTGGTTGTCTTCGCGACCCCACATCCTTTTCCACTTAGTACACGCTTAGGGGCCTTAGCCGGCGATCTGGGCTGTTTCCCTCTCGACTACGAAGCTTATCCCCCGCAGTCTCACTGCCACGCTCTCACACACCGGCATTCGGAGTTTGGCTGACTTCGGTAAGCTTGTGGGCCCCCTAGGCCATCCAGTAGCTCTACCTCCGGCGTGAAACACGTGACGCTGCACCTAAATGCATTTCGGGGAGAACCAGCTATCACGGAGTTTGATTGGCCTTTCACCCCTACCCACAGCTCATCCCCTCAGTTTTCAACCTAAGTGGGTTCGGGCCTCCACGACGTCTTACCGTCGCTTCACCCTGGCCATGGGTAGATCACTCCGCTTCGGGTCTAGAACATGCGACTGGAAACGCCCTATTCGGACTCGCTTTCGCTACGGCTACCCCACACGGGTTAACCTCGCCACATGCCACTAACTCGCAGGCTCATTCTTCAAAAGGCACGCCATCACCCACAACACACTAAAGTGTTCGCAGGCCCTGACGGATTGTAAGCGCACGGTTTCAGGTACTATTTCACTCCCCTCCCGGGGTACTTTTCACCTTTCCCTCACGGTACTAGTCCGCTATCGGTCACCAGGGAGTATTCAGGCTTACCGGGTGGTCCCGGCAGATTCACAGCAGATTTCACGGGCCCGCTGCTACTCGGGTACTCACTACAACAGAGCATGAGTTTTCGCTTACCGGACTCTCACCGTCTACGGTTGGCCGTCCCAGACCAATTCAGCTAACACACACTTTTCTGACTGTTGCTCGCCACGGCAGTGACAAGAAAATGAGCCCCACAACCCCGCATAGACAACGACTGCCGTCTATCACATCTACACGGTTTAGCCTCATCCGCTTTCGCTCGCCACTACTCACGGAATCACTATTGTTTTCTCTTCCTGTGGGTACTGAGATGTTTCACTTCCCCACGTTCCCTCCACACACCCTATATATTCAGATGCGGGTAACACGACATCACTCGTGCTGGGTTTCCCCATTCGGAAATCCTCGGATCTCAGCTCGGTTGACAGCTCCCCGAGGCTTATCGCAGCCTCCTACGTCCTTCATCGGCTCCTGGTGCCAAGGCATCCACCGAACGCTCTTAAACACTTACAAACAAAGATGCTCGCGTCCACTGTGCAGTTCTCAAACAACACACCCACTCGAACCCACACCCCGGACCAGCACCCCCAAAGGAGCCGGTATCACAGGAGATCCGAGCGGATCGTATCTTTTGCCTGGAAAGAACGTCTGTTCTTTCAGGACCCAACAGTGTGTCGATATATCCACCGCCAGTCAGCCACTACAGGACCAACCGATGATGCGATGAAGCTTGTCAGCGTTCCACCCATGAGCAACCGCAGTCCCACATTCGAGGACATAAGCGGCTCTGGCACGCTCGAACTCGACTCTACGAGCCGAACAGTGCAGAAGCTCCTTAGAAAGGAGGTGATCCAGCCGCACCTTCCGGTACGGCTACCTTGTTACGACTTCGTCCCAATCGCCGATCCCACCTTCGACGGCTCCCTCCCACAAGGGGTTAGGCCACCGGCTTCGGGTGTTACCGACTTTCATGACGTGACGGGCGGTGTGTACAAGGCCCGGGAACGTATTCACCGCAGCGTTGCTGATCTGCGATTACTAGCGACTCCAACTTCACGGGGTCGAGTTGCAGACCCCGATCCGAACTGAGACCGGCTTTAAGGGATTCGCTCCACCTCACGGTATCGCAGCCCTCTGTACCGGCCATTGTAGCATGTGTGAAGCCCTGGACATAAGGGGCATGATGACTTGACGTCGTCCCCACCTTCCTCCGAGTTGACCCCGGCAGTCTCCTGCGAGTCCCCACCATTACGTGCTGGCAACACAGGACAAGGGTTGCGCTCGTTGCGGGACTTAACCCAACATCTCACGACACGAGCTGACGACAGCCATGCACCACCTGTACACCGACCACAAGGGGGCCTACATCTCTGCAGGTTTCCGGTGTATGTCAAACCCAGGTAAGGTTCTTCGCGTTGCATCGAATTAATCCACATGCTCCGCCGCTTGTGCGGGCCCCCGTCAATTCCTTTGAGTTTTAGCCTTGCGGCCGTACTCCCCAGGCGGGGCGCTTAATGCGTTAGCTACGGCACGGATCCCGTGGAAGGAAACCCACACCTAGCGCCCACCGTTTACGGCGTGGACTACCAGGGTATCTAATCCTGTTCGCTACCCACGCTTTCGCTTCTCAGCGTCAGTTACTGCCCAGAGACCCGCCTTCGCCACCGGTGTTCCTCCTGATATCTGCGCATTTCACCGCTACACCAGGAATTCCAGTCTCCCCTGCAGTACTCAAGTCTGCCCGTATCGCCTGCAAGCTCACAGTTGAGCTGTGAGTTTTCACAGACGACGCGACAAACCGCCTACAAGCTCTTTACGCCCAGTAATTCCGGACAACGCTCGCACCCTACGTATTACCGCGGCTGCTGGCACGTAGTTGGCCGGTGCTTCTTCTACAGGTACCGTCACTTGCGCTTCGTCCCTGTCGAAAGAGGTTTACAACCCGAAGGCCGTCATCCCTCACGCGGCGTCGCTGCATCAGGCTTTCGCCCATTGTGCAATATTCCCCACTGCTGCCTCCCGTAGGAGTCTGGGCCGTGTCTCAGTCCCAGTGTGGCCGGTCGCCCTCTCAGGCCGGCTACCCGTCGTCGCCTTGGTAGGCCATTACCCCACCAACAAGCTGATAGGCCGCGGGCCCATCTCGCACCGATAAATCTTTCCACCAAAAACCATGCAGTCCCTGGTCATATCCGGTATTAGACCCAGTTTCCCAGGCTTATCCCGAAGTGCGAGGCAGATCACCCACGTGTTACTCACCCGTTCGCCGCTCGTGTACCCCGAAGGGCCTTACCGCTCGACTTGCATGTGTTAAGCACGCCGCCAGCGTTCGTCCTGAGCCAGGATCAAACTCTCCGTTGAAGACTCTCGAAACACCCGAAGGTGAATCAGAAATATCTAACTAGAGTCCGAAAACCTAGCAAAACAATCGCCAGCCGGAAATTAGCTGACTTCAATGTCCAGCCCTCCACACGGGGAGTGGAAGGGCCGGAACCAAATTTCAAAATTTGGCACTGACATTCATCGACACACTATTGAGTTCTCAAAGAACACACGCACACCCATCCGCGCCGGTCTCACCCGGTGCTTCTGAGAGGCAACTTTCCCAGCCTAACCGGCCTCTCGTCTGGAGTCAAGTCCATTCGATTGTCCTGGTCCTTGCGGGCCGCCAGGCGCTCCTCGTCCTACCTCGTGTCCCGGTCCACGCTCAGCCTCTCGGCTTGGCGTCTCGGCTCCGGGTCGGTGTCCGTGTCGCTCTGACGTTGAATAAGTTACGCGGCGACGAACGCGTCGTCAAATCCGCACTACACGGATGTAATTCCGCAGGTCAGAGGCTTGCGATCCGGCCGAAAACGGGCTTGGGCCACACGAATGTGACCCAAGACACCAAGATCAACTCGCGGTGGCCCGCCGGACGCCCGCGATATTGCGCTTGCCCCTGCGCACCACCAGCCAGCGTCCGTGCAGGTAGTCGCCCTCGGCGGGGGTCCACTCGAGGTCGGAGATCTTCTGGTTGTTGACCGATGCGCCGCCCTCGTTGACCGCGCGCCGGGCGGCGCCGCGGCTCTCGGACAGTCCGGTGGCGACGAGCAGATCGACGATCGTGTCGGGCTGGCCCGGCGCGACCTCGGCCAATTCGCCGTCGACCGCGGCCTCGCGCAGGGCGGCGGCCAGCGTCGGCTCGTCCAGTTCGCGCAGCTCGCCGCGACCGAAGAGGGCCTGGCTCGCCAGCTGGACGGCGCGGGTGTGCTCCTCGCCGTGCACCAGCGTCGTCATCTCGGCGGCCAGCCTGCGCTGGGCTTCCCTGGCGTGCGGACGTTCCTCGGTCGCCTTCTCCAACTCGGCGAGTTCCTCGCGGGTGAGGAAGGTGAACCAGCGCAGGTACCGGACGACGTCGGCGTCGGCGGTGTTCACGAAGTACTGGTACCACGCGTACGGGCTGGTCATCTCCGGATCGAGCCAGAGGCTGCCGCCGCCGGTGGACTTGCCGAACTTCTTGCCGTCGGCGGAGGTCACCAGCGGCACGGTGAGCGCGTGCACCGATTCCCCGTCGACGCGGCGGTTCAGCTCGACGCCCGCGATGATGTTGCCCCACTGGTCCGAGCCGCCGACCTGCAAGCGGCAGCCGTAGTTGCGGCGCAGCTGCAGGTAGTCGTTGGCTTGCAGCAGCATGTAGCTGAACTCGGTGTAGGAGATGCCCTCACCGTCGAGGCGCCGCTTGATGGTGTCGCGGGCCAGCATGACGTTGACCGAGAAGTGCTTGCCGACGTCGCGCAGGAAGTCGACGGCGGTGAGCTGCCCGGTCCAGTCCATGTTGTTGGCGATGACCGCGCCGGTGGGCGAATCGTCCAAGTCGACGAACCGCTCGAGCTGGGAGCGAATCCGCTGGGCCCACTCGGCCACCGTGTCGGTCGAGTTCATGGTGCGTTCGCCGACGTCGCGCGGGTCGCCGATCAGGCCGGTCGCGCCGCCCGCCAGGACGATCGGCCGGTGCCCGGCGCGCTGGAAACGCTTCAACGCCAGCAGCGGGACCAAGTGGCCGGCGTGCAGGCTCGCCGCGGTCGGATCGAAACCGGCATACAGCGTCAGCGGCCCGTCGGCCAGCGCCGCGCGCAGGGCGTCGAGGTCGGTGGACTGCGCGATCAGTCCGCGCCAGGTCAGTTCGTCGATGATGTCGCCGCTCACGCCGTCCCATCTTTCCGCACCGCTGTCCTGCGCCGATGCGCAGGTACCGGGGGCGATTCTCCGCGACACAGAGCGGCCGGGCCAGGGAATTACCCGCCGCCACCTCCCGCCGCGCTCGCCATGACCGAATAGTCGTGAACCGTGGCCAGACCCGGACGCCCCGGAACTCCGGCGCTCACTTCATCGGGATGCCGCCCGGCCTGCCCGCGATGGAGCCGCGGACCCATGTGCCGACACCCGGACTCCGCGCAGACCGCCGAGGCTCGGCCGTTCTCCTACCAGTCACCGAAGCCGATCGCGTCGAAGATCCCGCCCGGGCGATGAACTTCGGTGCCGGAGGTGCGGCTAATTCATCGCACTGCCGCGGGTTCCGCGCCGAACCCGTCCACCCGCGCCGGGGACGACCGCGGGGGCCGCGGCGGCGAGTGGCGCGCGGGGGCTGCGCCGGTACGCCGAGACCGCGGGCGAGGACGGCAGCCAGAACCGCCAGGGACGATCGGCGGCCGTGCTGACGCCGACGCGCGGACCGCTGGCGATCTGAGGGGCGTCGATCGCGCCGTCGAGGTCCAGCCGGATCGGCGACGCCGGATCGAACAGCGGCGTGCCGTAGTCGGCCAGGGTGATGCCGAGAATGGTGCCCAGATTCCCCGGGCCTCGACCCAGATCGATGTCGGAGCGCGCCGCGGGCCGGCGGGAACGCGCGACATCCAAGCCTTCGACGACCTCGCCCGCCCGGACCAGGACCGCGCTGGCCGTACCGTCGGGTCCGCTGGTGACATTGATGCAGGTGTGCATGCCGTAGCTGAGGTACACGTAGAGGAAGCCAGCGGGACCGAACATCACGGCGTTGCGTTTGGTCCGCCCGCGCCCGGAGTGCGAGGCCGTGTCCGGCCACGGCCCCTCCGGATCGCCGCCGTACGCCTCGACCTCGACGATCCGGACGGCCACCGGCCCGGACCGCAAGGTTGCACCGAGCAGGCGACGGGCGGCGGCGGGCGGTTCGACCACGAGATCATCGACAGACACAGCGGCCATTCTCCTCGACCGCACCGACAACCGCTCAGCCGCTGGTCAGGCCCGCGGTAAGGAGCGCTCGCAGCGGCTCCGAACACCATCGGTCCATTCGCCGAGAACCAACGCGCGCCGCCACGACGAGCCGATGCGGAACCGCCACGCGCTCACCACACACCACGCTGCGCACTCTGGCGCGGCCACACACGGCTACTGCCCAGCGGAGTCCAGCGCGCGAGTGGACGCAAGCCGGCGGTTGCGGACCGCTCGGAATCGCCGATGGACGCGGACACCAGCGTCCGCGCACAGCGCTCGGCGTCTTGGTCGAGCGACAGTGGGACGTCGTCAGCTTCGAGCCCTCGAGGCGCAGCAGCTGGGCCGGATGTGCGACCGACCCCGGAATGCGACGACCGCTCAGATCAGGACCGTCAGGCCCGGGCGACAACAGCCGCGCCCGTCGAACCCACGACGAGCTACCCGCTCAGCCCAGCATCGATGTGCTCATCGTCAGCCCCTTCAACTTCCCTGGATTGACCTGGAAGCGCAGGTTCTCGATGCGGCCGTCGACCAGGTCGTAGGTGAATGCCGCGACCGGGACATCGCCGATGCGGGCCAGCGTGCCGACTTCGCCGTTGATGTGGGCGAGCTCGAGGGCGATGCCCGCCGACTCCGGCTTGGCGAGTACGCCGAGGATCCAGCGGGCGACGTGGTCGGGTCCGTGCAGCGGACGGCGGGCCGCGGTGACCACGCCGCCGCCGTCGGACCAGCAGGTGACGTCCGGGGCGAGCAGGTCCATCAGTGCGTTGAGGTCGCCGCCCGCGCAGGCCGCCATGAACTGCTCGGTGACGTGCGCGCGCTCGGTCGTGTCGGTGTCGAAGCGCGGGCGCCGCGACCGGACGTGGCTTCGGGCGCGGTGCGCGATCTGGCGGATCGTGGCCTCCGGCCGGTCCAGGGTGTCGGCGATCTCGGCGTGGCTGTAGCCGAACACCTCGCGCAGCAGGAACACCGCGCGCTCGATCGGGGTGAGCGTTTCGAGCACCACCAGCATGGCGGTGGAGACGGTATCGGCCAATTCGGTGCGCTCCGCGAAATCGGGTGTCGTGAGCAGGGGTTCGGGCAACCAGGGCCCCACGTAGTTTTCACGGGTGGCCCTGGCCGAGGTCAGTCGATTGAGCGACAAGTTGGTGACGGTGCGCACCAGATAGGACTTCGGGTGCCGCACCTCGGACCGATCGGCTTCGTTCCACTTCAGCCACGTGTCCTGCAGGACGTCCTCCGCGTCGGTGACGGTGCCGAGCATCCGGTACGCGGTAGCGAACAGCAGCCGCCGGTGTTCGACGAAAGGATCGGATTCCGACGTCTCTGCCATCAGCCCATGCTCCTTCGTGCGGGACCGAGTCGGCAAACCGGCCGGTCTCTTGTACGGGTCGCCCGGCCACCGCGCGAGAGTCGCACGGCGACGGTCATGTTCATGGCGGTTGCTCCGATCCGTTGCTCGGTCGCTGGTTGGTGACGACCATGGGACAAGCGACCGGCGCCGAACGTGACACCACAGATCATGACCTGCGTCACATATCGCTCAGGGCTGGGTCCAGGGTCGAAATAGGGACGCTCCCCGATGCGTCGGAGGACGCGAGATTCCTACCGTCGGTGCATGAATTCGGTTTCCCGTCCGCGTCGATGGCGGCGGTTGTTCGTCGGTCTCGTTTCCTTCGTCCTCGTGTTGCTTGTCGTGATCGGCGGTTGTGCCAGTTGGATCTACGTGGACGCGGCGGTGTCCACCGTCGGTCGCACGGACTTTCACAACGAGCTCGCGGTGCCGCCACTGGCCGAGTCTCGAATCGAGCCCGACGGGACGCGCCTGTTCGAGCTCGACATGCGCACGGGCAGCAGGGAATTCCGACCCGGACAGGCCACGGAGACCTGGGGTTTCAACGGCGACTACCTCGGGCCGACGCTGCGTGCCCGGCGCGGCGAACAGGTCCGGGTCCACGTCCGCAACGGCTTGCCCGAGGCCTCGACGGTGCACTGGCACGGCATGCACCTCCCGGCGGCCATGGACGGCGGCCCGCACCAGATGGTCGAGGCGGGCGCGACGTGGACGCCGCAGTGGACGGTGGACCAGCCCGCCGCGACGCTCTGGTACCACCCGCATCCGCACGGCGCGACGGAGGATCACGTGCGCCGCGGCCTGGCCGGGATGTTCCTACTGGACGACGATCTGACCGAAACCTTGCCGCTGCCAAGGAATTACGGCGTCGACGACCTGCCGGTCATCGTGCAGGACGTGACCTTCCGCGGCGCGCGCTTCGAGGACACCCACCGGATCTTCCGGGAGGTCGGCTTCCTCGGCGAGCAGACGATGGTCAACGGCACGCTGGCCCCCTACCGCGAGGTCGGCGACGAACTGATCCGGCTGCGGCTGCTCAACGCCTCCACCGCGCGCGTCTACACCTTCGGCTTCGACGACGCCCGCGCCTTCTCGCTCGTCGGCACGGACGGCGGCCTGCTCGATCGCCCCGCCACCCTGCACGAGCTGCCGCTCTCGCCGGGCGAGCGCGCGGAGATCGTGGTGCGAATGCGTCCCGGCGAGCGAACGGTATTGCGCAGCAACAAGTTGGACGCGGGCCTCGGCTTCTGGACCCAGCGCTTCAACGGCGGCGACGACACGTTCGACCTGCTGGAACTGCGCGCGGCGGCGACCCTGCGCCCCTCCCCGGCGCTGCCCGCGACGCTGGCGCCCGCGTCAACGCCCGACGGCCGCGACTCGGTGACCGAACGCCGCTTCGAACTCGACCTGAGCGGTATCAACGGACAACCGATGGCGATGGACCGCATCGATTTCGCCGTCACCCGAGGTTCCACCGAGACCTGGATCGTGCACAACCGCGACGGCATGCCGCACAACTTCCACATCCACGACGTGCAGTTCCGCGTGCTCGCGGTCGGCGATGAGGCGCCGCCCGCGCACCTGACCGGACCGAAGGACACCGTCTTCCTCGCGCCGGACGAGACCGTGCGGCTCGCGGTGCGCTTCGACGGCCCCGCCGATCCGGACACGCCGTACATGTACCACTGCCATCTGCTGTGGCACGAGGATCTCGGCATGATGGGCCAGTTCGTCGTGGTGGAACCCGGGGGCGCGGCCGGACGCCCCCAGCATCGTCACGGGCATTGACCCCCCTTGCCGCGCCGGGTCCGGCGGAGGTAAATTCATCACACAGTGAATTCAACACTCGATGAATTGAGGCCGTCATGTCTCACCCTTCGCCGTCTCCGGCCGTCGAAATCCGGAACCTGACCGTCCGGCGCGGCAAACGCGAAGTCCTGCACAACATCTCGTTGACCATTCCGCGCGGCTCGATCACCGGGCTGCTCGGACCTTCGGGCTGCGGCAAGACCACGCTGATGCGCAGCATCGTCGGCACCCAGATCGTGGCCTCCGGCGAGATCACCGCGCTCGGCCTGCCCGCGGGATCCGCCGAACTGCGCAGGCGCATCGGCTACGTCACCCAGGCACCGAGCATCTACCCCGACCTCAGCGTCCGCGACAACGTCGCCTACTACGCCGCGCTCTACGGCCGCGATCGCGACGACACCGACACCGCCATCGCGGCGGTCGGCCTGCTCGAACACGCCGACCAGCGCGGCGACGAACTCTCCGGCGGTCAGATGACCAGGGCCTCGCTGGCCTGCGCGCTGGTCGCCCAGCCGGATCTGCTCGTGCTCGACGAACCGACCGTCGGGCTCGATCCGGTCCTGCGGGTCGATCTGTGGAAGCAGTTCCACGAGCTGGCCGCCAACGGGACGACGCTACTGGTCTCCAGCCACGTCATGGACGAGGCCGAGCACTGCGACAAGCTGCTGCTGATGCGCGAAGGCGACGTGCTCGCCCAGCTCAGCCCCGACGAACTGCGCGAACAGACCGGCGAGCAGAACCTCGAACAGGCCTTCCTCACCCTCATCACGATGGGACAAGCGGCATGACCACCACCGTCCTGCATCCCGGCGCGTCCAGGTGGACGCTGCGCCCGTACGCCGCGACCACCACCCGCATCCTGCGCCAGCTGCGCAACGACCACCGCACCGTCGCCATGATCCTGGTGGTCCCCGCCCTGCTGATGACGCTGCTGTACTTCATCTACGCCGAGGCGCCGACCGCGCCGCACCAGCCGTTGACGCTGTTCGACCGGGTCGGCATCAGCATGCTCGGCATCCTGCCGTTCATCGTTATGTTCCTGATCACCGCGATCGCCATGCAGCGCGAACGCACTTCGGGGACCCTCGAACGGCTGCTCACCACACCGCTGTCCAAGCTCGACCTGCTCGGCGGCTACGGCACCGCCTTCTCGCTGGCCGCGGCCGCACAGGCGACCGTCGCGTGCCTGGTGTCGTTCGGGCTGCTCGATCTGGAGGCGGCGGGCAACCCGGCCTGGGTGGTGCTGATCGCGGTCGTCGACGCCATCTGCGGTGTGGCGCTCGGCCTGCTGGCGAGCGCGTTCGCGCGCACCGAGTTCCAGGCGGTGCAGTTCATGCCGGTCGTCGTCGCGCCGCAGATCTTCCTGTGCGGCTTGCTCGTTCCGCGTGACCAGCTGCCGGGCTGGCTGCAACCGATCAGTGATCTGATGCCGCTGAGCTACGCCGTCGATGCGCTGCAACAGGTTTCGACCAACCCGGAGGCGACCGCGGAGATGTGGCGCGATCTCGCCATCGTCGCGGCGTTCGCCGTGGTGGCGCTGGTGCTCGGTGCGGCGACCCTGCGCAGGCGGACCGCATGAGCGCGGCGCCCCGTCAGCGGAACGGACGCGCCGATGCGGTCGAAGCCGAAGAGCGGCAAGGACGTTCGGGGCGGCGGCCGGGCAGATCCGGCGCGCGGGAGGCGATCCTCGCCGCCGCGCGCGCTCGGTTCGCCGAGGCGGGTTTCGACAAGACCTCGATCCGGGCCGTCGCCGCCGACGCCGGAGTGGATCCGGCGCTGGTGCACCACTATTTCGGCACCAAGCAGCAGTTGTTCGGGGCGGTGGTGGAGCTTCCCACGGACCCCGAAGTGATCCTGACCGTCATGGACAACGCGCCGCTGGACCAACTCGGTGCGACGATCCTCGGCGCGGTGGTCGGCGTGTGGGACTCCCCCGCGGGTCCCGGCATCGTCGCGGCGGTGCGCGGACTGCTCACCGGCGGCGATCCGGTGCTGGCCCGCACGTTCGTACTGGAGGTGGTGCTCGAACGGGTCCGCAAGCGCATCGCCACCCCGGAGGACGACGGACGCGCGCGAGTGGCTCTGGCCGCCTCGCAGCTGATGGGCGTGCTGGTGGCGCGCAAGATCATCGGCGTCGAACCGCTGGCATCGATGCCCATCGAGGAGCTCGTCGCCGCCGTCGGCCCGACGTTGCAGCGCTACCTGACCGGCGACATCGGCTCGGCCACAAGCGAAATCACGCCGATCACCGAGACGATCCCAGGCCTGTGACCCGGTCGTCGTCGCACGCTCAGGCGGTGAACGCCTCGTGCTCGGCCTCGGTGACGTCGCGCGCCTCGTCGATCAGCAGCACCGGGATCCCGTTCTCGATCGGGTAGGCGCGGCGAAGGCGCGGGTTGTAGAGCAGCGCGGCGCCCGCGGCATCGCGGACCAGCAGCAGCGGGCCCTTGTCCTGCGGGCAGGCGAGCAGGCTCAGCAGGGTGGCGTCCAACGCGGTTTCCTCGGGCATGATCGAGAACCTACCCGACCGGTTCGCCCGCTTCGACCGCCGGGCGACGGCGGAACGAGATGTGCCGATGCCCGAAGAAACTCGCCACCGCGACCAGGCCCATCACCACGACCGCGGAGGGCTGCGCGGGCAGGTGCAGCACGGTCACGGCCAGGTAGAGCAGCGCCGTGTTGAGCGCGAGGCCACCGGAGTTGACCGCCACGAAGCCCGCGAAATCGCGCAGCACGTGGCCGCGCACGCGGAACACCAGGGTGCGGTGCAGCACGAACGCGACGGTGATGCCGAGGGCGTAGGCCAGCGGGACAGCGACCAGCGGCGCCCATCCGGCGTCGGGCAGCACGGTCAGCCAGCCCACCGTCAGCGCCATGCCGAAGACCGTGTTGAAGGCGCCGATCAGCGCGAAGGCGACCTCCTGCCGCCGGACCAGCCGCAGCAGCAGACCCGAAGCGGGCGCGGCCGCCTCGGTCGTCGCGATCGAACCCGGGTCGGTGCTCACGAGTTCGCCTCGCCGCGCGCGCTCACGAGACCACGTCCGCGAGCTCGCGCTCCGGCTCACCCGCGGGGCGTTCCTCGGTGTCCGCGTCGTCGTCGCGACGCCGGGACCGCACGTACATCCACTGGAGCACGCCCAGACCCGCCAGCCCGGCAACCATGGTCGCGATGCCGATCTTCCAACCCGGCGGACGCCAGGTCAGCACCAGTTCGGCGTCCTTCGTGCCCGCGGGAACCTCCACGGCGACGAAGGACTTGGCCACGGTGGTGATCGGAATCTGCTTGCCGTCCAGGGTGACTCGGTACCCGGGCCAGCCGAGGCGGGCGAAGACCACGCGGCCGCCCTGCTCCGAGCTCACCCGCACGCGGCTGGTGGTGTCGGTCTCCGCGATCGACGTTGCCGTCACGTTCTTCGTGTCCGAGACCCGCCCGTTCACGGTGGACACCGGACCGTCGACGCGCTCGAGCACCGCGATGTAGCGCTCGTGGCCCGGGTAGTCCACCCACTTCCAGCCCTCGGGTGCGGCTTGGTCGCGCGCGTCGGGGTACAGCGCGCGCTGCAACACCACCCTGTCGAGCTTCATCAGGTCGACCAGCGGTCGGCCCGTGCTCGGCTCCGGCGCGAACACCCTGCGATAGGCGTCCGGGCAGACGCTGCTGTCCCAGCGCATGCACAGCAGCTCACCGAAGTAGAAGTGCCCGGTGGGCGTATAGCCGTTGACGTACTTCAGCTCCAGCGCCCTGGCGTAGTTGCCGAAGACCAGGGAGCCGTAGGCGGCGTCGATGTCGCGGTCGGCCGGTTGCAGCAGACCGCGCTCGCCGAGTTGGAGGGTGGTTCCGGTGAAATCGGGGAACTCGGCCATCGCTTCGGTGCGGTCGGCGGGCAGATTCCACGGCATCGGCGTCGGCTGTGCGGCGCTCACCTGGAAATAGGCGATCGGGAACATGGCGACGATGGTCAGCGCGCACGCGGCGGCGATACCGCGCTCGCGGGCGAGCCACACCACCCCGGCGCCCACCGCCGCGATGGCGAGCGCGGCGACCACGTGCCAGAGCGCGTGGCGCGGGTCGGCAGAGAAGGACCGCACCCACAGCGCCAGGATCAGCACACCGGCCGCGATGCCGCGGTTCTTCCAGTTCTGGAATGTGCCGTAGCGGCCGAGCAATACGCATACCAGCACCAGCAGGCCGATGGCCAGCATCGGCAGCACCCGGACCGGCCAGCGCAGCGGACCGATCGAGCCCGGTCCGGCGGTCCACATCAGCATGATCATGGCGAACAGCGCGACCGCGCTCAGCTCGCGCCACGACTCGCGGGCCCGTTTCCAGTCGATGAACGCCAGCGCCGGGATCAGGAACCACGCGATGTAGGTCAGCGGCATCGGCTGCACGTAGCCCCACCACGACGTGAACGCGGGCAGCGAACTGGGCAGGCTGGCGTTGAGCGATTCCGACCACGGCACGGTCAGGAACTGGTCGTTGTTGATCTGCGCCGTGCCGCGCCAGGTCACTTTGGCCGAGAGCATGCTGGGCAGGAAGGTCAGCAGTCCGGCCAGTCCGGCGAACAACGAGACGGCCGTGAGCCGGGCGACGGGCTGCCACTTGCGTTGGTACACAAGCTCGCCGACCGCCACCGCGAGCAGCATCAGCGCCGCCTCCACGGCCGGGAAGATGTACTGGGTGGAGATCGTCAGGTACAGGAAGACGAAGACCGGAATCGGGCCGCCGAGCCCGCGGGTGTAGCGCACCGACGAGGCCCACGCGTGCACCAGCCAAGCGGTGCCGGTCAGCGCGGTCATCCAGCTGGCCTGATCGAAGAACAGGAAGAAACCGGACAGCGGGAACGCGATGCCGGCCACCGCCGACCAGGCCGGGCGCGCGCCGTAGACCAGGCAGATCCGGTAGACGCCGGTCGCGGCGATGATGGAGAAGATCAGCTTGACGACGGTCGCGTACAGCGCAACGTTGTCCACCGAGGGCGCGATCAGATCGATCAGCAGCTGCGGCGGATTGAACAGGCCCGCGTCGTCCATGGTGTTGTTGCCCGACATCCACTGTTCCGGGACCATCACCGGGAATTGGCCGTCGCGCAGCGCCCGGCCGAGGCCGACCCACAGCGCGGTGTACTGCGATTCGGTGTCGTCGGTGAAGTAGTGCCGGACGTTGGCGAGCAGCACCGCCGCGTACCCCGCGATCACCCCGAACACTGTGATCGCGGCCCACCGGTGGACGTCCCGTCGCGAGTGCGGCCGCGAGTCGAGTACTGCACTGTCGGTCACGAGTTCCAAACCCTACAGCCCACCGCAGCGCTTGGCATCGGCCGCCGAGGTGTTGATGATGGTCTGATGAACTGCACCGGAAGGCCTTGTTCGCATCGTGCTACAGTTCACGGCGGCTCGGGCTCCGCTGTCCAGCGGGCAGTACCGGCACGCACCGTCATCGAAAGTTGATTCAGCTGATGCCGATTCCCTCCGCTCGCCCGTACCGCGCCGACCCCGTCGCGGACGGACGTCCCGGCCTCGACCGGCCGCACGGCATTTCCGTTGTGGTTCCGGTGTATCGGGGCGAGAACACCATCGGCGGACTGGTCGCCGAGCTGCACGCGCTCACCGCTGGCTCGCAGACGCCGGGCGGCACCGCGTTCACCGTCCAGGAAATCATTCTGGTGCACGACAACGGGCCCGATCGCTCCGATGTCGTCCTGCAAGAGCTGGAACAGACCTACCCCGAGGTGCGCACCGTCTGGCTGAGCCGCAACTTCGGCCAGGACGCCGCCACCATCGCCGGAATGTCGGCCGCGCGCGGCGACTGGATCGTCACCATGGACGAGGACGGCCAGCACGATCCGCGCTTCATCGGTGCGTTCCTCGACGCGGCGCTCACCGGGCGCGCGGACCTGGTCTACTCCAAGCCGACCAACACCCGCCCGCACGGTTTCCTGCGCAACCTCACCTCGCGCGGGGCCAAGATCGTGCTGGCGACGCTGTTCGCCTTCCCCGATTCGACCAGGTTCGAGAGCTACCGGCTGATCCGCGGCGCCATCGGCCGCCAGCTCGCCGAGGTCGCCTCCAACGGCGTGTACCTCGACGTGGCGCTGACCTGGGTGGTCGGCACGGTCGTCCAGGAGCCCGTGGTGCTGCGCGCCGAGGGGCGCGAAGAGTCCGGCTACAACTACCGCAGGCTGTTCTCGCTGTTCTGGAAAATGGTCCTGTGCAGCGGAACCCGGGGCCTGCGTCTGGTCAGCATGCTCGGCGTGACGCTGGCGCTGGCCGGTGTGGTGATGGCGGGCGTCGTCGTGTACGAGGCGCTCACCACCGACGGCTGGGCGCCGGAGGGCTGGGCCTCCACCATCGTGGTGCTGCTGCTGTGTTCCGGAGCGATCCTGTTCTCGCTCGGCCTGATCGCCGAATATCTGGGCGTCGCCCTGCACATCCTGGTGGGCAAGCCGCTCTACCTCACCGTCGACTCACCGACGCCGCGCCCGATCGACGCGCGGGAACTGACCACGACCACGAGCAGGGGGACCAACCGGGTTGAGCACTGACCGCGTCATCTTCAGCCGCCCGTTCCGGGCGCGCCGGGAACTGGCCAATCTGGAGGCCGTGCTGGCCTCCGACCACAGCCATGGCGACGGGCAGTTCACCGCGTCGGCCACCGCGAAGCTCAAGGCCATCACCGGCGCGCCGCACGCGCTGCTGACCACTTCGTGCACCTCCGCGCTGGAAATGGCCGGTCTGCTGCTCGAGCTCGGCCCCGACGACGAAGTGATCGTGCCGAGCTTCGCGTTCACCTCCACGGCCACCTCGATGGCGCTGCGCGGGGCGACCTGCGTCTTCGCCGACATCGACCCGGCCTCGGGCAACCTGGATCCGGAATCGGTGGCCGCCGCCGTCACCGAGCGCACCAAGGCCGTGGTGGTCATCCACTACGGCGGTGTCGCCGCCGACATGGAAGGCCTGCTGGCGCTCGCCGCCCAGTACGGCTTCGCCGTCGTCGAGGACAACGCGCACGGGCTCGGCGGCAGCTGGCGCGGACGGCCGCTCGGCACCATCGGCACGCTGGGCACGCTCAGCTTCCACGACACCAAGAACGTGCACTGCGGCGAGGGCGGCGCGCTGCTGCTCACCGACGAGATCCTGATGGCGCGCGCGGAGATCATCCGGGAGAAGGGCACCGACCGTGCCCGCTTCCTGCGCGGCGCGGTGGACAAGTACTCCTGGCAGGACATCGGTTCCAGCTACCTGCCCAGCGAGCTGAACGCCGCGGTGCTCGACGCGCAGCTCGACGAATTCGACACGATCCAGTCCGGCAGGCACCGGGTGTGGGACGCCTACGCCGCCGGGCTGGCGGACTGGGCGGCGCGCAACGACGTGCGCCTCATGACGGTGCCCGAGGATCGCGCGCACACCGCGCACCTGTACTACCTGCGCACGCCCACCGAGCAGCGCCGCGACGACCTGATCGCGCACCTCGGCGGTCTCGGCATCTCGGCTCCGTTCCACTACGTGCCGCTGGACTCCAGCCCGGCGGGTCTGAAGCTCGGCCGCACGCCGCGGCCCTGCCTGCGCAGCGCGGAGTTCTCCGGAACCGTTGTGCGTCTTCCGCTCTGGCCGGATCTGCGCGACGAGCAGGTGGCCAGGGTGATCGAGGCGGTCACCGCCTTCACCGTCTGACCCGCGACATCGACCGAACGTCACCTTCACCTGGTCGGGCGCGGTGGCGGTCACCTTCGGTCGGTCACGCGGTGAGGACGTACAGCTTCTCGCGGCCGCCCGCGATCAGGGAGCGGTGGGCGATGCGGGAGTTGTAGCGGTCGAAGAAGTCGTCCAGAGTCGGTTCGGTGAACCGGTGCGCCTGGCGACCGTCGCCCGCGTTGGTGAACCGGCGCCCGACGGTGGCCAGGATCCGGTTGCGGCTGGTCGCGAGGTTGCGGACGGGTTCGGCGACGATCACGGCCTTGCGCGCGGCCGCGAGCATCCGATCCAGCACCGGACCCGGCTCGGGCAGGAAGTGGTAGAGGCTGGCCTGCATGATGACGTAGTCCGCCTCCGGCAGCGGAGTATCGGAGCGCATGTTCCAGACCAGCCCGCGACCGCCCGCGCGGGAGACGCCCGCGACGAAACCCTCGTTCAGGTCGAGCCCGGTGTATTCGACCGACTTGGCGCGCAGGTAGCGGGTGTACAACGTCGCCGGACCGCAGCAGACGTCGACCACCTCGGCGCCGTCGGGCACCAGCCCGGCGATCGCGCCGTACCTGGCCGCGTAGTGGCGGCCGTACAGCCCGCGCATCAGCAGCTCGTACACGGCGCGATTGCGATAGATGAGGCTTTGACTCACCAAGTACCCCTGAACGGTTGTCGGACGTCGGGTGCGGCCTCCGGCGCCGCGCGGGCGGACCCGCGGACAAACTATGCCAGCCGACGCCGCGGCGCGAATTGTCCGGGTGCGCGAGCCGCGGCCAATCCAGCGGATCTACAACACGTTCCGGCCGCACCGGCGTGGACCGGTGCGGCCGGAACGGGCTCGGTCGCGGGCTCAGTCGCCGAAAAGTGCGCGGGCCTCGGTCTCGGTGAGCACCTCGTAGTTCTCGGTCTCGCGGTGGTACCACCAGGTGAGCGGACCCGGTTCCGGCCGGCCTGCCGCCTGCACCGCGCGGGTGGACGGCCGGTAGCTGGAGCTGCGCGGAATCTCGTCGACCACGTACACCACGTCCGGTCGTTGGTCGGGGTCGAGGGCGCGCATCGCCTCGGTGACGTCCTTCGGCTCCAGGTGGAAGCCGGCTCGCACGGACACCGCCGCCACCGCCAGGCAGTGATCGTCGACCGGAAGGCCGTAGGCGACCTCCATGTCGACGGCGGTGATGTCGTTGAGCACGTCCACGATCGGCTGGCCGAACACCGGACCGCGCGCGGTGTGGATCACCGTGTCCTTGCGGTCGACCAGCCAGTAGTCGCCGTCGCTGTCGCGGCGGAACAGATTCTCGGTCGGCATCCACGAGTCGCCCGCGGTGAACACCCCGCGCAGACCGCCCTCGGAGATGTCGACGCCTTCCGAGGCCCGGCCGAGCAGCAGACCGACCTCGTTGTCCGCGCAGCGGCGGGCGAAACCGGAATCGTCGACCAGGATGCGACCGGCGCTCGGGTCGTAGGCCACCAGTTCGACCTTGGCGGTGCCGGGCACCGGGCGGCCCTTGCAGCCGGCCTTGGCTCCGGTCACGTTGGCGAGCACCACATCGCCCTCGATGGAGGCGTAGAACTCCAGCACCCGCGCCGGTTCGAACTGGTCCATGGTGCGCCGCCACAGTCCGGCGGGCATTCCCGAGCCGATGAACAACCGGATCGGGTGCCGATGCCCGGCGGGGAACACTCCCGCGTCGAGGATGTCGCGCAGCATCGTCCAGGTGTAGGTCACCACCGTGACGCCGTAGCGGTGCACCTCCTCGGCGAACTGCTCCGGGTCGAGCGACCTGGCCAGCGCGATGCGGCTGCCGCCCGCGATGGCGCCGCCGAGGCTGACCAGCAGTCCCGACGAGTGGTGCAGCGGCGCGAGGCAGTACACCGTGTCCTTGCGGTCGAGATCGGCGGTGGTCGCGGTGCCGAAGGCCGAGAGCGCCCAGCGGTGGTTGGTGATGTGCTTGGTCTCCAGCCGGTCACCGGTGCCGGTCACCAGCACGAAGGCCAGCTCGCGCGCCAAGCCCGGGTTGGGGCGGTACCAGCCGGGCAACCGCACCTGGGTGGGATCGATCTGCTCGAGATCGATCACGTTGTCGCCCAGCGGGATATCGAGTCCGCGGGCTTCGCCGCCGCCCAACACCAGAACCCGTGCGCCGCTCGCCGCCGCTTGACGCAGATTCTCCGGATCGACGATCACCGTCTCCGCGCCGGTGAGTTCGATGGCGCGGTTCAGCTCGCTGCCCGGCGCGAGCAGCACCGCCACCGCGCCGAGCCGGGACAGCGCCGCCACCGTCACCAGGGCGCTCGGCCGGGTCTCCATGAGCACGCCGACCCGGCTCGCGGGGCGGATGCCGACGGAGATGAGCCCGCGCACCACATTGTCGATGCGGACTTGCACCGCCGCGTTGGTGTGCACCCGGTCCTCGAAGAGGAAGCATTCGCGCAGCGGCGCCCGCTTGGCCTGCTCGGCCAGCAGCTTGCCGAGCGAGATGCGGGTGTTGGGCTGGATCATGCCCAACCGGGTCAACCTGGGCAGCGCCCGCGCCGCCTCGCCCGCCAGCTCGATCGAACCGCGCACGGTGTTGTTGGCGATGCCTTCCAGCGCCTTGCCGACCCCGGCGCCCGCCTCGGCCAGCGTCCCCGCGGTGTGCACCACCCGGGTGGCCGCCGAGCGCGGGCGGTTGGTCGCCACGTGCTCGGACATCCGGAAGATCTCCTCGGGCAGCGGCTTGTCGCCGTCCATCCACTCCACCCACTGGCGCACCAGCGGCCACGTGTGGTTGGTGGCCATGCTGCCCGCGACCAGACCGAAATGGCCCGCGACCAGACTCGCCTCGAAGACCTCCGCGTTCGGCGCCGCGCGCACGATGCCGCGCACCGCGGCGGGCTGGCCGATGTCGTCCACCTCGCCGACGAAGGCCAGGATCGGGCACTTCAGCTCGGCGAGCGAGATCGGCTGATCGCGAATCACGAAACCGCCGAGCATCATCCGGTTGTGCGCGACGAACTGCTTGAGCAGGTCGGCGGCCGCGGGTCCGGCGTAGCCGACCCAGCCGTCGCTGTTGAGGAAGCGGCGCTGACGCTCCTTGGGCAGCAACGCCTCACGGTCGTGCAGCTGGCGCAGGAAGTCGATCCTGGCCTTGGCGGTCTTGACCGGGTCGAGCATCTGGAAGCCGAGCCGCACCATCGAATCGGTGATGGGCAGCCGCGTCACCACGTGGTCGGCGAGGAAGTCCGCCACGTCCGAGACCAGACCGTAGGGCAGACCGAACGGCATGCCTGCGACGATGTCGACCGGGCTGCCGAACGTCACGATGCTCTCGACGCCCTTGCCGAAGCGGTAGGCGGTGGTCTGGTAGGCGAACATGCCGCCCTGCGAGTAACCCATCAGGTGCACATTGCTGCCGGTCGCCTCGCAAACCGTGTCGATGGCGCTGCTCACCGCGAGCACGTGGTCGGCGAGGTCGCGCTCCCAGCCGCCCTCCTCGCTCGCCGGAGAACCGAAATCGACCACCCAGCAATCTATTCCGCCGCGGTGCAGAATGCCGACGGCGCCGTCCTCGGCGTTCACGTCCCAGATGTCGGCGTTGACCATCAGCGGCGGCACCAGTACCGCGACGGGGCGACCGGGCCTGGCATCGTCGGGGAAGTAATGGCGCAGCCGATACATCCTGCGCCGCTCGACCACCTCGAAGGGCGACGACTCGACATCGTGGGTGAGCCCACCGAAGCGGATCACCTCCAGGCCGTTCTGCGCGGTCGCCATCAACCGCTGCACCGAACCCACCAATTCCTTACCGAAGTTCACCATCGCTCCTGGCCCTACCCTGCAATGTGCCACACGACCTCCGCGCGCTCGGCGCGAAGAGACACCTTCCGACCCCCGGAGAAGTATGCCGTCCACGCGTATAGACGAGCTTCCCACATCGGGGTGACCTCATGTGTCGGCTGTGACAGGTTCCATGGCAGGTGAGCGCGATCACTGCCCCATGACGTGGATGTACATGCTCTCGAACGGTTCGGGGCTGACGCTGAGATCACCGCGGAACGGATAGTCCATGGCCGCGATCAGGAAGATCATCGCGCCGAGGAAGAAGGCGAACAGGCCGCCGAGCACCAGATGCGCGCCGCGGCTCAGGCTGAACATGCAGAGCAACACCAGGTTGACCGCGCCACCGACCAGGATGACCCACCACAGCACATCGGGCATGCCGCCTGCGGTGGCGTTGATCCGGTGCCTGCGGTCGGAGTCGAATTGCGCGAACTGTTCGATGGTCGCGGCGTGCACGATCTCCTGTGCGGTCGTCTGCGGCTCGAAGGCCAACAGGTTCGTCTGGAACCGAGTCACCAGAGCCGTGCCGCCCATCGGCTCACGCCCCTCGCGCAGCGCGGGCCACGCCTCGGTGAGCACGTTGTCGGCGTAGTCGACCAGATCCCTTTGGAGCTGAGTGCGTTGCGGCTCGGGGTAGGCGCCCACCTCGCGGTAGAGCGTGCCGAGCGCGGCGGCCTCGTCGGCGACCAAGGCCTGTGCGGTGTCGTAGGACTCGTAGGTCGCCGCCGCGATCAGGCCGAGTAGCAGTCCGTAGAACACGCCGCCGACGGTCAGCACCATCGTGACGGTTTCGTTCTTGCCGGGTTCGGGCCCGAAGATCCGGATCACGTACTTGCGTGAAACCAAGATGCCTGCGGAAGTGAGTAGTACCGCGGTGCCGGTGATGATGAGGAAGACCAGCCAGATGGGCAACACGTAGATCCACGTGAACATGGCAAGAAGATAGCCAGCCAACCGCGAATCGTCGGCGAATCCATGATTCATCCCAGGATGTTCGCGCGCGTCGCCGTGCCGTTATCTGTCGTTACTCGATCGAACGCATGTCGTAACCATCCGAATACGGGCCTGCGGAATCTGCGAATTTCGCTGCGCCGCAACACTTCCGCCACCTACCATCGATGCCGTCTGGAACGCACTGTCGCACAAGTCTTTTCCAACACGTATGTCTCTCCTTTCGCAGGCCTTTCCGGTCTGCTGATCTGCCGTGCCCAAGAAACACCATCGACCGTCCCGGTGACCCCTCGAGGTGAGGACCACGCATGACCATCGAAATGCCAGTCCAATCGGAAAACAACGTTCGCAAAAGCCTGAGCACGGGCGCCGCGCATCAGCTGGCGCACACCACCAAATCCGAACCGCAGATGCAGGGGATCAGCTCGCGCTGGCTCACCCGCACGCTGCCCTGGGTGCAGGTCAACGGCGGTATCTACCGTGTCAACCGGCGCCTGACCCACACCGTCGGCAACGGTGAGGTCGAATTCGCCGTCGACGGCGGGCAGGCCCGCGTGATACCCCTCGAATTGCAAGAACTTCCGCCGTTGCGCGGATTCGACGACGAGGAAACGCTTGCCGCGCTCGCGCAGCGTTTCGAACAGCGCGATCTCGAACCCGGAAGTGTCGTCGCGGAATTCGGCAATCCGATGAATCAGGTCATCCTGATCGTGCACGGCAAGCTTGCCAAGATCGGCACAGGAGAATTCGGCGAGCAGACCAAGGTCGGCATGCTCGGGACCGGTGATTACTTCGGCGTCGAAACCTTGCTCGATTCCTCCGCCATTTGGCCGGTAACCGTCAAGACGGTCACCAAGACGACGATGCTCGTGCTGCGGCGGCAAGTGCTCGACGAAATGGTCGACACCGCACCGGCATTGCGCGAGCAACTCGAACGCGCCGCCGCCGCGCCCGCGCATCGGCAGAATTCCAAGGGCGAGGCCGATATCGAGATCTCCTCGGGCCACGACGGCGAGCCGCTGCTGGAAGGCACCTTCGTCGACTACGACGCCGCGCCAAGGGAATACGAGCTCAGCCTCGCGCAGAGCGTGTTGCGGGTGCATTCCCGCGTCGCCGATCTGTTCAACGATCCGATGAACCAGGTCGAACAGCAGTTGCGCCTGACCATCGAGGCGCTCTACGAACGCCGGGAACACGATCTGGTGAACAATCCCGATTTCGGTCTGCTGCACAACTGTGACCTCAAGCAGCGCATCTACACCGAGTCCGGCCCGCCGAGCCCGGACGACATGGACGAGCTGCTGAGTATGCGCCGCAGCACGAAAATGTTTCTGGCGCACCCGAAAGCGATCGCCGCGTTCGGCCGCGAATGCACCAAGCGCGGAATCTATCCCGACCCGGTGGACGTCGACGGACACCGGGTGCCCGCGTGGCGTGGCGTGCCGATCTACCCGTGCGGCAAGATCCCGGTCAGCGAGAACGGGACCACCTCGATCCTCGCCATGCGCCTCGGCGAAAAGGATCAGGGCGTGATCGGTTTGCACCAGACCGGAATTCCGGACGAGTTCGAGCCGAGTCTGAACGTGCGTTTCAAGGGCATCGACGACCGATCGATCATCTCCTACCTGGTCAGCTGCTACTACTCGGCCGCCGTGCTGGTACCGGACGCCCTCGGGGTGCTCGACAATGTCCTGGTCGCCCGGCAGGCGGACTAGCCGGGGTGATGACCGATGTCGGTGCTCTCCCGCGCCGCCGCGCCCGCCGCCACGCACGATCTGGCCGCCGACGTCGTGGCGCTGCTCACCAACACGGACAGCGCGGCGCCCGCCGAGCTGTTCACCGAAGCGGTAGCCGAATCAGCTGCGCCACCTGATGTTCCGAGCCGGCCCTCGCCAGCAGCCGGCACCACGCCGGTCCGGCTGCTCGGCCCGAGGGGGTTGGGCGCGGCGGCGCTGCGGCTGCCGACGCCCGCCGATGGCGCCACCGGGCCTACCACCCCGTACCTCGCGCCGGACGGTGTGGCGATCGGCCCGTCCGTACCCGACGCCGCTTCGATCGCGGACGGCGTCGACGAGCGCCCGTCCGGTCCGCCGGACGGGAACGTCGCGAACTCCGTCGGCCCGGCGCAGGGGGCCGGTCCGGCGGAGTCGCGATGCCCACCGATTCCGTCCGGCCCTGCTGTGCCGGTCACCGGAAGGAGCAACGGGCGCGTCGTCGCACCGGGAAGCGACGGGCACCCTCCAGCCGCACCGGCGTCCACGCGGCACCGGCTGCGCGGGCGAATCCCCCTGGGGCCCAGCGGTTTAGGCACCGCTTCGACGGCGGTTCGTCCCGCGACACCGGCGCCGCCCCGGGCACAGATCGGACCGTCCGGACTCGGCGCCGCCTCGACGCAGGTCGGCGGCGGGTCGCGCATTCCTCCGCTGTACTGCCCGCCTCCCCTGCGCGACGATCCCGCGCTGGCGGAGGCGGTCAACGAGGGGCTGCTGGACTGGGCCGAGGACATCGGCCTCTACGAAGGAAAGCTGGACGACCTGCGCAAGGCCGACTTCGGACGGCTCATCATGCTCGCCCACCCCGACTGTTCCAACGCCGATCAGTTGCTGGCCGCGGCCAAATGCGCGGTTTCGGAGTGGTCCGTGGACGACTACTACTGCGAGGAGGATGCCGACGACCGAGCTCCCGACGGCACTCCGTCCAGCCCCGAGGCCGAGCTCGGCCCGCGGCTCGAACTGTGCATGGCAGTCATGGATCCCGCGCATCTGCCCGCCCGCTACGCACCACAGCTGGAACGGGCACTGCAGGCCGATCCGATCATGCGGGCCTTCCGCACCTCGTTCGAGCACCTGGCCCGCTATGCCACACCCGCGCAGTTGGCCAGACTGCGCACCGAGATCGCGGGTTGGTTCATCGCGCTCGGCGCCGAAGCGGGCTGGCGGGCCGCGGGCCGGATGCCGCCGGTCTGGGAATATCTCGCCAATCGTCAACCGCACAGCTTCCTGCCGTGCATGGCGCCGATCGACGTACTCGGCGGCTATGAGCTCTCGGCGGCGGAATACACCCACCCGGCGATGCGGCGGGTCACGACCACCGCGGCGCTCGCCGCCCAGATGGTCAACGATCTGTATTCGATGGCACGCGAAGACCTTTCCAACGGAAGGGAATTCAACCTCCCCACGGTGCTCGCCGCCGAAGAGCGGTGCTCCCGTCGGGAGGCGGTGCTGCACACCGCGGCGGTCCACGACGAACTCGTGCACCGCTTCGAACGCGAGGCCGCGCCGCTGGCCGCCGGCGGATCGCCGGAACTGCGACGCTTCCTCGTCGGACTGTGGGCATGGATGGGCGGCAATCGCGCCTGGCATGCCGACAGTCGTCGCTACAAAGATGTCGGATAGCCGGTACCGCAACGAGAGAGGATGATCACGCATGACCATGCTCAACCCCCACGCCGAGGCCGTGCTGCGCACCAACTACCAGAAATCCGTTGCGGCGTACTGGAACAACAACCCCAACGACGATCGCGTCAACACCAAGCTCGGCGAGGTCGACGGGCTCTACCACCACCACTACGGCATCGGCGACCCCGATCTCTCGGTGCTGGAAGGTCCCGAGGACACCCGCCAGGAACGGATTGTCGAGGAACTCCACCGGCTCGAGACCGCGCAGGCCGACCTGCTGCTCGACCACCTCGGCGACGTCCGCCCCGGCGACCGGCTGATGGACGGCGGATCGGGCCGCGGCGGCACCAGTTTCATGGCCAACCAGCGCTTCGGCTGCCAGGTGGACGGTGTCACCATTTCCGAGTACCAGGTCGGCTTCGCCAACGACCAGGCCGCGCACCGCGGAGTCGCCGACAAGGTGAAGTTCCACTTCCGCAACATGCTCGACACCGGCTTCGACAGCGGCGCGATGCGCGGGATCTGGACCAACGAGACCACCATGTACGTCGACCTGTTCGACCTGTTCCGCGAGTTCTCCCGGCTGCTGGAACCCGGCGGGCGCTACGTCTGCATCACCGGCTGCTCCAACGACGTCACCGGCGGACGCTCGTCCTCGGTCAGCTGGATCGACGCCCACTACGGCTGCATGATCCATCCGCGCAGCGAGTACTTCCGCGCGCTCGCGGAGAACGGCCTGGTGCCCATCGACGTGGTCGACCTCACGGCGGCCACCATCCCGTACTGGGATCTGCGCACGAAATCCGAGCTCGCGACGGGTGTGGAGAAGCCGTTCCTCACCGCGTACCGCGAGGGCAGCTTCCAGTACCTGCTCATCGCCGCCGATAAGGTGGGGAGGTGACCGAGACCCTCGCCCAGCCGTTGACCGACCGCGAGGCCCTGCCCGTCGAGCTCGTGGACGAGGCGGGCCGCGCGGTCGGCGCGTGCCCGGTCTCGGAGGCGCACCAGGCGCCTGGGCGACTCCATCGCGCGTTCTCCGTGCTGCTCTTCGACTCGGCGGGCCGGGTACTGCTGCAACAACGCGCCGCCGTGAAGACCCGCTTCCCGCTGCTGTGGGCCAACACCTGCTGCGGGCATCCCGCGCCCGGCGAGCCGGTGGCGGCCGCGGCGGCGGTGCGGCTCGCCGAGGAACTCGGGCTCGCCACCACGCTCACCGAGGTCGGCGTCTTCCGTTATCACGCGCGGGACAGCGCCACCGGCCGCGTCGAGCACGAGTGGGACCACGTCATCATCGGCCTGCTCGACGCGGGCATGCCGCGGCCCGATCCCGCCGAGGTCGCGGCGTACACGTGGATCCAGCCGGAGGAACTGCGCGCGGCGCTCGCGGAGGATCCGACGAGTTACACGCCGTGGTTGGCGGATGTGTTGGAGATCGCCGACGCGGCGCATCACGCGGGGCGTGCGGCCTCTCGCTGATCGAGGAGCCGCAGCCGCGACGTCCGGCGAAATTATGGCCCAGCCCGCAAGTTCTCGGGCTGGGCCTTTCCATTCGTCAGCCGTCCCGAAAGGGAGTCGAGCAGTTGTGTGAGCGCCTCGCGGTCGTCCGCGGCTAGACGGTCGGTATAGGGCGCGAGGGCCACGTGGATCGCCTCCTGCACCCGTTGCGCGAGTTCGCTGCCCATCGGCGTGATGAACACGTCGACCACCCGGCGATCCGCAGGCGACTTGCCACGCGCCACGAGACCTCGGCGCTCGGCCCGTTCGACGAGGCCGGACATCGTGGACTTGTCCAACCCCAGGAACTCCGCCAGATCGGTCATGCGCGGTCGGCGGTCGCGCAGCAGGCCGAGCAGCCGCAGTTGGGTGAGGGACAGATCGTGCTCCGAACCGATGCGGGTGAGCACGGCCATCACCCGGAACGACATCCGGACCAGAGCGTCCTCGAGCGCGTCGTCGGATTCCATACCGAGATCCTACTTGACATGGTTTGTATTACCAACCAAACTGAATTTGGTTTGTAATACCAATCAAATACGAGGAGTTGCCATGCACGCCGCTGTTGTCACCAGCTTCGACGCTCCGCCGCGGTACAGCGAGCACCCCGCCCCGGTCGCCCGGGGGGAGAACGACCTGGTCGTGGACGTTCTCGCGGCAGGTTTGCATCAGCTGGTCAGGGCTCGGGCGAACGGCACGCACTACAGCAGCACCGGCACGTTGCCGTTCGTTCCCGGCGTCGACGCCGTCGTGCGCGACCAGCACGGAAATCTCAGATACACGGTGGTGGACGACGGCGGCATGGGCACGCTTGCCGAGCGGACGGTGATCGACCTCCGCCGCAGCGTGCTACTGCCGGACGACGCCGACCCGGTGCGCATCGCCGCCGCGATGAACCCAGCGATGTCGTCCTGGGTCGCGCTGCGCCGCCGCATCGAGTTCCGGAAGGGCCGAAGCGTCCTCGTCCTCGGTGCCACCGGCAGCGCCGGAAGCATGGCCGTGCAGATCGCCAAACGGTTCGGTGCCGCATACGTGATCGCCGCCGGACGCAACGCTTCCCGGCTCGAGGCACTGCACGAGCTCGGCGCGGACGAAACAGTGACCTTCGAGCGGGTCGACCGCGCCGCCGATGTCGACGTCGTCATCGACTACGTGTGGGGAGAACCGTCCGCCCGAGCGATGACCGCGATGATCACCGCACGCCGCGACCGCAGCGCTCCACTGGACTGGATCCAGATCGGATCCGTCGCCGGTCAGACGATGCCCGTCGATTCCGCGCTGCTGCGTGGGTGCCGGCTGCAGATCTGCGGCAGCGGAATCGGCTCGGTACCGGCCCGCGACTTCCTCGCGGAACTGCCGGAACTCACCGTCGCGGTGAACACCGACGCGCTCGCCGTGCGGGCGCTTCCCGTGCCCCTCGCTCAGGTCGGCGAGACGTGGAACGCCCAGACCGACGACCGCATCGTCTACGTCCCGTAGCGCACCAGGACACGCGAACCCGACCGGAGGCCACCGCCGGTCGGCCCACCACCCACGGTCGGCACTCCGACCAGCTAGGTCGGGTGCACGAAGGTCACCTTCAGTCGGTCTGGCGGGATGAAGGTGGCCTTCGGTCGGTTTTCGTGCCGACCACCGCGATGCGGCGCTGATGTCCGTTCCCGCGAGGGGGTTCGCCTTCCTTGCTGATTTCGAGGTGCTGCCGATGTCGTGGGCCATATCTTGGATCAACATGTTTGATGCGCATATCTACGTATGGGCATCTTCTTCTCCACTGCGCGCGGATGCCGGGTCCGGGATCGGACCTATCTCGGGCGATGCCGAGACTCCGCTCAGAAGCTTGGGGAAATCACAGGATCGGCACAGGGTCAGTCCAGGGGCGGCCCCGATGCTGGAGGTGTACGGAAATCCGGGGGCGATTGCGAGGTACGCGGCATGGTGGAGATCGAGGTCACGGGAACGACGGTGACGGTCAAGGTGCTCGGCGGACATCGACTGCTCGCACTGCGCGACCAACTCAGTTTCGACCTGCGCGATATCACCGAGGTCGCGCCCGCGGAGGTCGACCTACGGCCGCCGTGGGTGCGTGCGCCCGGCACCTTCTTCCCCGGCGTGATCGCCGCGGGCACCTTCCGCGGCAAGGGCCGCAAGGAATTCTGGGACACCCGTTTCGACGGCTCGGGCGTGCGCATCGAGCTCAGGGGCTCGGAATTCACCCGGCTCGTCATCGATGTCGCCGAGCCCTCCGACATCCTGGGCGCACTGCGCACCGCTGTCGCGGCTTGACGTTCCCCCTCCCCCGCCCGGTACCCGAGACAGGGAACCGGGCGGGGAGAAATCTGTCCACCCTTAGTCTGGGTAAGGAACAGAAAAGGAAACCTCGATGCCGACACCTCCGACAACGCAGTTCGTGGACCGGCGCTTCGTCGGCCTCGTCGCCGACTTCGACCGGCTCTTCCGCCGTCCGAGCGACGGCGGCGGCGCGCTGACGGTCTATCTGCACGGCGAGCCCGTGGTCGACGTCTGGGCCGGCTTCGCGCGACCGGGCGTTCCGTGGCAGCACGACACGCTGGCCGTGGCGTATTCCACCGGCAAGGGCGTCGCCGCCACGCTGCTGCACCGCCTCGCGGAACGCGGACTGCTCGACTACGACCGTCCCGTCGCCGAGTACTGGCCGGAGTTCGCCGCGGCGGGCAAAGAGCACATCACCGTGCGCGCCCTGCTCAGTCACCGCGCCGGACTGCACCGGCTGCGCAATCTGCTGCCCGGTCCGCCGGAAAGCTTCTTCGACGACGCCGCGGTCACCGCCGCGCTCGCCGCCGCCACGCCCGACCCGCGGCACCGCACGACCAGCGGCTACCACGGCATCAGCTTCGGGCACCTCGTCGCGGAGCTGGTGCAGCGGGTCGCGGGTGCGGAATTCACCGACGTGCTGCGGACCGAGATCGCCGAGCCGCTCGGCGCCGAGGAACTCTGGTTCCGGGTGCCCGAGACCGAGCGAAACCGCATCGCGGTCAACTTCCCGAAGCTGACCGTCGCCGGGATGAGCTGGGAGAGCGGCGCGCGGATCATGGGTCGCAGCCGCCGCCTCGCAGCCGCCGCGGAGACGACGCCCAGCGGTTTCGCCGAGCTGATGTCGGACCCGCGGCTGCACGATTCGGTCATGCCCGGCGTGAACGGCGTCTTCTCCGCGCGGGCGCTGGCCAGGCTGTACGGGGCGCTGGCGATCGGCGGCAGCCTCGACGGCTACCGGCTGCTCGGCGCGGAGACCATCGACCACATGCGCGAGCGCCAAGTCTTCACGCCCGATTACGTTCTCGCGTTCCGCATTCCGTGGGGGCTCGGCTTCCACGGCGTTCCGATGATGCCCTCCAAGGCCGCGCCGATCTCGGCGTTCGGGCACTTCGGGCTCGGCGGTTCCGGCGCGTTCGCTGACCCGGCCACCGGGATGTCGCTCGGCTTCGTCACCAACCGGCTCGGCGGCAAGCTCACCCCGCTCGGTGACGCCCGCTTGGCCCGGCTCGGGGCCGTTGCCCACAACATCGCCAAGAAGGCGGACTGAACGCCCGGAATCGTGGGATGTCTCCGGTTCGCGATGGCAGCATGAGGCCATGGAGCTGATCGGGCTGGAACGGATCGAGTCGGCCGCGGCGCTGTTGGCGCCGGTGATCCGCCGGACGCCGGTGGTCGCCTCGCGGGTGCTGTCCGAACGTTGCGGCGCGGACGTCTGGCTGAAATGCGAGAACCTGCAGCGGACCGGCTCGTTCAAACCGCGCGGCGCCTACAACCGGATCGCGAATCTGCCGCCCGAGGATCGGGCGCGCGGGGTGGTCGCGGCCAGCGCGGGCAATCACGCGCAGGGCGTCGCATGGGCGGCCACCTCGCTGGGTATCGAGGCCACCGTCTTCATGCCGGTCGGGGCGTCGTTGCCGAAACTGGCCGCCACCAAGGCTTATGGCGCGCGGGTGCGGCAGATCGGCGACACCATCGACGAAGCGCTCGACGCGGCACTGGATTTCGCCGCGCGCACCGGGGCCACGCTGATCCACCCGTTCGATCACCCGGACATCGTGGCCGGGCAGGCGACCGTGGGGCTCGAAATTTGGGAGCAGCTGCCGGATGTGGGCACGGTGCTGGTGCCGACCGGCGGCGGTGGATTGCTGGCCGGAATCGCGATCGCCCTGCACCGGCTCGCGCCCGACGTGCGGGTGATCGGGGTGCAGGCGGCCGAGGCCGCGGCATGGCCGGAATCGCTCGCGGTCGGCAAACCCGTACGGGCGGAACGGATGTCGACCATGGCCGACGGCATCGCGGTGGGGCTGCCGGGCGAGGTGCCGTTCGCGCACGTCGCCGAGCACGGGCCGCGCATCGTCACGGTGGACGAGGAGGCGCTGTCCACGGCGCTGTTGCTGTGCTTGGAACGTGCGAAGCTGATCGTGGAGCCCGCGGGCGCGGCGGCCGTCGCGGCGCTGATGAGCTGCGCCGCAGAAGAACTCGAGCTGCGCGGGCCGGTCTGCGCGGTGCTCTCCGGTGGCAATATCGATCCCCTGCTGCTGACCCGGATCGTCAATCACGGCCTCAGCGCCGCGGGGCGTTATCTCGCTGTGCGCGTGACGATTTCGGATCGTCCCGGCGGGTTGTCCGCGTTGCTCACCGTGGTCGGCGGGACAGGGGCGAGCGTGGTGGACGTGGTGCACTCGCGGACCGGGACCTGGCTTGCCGTCGACGAAGTCGAAGTCGCGCTCACTCTGGAGACTCGCGGACCCGACCACCGGGACGACGTACTCACCGCGCTCACCGAGGCGGGTTACACAGTGCGCGTGCAGGATTGAACCAGTGGTTGTCCCGCGCGGGTGTGGGCAGCCATCGGGGAGAGTCCCACGCTGCGCAGAGGTTGTACCCGCTGCGGAGCGTGCCGAACCTCTGTGAGCGCGACCGGGATAGGAAGGTGACTTGTCGCCCGCGTTCGCTGATCGAGCGGGTGGAGTGGCTGGGCCAACTGTTGATCGCCGAATCCGCCGTCAGCGAGCGGAGTCCGTGCGGATGGGTCAGTGCGAACCGCCGAGTTCGAGGGCGAGGACGCCGAGGATGACCATGGCGATGCCGCCGACTTGGACCACGCTGAGCCGTTCGTTCAGGAAGAGGACACCGATGATGGCGATGGCGGCGACACCGACCGCGGACCAGATGCCGTAGGCGACACCGATGGGCATGCCGCGCTTCAGCGCCTGGGAGAGGAAGAAGAACGCCGCGCCGTAACCGATGACGACCACGATGGAGGGGACGAGCTTGGTGAACCCCTCGGAGAACTTCAGCGAAACGGTCGCGGTCACCTCGGAGGCGATCGCCAGCGCGAGCAGCAGCAAGGTCATGGCGGCAGCCTAGTGAGTCGGCGGACAATGGGGAGATCCGTCGACCGAGGGATGTGATGACCTGTGGTGGAAGCGTTCCGGATCGGTCTGATCGTGTTCGTGGCCGTGCTGTTGACGGCGGGTTTCGGGGTGTTGCTTCCGTTGCGTGTCCGCAGGAGGAGGGCCGCTGGTCAGACGTTCAGCGAGTGGGCTGCGCGCCACGGTTGGCAGTTCGACATGGCGCCGCTCGCGCCGTGGACCGCGCGGCTGCCCGGACGCAACCCCGCCGGGCTCGGTGCGACGCTGACCGGCGAGCTCGGTGGACACCAGGTCACCGTGGCGGATTACTGCTACCCGACCAGCACTTGGAACGGCGAGATCGTCCACACCACTACCCACCGGTGCGTTGTGGTGGTTGTGCTGTTGGAGCGGCCCTACCCGCCGGTGGCCGTGGTCGACGTCGCGGCGCTCTCCCAGCCCGGCAGCGGTATGTTCAGCGACTCCCCCGTCACCACCGGCCACCGCGATTTCGACCGCCGTTTCCGCGTCACCGCCGTGGACACGAACTACGCCCGCCTGCTCGTCGGCCCCCAACTGATCGCCGCCCATCTGGAGGGCGTTGTCCCCCGCTGGAGCCTCGCGGGCCACGAACTCCTCACGTACCAAACCGGCCGCCTCGGCGACCCCGACGCCATCCCCGACCTGGTCGCCCCCGTCCTCCACCTGGCCTCGTTGATCGAGCGCCGCGCGCACTGAGCCCGTAGGCCGCCGGGCACTGGGTGACGCTTGCCCATGGCAGCAGCACGCCCGCGTGCCGGGTAAGCAGGCAATCCACAGGGCCCGCACCGCGGCGATCGAACCGCGCGAAGCGCACCCACCGGCTTTCGCCCACCTCGGGCTCGGTCACCAGGTCATCCCCAGGGCCGCACCGAGCCTGGCCAGCCGCGAGAAGTGCCCGCTACCGGCTCTCGGCGATACGGGATTCAGTGGGGCGTCTGTTAGAAAAGTCCGGTGGTGGGAGAAGCCTGGTTCGAGCAGCGGTCCTTCGGCGTTCGCTTCGAGTGGGGTGTAGCGGGGGCGCTCGCGCTGGCGCCGGGCAGCGCGTGCGTGGTGGTCGTCGACGTGCTGTCCTTCACGACGTCTGTCAGCGTCGCGGTCGACTCCGGTACTCGCGTGTATCCGTTTCCCTGGCGCGACGACCGCGCGGCCGACTTCGCCGCGGACGAGGACGCGGTACTCGCGGTCGGCCGTCGCGCCGTCACGGAGCAGCGGCCCTGGTCGCTGTCGCCCGCGGCGTTGCGCCGCGCCCCGGCGGTACCGCGGCTCGTTCTTCCGTCCCCCAACGGTTCGGCCATTTCCGCTGCCGTCATGGGGATTCCGGTGCTCGCCGCGTCGCTGCGCAACGCGGCCGCGGTCGCCCGATGGATCCGCCGACAGGGATGGGGCACGGCGGATCGGCCGGTTGCCGTGATCGCTGCGGGCGAGCAGTGGCCCGGTCGCGAGGCTTTGCGTCCGAGCGTCGAAGATCTGCTGGGCGCCGGAGCGGTCATCTCCGCGTTGGCCGGTGCGGGTGCGGGACCGTTGTCGCCCGAATCTGTAATCGCCAGAACGGCTTTCGAATCGACCGGCGACATCGCGGCCACCTTGGCGGACTGCTCGTCCGGCCGCGAACTCCGCGATGGGGGCTTCGCCGAAGACGTCGCCATCGCAGGCGAGGTGGACGTCAGTAAGGCCGTCCCGCTCCGCGCCGATGGCGCCTTCGCTCCAGCCGACTGAACCGCTGGGACACGAACCGCCGAGCGGCAGACGGTGTGCCGCCCCGGATATACACGAGCGTCGTCGCCGGACCGCCCACGACGCCAAGGGACCTGACCACCCTGGGGCACTGTGCTGACGCGACCTCTTCGTGGGAACACGCCGAGCGGCGCGCAAGCGGCGGGAACCAACCGACGCCTCTCGCCGTCCGACTCAGGACGAGACCATCGCTATCGAGAGGAGCCCCCATGCCGATCATCGCCGGGCACGAGTCGCGCTCCGACCGCCCTCCACCCCATTACCCTGGGCGCATGGGTATCCAGGACGCCGACGTGAGCCTCGCGGAGTTCGAGGTGCTGGAGCGCGCATCGTCGGAGGAGGTATCGGTCGAACTGATCAACGGAAGGATCTACGTAGCACCCGTTCCCGACGGCGAGCACGACGAGTTCGCCGCGACGATTCGCAACCAGATCGTCGGTTCTACCGGACTCGAGTTCTTTCACGAGCGTGGCCTGCGTATTCCCGCATACCGCGAGGGCCGCGCGCGAGTCGACGGAGCGGTCGCACCACGGGGCTATTTCCGTACCGAGCCGTCCTGGGCGAATCCGTCCGGCGTCCTGCTGATCGTCGAGATCACGTCCGGCCGCGACCGCGACGCCGAGGTCGATCGCGTCGAGAAGCGCGACGCCTACGCACAGGCGGCAATTCCGATGTATCTCCTCGTCGACCGCCACCATGGCGAGATGACCGTCTTCTGGGCACCCGCTCGAGGCCAGTACACCCAGCAGGCCGCCGCCAAATTCGGTGCGCCACTGCACCTTCCGGCGCCGTTCGATTTCGAGCTCGATACGGCCGAATTCGTTTGAGCTGCGGCGGCGGAACGCTCGAGGCGCCCGCCGCCTTGTTCGGTGCCCGGAATCGGGGCCGGGCGGTCAGTGCAACCAGGTGCGGGCGGCGGCGGCTGAGGCGCGGACCTCGTCGAGTTGGCGGGCGACCTGGGTGCCCGCGGTGCCGCCGCGGGCGTTGCGGGAGGCGATGGAGCCCTGGACGGTGAGGACCTCGCGTACCTGGGGGGTGAGGGCGGGGTCGATGGCGGCGAATTCCTCGTCGGTGAGTTCGTCGAGGCCGACGCCGCGGTTCTCGGCGGCGCGGACACACGCGCCCGCGGCTTCGTGCGCGACACGGAACGGGACACCTTGGCGCACAAGCCATTCGGCGATGTCGGTGGCGAGAGTGAACCCGGCGGGGGCGAGTTCGGCCATCCGGTCGGTGTGGAAGGTGAGGGTGGAGACCAAGCCTGCGATGGCGGGCAGCAGCAGCTCGAGCTGGGCGACCGAATCGAACAGCGGTTCCTTGTCCTCTTGCAGGTCACGGTTGTATGCCAGCGGCTGCGCCTTGAGGGTGGCGAGCAGACCGGTGAGATTGCCGATCAGCCGACCCGCTTTACCCCTGGTGAGCTCGGAGACGTCCGGGTTCTTCTTCTGCGGCATGATCGAGGAACCGGTGGACCAGGCGTCGGCGAGGGTGATGTAGCCGAATTCCGGTGTGCTCCAAATGATCACCTCCTCGGCCATCCGGCTCAGGTCGACGCCGATCATGGCGAGCACGAACGCCGCCTCGGCGGCGAAATCGCGCGCGGAGGTGGCGTCGATCGAATTGGCCGCTGCCGCGGTGAAATCCAGCTCGGCGGCGATCGCCTCGGGATCCAAGCCGAGCGAGGAACCGGCCAGTGCGCCGGAACCGTACGGCGACACCGCGGCCCTGCGGTCGAAATCGCGGAGCCGGTCGATGTCGCGCAGCAGCGGGTGCGCGTGCGCGAGCAGGTGGTGGGCGAGCAGCACGGGCTGGGCGGCCTGCAAGTGGGTCTTGCCCGGCATCACGGCGTCGGGGTGGGCGGCGGCCTGGGCGACCAGCGCGTCGACCACGTCCAGCATGCCCGCCGCGATCCGGCGCACGCCGTCGCGCAGCCACATCCGGAACAGGGTCGCCACTTGGTCGTTGCGCGAGCGGCCCGCGCGCAGCCGTCCGCCGAGTTCGGCGCCGACGCGCTCGATGAGCCCGCGCTCCAGCGCACCGTGCACGTCCTCGTCCGATTCCGCGGGGCCGAAGGCGCCGGATGCGACGTCGGCGGCCAGCTGGTCCAGCCCGGTCAGCATCCCGGCGAGATCGGCCTCCGACAGCAGCCCCGCCTTGTGCAGCACGCGGGCGTGCGCCTTGGACGCGCGGATGTCGTAGGGAGCCAGCGCCCAGTCGAAGTGGGTCGACTTGCTCAGCGCCGCCATCGCCTCAGCGGGTCCGGACGCGAAACGTCCGCCCCAGAGGGCACCGGTGTTCGTGCTCCCGGCCTGTGTCATCGTGCTGTCTCCTCGGGTCGAACGTGCGTGGGTGTGCTCGAGCCGCGCAGCATGCGGAACGCGCGCGGCGGGATCCGGTCCGCCGATGACCACCGTAGCCAGGCCCAGCGGGGCGATCGGCACGGGCACACGCCGAATCCCGGGTCGGCGCACCGACCCGGGACCGGGCGTCGGATTCCTACTTCTGGTTCAGGTCGCGACGCGCGGCGACCTTCGAGGACAGGCCGTGGATCTGCACGAAGCCCTTGGCCAGCGACTGGTCGAAGGTGTCGCCCTCGTCGTAGGTGGCCAGGTTGAAGTCGTAGAGCGACTGCTCGGAGCGGCGGCCGTTGACCACCGCGTTGCCGCCGTGCAGGACCATCCGGATCTCGCCGGAGACGTGCTGCTGGGTGTCCTGGACGAAGGCGTCCAGCGCGCGCTTGAGCGGGGAGAACCACAGGCCGTCGTAGGCCAGCTCGCCCCAGCGCTGCTCGACCTGGCGCTTGTAGCGGCCCAGCTCGCGCTCGATGGTCACGTTCTCCAGAGCCTGGTGCGCGGTGATCAGCGCGAGGGCGCCGGGGGCCTCGTAGATCTCGCGGCTCTTGATGCCGACGAGACGGTCCTCGACCATGTCCAGGCGGCCGACACCCTGACGGCCCGCGCGGTGGTTCAGCTCGACGATCGCCTGGAGCACGCTGACCGGGCGGCCGTCGATCGCGACCGGCACACCCTTGTCGAAGGTGACGATCAGTTCGTCCGGCGCCTCGAAGTTGACGGTCGGGTCGGCGGTGTAGTCGTAGACGTCCTTGGTCGGCGCGTTCCACAGGTCCTCGAGGAAGCCGGTCTCGACGGCGCGGCCCCACACGTTCTGGTCGATGGAGAACGGCGACTTCTTGGTGACGTTGATCGGGAGGCTGTTCTCCTCGGCGAAGGCGATGGCCTTCTCGCGGGTCCACGCGTAGTCGCGGACCGGGGCGATCACGTTCAGGTCGGGCGCGAGGGCGCCGATGCCGACCTCGAAGCGCACCTGGTCGTTGCCCTTGCCGGTGCAGCCGTGCGCGACGGTGGTGGCGCCGTGGAACTTGGCGGCCTCCACCAGGTGCTTGACGATGAGCGGGCGGCTGATCGCGGAGACGAGCGGGTACTGGCCCATGTACAGGGCGTTGGCCTGGATGGTGGGCAGGCAGTACTCGTCGGCGAACTCGTCGCGGGCGTCGACCACGATCGCCTCGACGGCGCCGCAGTCCAGCGCGCGCTGGCGCACCACGTTCATGTCCTCGCCGCCCTGGCCCAGATCGATGGCGACGGCCACGACCTCGGCGCCGGTCTCCTTGCCGATCCAGCTGATCGCGACGGAGGTGTCAAGCCCACCGGAGTAGGCGAGTACGACGCGCTCGGACATGTCTGTGTGCTCCTCGGTTTCGTGCGGGTGTGTCTCGGGGCGCCGCGTTCGGCGGCCCCGGCCGGTCGCGCCGGCGCGCAGGTCAGGCGGCCCGCGCCCTTCTACAAATGATTATGCATGACGATGCAATCCCATTCAGAACCGGGGTGCCCGCGCCTTCGTCGCGCGCATTCCCCGCCGTCGCGGGCGCATTCCGTGTCACTCTGGAGGACGGTACCCAGCCGACCGGGCCGAAGGACAGACGACATGCTCCAGCTCATCGCGCAGGAATTCTCCACCCTCGGCAACGACGTGCTCGACATCGGTCGCGCCGTCGTCGACCTCGTCCAGGACATCATCGACATCACCACGCCGAACCAGAGTCCCGGCGGTGGCGGCGGGCAGTATCCCTTCGCCTGACGCGCTCAGCCGAGCTCGACCGGACGCAGGCGGTCGAGCAGGGCGTCCTTGATCGGTTCGCGGGTGGTGCAGACGAGGGCGAAGCTCGCCTGGCGCATCCGGCGCTCGGCCGTCGTATGACTCAATGTCGCTCGGCTGCCGGTCGCGACGATGCCCGCGGCCGCCGCACGCACCGCGGCTTCGGCGATGTCGGCGCGCAGCGCGTAGGTCGCCTCGGCATCGCCCATCGCCGCGGCGAATCGGGTCCGCAGCGCCGCGTACTGCGCGTCGTACGCGTCGATGCCCTGGCCCTTCAGCTCGCGCACGCAGCGCGATAGCACGCCGAGGGAGAGCGCGCCGTTGATCCAGTCGGTGAGGCTGCCGCGGCCGGATTGGAACTCGTCGAGGGGCTTCACTGCGATGACGTGCTCGTCGGACACGAACGTTCGGTCGAGGGTGAGCCGGACCGTGGCGCTGGCGTCGGCGGCGATCAGCGGGATCCGCTCGACCGTCACACCGCTCGCGTCCTGTGTCGGGACCAACAGTGTGGCAACGGATTCCGCCGCGCCGTCGGTGACACGCACCGACATCACCACGGCGTCGACATACTCCCACCCGGTGACGAAGGGCGCGGTGCCGCTGATCGCCATGCCGTCGTCGACGGCTTCGACGAACAAGGTCGGCGCCGAACGAGCGCCCGCGTAAGACACGCCGCACCGGTACGTCCCGGCCGTCATCCGGGCCAGATAGCGCTCACGCAGCGCGGCGTTGTCGGCGAATGCGACCGCCCGTAGCGCTCCGAGGTGCTGTGCCCAGACGAAACCCGTTGCCAAACAGCCACCGATGAGCGTGGAGGCGGTGTCGATCATCGTGTCGGGCGTCATTCCCTCCGAAAGCGGGAATCCGTAGAACCCGCGCTCGGCCAACGCGTCGAAATGCCCAGGGGGGACAACTCCACTGCGATCCACTTCCGCCGCCTCCCGATCGAGCACTTCCTCGACCAACAACTCTGCTTCGCGCACCCAGTCCTTGGCCATCCCGAGCCCTCCTGTCACGCCATCTAGCAAGGCGCTCAATGATTTTCGCGAACGGACCGATGCTACGTGCCGACTCCGGACGCAGCGCGGCGAGATCAGCGTGGTGGGTGGTCGCCCGCGCGGACTTCTTGGACTGTGCGGCCGATCATCTCCTGCACCGTCGCCGTCATGCGTTCGCGGGTGGTGGGTTTGGCGACGACCATGCGGGAGCCGAAGGTGACGTAGCGGCCGTCGCCGTCGAAGTCCGTGATCTGGAAGTCCTTGCGGCCCTTGATGTGCCGGTTGTCGGCGCTGCCCCACGGGTAGACGCCGACGTGCACGCTCGCGCGGACGGTCCGGTTGAAGAACTTCTCGAACTCATCACGCGGTGTCGGCCGCCACGCGTCGCGCACCACGGGAGGCGGACCCTCCAGTTCTTCGACGGGGATCGTCATCGGTTCGCGCTGTCCCGCAGGGTAATCCGGCAGCACGTCGACGACCGCGCGGGCGACCCGGGCGGCGGGCAGGAACGTCAGGGTGACGTCGCCGTGCCCGTCGTCGCTGTGTTCCTGCACCGCCACCGCGCCGTGCTCATCGTGCACGCCGGCGTGGGCTCGCAGCTCACGGTCCCGCCGGACGCCGAGATACCCCGCCAGCTCGATGCGCGCTTCGGGCGCGAACAGCACGTGCACCGCCCGCACCAGGTCGTCGTCGAGCTGCGGCCGCACCGCTAGCGCGGCCGCCTGCCGCAACCGCAGGCTGTCCGAGCGGTACTGGGTGGTGAACTGGTGGCGCAACGGATAAGGCAGCACGTCGCGGCCCGTGGATTCCCACAGTGTCCGGAATTCGAGCGCGGTGAACCGCCACTGGCGCACGGTGATCATGATCTCGCACCATTCGGCCGCGTCGTCCGTGACTGCGCGTCCTGTCGAAAAGCCTTCGGGCACAAGTCAATTACGAGTCCGTTCACTCCCCGATCACCGGCGGCACCACTTTCGGCAGGTCCTTCAGCCCGGTCAGTTCCTCACCGTGTTCCTGGCTGATCAGGTAGTCGGGTATGCCCTTGCTCGACTCGTCCTCGGATCGCCCGCCGCGCGCGCCGGGAGCTCCGAGACCGCCCAAGCCGCTCATCGCCGCGCGAGTCGCCGGACTCGCCGCCGAGGCCGGAGCGCCGGTGGTGGCCGTGACCGGCACGCCGCGGATGGAGCCGCCGGGCGAGGGCACACCGGGCGTCCCGCCTGGACCTGGCGGACCCGGGGTTCCCGGGCCCGGCCCAGGGCGATCGGGCAAGCCGGTCGGATTCGTCGTGGGCGTGGACGCCGGAGTGGTCGATGCCGGATTCGTTGACGCCGGATCGGTCGAGGTCGGATCGGTTTCGCTCGGGTTCGTCTGATTCGAGTCGTCCGGGTCCTCGGTGGGGGTGTCCGGTCCGGGTTCCGGTGATGTGCCGCCCGGGCCGGGACCACCGGGGCCTGGGCCAGGGCCGCCCGGTCCAGGGCCGGGACCGGTTACCGGCGGCTTATCACCGGACTGCACCGGGTTGTACGGCTGCGGAAGGACCGGCACATTCGTGTCCGATTCCCGGATGACCGGAGCGAACACAGTTCTCAGCACCCGAAGCGCCTCGGCTTTCGCGGTGTCCTGCGCTTCCGAGTTGCTGCGCCAGCCGCGACCCGCGATCCACGAACGCGCGTTGTCGGTAAAGGACCGATCCTCCGGTGCGTGCGGAACCAGCAGCTTCGTCGGCTCCAATCCTGTTTTGAGTTCGGCGAGTTTGTTGCTGGTGAGGACTGCCGCGTTGGGCAGCTGCGCACCGTGCGAGGTGTAATCGCGCACACCCGCGACGGCGGCGTCGCTCGACGCGCCTCGCCACACTCCGTCCTCGGTCAGCCGGGTGATAGCGGCGGTGAAGGTGTCGAGCGATGCGCGAGCGCGATCGCCGACTGCCTGCCAGGCGGTGATCAGGTTGCCGACGGCTGTCAGATCGATCGCGTCGACCTTGGTGCGCAGTGTGGCGACATCGTCTTTCTCGAACTCGTCCTGTTTCAGCACTTCCTGCGGATGGAACGCGCCCTCGAAGCCGGCATCATCGGCTTTGCCGCGGACATCCTCTCGCTGCCGGTTGAATTGCCCCTGAATATCTCCCGGCCTGATGCCCGGTTCCCGCTCTTCCCCGGCGATCCAATCGGTCAGGCTTTCCAGCATGGCGGAGCCCATATCCCCTGCGCTCCAACTGAACATGCCGCCGTTCACGCCCGTCACTGTGGTTCCCCCACGGAATCGATGATCGCGGTGATCGCCGCCGAATTCGTGTAGTCCTGGCCGCGGAGGCGTGCGATGGAGATGGCCATGATGTCGCGCATGTCCTTCACGACTTCGATGTCTTTGGCGATGATCGAGTCGATCGAGTTTTCGGTGCCAGTCGCCTGCTTGAGGAACTTGCCAGCCAGTACGTCAGCCATATTGAAATCGCCGAAGCCAGAGACATTCTGGGCGTTCTGTGCAAGGCGGGCCAGATCCTGCAACTCGCTGATTCGACGGTTGCAGGCTGCCACAACCTGATGAGCCGCCACCTCGTCGTCGAGGTAGAGCTCCCCCGCCCTTGCTTGCTCGGCGAAACGCTGCCACTGCGACAGATTATCCTGACTCATCGGTTCCCCCTCTCTCCTCGTCAGCGCGGAAGGATCGGGACGATCGACTCTCCCACCCGATACAGAACCGAACACGGTTCTTCAAGATTATCGAGTCCGATCCTGTTCGATATCCGCAGCTGAACGACGCCTTGCGTCGATACCGGGAAAAGAACGTCACACAAAACGTCCTTCGACGCACCTTCTACCTTGAACTGTCGCCCCTTGCGTCCGGCAACCGTGACATCCCGGAAATCAGTATTGCCCGGTTTCTTCTCGAACTCCGCCACCGTCCGTCCCGTGGAGAACACTGTCATCGAGAATTGCTTGTTGCTCCAGCTACAGATCTCCCACCCATGCTGATGCACCCCCGCGATCCCACTCTCTTCCGTCGCAGGATCAACCCCCGCCGAACGCAACACATCATCGGGAATCCCGGTGCACGGGTTGAACAACGGCGCCTCCGCCGCGCTGGTACTGGTCGACGGCGACCCCTCGGTCGTCCCACCACAACCAGCCACAACAGAGACGATCGCCGCCGCGACAACGACTCCCGCGATCCTGCGCGCCATGCCCTCCCCTTCGACCGCCGACTCCGACACCCGACTCTAGCAGCCGACCAGCCCAACCTTGACGGCCCGAACCTCGCCTCCGCGGATTCCGCGGCAAGGCGAGCGGCCCGAAACACGGGCTGGTCGCGACAGTTGTTCCAGTACGTCGAAAGGAATCCGACCTGGTCGGCGAACCGCTCGACGTAGGCGGCGATCTCGCCCCGCAATGCGGCTTCTCCCTCCCGGTCATCCGCCGGCTCTGATCATTTCTCCCGCGTATCGCCGATCGAGTAATGGCTGGTACCGGCTTGTTGCGTACCATCGTTGCGGGCCGTCCTGAGCTGGGCGCCTCGACGCACAGACCGAGGGAGAACTCACCGATGTCGTGGAGGAACACCACACCCCAGCCGATCCAAGACGACATGGATGATCTGCTCGACCATGCATTGAACCTTGCTGAAGAGCGGCTGGCCCAGCGAGGAGAGTTCTACCCGTTCGGCATGGCAATCGGCGCCTCCGGCGAGAGGAAACTGATCGGGGCAGGAACCGGGGACGCACAACAAGCCAAAGCGATGAATTTCGAAGCGCTCAGGTCGATGCGGACCGACATCCGAGCTGCTGCAGTCGTCGTCGACATGGTGTTGCCCGAGACCGGTTCGAATGGGATCGAGGTGCACATCGAACACTCCAGCGGACTCGCGATCGGCGTGCTCGAGCCCTACACCATCTCACGCGGCGAGGTACATCCCGAGCCGTTGGAGGGCTTCACCGCACAGCGCCTGATCTGGTGAACCGGCGGGTCGAGCAAGGTCAGCTTTGGTCGTAGCGGATGATCCGTTCCGCATTGCGTCGGTACCAGGGGTACTTCGAGTCCAGGAACGGCTCGACCTGCGCACGTAGCCCTTGGGCCCGCAGCTTCGACAGCGCGTCGAGCGCGTGACCTTGCACGGTCTCGTCGTCGAGTTGGGCGGCCGCGACCGCGGCGGCCTCGGGGTGACGGGATTTGCCGAGCCAGTTCACCACCATCTGACGGTCGGCACCGAATCCTCTGTCGGCGGCGATGGCGGCGAGTTGCTCGAAGTATTCTTTGCCGGCGGGAATGGTGTAGAGGGCATTGCCTGCCGCCCATCGCACGTGTGGCTTGATGGGCTTGGTGTGATCGAATTGGCTGATCAGGGCCGGGATCGCTGTGGTTTTGCGTGATTCCTTGCGGTTGAGCGCATTCGTCAAGCTCAGCCGCGCCATGTCGCGCCCCTCAGTTTCAGGACCGGGCCACCGATCTTCGAGCTCGGTGAGCCATTGGGCCAGCAACGCGATGACTTCTGGCGAGTTCTGTGCGCGGCTGCCGATGTCGGGGATCGTGTCGGCGTACCCGCCTGCTCGGCGGTACTCCTCGAGCAGATGGGTTGCTGCGGCGTCGTCGCTGGGAGTCAACTTCGGAAGTCCATCGTGACATGTTTGATCTTGCCTTGATTCACGAGATCTTGTAGCTCCTGAGTGAGGCGGGTGTTGTGGTCGGTGATCAGGACGAACTCGTACCCTCGGGCCTGGCAATACGCCATGTCATCTTTGAGCTGGTCAGTGTAGCCCTGGTACTGGACGTTCTTGACCTCGGTGAGGCGTTTGGTGGTGTGGTCGAGGTCGTCGGGGATGGAGTTGCGTCGGCCCGTGACCGACGGGATCGATTCCTTGGGCTTGTTGACGTCGATGCCGGCTCGTGCTTCGCCCTTTGCGCCCTCGAGCTTGTTTCGGCGTGTGGTCTTGGGATCTGTTGGGGGAGGAGGGTTCTTCAGCTGTTTGTCGAGGATCGGTGTGAACTTGGTATTGATCGCACTGACCGTTGTCGCTGACACCGCGGTGAACGTCGCTCCCGATACGCGCTGCGCATCGGCGAGGCCACTCAGCATTCCCTGGATCTTGTCGCGGGAGTGCTCGATCTGGCTATTGGCGACATCCAAGATCTCCTTCTTGATGGGTCGGCCGATCGTGGCAGCGTTGACGGTGTTGATGGCCTGGACCACGGTCTGCAGCTGCATCTCCCACTCAGCGCCTTCCTGAGCTGCACGCAGAACGACAGCGTAGCCATCGACTGCACCGGCCTGCTGACGCAGCGCATCTCCGAGGATCTCCAGCCCGTCCACCACGGATGTGTGAGCTTCATTGATGTCAGGGATCTCATCGCTGGTGGAGCCGGCGAGGTACTTCATTTTCGTGCGCAGCTCGGTATCGAGTGTGCTGAACACCGAGGCGACTGTCTGCCAGCTTGTGGCAACGGACTGCATCAGGTCCGCATTGCCGTCGATCCACTTGGTGGTGCCCATGACGATCTCCCACCCGACGGGTTTGGGCCTGGTGCCGCCGGATGGCGACTTCAGCGGTTTGAAGACATAAATTGTCGCGCCTGGATCGGATGCGGGCAGCTGTTTGCCGGTGTTGTAGTCGTCGACGTTCTCCGACTGATCGTGATTGATTCCGCTTTGGCGGATCAGCAACGCCATCTTCGCCAAGACGTCGGTGGCCTTGCCCGCGGTGACGACGGCCTCGATACCCGAGGTCCAGTAGCCCTGCGCCCACAGCACGCCGCTGTCGTCGTTGCCACTCATCTTGACCGCGCCACGCAGTTCTTGATCCATCTTCGTCAACGAGTTCGTGGCAGACCGGCTTGCGCGACTGTATGCCCCGGAGAGCTCGTAGAACGCCTCCGGATCGACATCGAGTTCTGTCACGACCGGTCAGCTCCGCCACATCGCCACGTTGGCCGCAATCGCCTGGGTGTAGTTGCTGTGTGCCGCCTGCGCGGCCAGCCTCATGTCCTCGATTCCGTCACGAATTTCCTTGGCAGCAGCCATCAGTCGGCTATGGGCCGCTTGCTGGGCCGAGGCGGCGTCGCCCTCCCACCCGGTCTGCAGCTTGCCGATCGCGGTATCGAAGGCTGCGATCTGCTCGTCGAAGAAACCCTCGAACCCCTTCATTCTTGCCACGATCGAGTCCAAGAGCGCGAGGTCGACTCTATGAGACATCGGGCAGATCCAAGGATGAGGCAACGGACTCGATCGCGGCCGCGTTGACGTTTTCCTGGCCGAGGTAGGCCTCTGAGCTGGCGTCCAACGCGACGGTGGTGTCGCGGATTGCATCGAGTAGTTCCGACAACCCCTCTCGGACTTCGGCGAACCCTGCAGCGAACTGCTCGCCCTGTCGACCCTTCCAAGTGTTGGTGAGCTGAGTGACGTCCCGGTCGAGAGATCCGAATCCGTCGGACAGACCGTTGAGCAAGCTTCGAATGGCCTTGGCAGCGGCGACAAGCTCGGCAGGCGTGGCCGTGAAAGTGTCTGGCGTGGTGATCGCCTACCCCCTTCGATGACGGTGCCAAGTCTAACTCATGGCGCGCATGCCCGTCTGATCCGCCCACGGCGCCAATCAGACATGTATTGTTGCCGCAGAAGGAGTTTGGTGTCGAGAGGCGTCGTCGGCGGCCCGGTTCCGCAGATCTACATGCTCTCGAGACGGCCCTGGATCTCGCCGCCTCCGCTCTACCGAAAATCCACGGGCACGGTCCGATCGAGCTGAGCAAACCGCGGCGCACGGAAGTGCGGCGGGGCGCTGCTACGTCATCGGCCGGTGCTAGATTCGGCGAATGTGCTTCAGGACAAGGCTAATCGAGGGTATCGGCCTTGTAGCCCGTCGCCGACACGATCACGGTTACGGACGATCCGCAGGGCATCGCCATCATCCCTGGGACTCGCACGACCTACGTGACCGATCTGGGGGCGCACTCCGTCACGCTCATCGACACCGAAGAGCGTTCCCTCTCAGGGACTGTCTCGCTGGGGCGTGACGTATCCGCGGCGATTGCGGTCGATCCGGCGGAGCACACCGTCTACGTCACCAATATGACGGACAGTGACACCATGATCGACACCGAGAGCCGCCAGGTCACCGAGTCGCGACGCGTGCGCCAGTCCGGAGGTTCCTCCATGGGCGGTATCGCCGTCGACCCGACGACCCATCATGTGTACATCCCGTTCGCCGAGCCCGGCCCCGACCATCGAAGTCCTCGCGCCCGAGTGAGCAAAGAACCGCGACGTCTCAGGCGAGTTGTTCGATGCGGGTGGCGAGTTCGGCGCCGGTCAAGGGTTCGCGGGCGATGACGGCGATGGTGTCGTCGCCCGCGATGGTGCCGACGATGTAGGGGAGGGCGGCGCGGTCCAAGGCGCTGGCGAGGTAGTGGGCGGCGCCGGGGGGTGTGCGCAGGACGGCGATGTTGCCGCTGGCGTCGGTGGAGACGAGCAGGTCGCCGAGGAGTTTGGAGAGGCGGTCGGTGCCGCCGGTCACGCCGCGGACGGGGCTGCCGTCCTCCGGGACGACGTAGACGCCCGCGCCGCCGTCGGCCGCGCGCAGTTTCACCGCGCCCAGTTCGTCCAGGTCGCGCGACAGGGTCGCCTGGGTGGCCTCGATGCCTTCGGCGGCCAGCAGCGCGGCCAGTTCGGTCTGGCTGCGCACCGCGTGCGCGGAGAGCAGTTCGATGATGCGCGATTGCCGACCGGCGCGGGTGCGGGCGATCGCGGGGCCCTTGCCGGGCACTGTCGCGTCGACGCTCACGCCCCACCGCCGCGTCTGGCCAGCAACCACACCAGCAGCGCCTTCTGCGCGTGCAACCGGTTCTCCGCCTCGTCCCAGACCACGCTGTGCGGTCCGTCGAGCACCTCGTCGGTGATCTCCTCGCCGCGATGCGCCGGAAGGCAGTGCAGCACAACGGCATCGGGTTCGGCGTTGGCCAGCAGCGCGGCGTCGAGCCGGAACGGGCGGAACGGACCGACCCGATCGAGCCCGTCGTTCTCCTGACCCATGGAGGTCCAGGTGTCGGTGACCAGCGCGTCGGCGCCCGCGGCAGCGGCCACCGGGTCGTCGGTCACGGTGATCGTCGCGCCGGTCTCGGCGGCCCGCTTGCGCGCGGCCTCCAGGATCCACGGCAGCGGCTCGAATCCCGTTGGGGCGGCGATGGTCACGTTCAACCCGGCGGTGACGCCGCCGAGCAGCAGCGAGTGCGACATGTTGTTCGCGCCGTCGCCGAAATAGGTGAGGTTACGCCCGGTCAGGTCGCCCTTGCGCTCGCGAAGGGTGAGCAGGTCGGCCAGCACCTGGCAGGGGTGGAACTCGTTGGACAGCGCATTCACCACCGGAACCGTTGCGGCCGAAGCCATTTCGTCCAAGCGGACCTGCTCGAAGGTGCGCCAGACGATGGCGTCCACATAGCGCGAGAGCACCCGCCCGGTGTCGGCGAGGGTTTCCTCGCGCCCCAGCTGGGTGTCGCGGCCGTCGACGACCACCGCGTGCCCGCCGAGCTGGGCGATGCCCATCTCGAAGGAGAACCGGGTGCGGGTGGAGTTCTTCTCGAAGATCACCCCGACCCCGCGCGGGCCCTCCAGGGGGCGCTGCGCGAAGGGGTTCTTCTTCAGTGCCGCTGCCAGCGTGAGGATTTCGGCCTGTTCGGCGGGCGAGACGTCGTCGTCGCGCAGGAAGTGCCGCAGTTCGGTCATTACGGGGTCTCCTTCGCGTCCGCCGCCGCGCCGTCCAGGATCGACGGCAGGTCGGCGACGAAATTGTCGGACTGGGTCTCGGTGAGTACCAGCGGCGGCGCCAGCCGGATGACATTCGGCTTCGGCGCGTTCACCAAGTACCCCGCCTCCCGGGCCCGTGTCTCGACTTGCGCCGAAACATCTTGGGTCAGCACGATTCCCAGCAGCAGACCCGCGCCGCGCACGTGGTCGACCAGCGGGTGCTGGAGCAGCTCGATGCCGTCGCTGAGCCGCTTGCCGACCGATTCGACGTGGGCGAGCAGATCGGTCTCGTCGATGGTGCGCAACACCGCGAGCGCGGCCGCGGCGCACACCGGGTTGCCGCCGAAGGTGGTGCCGTGCAGGCCCGGCGTGAGCAGCTCGGCCGCCCTGCCGTTGGCCAGCACCGCGCCGATCGGCATACCGCCGCCGAGGCCCTTGGCCAGGGTGATCACGTCGGGCACGATGCCGACGGCCTGGTGCGCGTAGAACTTCCCGGTGCGGCCGATGCCGGTCTGCACCTCGTCGAGCACCAGCAGCGCGCCGTGCCGCGCGGTGATCTCCCGCGCCTTGACCAGGTAGTCGATCGGCGGGACCACCACGCCGCTCTCCCCCATCATGGGTTCGAGGAACACCGCCGCGGTCTCGTCGTCGACCGCCGCCGCGAGCGCGGCCGCGTCGCCGTAGGGCACGTGCACCACGCCGGGCGGCATGGGTTCGAACGGCGCCCGCTTGGACGGCTGGCCGGTGAGCGCCAGTGCGCCCATGGTGCGGCCGTGGAACGCCTCCTCGCAGGCGACGATCTTGGTCCGTCCGGTCAGCCGCGCGATCTTGAACGCGGCCTCGTTGGCCTCGGTGCCGGAGTTGCAGAAGAACGCCTTGCCCTCGCCGTCACCGAAATGCGCGAGCAGCCGCTCGGCCAGTTCGATGACCGGTTCGCTGGCGTACAGGTTCGAGACGTGACCGAGGGTGCCCAGCTGCTCGGTGACCGCGGCGAGGATCGCCGGGTGGGCGTGGCCGAGGCTGTTGACCGCGATACCGCCGAGGAAATCGACGTAGCGCTTGCCGTCCGCGTCGTAGACCACCGCGCCCGCGCCGCGCACCAGCGCGACCTTCGGCGTGCCGTAGTTGTTCATCAACGCGGCGGACCACCGCTGCTGCAATTCGTCGACAGTACTCATGATTTCGTTCCGTTCGGTGCGCCGGTCCCGGCCGGGGCGGGCGTCACCATCGTTCCGATTCCTTCTCCGGTGAACAGCTCGAGCAGGACCGAGTGCGGGACCCGTCCGTCGATGACGTGCGCGGTCGGCACGCCGCCGAGCACGGCGCGCAGGCAGGCTTCCATCTTGGGCACCATGCCCGCGTCGAGGCTCGGCAGCAAGGCGGCCAGCTCGACGGCGTCGATGCGGCTGGTCAGCGAGGAGCGGTCGGGCCAGTCGGTGTACAGGCCCTCCACGTCGGTCAGCACGACCAGTTTCTCCGCGCCGATGCCCTCGGCGAGCGCGGCGGCGGCGGTGTCGGCGTTGATGTTGTGCACCACGCCGTCGGCGTCCGGCGCGATGGTGGAGACCACCGGGATGCGCCCGGCGCCGATCAGATCGAGCACCGCGTCCGGGTTGACCTCGGTGACATCGCCGACCAGGCCGATGTCGGTGGCCTCGCCGTCCACGTCGACGGTGCGCCGCGTCGCGGTGAAGAGTTTGGCGTCCTCGCCGGAGATGCCGACCGCGTAGGGCCCGTGCGCGTTGATCAGCCCGACCAGCTCGCGCCCGACCTGACCGAACAGCACCATCCGCACCACGTCCATCACCTCGGGCGTGGTGACGCGGAAGCCACCGCGGAATTCCCCTTGCAGGCCGAGCTTTTTCAGCATGGCGCTGATCTGCGGGCCACCGCCGTGCACCACCACGGGGTGCACGCCGACGGTGCGCAGGAACGCCATGTCGGCGGCGAAGGCCCGCTTGAGCTCGTCGTCGATCATGGCGTTGCCGCCGTACTTCACCACGACGATCTTGTCGCGGAACTTCTGCAACCAGGGCAGTGCGTCGGCGAGGACGTGCGCCTTGTCCAGCGCCGAGAGTTCGTGGATCGCGGAACTGCTCATGAGCTGTAGGCCGAGTTCTCTTCGACGTATCCGTGCGACAGGTCGGTGGTGCGGACCGAGGCGGTGCCGTCGCCGACGTTGAGCTCGATCAGCACGGCGATGTCCGCGCCGGACAGGTCGACCTGGCGGGCGCCCGGCGCGCCGACGCTGTCGACGCAGACCGGATTGCCGTTGAACGACACGGAGATCCGGTTCGGGTCCAAGGTGATCGGCGCGATGCCGACGGCGGCGAGCACCCGGCCCCAGTTCGGGTCGGAGCCGAACAGCGCCGTCTTGACCAGGCTGTCGCGGGCCACCGCGCGGGCCGCGATCAGCGCCTGTTCCTCGTCGGCCGCGCCGGTGACGGTGATCGTCACCCGCTTGGTGACGCCCTCGGCGTCGGCCATGAGCTGGGCGGCCAGGTCGTCGCAGACCGCGAGCACCGCGGCGTCGAGCTCGTCCTGCGACGGGCTGACCTCGCTGGCGCCGTTGGCGAGCAGCAGCACGGTGTCGTTGGTGGAGCAGGAACCGTCGACGTCGAGCCGGTCGAAGGTGAGCCGGGTGGCGTTGCGCAGCGCCTTGTCGAGCTGTTCGGCGCTCACCGCGGCATCGGTGGTCAGAACGACGAGCATGGTCGCCAGCGACGGGGCGAGCATGCCCGCGCCCTTGGCCATGCCGCCGACGTTCCACTTGTCGCGGTGGTGGAAGGCGGCTTCCTTGGGCACGGTGTCGGTGGTCATGATGGCGTAGGCCGCGTCCGCGCCGCCGGACATGCCGCCGCCCATCTCGTGCACGATCTCGGTGACCCCGGGAAGCAGCTTGTCCATCGGCAGCCGGTCGCCGATCAAACCGGTCGAGCAGACGGCGATCTCACCGGCGCCGGTCTCGGTGCCCCAGTTGCTCAGCGCCTCGGCGAGCTTCTCGGCGGTCTGGTGGGTGTCCTGGAAGCCGCCGGGGCCGGTGCAGGCGTTGGCGCCGCCGGAATTGAGGATCACGGCCCGCAACCGGCCGGACTTCAGCACCTGCTGCGACCACAGCACCGGCGCGGCTTTGACCTGGTTGCGGGTGAACACACCGGCGGCGGCGTATTCCGGGCCCTCGTTGAACACCAGCGCCAGGTCCGGTTTGCCGCTGGCCTTGATGCCCGCCGCGATGCCCGCGGCGCGGAAGCCGAGCGGCGCCGTCACGCCCTGGGTGCGGACCAGCTTGCCGTTCGCGCTGTCGATCGGAGTCCCAGCGGTTGTCGTCACGGTGCCACTCCTACGGTGGTGAGGCCCTCGGTCTCGTCGAATCCGACGGCCAGGTTCATGGATTGGACCGCGGCGCCCGCGGTGCCCTTGGTCAGGTTGTCGATCGCGCCGATCACCACGAGCAGTCCGGCGTCGGCGTCCACCGCGACCTGCAGGGTGACGGCGTTGGAGCCGAGCACCGAACCGGTCTGCGGCAACACGCCTTCCGGCAACAGGTGCACGAAAGGCTCGTCGGCGTAGGCCTTTTCGTAGACGGCGCGGGCCTGCGCGGCGTCCACCGCGGTCGGCGCGGTGCAGGTGGCCAGGATGCCGCGCGGCATCGGGGCGAGGACGGGTGTGAACGACACCGCGACGTCGACGCCGCCCGCGGCCTTCAGGTTCTGCGCGATCTCCGGGGTGTGCCGGTGCGCGCCCGCGATGTTGTAGGCGCGGGCGGAGCCCATCACCTCCGAACCGAGCAGGCCGACGTCGGGTTTGCGGCCCGCGCCCGAGGTGCCGCTCACCGCGACCACCGTCACCTGCGGCTCGATGATTCCCGCGGCGACGGCGGGCGCGAGGGCCAGGCTGGCGACCGTCGGGTAGCAGCCGGGGACCGCGATCCGGGTCGCGCCGCGGAGTGCGTCCCGCCCGCCGGGCAGCTCCGGCAGACCGTAGGGCCAGCTGCCCGCGTGCGCGCTGCGGTAGTACTTCTCCCACGCGGCGGCGTCGCGCAGCCGGTAGTCCGCGCCGCAGTCGATGATCACGGTGGACTCGGGCAACGCCTGCGCGATGGCGGCGGACTGACCGTGCGGCAGGCCGAGGAAGACCACGTCGTGGCCCGCGAGCTCCTCGGCGGTGGTCGGTGCGAGCACCCGGTCGGCCAGCGGCAGCAGATGCGGCTGGTGCTCGCCGAGGGTGGTTCCGGCGTTCGAACCCGCGGTCAGCGCCCCGACCTCGAGGCGCCCGGCTCGGTAACGTGGATGGCCGAGCAGCAGGCGCAGCACCTCGCCGCCCGCGTACCCGCTCGCACCGGCAACAGCAACCCGCAACGGGGGCGCATCCGAATCAGCCATGAAATGATTATGCACGATTATGCAATCCCATTCATGGACGGGGTGCGACGAGCGTTCGAACCCGCGGTGGCGAGCTGCTCGTGCAGGGGTTCGGCGGCGGTCAGACCCACACTCTCGCCACCGCGATGGACAGCATCGACGACACCCACAGCACTGGGGTTACCCAGCGCGGCCGAAATATCGATCCGATTCCGGAAATCCGACGACGAGGTGCGCCCGAGAAGCGTCGACGCCGGCCGCCCGGGGCGCCGGCGTCGACGGGTTCGGGCCGGGCGTCAGTGACTCGCGCGGCTGCGCATGACGTCGATGGCCGCGATGATGCCCTTCTTGTCGTAGCTGTTGACGGGCAGGGTGGCGCCGTGGGCGTGGCGGATGATGCCATCGGGGTCGACGAGGACGGTGCCGGACTGCTGCATCGAGCCGAAGACTCTGCGGGTCAGGCCGACCGATTCGTGCGCGGTTCCGGCCGAGCCGACGAGGACGGGGAACGGGATGCCGCGGTCGGTCTTCCACGCCAGTCCGACGTCACGGGCCTCGGGCACCACGATCAGGACGCGGACGTCGTCGGCCGCGAACCGGTCCCGTTGCGCGACGAGATCTCGCACATGCCGGTTACAGATCGGGCAGGACGTGGACCGCATGAAATAGAGCAGTGCGCTGTGCGCGCCGCGGAGGTCGGACAGACGCCAGGCCTGTCCGGCGGTGTCTTCGAGTTCCAATTCCGGCGCGGGGGATCCGGAGGTGAGCATGGCGGGACTTCCCTTCTATCGGGGAGAGCGGTACTGGTTCGTTCGAGTCGCCGCCTCGGGCGGCGGCCGAGGCTACGGGTGGTGGCCGAGGCTGTCCCGGATCGCGGTCCGGGCGCGATGCAGCTGCGATTTCATCGCCGCGACGCTCAGGCCGAGCGAGTCTGCTGTCGTGCGTCCCGGGTAGCCGAGCACGTCGCGCATGATGAGGACCCGGCGCTGGAGGTCGGGCAACGCGGCGATAGCCTGGGCGAGTTCGTCTGCGTCGAGCCTGCGCAGGACTTCCTCCTCGGCGGAGGAGACGGTGTCCGGGGCGTCAGTGGTCCGCGGTCCGAGGTCGACCAGGTACCGGGCGCGGCGCAGGCATTCGTTGCGGACGATGCGGAACATCCACGAGGCGAGGGCCGTCGTGGCGCGCAGCGTCCCGATCTTGCGATACAGGATGATCAGTGCCTCTTGGGCGGCCTCTTCGGCGTCGGCGGAGGACGCGCACAGGTGGTGGGCGAAGCGCCGCACGTGTGGATGGGCCCCGTCCACGATCGCGGCGATCGCCTCCCGGTCGCCACGCTGGGCCGCCGCCACGAGCTGCTCACCGGCCCACCCGCGTTCCACTCCGGCCACCTCCCCGGCCGTCCGGCTCGGTGGCCGGGCATTGCGCTGTTCTTCGTCTCGGTTCGATCGTCACAACCATAAGAGCGTCCGCGCCCGAGAAAGGATTCGAACGGCCGGCCCGCCGTTGGAGGGATAACGTCGGCGACATGGACAAGGTGACGGCATTCCACGATCTGCACCACCGCGCGATTCCGCTGGTGCTGCCGAACGCCTGGGACTTCGGTTCGGCCGCCGTCCTGGCCGCCGAAGGGTTCCCGGCGATCGGCACGACCAGCCTCGGCGTCGCGGCCGCCGCGGGCGTACCCGACGGGACGGGCGTCACCGGCGCGGAGACGCTGGCGCTGGCGCGGCGGCTCGCGCGGCTCGCCGTGCCGGTGACCGTCGACATCGAGGGCGGCTTCAGCGACGACCCGGGCGAGGTCGCGGAGTTCGTCGGCGAGCTCGACGCGCTCGGCATCGCGGGCGTCAACATCGAGGACGGGCGGGCGGACACCGAGCTGGCCGACCCCGAGCATCAAGCCGCGCTGATCACCGCGATCAAGGAGCGCACGCCCACGGTGTTCGTCAACGCGCGGGTCGACACGCACTGGCTCGGCATCGACCCGGAATCCACCCTGGCGCGCGCCGACCGCTACGCGCGGGCGGGCGCCGACGGGGTCTTCGTCCCCGGGCTCACCGAGCCGGACGCGATCCGGCGAGTGGTCGACTCCGTGCCGCTGCCGGTCAACGTCCTCTACTCCGTCGGCGGGCCCACGGTCGCCGAGCTGGCGGAGCTCGGCGTGCGGCGGATCAGCACCGGCTCGCTGCTCTACCGGGCGGCGCTGGCGGCGGCCGTCGACGTGGCGGACGCGGTGCGCGCGGGACGACCGGTCGCCGCGGGCATACCCAGCTATCGCGATATTCAGGCGAACTCGTTGCCGTGAGGTGCCGATCCGGCCCGGTCCGCCGCCGGGCCGCGTCCACCGAGAATGCTTGCGCCGCACCGAGCGCGGGCCGTATCAGATCCAGTCCGCGATCAGCGCCGTGCACGCCGACGTGCGCGACGCCGCGAACACCCGACTGGCCGCGGAGCCCCGCGTCGAACTACCGATCTCCCTTCGTGGCGACGAGCGTGGTCGCGTCGTAATCCACGGTCCCGCAGCGATACTCGCCGACGCGGACGCACTGCCGGTCACGAAATACCGTCTGTTACACGCGATTCGGCGGACCAGCTCCGCCGAATCACCGGGATCACGGACACCGTGTTCACCTATTACGCGTAGATCACACCGGCCACGCAATGATGACGAGCGAGATTTTCTGATGCGCCGATGAACCGAATTGTGACCCACCGCTCTTTCGGAAAATTCGAGGCCCGAGAAACGGTGCGTCCGGCGTCACATAGGTATCTACCTGGGCTTTTCCAGCGCGCAAGCCATGCGAGTCGCGACCCGCAACCACGCCGAAACCTCGCAAATCGTTCCGCTGAACGAGACCGTTACCACATTTATTCAGTGATCCGAACCACATTTTCGTTTAGGAATCACATCGTCGCGATTACCCATTTCACGGGCCCCAACTGCGCGAATGCCGAGATGAACGACCGAGCGTTCTGACAACTCCGGCGTTATTGCCACGTGATCTGCCGAGATTGATTCGTTATCGTCGGTGACGGCCCGATCGAACGCGACGGGCTCGAGCTCGAACCGCCGAACACCGGCAACCCTGTCCCGCGGTTCGAGAACCCCCGACATCCACTGGGGACAGGGACTCGACCGAAGTTTGGTCGAGCCGGCGGGCGCAGCAAGGAATACCACATGTCTCAGACCCGTAAGTTCAGCACCCGTGCCGCCGCCACCGTTGCCACCCTCGGCGCCCTCGTTGCCGTCCCGTTCGGTCTGGCCACGGCCACCGCTTCCGCCTCCGGCCACAACTGGGACGCTGTCGCCCAGTGCGAGAGCGGCGGCAACTGGTCCACCGACACCGGTAACGGCTTCTCCGGTGGCCTGCAGTTCACGGACAGCACCTGGGCCGCCAACGGTGGCTCCGGCGATCCGTCGAACGCGAGCCGCGAGGAGCAGATCCGCGTCGCCGAGAACGTGCTGGCCACGCAGGGCCCCGGCGCCTGGCCGGTGTGCGGCTCCTACCTCTGAGGGTAACGCCGCTCGCTGAGTGACCTCCCGACGACCCTGTCACCCCCTGGTGACAGGGTCGTCGCGTTATTTGCGCACGACGCGCTCACCCTCGCCCGGTTTCCAGATCGTGATGGCGAGCTGGTCGTCGGCGATCTCCACGCAGGAGGCGCCCGTGAGGTCGGCCACATAGAAGTGGTCGAACTCCTGGCCGCGGATGTCGAAGCCGCTTTCCTCGAACAGATCCTGCGCGAACCGCGCGTGCAGGTCGCGATCCGGCAGATCGGTGACGACGCCGAACAGTTTCGCGTCGCCGTCGCCGACCATCGTGTCGACGGTCGCGGTATGCAGGCAGAACCGCGGGTCGCGGCCGAGGTCCTTGAACTTGGTCGTGCCCGGCATGCCGACGATGACCAGCATGCCCTCGAAGAACCTGGGCTCCACCGGACTGATCCGCGGCGAACCGTCGGCGCGGAGCGTGGCCAGCATGCACAGGTTGCCGGTCGCTTTGTGGCGGCGGCGGAAGACGGTCGAGATCTTCGGCGCTTCTTCGGTGAACTCCGTCCAGAAAGTCATGGCGGAGACGCTACGCGCGAAACTTGACAGAACGCGTCAAGGTTTTGGGGATAATCTTCGGGGCATGCGAGCGAGTCGACTGGTGCAGCTGCTGTTGCTGCTGCAGACCAGGGGGCGGATCTCCGCGCCCGAGCTGGCGGCCGAGCTGGAAGTGTCCGTCCGCACGGTGTACCGCGACGTCGAGGCGCTCTCCGCGGCGGGCGTTCCCGTCTACAGCGAGCCGGGCCGCGGCGGCGGTGTCCGGCTGGTCGACGGCTATCGGACCCGGCTGACCGGCCTCACCTCGGAGGAAGCCGACGCGGTGCTGCTGGCCGGTCTGCCCGACGCTGCGGCCGACCTCGGGCTCGGCACCGTGCTGGCCACCGCTCAGCTGAAAGTGCTCGCGGCGCTGCCGCCGGAACTGCGCGGCCGGGCGACCCGGATCGCCGAACGGGTGCACATCGACGCGCCCGGCTGGTTCCACCGCCCCGAGGAGACGCCGACCCTGGCCGTCATCGCCGACGCACTCTGGCACGACCGCAGGCTCGACGTCCGCTACGGACGCAAGGACCGCGAGGTGCGGCGGCTGCTCGACCCGCTCGGGCTGGTGTCCAAGGCGGGCACCTGGTACCTCGTGGCGCGCCACGGCGCCGACATCCGCTCCTATCGGGTGAGCCGGATCCTCGATGCCGTGCCGACCGGCGATTTCTTCGTCAGGCCGGACGATTTCGAGCTGGCCGCGCACTGGGCGTCGGCGCAGCACGAGTTCGCGCGGTCGATGCTGCGGGTGCGGGCGCGCTGCCGGATCGACGCGCGGCACGTGCGCCTGCTGCGGCTCGGCCTCGAACCCGCCGCGGTCGCCGAGGCGATGGCCTCGATGGGCGAACCGGACGCGGCCGGCTGGGTGGTCGTCACCCTGGCGGCGGAATCGTATCCGGTGCTGGCGCACGGGATTCTGCCGCTCGGCGAGTACGCCGAGATCCTCGATCCGCCGGAGCTGCGCGCGCAGCTGGCGCGGACGGCGGCGGCGATGGCGCAGAGATATTCCAGGTGATCGAGCGCCGACCGACGTGGGCACGACCTGACGTGAGCGTTGCCGCGAACCTGGAATCCGCGGCGGCGTTCCCGCAGACCTCGAAGGACTGCGGGAACGCGGCGTCGGGTCAGCGCAAGGTGCGGAAGAAGGCGCGAACGTCCTCGGTCAGCAGGTCCGGCGCTTCCATGGCGGCGAAGTGGCCGCCGCGGTCGAATTCGGTCCAGCGGACGATGTTGTGCTGCTCCTCGGCAATCTTGCGGATGGACAGGTCGCCCGGGAAGATCGCCGCGGCGGTCGGGACGCCGGAGTTCTTCGCCGCGCCGCCCCACGCCTCGCCCTCGCCGTAGAGCCGGATCGAGGAGGCGAACGTCCCGGTGAACCAGTACAGGCTGACGTTGGTGAGCAGCGCGTCGCGGTCCACCGCGTCCTCGGGCAGCTCGATGGCCGGGTTGGTCCAGCGCTGGAACATGTCCACGATCCAGGCCAGCATGCCAGCGGGCGAATCGTGCATGCCGATGGCCAGGGTCTGCGGGCGGCCCGCCTGCACCATGGCGTAGCCGAAGCGGGTGAAGCTTTCCTCGCCGGTCAGCTTCTCCAGCTTCGCCTGATCCTCGGGGCTGTACCCGGACTGCCCGCCGCTCTCCGCACCGCCCCACGACTGGTCGCCGCTCTCGGCGGCCCCCGAGGATTCCGCGCTCACGTCACGCCCCGCACCACCGTCGCCGCCCCACGACTGGTCGCCGCCCTCTCCCCCGGACTGCGCGCTCCCTCGGCCGCCCGCATCACCAGCGCTGCCCGCGCGCGTCCCATCGGCCGGCAACTGGTCGCCGACCGCAGCCGCACCTCGGGATTGTGTGCCCACGCCACCGCTCGCGCCACTAGCGCTGCCCACGCCTTCTGTACCGCTCCACGACTCGGCGCCGCCCTCGGCCCCACTCGTGGACTGCGCGCCGCCCGCCGCTGCGGACTCGCCGCCCTCGGCCGGACCCCAGGACTGCGCGCCGCCCTCCGAGGACTCTCCACCTTCGCCGCCCCACGACTCGGCGTCCCACGACGGGATCGTGATCGGGCCGTTGACGTGGATGCCGACGACGTGGTCGGTCGCGATGCGTCCCAGTTCGGTCGAGACGAAGTACCCGGCGTCGCCGCCCTGCGCGCCGTAGCGGTCGTAGCCGAGGCGCGCCATCAGCTTCGCGACCACCTGCGCGTAGTGCTCGGTGGATCCCTCGCCCACCTTCGATCCGACGCCGGAGAAGGCGAAACCGGGCAGCGACGGGACGACCAGGTGGAACGCGTCCGCGGGGTCGCCGCCGTGCGCGCGCGGATCGCTGAGCGGACCCAGGACGTCGAGGAACTCGACGAAGGTGGCGGGCCAGCCGTGGCTCAGCACCAGCGGCAGCGCGTCCGGCTCGGGCGAGCGCACGTGCAGGAAGTGCACCTGTTCGCCGTCGATCTCGGTGACGAACTGCGGCAGCTCGTTGAGCCTCGCCTCCGCGGCGCGCCAGTCGTAACCGGTGCGCCAGTACTCGGCCAGCGGCTTCAGGTAGGAGACCGGCATGCCCTTGTCCCAGCCGACGCCCGGGAGTTCGTCGGGCCAGAGAGTGTCGGCGAGGCGGGCGTGCAGCCGGTCGATCCGCGCCTGCGGGATCTCGATGCGGAAGGGGCGAATGTCCTGTTCGGTCGTCATGCGAACGACGGTAGGAACGGCTTAGGACAGTTCCATTCCTAAGCATCTGGCATTCTCGAAATCATGTTGGAGACCTCGGCGCGCCTGCTGAAACTGCTCGCGCTGCTCCAGACGCACCGCGACTGGACCGGCGCGGAACTCGCCGAGCGCCTCGCCGTCACGGGCCGGACGATCCGCCGCGACGTGGATCGACTGCGCGAACTCGGCTATCCGGTGCACGCCACCCGCGGCACGGCGGGCTACCGGCTGGGCGCGGGCGCCTCGCTGCCGCCGCTACTGCTCGACGACGAAGAGGCCATCGCCGTCGCGGTCGGGTTGCGCGGCGCGTCCGACGGCACAGTCGCGGGCATCGAGGAGGCCGCGTTGCGGGCGCTGTCCAAGCTGGAGCAGGTGCTGCCGCCACGCCTGCGCCACCGCGTGCGCACCTTGCGCGCGGCCACCGTTCGAGTCGGCGCGCCCGCGGCGACGGTGGAGCCGGACACCCTGATGGCCATCGCCGACGCCTGCCAGCGCCGGGAGCGCCTGCGCTTCGACTACCGGGCGCACGACGGCGCGACGGCGGTACGGGACGTGGAGCCGCACGGTCTCGTGCACTTCAGCCGCCACTGGTATCTGGTCGCCTGGGATGTGGCGCGCGCCGACTGGCGCACCTTCCGGGTGGATCGGCTGACCCCGCGCGTCCCCCCCGGCCCGCGCTTCACACCGCGCGAACTGCCGGAAGGCGATGCGGCGGCCTATCTTTCGATGCGGTTGTCGTCGCGCGCCTGGCCCTGTCGCGCGACCGTGCTGCTGCACGCTTCGGCCGAGGTCGCCGGTCCACAGGTCTGGCCTGGCATGGGTGTCGTCGAGGCCGTGGACGAGCACAGCTGCCGTCTGCACATCGGCGCGGACACCCCGGAGGCGCTGACCTGGATGATCACCTCCGTCGACCTCGACTTCAGGCTGCTCGATGGCCCGCCCGAGTTGGTCACCGCCCTGCGCGCCCAGGCGGCGCGATGCACGGCAGCCCTACGCGACTTTCCCGTCTGATCATCCGCGGCAGGTCGACGGGTCCAGTCCCCAATCGGCGCCGGACTCACCGCGACGACGCGCATCAGTGGGCAAGCCCCGCAGTCTATTTCGACCTCGAACACGCGCTGCGCCGCCTGCTGCGGGCGCTGTCGTCTCGACGTGGGGCAGTCAGAAGAAGGTGTGCACCAGGTCGACCACGCGCGGACGCGCGGCGTCGGCGTCGGCGACGACCGGGATCAGCCGCCATTTGTCGAAGGCCGTGCACGGGTGGGAGAGGCCGAGCCGCACCACCGAGCCGACGGGCAGGTCGTCGGCCGCGGCGGCGGGTACACGCACGAAGGCGTGCTGATCGTTGAGCGCGCCGACCGTCGCGCCAGGCGGCAGCGGAGACCCCGAAACGAGTTGCGGGACAGGAAGTCCCAGATCGTATGGCAGGTCGCGCTTGCCGGCGTCGAGCAACGCGAGCTCCGGCTCCGGCCGGGAGAGGGTGCGGGCCCAGCCGTGCATCGCAGCGCGCAACGGCCGGTCCGCGCGGTCGGCCGCGAGCGGGGAGATGCCCGCGTAGAAGCCGTCGTCGTGGATCAGGTAGGCGCCTGAACGCAGCACCACCGTGGTCGGAACACCTTGCGCGCCTTGCTCCTCCGCGAGTCCGGCCAGATGCTCGACGACCAGGTCCGGATAGGCGCTGCCGCCCGCGGTGACGATCGCGCGGCCGGGATAGCGCCCGCCGTGCGCGAATTCGCGGTGCAGCCGGGCGAGCTCGTCCAGGTAGCGGTTGACAGCGGCGAGGCCGTCCGCGCCGCGGTCGTGGGCCAGCGCGGCCTCGTAGCCGCCGACACCGGCCAGCGTCAGGCGGCGCGAACGCCGGACCGCGTCGGCGATCGCGTGCGCGTCCTCGACCCGGCGCACTCCCGTGCGTCCGCCCGGACCACCCAGCTCGACGACGACAGCGATGCGAACATCGGGCGCGTCCGCCAGCGCCTCGTCCATCAGCGCGACGGCGGCGACGTCGTCCACCCAGCAGTAGAACTCGAAATCGGCGTCGCGGGCCAATTCCGTTGCCACCCAGCGCAACCCGACCGGATCGAGCAGGGCGTTGGCCAGCACGACGCGCGACACACCGAAGGCGCGGGCCAGCTGCACCTGCCAGACGGTGGCCAGCGTGATGGCCCAGCAACCGGCGGCCAGCTGCTCGGACCACAGCTGCGGCGCCATGGTCGTCTTGCCGTGCGGGGCCAGGCGCACACCCGCCGCGTCCGACCAGTCGGCCATCACCGACAGGTTGGCCGTCATCGCAGCTCGGTCCAGGGTCAGCAGCGGCGTCTGGAACTCGTCCAGGAACGGCTCGGTCGCCAGGAACTCGTGCACGGTGCGCCCCCACGCCGCGGGCGGCAGCCCTTTGTGTTCCGGACCCAGCACACGATCATGCAGGGCGGCAACGGCTTTCCCGTCGATCGCCACGACGCTCCTTCCCGCGGACCCGCACCTCGGAATCCGCATCATCCCGGCCTGCGCCGGACCGTCGGTGTCCGCGCGAAGCGGGTGACGTCGGCGCGCCCACCTCGCCACGAAACGGCCGGGGGGCGTTCGGCCGAGGCCATCGTGTCTACCCCGAATTGCGCAGCGCGGTCGCCAGGCCGTTCATCGTCAGCAGGATGCCGCGTTTCACCAGCTCGGAGTCGTCGCCCGCGCGCAGCCTGCGCAAGAGCTCGACCTGCATCTGGTTGAGCGGCTCCAAGTACGGGAAGCGGTTGTGGATGGATTCCGCCAGCGACGGGTTGTCGGCGAGCAGTTGCTCGTGGCCGGTGATGGCGGCGTGCATGCGCAGGGTCCTGGCGTGCTCCTCGCGGATCATCCCGAAGATCTGCTCGCGCAACGCGGCGTCGTCGACCAATTCCGCGTAGCGCGCGGCGATGTCGAGATCGCTCTTGGCCATCACCTGCGCCAGGTTGGACAGCACCGTACGAAAGAACGGCCAGCGCCGGTACAGATCCGACAGCGTCGCGAGCCGTTCCGGATCGCCGCCGACCCACTCCTCGAGCGCGGCCCCGGTGCCGTACCAGCCGGGCAGCATCACCCTGGCCTGGCTCCAGGACATCACCCAGGGGATGGCGCGCAGGTCGGCCACCGAATTGGTGGGTTTGCGGGAGGCGGGCCTGCTGCCGATGTTCAGATCGCCGACCTCCGAGACCGGCGTCGATTGCCGGAAATACTCGACGAAACCGGGTGTCTCGTGCACCAGCCGCGAGTACGCGGCGCGGGCTCGCGCCGCGAGATCGTCCATCAGCTCGTAGGACGGCTCGGCGTCGGCTCCGAGTCCCTCGACGTCCAGCAGCGTCGACTCCAGGGTTCCCGCGATGAGCGACTCCAGATTGCGATGCGCCGCACCGGGTTCGGCGTACTTCGCGGCGATCACCTCGCCCTGCTCGGTGAGCCGCAGCGAACCGTGCACCGCGCCCGCGGGCTGGGCGAGGATGGCGTCGTAGCTGCGGCCGCCGCCGCGACCCACGGTGCCGCCGCGACCGTGGAAGAGCCGCAACCGAATTCCCGCCTTGCGTGCGACGTCGACCAGGTCCAGCTCCGCGCGATACAGCGCCCAGTTCGCGGCCAGATACCCGCCGTCCTTGTTGGAATCGGAGTAACCGAGCATGACCTCCTGCCGCATTCCCTTGGCGGCCACCAGTTCTCGGTACACCGGCACCTCGAGCGCCGCGGCGAGCGTGTCCGCGCCCGCCCGCAGATCCTCGATCGTCTCGAACAGCGGGACGATGTTCACCGAGCAGTGCGGCGGGCCGTCCGGCTCGCCGGGATCGAGCAGGCCGCCCTCCTTTAGCAGCAGCGCCGCCTCCAGCATGTCGCTGACCGAGGTGCACATGCTGATGATGTAGTTCGGCACGGCCTCCGCGCCGAAGGTGTCGACGACGTCCTTGGCGGCACGCATGATGGCGACCTCGCCCGCGGCCAGGTCGCTCAATCGGGCGTGCGGGCCCAGCAGCGGTCGCCGGGTGCGCAGTTCGGCGGCGAGCAGGTCGACCCGCTCGTGCTCCGGCAAGCTCTGGTAGTCGGCGTGCACGCCCGCCCAGGCGAGCAGTTCGGCGACGACCTGCTCGTGCACCTCCGAGTTCTGCCGCATGTCCAGGCCTTGCAGGTGGAAGCCGAAGGTCTCGACGGCGTGGCGCAGGGCCGCGAGCCGGTCGTCGGCGAGCAGGCCGTCGCCGGTGGCCCGCATCGAGGCGTCGATGGCGTCCAGGTCGTCGAGCAGGGCGCGCGGTGTGGGATACGGCGAGGCGTCGGAGTCCGCGATCCCGTCGGCGGGCGGCGCACCGAGCGCGGCGGTCGCCGTGGCCGTCAGGCGGGCCCGAATGGCATGCAGCGCACGGCGATACGGTTCGTCGGCGTGCGGGGCCGGATCCGGATAGCCCGCTGCGGCGAGCGCTGCCACCTCCGGGGTCACCTGGACCAGGCGCGCGGATTGCGCCAGCGTCTTCTCGAGCTCGACCAGGTCGCGCAGGTAGCGGCCGAACGCCACCGCCGAGGCCTGCGTGGCCGCGTGCCGGACGACGTCCGCGGTGACGTAGGGGTTGCCGTCCCGGTCGCCGCCGATCCAGGAGCCGGGCCGCAGGATCGGGCGGGTCAGCAGGTCGGCGCCGGGCCAGCGGGAGCGCAGCGCGGCGCGCACCTCGGCGTTGATCGCGGGGATCACGTCGAGCAGGGTCAGCTCGTAGTAGCGCAGACCGACGGCGATCTCGTCCTGAATCCGCAAGCGCGCCAGACGGATCAGGGCCGTGCGCCACAGCGAGAGCACCTGGCGGCGGATGCGCAGCTCGAGGTCGGCGCGCTCCGGTTCGGTCTCGGCGTAGCGCTGGCGGCGGCGCATCAGCTCGGTGATCTTGGTCTGCCCGTCGAACACGGTGCGGCGGCGGGTCTCGGTGGGGTGCGCGGTGATCACCGGCGAGACCAGCGCGTCGGTGAGCAGGTCGGCGACCTCCGCGCCGTCCAGCGCGGCGGCGTCCAGCTTGCGGTAGGTGGCGGCCAGCGAGGAGTCCTGCGGCGGTTCCCCGGCGCCGGTGTGCACGGCGCGGCGGCGATCGCGCTGGATGTCCTCGGCAAGGTTGGCCAGCAGCACGAAATAGGTGAAGGCGCGGATCAGCGGCAGCGCCACCGCGATGTCGACGCCGTGCAGCATCTCCGCGACGGCGCTGCGCCCGACCTCCTCGCGCCGCACCCGGAACGCCTCGATGCGGACCCGCTCGATCAGGTCGAAGACCTCGGGGCCCTCGTGATCACGGATGGTGTCGCCGAGCACGCCACCCAGGAACCGGATGTCGTCGCGCAGCGGCCGGGTCGCGTCCTGTTCGGTCTCGATCCGCGGTTCGGTCATGGCATCGACCCTACTGCCGGTTTCCACCGAACGACGCGTCGGACGTGCCAGGATCACACTCCCGCGCACCCTCCGCGCCGGCGCCGAGACACCAAGGAATCGCGCCGGTAACCTGAGCGGCACAACGGCGCCGAACCCGAGGATTCCCATGGCCGAACGATCCGACGGCGGACCCGCCGGGCTCAGCCGCACCGGCCGGTTCGCCCACTTCGGTTCCACCAGGTTGACCACGATCAGCAAGTGGCATGGCCGCCTGCACAGTCGGCTCTACGCCCGCTTCGGCGGCACCAGGTTCGGCAAGTGGCTGGGGCGGCCGGTCTTCCAGCTGACCGTGCCGGGGCGCAAGACCGGCCGGCCGCGTTCGGTGGTTCTGATGTACATCCCGGACGGCGACGATCTGCTGGTCAGCGGCTCGTTCGGCGGACATCCCAAGCCGCCCAACTGGTGGGGCAATCTCCTCGCGGCGGGCGGCGGGCAGGCGCGCGTCGGTCACGAGTCCTGGCCGGTGACCGCGCGGGTCGTGACCGACGACGACGAATACGCGGCGCGCTGGAGGGTGATGGTCGCCCACTATCCGGATTTCGTCACCTATCAGGCGCTCAGCCCTAGGCGACTGCCGATCGCGGTGCTCAGCCGCGCCGCGGAGTGATCGGCCGCTACCGATCTCCGGCCGTTGCCGGGCCTCAGCGACTTGCAGCGGCGGCAGCGGTGGTCAGCTGCCGATCGCGAGGTGCAGCAGCAGCGGATGTCGGCGACGTAGGCGGTGGATAACCGCAGCTTCGGGCAGCAGCAGCGACGGCTCGGGTGGCGGCGGACGGCCCGGCCATGTCGGCGGCGAGCACCGGCGGCTTCGGCGGGTAGGGACAGCGGGCTCTAGAGCGTGCGAATCACCCGTGCCGGGTTGCCCGCCGCGAACACTCCGTCGGGCAAGTCGCGCGTCACGACGCTGCCCGCCCCCACCACCGTGTTGGCGCCCACCGTGACGCCGGGGCACACGATGACGCCGCCGCCGAACCACACGTTGTCGCCGATCGTGATCGGGGCCGCGGACTCCCAGCGCTGCCGCCGCGCCTCGTGGTCGGTCATCGGATGAAGGGCGGTGAGCAGCTGACAGCGCGGGCCGATGGAGACGTCGTCGCCGATGGTGATGGGCGCGCAGTCGAGCAGGATGGCGTCGTAGTTGAGGAAGCTGTTGGCGCCGATCTCGATGAGATAGCCGTAGTCGCACTGGAACCGGGGCATGATCCAGGACCCCTCCCCCAGCTTGCCGAGCAACTCGCGCAGCACCTGCTCGCGCCGCGCGGTCTCGTCCGGGGCGGTCCTGTTGAACTCGTCGCACAGCGACTGCGCGCGCCGCCGCTCCGCGACCAGCTCCGGATCACTGTCCTTGTACAACTCCCCGCGCAGCATCCGCTGCTTGTGCTCGCCCACGCGGACAACGCTAGCCGAGCGGCGCGCCCGGCCGCCTCAGCCGACCTCGCGCGCCGCCAGGTGCGGCGCCGACAGGCGGTGCAACAGCACCTGCTCCAGCAGTCCGACGAGCACCTCCTTGACCGAATCACGCTGGCGCGCATCGCATTCCAGGATCGGAATCCAGTCGTCGAGCCCCAGCGCCTCGCGCACCTCGTCGAGCTCGAAGCGCGGGCCGTGCTCGAAACGGTTCACCACGACGACGAACGGGGTGTGGTGCTCCTCGAAGTAGTCCAGCACCGGATAGCAGTCCTCGACGCGATCGGTGTCCACCACGATCACCGCGCCGAGAGCGCCGTCCACCAGGTCGTCCCAGAGGAAGACGAACCGGTCCTGGCCCGGCGTGCCGAACAGGTACAGGATGAGCGAGCTGTCCAGCGTGATGCGGCCGAAATCGAGCGCCACGGTGGTCTGCGTCTTGTCCGCGTGGTGGCCGGGATCGTCGACGCCGACCGCCACCTCGGTCATGGCGGCCTCGGTGACCAACGGCTCGATCTCGGAGATGGCCCCGATGAACGTGGTCTTCCCGACGCCGAAACCGCCGCTGACGACGATCTTCACCGACGAGGGCATGGCCGGTTGGGCGGGCGGAACCCGCAAGTCAGAGTGCCCGTACAAGATCCCTGATCCTCTCGATGGCTGCGGTGGAGAGTTCCGGGGCGTCGCGGACGGTGACCTGGCCTGCGGTGACGAGATCGCTGACGATCACCTTCGCGACGCCCACCGGCACCCGCAGCGCGGTGCCGATCTCGGCGATGGAATGCGGATGCTGACACAGCACCACCACGGTGCGCTGTTCGAAGCGCAGCGGGGCCGAGAGCGCGGCGGGCGGCGCCTGCACCAGGGTTTCGATACGCAAACCGTCCAGCAACGGGGTGGTGCGCCCCGCGGTGACGACGAACGGACGCACGAAAGCGTCCGCGTCGGAGGTCGGTTCGGCCGGACGGGTCGGTGCGGGACGGTTCGGATCGAACCACCCGAAGGACTGGGTCACCGGGATCATCCGCGGGTCCGGCAGCCGCGGCCGGTCTGGATCTCTCATCTGCGCAACGTCTCTCGCAGCTGGGAGATCAACGCCGGATCGAGCAGCGCGCCCGCGCGTTCGGCGAGCACCGCCATCTCGTAGCCGACCAGTCCGACGTCGCAGCCGCCCTCGGCGATCACGCCGAGGCAGCTGCCGTCGCCGAGCGCGGAGACCAGCAGAAAACCGCGCTTCATCTCGATCATGATCAATTTCAGGCCGTCGAATTCGTAACTGCGCGAGGCGCTCTTGGCCAGGCTGGCCAGACCCGACACCATGGCGGCCAGCCGGTCCGCCCCGGTGCGGTCGAGTCCCTCCGACATCGCGATGAGCAGGCCGTCGGAGGAGACCGCGACAGTGTCGCGGACACCGTCGGTGTTGCGGACGAAATTGCCGAGCAGCCAGTTGAAAGTGTGCGGGTCGGCGGTCGGTTGCAGGTGTGTGGTCACGGGCTCCCCTTTACGGTGGTCATTGCTCTACGGTGCTCTGGGCCAGATTTGCTGTGCGCGTGGTGTTGTCGGCCGGGTTCGCGGCGGGAACGGCGCATTGATGTCCGGTGCGGAACGCCGACAACATGCCGCGCACCTCTTCCGGCGATCGCTCGACAGCTGGTGCGGCGGGCGGGCGGGGCGCGGAGGGACGCTGCGCCGGGACAGCTTCGGCGGAGCGAGTGCGCTTGGTGCGCTTGACGAGTCCATTGCGGGTGCGCTGCACCGCGGGCAGCGCGTCGCCGGGTGCGGCGTGGAACCACGGGGACTCGCCGACGTGCGCGGGCCTGGCCGCAGTACCGGATTCGCGGCCGTTCCTAGGGGACGTGCCGCGGGCATGGTGATCGCCGCTCGACCCCGGCCCACGTCCCACGGCCGCATCGAGCCGTGCGTGCGACCCGGCGGACAGTGCCCGACCCGAGCGGAATTCGTCTGCCGCGCCGATAGTTTCGATCGGCGGCAACTGTGTGTGCGATGCGGGCGTCGGTGTGTGCGATGCGGGCGTCACAGCTCGGCGTCCGTCGTCGGTCCCGCCGACGCCGTGCGCGCGGAATTCCAGTGTCGTACGCGACGACTCGGTGAGTGAGCCGGACGCGGACTGTCGCGGGCCGGAAGGCGGCTGAACACCCGATGCCGCGCGCTCGTCGGCTGAACCGAATCCACCAGTGGTGCCGTCGGGTTCGACAGTGGAGCCGACCGCATCCCGTTCCGGGCTGCCGCCGTCCGGCATCGCGTGCTGATTCCGCTGTCCGCCGAGAAGTTCCGTGGGCAACAGCAGCCGGGCCACGATGCCGCTGACGGGAGCGACCGTCAGTTCGACGTCGATGCCGAGCCTTCGGGCCAGCCTGCCCACCACGTAGTGCCCGAGGTAGCGCGTCGGGGCGACCAGGAAGTCGCGGTCGCCGCGCAGGCGGGCATTCGCCTCGGCCAGCTGGTCGGGGGGCAGGCCGACGCCGTGGTCGACGACCGCGAGCAGGTAGCCGCCGGGCAGCTTCCTGCCGTAGATCTCGACCTCCAGATCCGGTGGGGAGAAGGCGAGTCCGTTCTCGATCAGCTCGGCGAGCATGTGCGCCAGCTCACTGACGATCGCGCCCGTGATGGAGACGTCGTCGATGCGGCGCAGCACGACCCGGCGGTAGTCGTCGACCTCGGACAGGCCCGCGCGGATCACATCGGTGAGCGCGATCGGTTCGGCCCAGCGCCGCGGGCTGCCCTCGCCGACCAGCACCAGCAGACTCTCCGCGTTGCGGCGCATCCGGGTGGCGAGATGATCGAGTTCGAACAGATTCGACAGCGCCTTCGGATCCAGTTCCTCGCGCTCGAATTCGCTGATCAACCCGAGCTGACGGCGCACCAGATTCTGGTTGCGGCGGGCCAGGTTCGCCATCGACTCCGTGCTGTTGCGGCGTAGCAGCGCCTGTTCCGAGGAGAGGTCGTAGGCCGTGGCCTGCACCCGGTCCAAAGCGGCTGCGACGGCGGCGATCTCGGCCGCGGCGCCAGGCGGCGTCCGTACCGGCTGCGGACGCGGCGGCTGGGTATCCCCGCCGGCGTGCCATGCGGCGACCACCTCGGGCAGCCGCCGCCCCGCCACGTCGTCGGCCTCGGCGGCGAGCGCGGCCAGCGGACGGACGATGGCGCGCACGCCCGCCACCACCAAGGCGATCTCGATCGCGATCGCGAGCAGCGCAGCGATCAGGAACCCGGCCAAGGTCAGCGCTGCTCCCTGACGCAGGTCGTTCGCGCGCTGGCGCACCGCGTCGCCGACCGCTTGCTGCACGGCGCGCTGCTCATCGATGACGGCCGTCATCTGCGCCCACCAGCCGCTCGGATCCACCGGACGGACCAGCGGGCCCGCACTGGAATCGATGGCGACGCGCTCGGATTCGGCTGCCCGCGTCGCGTCCTCGCCCCGCATCGCGGTGTCGAGCAGATCCCGCTGCGCGACGGTGGCGTCGCGCGCGAACGCGGCGAGACCTGCCGACTTGGCGGCCCGGATGTCGAGGAACTGGACGTACTCGCCGGCCTCGAAACCGTCGGCGGCGAACACCCCGTTGAGGAAGCCGCGCTCGCGCGCCGTCTGCTCCTTCGCCTCGCCGAGCGAGTACAGCGCGAGCAGACCGTGCCGTACCTCGGCGTCACGGGCCTGGTCGAGGCCGAGTCGCGGACGGTTCAGCGCGTCGATGGCGTCGGTGTAGAACTGGAACGCGGCCGCCCGGCCGATACGGCCCGCGTCGACTTGGGCGCGGACCGCGGGCAACCCGGCGAGCTGGCCGATCGCGGCCCGTATCTCACCCGAACCCGCTGGCGCGCCCGATAATTCGGCTTCGAGCGCGCGCAGCGCGCGGTCGGTCGCCGCGCGCTGGTCCGCGACGGCCTGCCGCAACCGGACGTCGCCGCCGAGCAGGCCGTTGCTCAGACCGCGCTCGCGCTGCGCCTCGTGCAGCAGATCCTGCACCACCAGGGTGAGCGAGACGGCGGCCACCGTGTCGCCGCTGCGCTGGTACGACCGGACCTCCCTGGCGAGGGTTATGCCGAGCAGCGCGAGCACCAGGGTCAGTGAGACGGCCAGGATTCTCGCCAATCGGCCCCGAATGGTGCGTGGCCGAACTATTCTTCCGACACCGACCGGTTCCGGAGTGGCGGCCGAAGCCGTCACCGCGCCGCTTGCCTGCGGCCTCGAACGCACACGCACCACCCCGCTCCTCGCGAACTGCGACCGCGACAGTTCGAGATCGAACGCGCGGAATCAGGAGCAAGCTGTCACAGGCCGCAGGCGGTGTCAACGCGAAAATCAGGCAAATCGGACGCGAGCAGCCATTCTAAACACGCTGGTAATCCAGTATTTTCGCGGTTTCGATCCGCTCACACCGGGCCGCACGCGACGGTGACCGCGTTGCGGGTGAAGCGCACCACAATCAGCGGCTTCGAGAACCGTACCGACGACGTCGAATACCGAGCCCTCGCCTTCGAATACCCGCGACGGCACCTTCGAAACCGCGTCGGCATGATCGAAAACCGCACCGCCACTGCCGAACACCGCTTCAGCGGCTCGGAAACGCCGGCCGAGTCCTCAGCCGCGCGCGTCGGCGAGAATCCCCAGCACCGCGTCCGAGGTGTAGAACGGCTCGAGCCGCTCGCGGATCAGCTTGGCCAGCAGGCCGTTTCGCTTCGCGCCCTCGATCACCGCGGGACCGTAGCGCAGGATCTCGGTGGCGATGTCGTCGCCGGAAAGGCCCAGTTCCGGCAGCATGGCCGCGAGGGTGTAGTCGCCGTACTTGGCGTAGAACACCTCGACGCACTCCTCGACGAGCAGGCCGAAGTACTCCTTCTCGCGGGTGGTCACGGCGATCTCGTAGCAGAGCAGCACGATTTCGTTGAGATCCTTCTGGGTCAGGTACTCACGCAGGCCGCTGACCGGCTCGTCGGCGTGCAGGTCCCAGAACTCCATGGCGGCCGAGTGCACGGGCGCGTCGCGCAGCATCTCGCGGATGGCGTTGTTGGTGCGCTTCAGCGCGAACATCGCGCCCTTGCCCGCCAGGTCACCGACGAAGGTGCCGTCGGCGGCCTTCTTGGCGCGGTTGGCGGCCGACTGACCCAGCGACATCAGCGAGGAGACGCCGGGGATCTTCTCGGCGCGCTCCCGGTTGGCCTGCATGAAGTCGTTGATCAGCTTGTCGACGAACTTCGAGGCCACGGTGGCGACCAGCGGGCTCTCGGTGAGCCGGTCCAGGATCCGCTCCTGGGCTTGATGCATGCCGAGAATCTTCTCCAGCAGCGCCTCCACCGGTTCCCGCTCGACCACCTCGCCGAGGGTGTAGTCGTGATTGGCGGCGATGTTGTCGTAGATCGAGTCCGCGAACACCCCGACCATGTCGGCCAGCACGGGACTGCCGCCGATCAGATCGACGACCGTCGCGACCGTCTGCTTCGCTTGGTCGAGCTCCACGACTTCACGGAACAGGAGCGTGTCGGCGACGCCCAGCACCGCCTCGACATCGCGGGCGACGACCTCGGCGAAACGGTCGCCGGTCACCTCGGCAAGCAGGAAATCCACCTGGGCATCCAGCAGCCGTTCGGCGATCTCACGCGGCTCGCTCATCGAAATTCCACCCATTCGTTCTCGGTCCGGCACGGTCGGACCAGCGCGGGTCAGCCCGCGTCGTTGCCGCGCAGCGATTTCCGTATCTGGTCCAGACGTTCCCGCGCGGCCTTCTCGCGCGCGGCGAAGCGTTCGTCGGCGCTGCGGCCCGCCGGGGTCTGCCGGTCGAGCTCACCCATCCCCTGCGCAGTGCCGAAGCGCTGCTCGACCTTATCGCGAACCGACTCGAAAGTAGGCACCCCGGATGGCGAATATCCGCCGGTCTCGGGCGGTGTGGTGATACCGGTCGGTTGAACCGGTACCGCCGGTACCGGGAAACCGCCTCCGACCTGCCCGGATGCCGACGCTTCCGCGACGCCGTCATAGACGGAAGCTCTGGAGGTGTCAGGACTCACATCTGGCCCGGAAACGGCATCAGTCGCTCCGATCAGCTCGTCCAGCGCCGCGCGGACGGCCCAGAACGTCGAGCGCCCCTCCACCGCGGCGCGCAACGTCGCCGCCAGTTCCGCGTCCGGCAGCGCGGCGAGCCGCGCGAGTATTTCTCTCGTATCACTCATAACGCCAGGCTACGCACCGGAACAGACCGCTCACTCGGTTCTATTCGGCGAGCACCTCCGTCGCCCAGGCCCGCAAGGTGGCGGGCCATTCGGCGCCGAGCAGCGCGATGAGATCGTTGTGCCCGCCGCCCGGCACCACCACGAGCCGCTTCGGTTCGCGCGCGGCGGCGTACAACCGTTCGGCATTGCGCAGCGGCAGCAGTTCGTCGCGGTCGCCGTGCATGATCAGCACCGGCGCGGTGAGGCCGGCGATCCGCCGCAGGTTCGGGTATGCGTCGGGGATCAGCGGGCGCGGCAGGAACGGGTAGATCGACCCGGCCGCGTCGCGGATGCCGGTGAAGGTCGACATCAGCACCAACCCGGCGGGCGGGTGCGCCTCGGCCAGCTCGAGCAGCACGCCGCCGCCCAGCGACTTGCCCAGGTACAGCACCCGATTCGGGTCCACCTCCGGCCGGGCGAGCAACGCGGTGCGCGCCGCACGCGCGTCGAGGTAGGTGCCGTGTTCGCTGGGTCGTCCGGTGCTGCGGCCGTAGCCGCGGTAGTCGAAGGCGAGCACGTCGAAGCCCGCGGCGACCAGCAGCGCGAAGATCGCGACCCGGTCGCCGAGGTTGCCCGCGTTGCCGTGCGCGAAGAGGACGTGCCCGATCGAGCGCGGCGCGGGCAGCCACCAGGCGTGCAGGGTCTCGCCGTCGTCGGTGCGCGGGGAGAGATCGGTGTAGTCGAGGCCGACCGCGGCGGGCGTCTGCAGGATCTGCCGCTCCGGCAGGTAGGTCAGCGCGTTGAGGATCCGAGCCGCGGGGTGTCGCATGTGGACGTTCTTACCCCGCCCGGCCCGGGTGAGTCGGCCCGACCCGCCCCGACGGCGACGCGACCGTCCAGGCGGCCGCATCAGTATCCGGCGACAGCGACCTCCCGCCCACCCCGGCGGCCGCATCAGTATCCGGCGACAGCGACCTCGCGCCGACCCCGGCGGCCGCATCTGTCATTCGGCGACCTCGCGCCGACCCGGGCGGCCCATCGATCATCCGGCGACAGCGACCTCGCACCGACTCGGCGGCCGGGTTCAGTCGACGACCACGTCGACGCCGCGCCAGAACGCGACCCGGTCGCGCACCATCTCGGCGTCCGGCTTGGGGGTCGGGTAGTACCAGGCGGCGTCGGGGTTGCGCTCGCCGTCGACGGTCACCGTGTAGTAGGACGCGGTGCCCTTCCACGGGCAGATCGTGTGGTGCTCGCTGGGCTCGAAGTATTCGCGGCGCACGGCGTCCGCGGGGAAATAGTGATTGCCCTCCACCACCACGGTGTCGTCGCTCTCGGCGAGCACAGTCTCGCGCCATACCGCTCGTACGGTCATCGGACCTCCCGGTCGTCGGGGGAAAGCTGCCAACCGCCACGCTACTCCTGAACGTCCAGCGGTCCGCCGCGAGACGAACCCCGAACAGCCGCGGCGGAATCCGACCGGAACGGCCCGCCGACGAGGTCAGCGATCAGCTGGTACGGCGCGCATCGAGAAATACGGGCAGTGAACGAACGAGACCCGTACGGCATTGCGGCCGTACGGGTCTCGCCAATGGACCGTGCCGAATAGGCGCAGCCGGACGAAGTCCGCCCACAGCCCGCGCACGGCCGGAGCGAAGGCGGAGGTACGCCTAACCGCGCAGGACCGCGCCCACCGCCTCGGCGGCCGACGCGACCGCGGCGTCGCGGGCGGCGCTCGCCTCGTCCTCGGTCAGCGTGCGATCCGCGGCACGGAAACGCAGGGCGTAGGTGAGGGACTTGCGACCCTCGCCCGCCTGCGCGCCCTCGTACACGTCGAACAGGGCGATGTCCTCGAGCAGCTCGCCGCCGCCGGTGCGCAGCGCGGCCTCGACAGAGCCCGCGGGCACCGACTTCTCGACGCTGACCGACACGTCCTGCAGCACGGCCGGGAACGGCGACACCACCGGAACCGGACGGGACTCGCGCAACGGCAGCGCGTCCAGATTCAGCTCGAGCGCGCAGGTCCGCGGCGGCAGCCCGGAACGCTCGAGCACGGCCGGATGCAGCTCACCGGCGTGACCGACGACCTCGCCGTCCACCACCAGCTCGGCGCAGCGGCCGGGATGCCACGGCAGGTACGCGCCCGCGCGACGCTCGATGGTCACGCCCGCGGCGTCCGCGATGGCGTCGGCCAAGGCGAACGCGTCGGCGGCCTCGGCCTGCCGTCCGGGACCCCACGGTCCGCGCGGTTCGCGGCGGCCGGTCAGCACGGCGCCGACGTGCACGGGCTGGGCGGGCAGCGATTCGACCAGCTCGGCGATCTGCTCGTCGGTCGGACGACGATCCACCGCGAGCGCCTCGACGGGCCTGGTGTTCGGACCCGGCAGCACCACCTGGGCGATGCCGTAGATCGTCAGGTCGCGCGCGCCGCGAGAGATGTTGCGCGCGGCCACCTCGAACAGACCGGGCAGCAGCGTGGTGGCCAGTTCGGCGCGCTCCACGTCGAGCGGATTGAGCACCCTGGTGGTGGTGCGGCGCGGCTCGTCGGCGTCCAGACCCCAGGTGTCGAACACGCCCGAGGGCAGGAACACCGGCGGCGGCACCTCGACGCCCCCGGCGAAGGCCAGCGCCCGGCTGACCGCGCGGCGACGGCGCTGCGCGGCGGTGAGCCCGCGCCCGGCCGGTGCGGTCGGCAGCACCGACGGGATCTTCTCCAGACCCTCGAGCCGGAGCACCTCCTCCACCAGGTCGGCGGGCTGGGTCAGGTCGGGCCGCCAGCTCGGCGGGGTGACCACCAGCTGACCGTGCCCGGTCTCCTCGTTCACCGACACCTCGACGGTGCAGCCGATCTGGGCGAGGCGGCGCGCGGACGTGCCGGTCGGGTAGGTGACGCCCGCGACGCGGTCGGCCAGGTCGATGTCGATGCGGATCGGCTCCGCGGGCGGCGTCGGCACCCGCACATCGGTGAGCGCAGGCTCGATTGTGCCGCCCGCGATCTCGGCGAGCAGGACGGCGGCCCGGTCCAGCGCGGCGACGTTGATCTCGGGATCGACCACGCGCTCGTAGCGCTTGCCCGCCTCGGACACCAGCTTGTGCCTGCGCGCGGTGCGGTAGACGAGCAGCGGGTTCCAGGTGGCCGCTTCGAGCACCACGTCGGTGGTCTGCGGACCGACCTCGGTGCTCGCGCCACCCATCACGCCCGCCAACGAGACCACACCGGACTCGTCGGCGATCACCACGTCCTCGGCGTCGAGCACGCGCTCCACCTCGTCGAGGGTGCGCAGCGTCTCGCCCTTGTGCGCGGTGCGCACCACCAGGCCACCGGTGAGCTTGTCGGCGTCGAACGCGTGCAGCGGCTGACCCAGCTCGAGCATGACGTAGTTGGTCACGTCGACCGCCGGGGAGATCGGGCGCACGCCCGACAGCAGCAGCCGCCGCTGCAGCCACCACGGGCTGACCGCGTTCGGGTCGATGCCGGTGACCCGGCGCACCGCGAAGCGGGTGCACTTCGAGGACGGCTCCAGCTTCACCGGCCAGGCGTCGGCCTCGTCGTCGGGCAGGGCGCGCACCGCCGGGTCGGCGTATTCGAGATCGAAGCCGCAGGCCAGCTCGCGAGCCAGGCCGCGCACCGAGAAGCAGTAGCCGCGGTCGGGGGTGATGTTCAGCTCGATGACGGTGTCGTTCAGGCCGAGCAGCTCGTTGGCGTCCGCGCCCGGCTCGGCGGTGCCCGGCTCCAGCACCAGGATGCCGGAGTGGTCCTTGCCGATGCCGAGCTCGGCGACCGAGCAGATCATGCCGTTGGAGACGTGGCCGTAGGTCTTGCGCGAGGAGATCTTGAAGCCGCCGGGCAGCTCACCGCCGGGCAGCACGACCACGACGAGATCGCCGACGGCGAAATTCCGTGCACCGCAGACGATCTCCTGCAACTCCGGGTTGCCGACGTCGACCTTGCAGAAGCGGATCGGCTTCTTGAACTCGGTCAGCTCGGTGATCTCGGCGACGCGGCCGACGACCAGCGGCTTGTCGATGTCACCGGTCACCCGCTGGAGCTTGTCGACCTCTTCGACTTCCAGACCCACGCGGACGAACCCGGCATCCAGTTCCTCCGGCGTCACCGACCACTCGGGCGTGGTGCGCTGGATGATCTCGGTCAGCCAGGACTGCGCTACTCGCACTTGAGGTTTCGCTCTCTCGATCGAAGGGAGTTCGGGAATCGGGCCGGTTCAGGACCGGATGCCGAAGGGCAGGGTGAACCGCACGTCGCCCTCGACGATGTCGCGCATGTCCGGGATGCCGTTGCGGAACTGCAGGGTGCGCTCCAGGCCCATGCCGAACGCGAACCCGCTGTACACGTCGGGATCGATGCCGCTGGCGATCAGCACCTTCGGGTTCACCATGCCGCAGCCGCCCCACTCGACCCAGCCGGCGCCGCCCTTCTTGTCCGGGAACCAGACGTCCACCTCGGCGGAGGGCTCGGTGAACGGGAAGTAGTTCGGGCGCATGCGGGTGCGCGTCTCCGGGCCGAACAGGGCACGGGCGAACGCGTCCAAGGTGCCGCGCAGGTGCGCCATGGTCAGGCCCTTGTCCACCGCGAGGCCTTCGACCTGGGAGAACACCGGCGTGTGGGTGGCGTCCAGCTCGTCGGTGCGGAAGGTGCGGCCCGGGCACACCACGTAGATCGGCAGGTCGCGCTCGAGCATCGAACGCACCTGCACCGGCGAGGTGTGGGTGCGCAACACCTGGCGCGAGCCCTCCGGCGCGATGTGGAAGGTGTCCTGCATGGTGCGGGCCGGGTGGTCGGGCAGGAAGTTGAGCGCGTCGAAGTTGAAGTGCTCGGTCTCCACCTCGGGACCCTCGGCGACCTCCCAGCCCATCGCGACGAACACGTCGGCGATCTGCTCGGAGATGACCGTGATCGGATGGCGCGCGCCGTCCGGGAGACGGCGGGCGGGCAGGGTGACGTCGATGGTCTCGGCCACCAGCACGGCCGCGTCGCGCTCGGCGAGCAGCACCGCGCGGCGCGACTCGAACGCCTCGGAGACCCGCGCCCGCGCCACGTTCACCCGCTTGCCCGCGTCGGCCTTCTCCGACTTCGGCAGGCCGCCGAGCGCGCGCTGCGCGAGGGCTAGCGGCGCCTTGCCGCCGAGATGCTCGGTCTTGGCCACCGCGAGAGCGTCCAGATCGGCGGCCGCCGCGAACGCCTTCTCGGCCTCGGCCGCCGCCGCGGCCAGCGCCTCCTCGGTCAGCGCGGTGACTTGCCCCTCGGCGTTCTGCTCGACTCCCGTGTTGTCGTCGGCCACGATCGTTCGTCTCTCCCCTGGGGATCGGTTCGCGGGTCCGGCTTATTGCCTACCCACATTGCTGCTGGTGGAATCCTATTGGATCGGCTATGTCCGAATCACGCGGATTACCCGCTACCGGCCCGGCGACTGTGCCAGAGCCACCGATCGAGTCCATGAAACCGGGCATCCGCGCAGGTATCCGCCTCGCCCGGCGCGAGCGGTCGCATCGGCGGCGTGCTCACCCCGGCGGCTCGGCATGGCCCGCTCGGACCTTCCATCCGACTCGTCACCAGAGCGGTTCGTACACCGCCTCGCCGTCCAGATCGGGAGCGACCGGCAGGAAATCCGGGACCGTCCGCGCGGCACTGGCCCGCATCTTGGCGACCGCCTCCTCCACGCCGGGCGCGGCGATGCCGAGCCGGTCGAGCAGTTCCGCGCGCACCTCGAGGAACTCCGGCCGGTCGACGGCGAACTCCTCCTCCAGCTCGGCGACCGGACGGCCCGCGCCGAGATCGCGCCAGTATGGGTAGGTAGCGATCAAGGTGACCGCCTCGACCAGATCGGCGGCGAGCAGGACCGCGCCGCCCTCGGAGTCGGCGTACAGCACCGGGCGCTCCGTGCCCGGCGCGCCGCACAGGAAGAACGTGCCGCCCGAACCGTCACCGGCGATCGGCGTGAGCGGCGTTCCGTTCGGCAGACGCAGGTCCTCGACCGGCTCGCGGCGCGTGATGTCGAAATCACTCGGCCAGGCCAGCAGCCCGGCCAGTTCGGGATCGCCCTCGATCCGGCGCAGCAGTTCGTCCCCGGCGCTCATGATCGAACCCTAGAACGCCTCGGCGTGTCGCACACGAGAACCGGCCAACCGACGGCCGCGTCGGCGACCACGAACGAGCCGCCGCGTCTCGCGGCTCGCTGTTCTTCGCCAAGGAGCGTCCGCTACCGGTAGCGGACCCGCGAATTCGCGTACAGGCAGATGGCGGCGGCGGTCGCGAGGTTGAGGCTCTCGGCGCGGCCGCGGATTGGGATGCGGATACGGTGGTCGGCGCGGGCGGCGACGGCGGGCTCGAGGCCGTGCGCCTCGTTGCCGAACAGCCAGGCGACACGGCCGGTGAACAGGTCGTCGGCGTCGTCGAGATCGACCTCGCCGTCGGCGGCGGTGGCCAGAATGGTGATCCCGGCGGCGGTCAGCGCGTCCAGCGTTTCGCCGACGTCGCGGTGCCGGGCGATCGGGACGTGGAACAGACTTCCCGCGCTGGCGCGCACGCACTTGCCGTTGTGCGGATCGACGGTGTCACCGGCCAGCACGACCGCGTCGGCGCCGACCGAATCCACCACCCGGATGAGCGTGCCCGCGTTGCCCGGCTCGGCGATCTCGACCGGCACCGCCAGCATGCGTGGCTCGGCCGCGAGCACCTCGTCGAGCGCGACGTCGACCAGATCGCACACGGCGACCAGGCCGGGCGCTGTCACGGTCTCCCCCAGATGCTCGGCCGCGCGCTCGCTCACGAGCGTCGCCCGCACCCCGGCGGCGACCGCGTCCGCGATCAGCGCGTGGTCGCGTTCCGCCGCCGTCGCCGAATAGAACAGCTCGCGCACCCGGCCGGTCTCCAGAGCCGCGGTGACCGAGTTCGCACCCTCGGCGAGGAACTGCCCGGTCTTGCGGCGCTGCGGCGCGCGGTGCAGCTTGACAGCCGAAACGACCCGCGGATTGCGCTCGGAGAGCGCGTCCGCGGGTCGTTCCGAAAGGTGTCCCTTGGTCAACAGGGTCGGCCGGATCAGGCGGCCGGGGCGTTGACGTCCTGCGGGAGGGCGGCCTTGGCGACAGCGACCAGACCGGCGAAGGCCTCGGCGTCGGAGACGGCGAGCTCGGCCAGGATCTTGCGGTCCACCTCGACACCGGCGGCCTTCAGGCCCTGGATGAACCGGTTGTAGGTGATGTCATTGATGCGCGCCGCGGCGTTGATGCGGGCGATCCACAGCTTGCGGAAGTCACCCTTGCGCGCCCGGCGGTCCCGGTAGGCGTAGGTGAGCGAGTGCAGCTGCTGTTCCTTGGCCTTGCGGTAAAGCCGCGAGCGCTGGCCCCGGTAGCCCTTGGAGGCCTCGAGGATGGAACGGCGCTTCTTCTGAGCGTTGACGGCCCTCTTGACGCGTGCCACTGGTCAGTCCTTGATCGAATAGGGGGCGCGTGCGGCGCCCGGGAGGTTGGTCGAAGGTGGCGTCCGGAATCTCCGGTCGCGGTGCTGCCTCAGGGGATCAGATACCCAGCAGCTTCTTCACGCGACGGACGTCGGCAGCCGCGACGACCTCCGTGCCGTCCAGACGACGAGTCCGGCGGGTGGGCTTGTGCTCGAACAGGTGGCGACGGTTCGCCTGCTGGCGCAGCAGCTTGCCTTTACCGGACACCTTGAATCGCTTCGAGGCGCCGCTGTGGCTCTTCATCTTCGGCATGGATTCCTCTATCTGGTCGTCCCGGCGGTCGTCGCCGACCGCCGGTGTCTGTTCGTATAACTGCGGGCGTGGCCTACTCGGCCTGCTCCGCGGCCGGGGTCTCACCGGCGGGCGCGGCGCTCGCGGCAGGCCGTCCGGCCGATTCCTGCTGCGCCTTCACGCGGGTCTTCGCTCCCTTGTGGGGTGCGAGGACCATGGTCATGTTCCGGCCGTCCTGCTTGGCCGAGGTCTCCACGAAACCCAGGTCCGCGACGTCGGAGGCCAACCGCTGCAGCAGCCGGAACCCGAGTTCGGGCCGGGACTGCTCGCGACCCCGGAACATGATCGTCACTTTGACCTTGGACCCGGCTTCGAGGAAGCGAACGACATTGCGCTTCTTGGTCTCGTAGTCATGGTCGTCGATCTTGGGCCGGAGCTTCTGCTCCTTGATCACGGTCTGCTGCTGGTTCTTCCGAGACTCGCGCGCCTTCTGCGCCGTCTCGTACTTGAACTTGCCGTAGTCCATGATCTTGCAAACCGGCGGACGGGCATCCGGAGCCACCTCGACCAGGTCGAGGTCGGCCTCGAGGGCGACGCGTAGCGCATCTTCAACACGCACGATCCCAACCTGCTCGCCGCCAGGTCCGATGAGTCGAACCTCGGGAACTCGGATGCGATCGTTGATGCGGGTCTCAGTGCTGATGGGGCCTCCTAGGTCAAGCGGTGTCGTCTGACGACCGCAGGCAATAACTGCAACCCCTTGTTCAACACAAAGGCCCCGGTGCGGTATTTCTCCGCGACGGGGCCCGAGTCGACCGATCGCCGATGACAAGCATCGACTCTTGCGCGCGAGAAGGCTCGCCACGCAAGAAACCCACCACATCGGGCGGGTGACCGGACCGTTTGACCAGTACGATCGCTCGTCGGCAACGGTGGGAGTCGGGCTCCACTTATCAGCCCCGGGTCGTGCGCACGTGGCAACACGGTTCGGGGCGGTCGTCAGCGGAAAGTCTAGCATTGCCGTCCGCTATCGCCGAATCGGCTCGAAAACGCGTTGCGCGGCGCGCCGCGGCGGTGCCACGCTCCCCCGGTGCCCGTCTCCTCCACCGACTCGCTGCGCTGGCAATTCGACCTGACTTGGTCGCTGGCGAGCTACCACTTCGACGCCCTCGCACCCGAAGACTTGCGGTGGGAGCCCGGCCCGCTCGTCTGGACCGTACACCAGGGCACGGACGGCAATTGGCGACCGGACTGGGCCGATACCGAACCCGACCCGATCCCCGTGCCCACCATCGCCTGGCTCACCTGGCACATCGACTGGTGGTGGAGCACCGCGCTTGCCCACCTCGAGGGCCGCACCCCGCCGCCGCGCGAGCAGGTGTACTGGGCGGGCGACGCGGTGCGGGCGCGGCTCGACGAACTCCGCGCCGCATGGTCCGCGGCGTTGGACGCCGCGGATCCGGACGCGCCCGCGGCGTATCCGTGGCCCGCCGACGCCGGGCTCACTGTGACGCACCTCGCCGCCTGGGTGAACGCCGAGCTGATGAAGAACGTCGCGGAGATCGGCCAGCTCCGACTGCTCCGGGCGGCCTCGCTAGCCTGAGGGGCATGACTGACGAGCTCGACTCCTCCGTGCGCGACCTGGCCGACATCCCCGCCGTCGAGGTGATCAGCCGCGCCGCCGTGATGCTGATGAGTTCGGCCGCGGAGAAGCTCGGACTCGCCGACCCGGACCCGGAAAGCAGCCCGCGCCGCGACCTGGACGAGGCACGCCGCGTCATCACCGCGCTCGCGGGCCTGGTCACCGCCTCGGTCGAATACCTCGGACCGCACGCCGGACCCATCCGCGAGGGCCTGCAGTCCCTGCAGCGGGCGTTCCGCGAGGCCTCCGCCCACCCGGACGAGCCGGGCAAGGGCCCGGGCGAGAAGTACACCGGCCCCGTCTACTGAGCCGGTTTCCCGCCCCGTCCGCCGCGACCGCCCACGCGGGCGCGGGTCGATGCGGCATGCTGGCACTATGTCGACACCGATCTTGCTCGTTCCCGGATTCTGGCTCGGCGCGTGGGCGTGGGACGAGGTGGCCGAGGACTTGCGCGGGCGCGGTTTCGATGTGCGGGCGCTGACGCTGCCCGGACTCGATCCCGACGACGACGACCGGCTCGCGGCCACCATCGAGGAGCAGGCGGGAGCCATCCTCGCGGCCATCGACCCCGCGGAATCCGCTGTGCTGGTATCGCATTCGGGCGGCGCCGCGCCGGGTTACCTGGCCACCGACGTCGCGCCGGAGCGCTTCCAGCACGCGGTGTACGTCGACTGCGCGCCGGTGCCGGACGGGTTCGTGCTCAACGATTCGCTCGGCACGGCGCAGGAGTACCCGCTGCCGAGCTGGGAGCAGTTGGCGGAAGAGGGTGACAGCCTCGTCGGGCTGGACGAGGCGCAACTGGCACGCTTCCGCGAGCGCGCGGTGTCGGAACCGGCGAGCATCGCGGGCGCGCCGCTGCGGCTGAGCGATTCGCCCGCGCGCCTCGCGGTGCCGACGACCGTGGTGTGCACCAGCATCACCGCGGAGCTGGTGCGGCAGCTGAGCACGAGCGGCGAGGCGCCGGTGTTCAGCGAGATCGCCCGGTTCGACGCGACGCTCATCGACCTGCCGACCGGGCATTGGCCGATGTGGTCGAAGCCGATGGAACTGGCGGAGATCATCGCCACGGCCGCGTCGGAGTCGGCGAAGAACTGAGGGCGGCACGGCCGAGACGGGGCGGGCCGGCGCGACCGGCCGGCCCCGCCCGGCGCGCTCACTGCCCGGGGGTGACCGAGATCGACGAGCCGGTGGCGATCATATTGGCGAGGGCCTGGAAAAGGCTGGTCAGACCGGCGCTTCCGCTGTCCATGGGAGTTCCTTTCGGTGTGCGGCGCGCTCAGGCGCCCGGGTTGTAGTTGATGGACGATCCACTGCTCAGAAACGTGAGAATCTGCGCGACGAGCGCGGCGATGTCGACGCCTTCCATGGGCGTGTTCCTTTCTCTCCCACCGTTTTTCGGGCGCTCGAGCGCCGCGGAACGGTGCACTCACCGTTACTGTCCGGGACGCGCCCGGACACGGTGAGCCGATCTTACACACGGCTGTTTCACTTTTGCCCGAGTTTCCGGGACCCAATGCGTGGGCACCGCCTGTGGCCACTGCCCCGGCCAACCAACTCACCGAAACGAGGAGTGGCCGCGTCCTCGGGACGCGGCCACTCGATCGGTTACCGGGTCGGCTCAGCTTCAGCTTTTGGAAGTCGACTGAGCCCACTGAAATCAGCGCAGCGCGGCGGCCTTCCTGGCGAGCCGCTTCGCCGCCGCCGTCTCCGACGGCGCCTTCTTGGCCGCCGCCTTCTCGGCCGGAGCCTTCTTCGTCGGCTTCGCAGCCGTCGGCTCCGCCGGAACCGCCTTGACCGGCGCCTTCTTCACCGCCTTCTTCGCCGGGGCCCGCTTGGCCGGTGCCGTCGCGGCGGGCTGGGCGAGCACCTCCTTCAGGAACTGGCCGGTGTAACTGTTCGGCACGGTCGCGACGTCTTCGGGGACGCCCTCGGCCACCACGGTGCCGCCGCCGGAGCCGCCCTCGGGACCCATGTCGACCACCCAGTCGGAGGTCTTGATGACGTCCAGGTTGTGCTCGATGACGATGACGGTGTTGCCCTTGTCGACCAGACCGTTGATGACGGCGAGCAGCTTGCGGATGTCCTCGAAGTGCAGACCGGTGGTCGGCTCGTCGAGGATGTAGACCGTGCGGCCGGTGGAGCGCTTCTGCAACTCCGCCGCCAGCTTCACGCGCTGCGCCTCGCCGCCGGACAGCGTCGGTGCGCTCTGGCCGAGCCGCACGTAGCCGAGGCCGACGTCGACCAGGGTCTTGAGGTAGCGATGGATCGAGGTGACCGGCTCGAAGAACTCGGCGGCCTCCTCGATGGACATGTCCAGCACCTCGGCGATGGTCTTGCCCTTGTAGTGCACCTCGAGGGTTTCCCGGTTGTAGCGCGCGCCGTGGCAGACCTCGCACGGCACGTACACGTCCGGCAGGAAGTTCATCTCGATCTTCAGCGTGCCGTCGCCGGAGCACGCCTCGCAGCGGCCGCCCTTGACGTTGAACGAGAACCGGCCCGGCTGGTAGCCGCGGACCTTCGCCTCGGTGGTCGCCGCGAACAGCGTTCTGATCTTGTCGAACACGCCGGTGTAGGTGGCCGGGTTGGACCGCGGGGTCCGGCCGATCGGGGACTGATCGACCTGCACCAGCTTGTCCAGGTGATCCAGGCCGTTGACCCTGGTGTGCCTGCCCGGCACCTGGCGTGCGCCGTTGAGCTTGTTCGCCAGCACGGTGGCCAGGATGTCGTTGACCAGCGTCGACTTGCCCGAGCCCGAGACGCCGGTCACCGAGGTGAGCACGCCGAGCGGGAAGGAGACGTCGATGCCCTTCAGGTTGTGCTCGGTCGCGCCGACCACGGTGAGCTTGCGCTTCTTGTCCACCGGGCGGCGCACCATCGGCACCTCGATGCGCTCGCGGCCCGAAAGGTACGCGCCGGTCAGCGAATCGGGGTCGGTGAGCAACTCCTGGTACGGGCCGCTGTGCACCACCCGGCCGCCGTGCTCGCCCGCCAGCGGGCCGATGTCGACGACCCAGTCCGAGGCGCGGATGGTGTCCTCGTCGTGCTCGACGACGATCAGCGTGTTGCCCAGATTCTTGAGGCGCGTGAGGGTTTCGATGAGTCGCCGGTTGTCGCGCTGGTGCAGACCGATGGACGGCTCGTCCAGCACGTACAGCACGCCGACCAGGCCGGAGCCGATCTGGGTGGCCAGCCGGATGCGCTGCGCCTCACCGCCGGACAGGGTCGCGGCGGCACGGGACAGCGTCAGGTACTCCAGGCCGACGTCGAGCAGGAAGCCCAGGCGCGCCTGCACCTCCTTGAGCACCTGCCCGGCGATCGCGGCCTCGCGCTCCCCGAGGGTCAGCGAGTTCAGGAACTTCGAGCAATCGCCGATCGACAGGTCGCTGACATCGGCGATGGACTTGCGTTCCGCGCCCGCCGCGATGGTGACGGCGAGGATCTCCGGGCGCAGTCGCGCGCCGTTGCAGACGGGGCACGGGATATCGCGCATGTATCCCTCGTAGTGCTCCTTCATCTGCTCGGAGTCGGTGTTCTCCATGCGCCGCTGCAGGAACGGCATGACGCCCTCGAAGTCGGCGTAGTAGGAGCGCTTGCGCCCGTAGCGGTTGGTGTAGGAGACGTGCACCTGGTCGGCGCTGCCCTCTAGCACGGCCTTGCGCGCCTTGACCGGCAGCTCCCGCCACGGGGTGTCCATGGAGAAGCCGATGGCTTCGGCCAGGCCCGACAGCAGGCGGGTGAAGTACTCCGCGGTCTGCCCGCGCGACCACGGCGCGATGGCGCCCTGGGCGAGGCTGAGCTCGGGATCGGGGACCACCAGATCCGGATCGACCTCCTTGCGGATGCCGAGGCCGGTGCAGTCGGGGCAGGCGCCGTAGGGCGAGTTGAACGAGAACGACCGGGGCTCGAGATCCTCGATGTCGAGCGGGTGGCCGTTGGGGCAGGCGAGGCGCTCGGAGAAGCGGCGCTCCCGGTCGTGCGCGTGCTCGTCGCGATCGACGAAGTCCAGCACCACGATGCCGTCGGCCAGGCGCAGCGCGGTCTCGATGGAATCGGTCAGGCGCTGCTTGGAGGTCGGCTTGACGGTGAGCCGGTCCACCACGACCTCGACGTCGTGCTTCTCCTGCTTCTTCAGCTTCGGCGGATCGGTGAGCGGATACACCACGCCGTCGACCCGCACCCTGGAATAGCCCTGGGAGTTGAGCTGGTCGAACAGGTCGACGAACTCGCCCTTGCGTGTCCGCACCACCGGCGCGAGCACCTGGAACTTGGTGCCCTCCTCCATGGCCAGCACCTGGTCGACGATCTGCTGCGGGGTCTGCTTGGCGATCAGTTCGCCGCAGACCGGGCAGTGCGGGGTGCCCGCGCGCGCGTAGAGCAGACGCAGGTAGTCGTAGACCTCGGTGATGGTGCCCACGGTGGAGCGCGGGTTGCGGTTGGTGGACTTCTGATCGATGGACACCGCGGGCGAGAGACCCTCGATGAAGTCGACGTCGGGCTTGTCCATCTGCCCGAGGAACTGCCTGGCGTATGCCGACAGCGATTCCACGTACCGGCGCTGGCCCTCGGCGAAGATGGTGTCGAAGGCGAGGCTGGACTTGCCGGAGCCGGACAGTCCGGTGAACACGATCAGGCTGTCACGGGGCAGATCGAGGTCGACCCCCTTCAGGTTGTGCTCCCGGGCTCCGCGCACGGTGAGGCGTTCCGCCACCAGGTGTGTCCCTTCTCGATCGTGTGTTGACGTGCAGACATACCCCCGTTGGCCACTCTAGGCCGGGGCACCGACAAGTTTCGTCCGAGCGGCCGCCCAGCTGCCCGGACACCGCACGCGGGGGCCGTCAGCCCGCCCGTCGCGTGCCCTCCGACCGCCCGATGACCTGCCATCCGTGCGCGTCCACCGTGACGGTCAACACCTCCGAACCGACCCGGAGCCCGCTGATCCGCAGCGGCAGATACCGCTCGGGCACCGCGGGCGACACCTCCGCCGCGCCCGCGCCCGGCTCCAGCCGGACCAGGCTGCGCAGGAACAGCAGCGGCGCGGCCGCCGCCCAGGCCTGCGGCGAGCAGGAGGTCGGGTACGGCACCGGCGCGTCGAACTCGGCGCGGTCGAAACCGCAGAACAGTTCGGGCAGCCGGTAGCCGAACCGGACCGAGGCGTCGAGCACCGCGTCGATCACCCGGGTCGCGTGCTCGGTGAGTCCGTAGCGCATCAGCCCGGCCGCGCAGACCGCGTTGTCGTGCGGCCACACGGAGCCGTTGTGATAACTGACGGGGTTGTAGGCGCCCATGTCGCTGGACAGGGTTCGGATGCCCCAGCCGGTGAACATGTCGGGGGCGAGCAACCGGTCCGCGACCAGCGCCGCCTTGTCCTCGTCCACGATACCGGTCCACAGACAGTGGCCGATGTTCGAGGTCAGCGCGTCGATCGGCCGTTTGTCCCGGTCCAGGCCGACGGCGTACCAGCCGCGCTCGGGCAGCCAGAACTTCGTGTTGAACTCGGCCTTGAGCCGGGCGGCCGCGGCGCGCAGCCGGTCGGCGGTGTCCCGGTCGCCGAGGTCGGCGGCCAGCTCGGCCCGCGCCAGGTACGCGGCGTAGACGTAGCCCTGGACTTCGGCGAGCGCGATGGGCGGCTCCGGCAGCGTGCCGTCGGCGAAGTTGATCCCGTCCCAGGAGTCCTTCCAGCCCTGGTTCTCCAGGCCGTGCTCGGCTTCCCGCCGGTATTCGACGAACCCGTCGCCGTCGGCGTCGCCGTAGCGCTGGATCCACTCGATGGCGCGGTCGGCGTGCGGCAGCAGTTCGTCGCGGGTGGCGGCGTCGAGCCCCCAGCGGTGCAGCTCGCCGAGCACCATGACGAAAAGCGGTGTGGCGTCGACTGTTCCGTAGTACACCGTGTCGCCGCCGAGCAGTTTCGTCGCGGCCCGGCCGAAGCGGATCTCGTGCGGGATGCGGCCGGGTTGCTCTTCGGTGGCGATGTGCTCGCGGACGCCTTGGAGCCCGGCCAGGCTCTGCAACGTGCCGATCGCCAGCCTGCGATCCACCGGAAGCACCATCCACGAGGTGAGCAGCGAGTCTCGCCCGAACAGCGCCATGAACCACGGCGCGCCCGCCGCGACCACCGCGCGCTCGGGACTCGCCGGATCGAAGATGCGCAGGGCGCCGAGATCGGCGACGGCGCGTCGCAGCACGGCGGCCAGCGTCGGGTCGCCGGTCCGCACCCGCGGCGAGTTCTCGTACCAGGCGCGCAGCCGCCGGGCGGGCGCGCTGTGCGCGATCGAGCTGCCGCACATGTGCCGCGGCGTGACCTCGACCGAGCCGAGCAGCGGGTGGTACTGGACGCACGTCGACCAGGACCCGCGCGCGGGCAGCCGGACGGACCAGCGCAGGCGCCGGCCGTCGAACGTCGCGTCCGCGGCCCGCACCGCCACCGCGATACCGAGCGCGGGCGCCGCGATCTCGAGACTGCCGTCGTCCACCCGGTTCTCGGTCTCGGGGCCCGCGCCGACGCGACCTTCCTTGACCTCGAACAGATCCGCGAAATCGGCGTCCACCTCGAGCGCGATCGCGCAGTCGATGGGTTCGCCGGAAAGGTTGCGCACGGTGATGTCTTCGCGCATGCCGTCGCCGACATGCCGTCCGACGATCACCAGCGCCGTGCTGTCGGCGCGGCCCGGTGGCGGCGTGGTGCGCGCGAGCAGCGTGGCGCTGTAGGGATCGGCGTACTGCACGCTCAACGGTTGCGGCGCTTGGTCGTCCACGGTGAGTCGCCAGCGGGAGAGCACCCTGGTGTCGCGGACGAACAGGCCCTGCGCCCGGCGCGGCTCGATGCCGCCGCCGGATTCGCTGAGGCAGAACGTGGATCCCTCGACGAGCGTGACCGCGCCCGCCGTCCCGTGTTGCGCGGGTCCGCTGCCCCACGGGTCCATGACGTCACTCGCCCTTGCGCCGGGGATCGGCCGGAGCGCTCGGGGCGTTCCGCGGTGTCGCTGAATCGGCCATCGTTCGACAACTTCCACGCGTGCGGTCCAGAAATCCAGCATACTCGGAACATCAATACGCCCAGGGCAATTCGACCTGTTCCGTTCGCCAGATATTCGCTGGGACGGGATTTCGGGGTCGGCCCCGCGGCGGGATCCATGCGCAAGGAGGGGCCGCGGTGATCAAGGTGTTCCTGGTCGACGATCACGAGATCGTCCGGCGAGGGCTGACCGATCTGCTGGAGAGCGATCCCGAACTCGCGGTGATCGGCGAGGCGGGTGATGTCGCGCAGGCCATGGCGGGCATCCGGGTGGCCCAGCCCGACGTCGCGGTGCTCGACGTGCGGCTGCCCGACGGCAACGGCATCGAACTGTGCCGCGACCTGCTCGCCGAAATCGACGGTCTGCGTTGCCTGATCCTCACCTCCTACACCGACGAGCACGCCATGCTGGACGCGATCCTCGCGGGCGCTTCGGGTTACGTGGTCAAGAACATCAAGGGCATGGAGCTGGCCGAGGCCATCAAGGCCGTGGGCGCGGGCCGCTCGCTGCTGGACAACCGGGCGGCGACGGCGTTGAAGGCGCGCCTGCGCGACAGCGTCGCGGTCGACGGACCGCTGGCCGGACTTACCGAACAGGAGCGCAAGCTGCTCGCGTTGCTCGGCGAGGGTTTGACGAACCGGCAGATCGCGGCGCGGATGTTCCTCGCCGAGAAGACGGTCAAGAACTACGTGTCGCGGCTGCTGGCCAAGCTGGGTATGGAGCGGCGCACCCAAGCCGCGGTGCTGGCCTCGCGCCTGCGTGAGCCGTGAGCCGTGAGCCGTGAGCCGTGAGCCGTGAGCCGTGAGCGATCCAGCCCATGTCCGAGGAGCGGCGCTGCCCTTCGGACGGTGCTGTGGTTCAGTCCTTCTCGGCGGGCGCGACGATCGTCAGGTTCCCGTCGTAGCGGCGGTAGAGCAGGTGACCGCGGCGGGTCTCCACGTCGGTGAAGAACAGGAACGGCAGGCCCGCTCCGCACAACCTGGTCGCGGCCTCTGACTCGCTGAGCAGCGGGCTCGGCTCCGAATGCACCGTCAACGGTAGGGAATTCGCGCTCAGCGGCCGGATCCGCTCGAGCGGGGTGATCGTGGTCCACTGGCGGACGAGTCGCACGCCGAACGGGTCCCTCCAGTGCACGATGGCGTCCTCACCGGTCTCGGCGTCGGTGAACAGGTACGCCTCGTAGTCCATCGCGTCCATCACCGCGGTCGCCTCGCTGGGCGTTCCGGTGAGCAGCGGGCAGTTCTTGCGGCGGATGATCGGCCGCTCCTCGGTGACCTTGGCCAGCGAAGGCCGCGCCGGATCAGGCCACGCCCGAGACTGATTGGCGGCCAGCCTGCTGAGCTGACGGTCCAGCCGCTCGACGGCGAAGGTCACCGCGAACCCGCGCGGGCCGGTGACCTGCACCCGGGTCGGTGTGTCGTGCAGCCGCACGTTGGCCTGCACCACCGTGGGTTCGTCCAGATCCGGTGGGGCGGTGACGCGCACGCGCGCGGGCACGTCCAAGTGGTGGCGGCGCAGCACCCTTCCGATGGCGCGCACGGCGCGCGTCACGTCGGCGGGCGGCACGGCGCCGCGGGTGGTCACCGCCAGTTCCGGATCCGCGGCGCTGGACCAATGTTCCGAGGAGTACAACGATTGCAACGAATTCATAGGACACCTCTACTCTCAATTCACCCAGTGCCGCTATCCCACCTCTGCAACGTCGCCGCGAACAGGGCCGAAAGTCCCCGATCCGCGAATTACACTGGCTGAAGCGCTGTTCACGCGCCCACCCGAACAGGAACCGACATGACCGAAGACAGCGGTAACGGCCTGTACTCGGTACGCGACACGCTCTCGCAACTGCGCCTGCGCGAATTGCTCAGCGAAGTGAAGGAGCGCGTCGAGCTGATCATCGACTCGCGCGACCGGATGGACGGTCTCGTCGAGGCGATGCTCACCGTCACCTCCGGCCTCGATCTGGACGACACGCTGCGCGCCATCGTCCGCACCGCGACCAGCCTGGTCGACGCCCGATACGGCGCGCTCGCGGTGCGCGGGCACGACCGGCAGGTGGTCCAGTTCATCGACGAGGGCATGGACGAGGTGGTCCGGCAGCGCATCGGCCGGCTGCCCGCCGGACACGGCGTGCTCGGTGTGGTGTTCAATCGCCCGAAACCGCTGCGGCTGGACGACCTCACCGAACATGTCGAGTCCGTGGGGTTCCCGCCGGGACATCCGCCCATGCACACCTTCCTCGGCGTGCCGGTGCGCATCCGCGACGAGGTGTTCGGCAGCCTGTACCTCACCGAAAAGGCGGGCGGACAACCGTTCACCGAGGACGACGACGTGCTGGTGCAGGCGCTGGCCGCCGCGGCGGGCATCGCCGTCGACAACGCGCGCCTCTACGAATCGGCCCGCACCAGGCAGGTCTGGATCGAGGCCACCCGCGACATCGCCACCGAATTCCTCGCGGGCACCGAATCCGAGCGTGTCCTCGCGCACGTGGTGGATCACGCGCGCACGCTGACCGGTTCGGACCGCTGCTTCCTCGCCGGACTCGACGAGCACGGAACACCGGGCGAGATCGGCGAACTCGTGCTCACCCAGTGGTCGGGTCCCGGCACGGGACACGAGGGTTGGCTCGCTTCGACGGAGGGCACCGCGCTGGGCGAGGCGTTCACCCGGCGCACGCCGCTGCGCTTCGACGACGCGGCCCGCATCGATCTCGGTGTGCCGCTGGCCGATGTGGGGCCCGCGCTGATCCTGCCGCTGTGCACACCGGACGCCACGCTCGGCGTGCTGGTCGCGGTGCGTCCCAGCGGATCCGCGCCCTACGCCGACGAACTCGTCGAACTCACCGCCGCGTTCACCGACCAGGCCGCGCTGGCCATGCACCTGGCCGACACCCAGCGGCGGATGCGCGAGCTCGACATCCTCGCCGACCGCGACCGCATCGCCCGCGATCTGCACGATCACGTGATCCAGCGGCTGTTCGCGATCGGCCTGACCTTGCAGGGTTCGCTGCCGAAGGCGGTGGTTCCCGAAGTGCGCCAACGGTTGTCGACCTCGATCAACGAGTTGCAGGAGGTCGTCCAAGAGATCCGCACGTCGATCTTCGACCTGCACGGCGGCGACGGGCACAGCGCGGGATTGCAACAGCGCATCGAGCGCGCGGTGCGCCAGCAGACGGCCGAGACCACGCTCAAGGCCACCGTCCAGGTGACCGGTCCGCTCTCCGTGCTGGAGGCCGAACTCGCCGACCACGCCGAGGCGGTGGTGCGCGAGGCGGTGAGCAACGCGGTGCGGCACTCGGGCGCCGACACCATCGCGGTGGAGATCAGCGTGGCCGACGATCTGACGATCGTGGTCACCGACAACGGTTGGGGCGTGCCGAATCACGTCATCCGCAGCGGGCTGCGGAATCTGGAGCAGCGGGCCGAGAAGTCCGACGGCAGCTTCACGGTGAGTCCGGCAGGCCGGTCCGGCGAGGAGGCGGGACTGCCCGGGACGCGACTACGTTGGTCGGTGCCGCTGCCCGCGGATTGACGCCGGGCAGATCTCAGATTCCCGGTGGACCGAGCACCAGCATCGAATTGTGCCCGCCCATACCGAGCGACGACTTCAGGGTGAGACCCCCGTCGAACGGCGTCGGGCCGTCCAGCAGCCGCGGGTGCGCCGAGGCCACGATCGGCGGAGCGGGCAGCACCCCGCGCTCGTAGGCCATGGCCGCGACGGCCACTTCCACACCCGCCGCGGCGCCCTGACTGTGCCCGGTGAGCGGTTTGAGTCCGTACACGTGCGGGCGATCGCCGAACACCCGCGCGACCAGATCGCGCTCGGCCGTTTCGCATTGCCGCGTTCCGGTGCCGTGCGCGTTGAAGTACGCGATGTCGCCCGCCGCCACGCCCGCTTGGGCCAGCGCGCGGTGCGCGCAGTCGATGATCTGCGCGTGCTCCGGCTCCACCGACACCACGTGGTAGCCGTCGTTGGTCATGCCGCCGCCGAGCACGGTCGCATAGGGCCGCTCGACCTCGCGGGTCAGCACGAACGCCACGGACGCCTCGGCGAAGCCGAAGCCGCGGCTGCCCTCCTGGAACGGGCGGCACGCCTCGAGCGGTTCGGCGTCGGTTATCGCGGCGCCGAGGCGGACGAAATGCTCCACCATGTCCGGCGTCGCCGACATGTCGGTGGCCACGCAGAGCACGTCGTCGGCGATGCCGCTGTCGAGCCAGAGCTTCGCGGTGATCAGCGCGACGTTGGCCGAACTGCACGCCGCCGACACGTTCATCGACGGACCGTGGAAGCCGAACTCCTGCATCAGCACCGAGATCGGGGTGGACGGCAGCAGCCGCAGATAGTCGCGGGAGCGGCGATGCCCCTCATCGACCTGGTAGAAGTCGCGCCAGTTCACCACGTCGCCCAGCACGATCGCGTGCAGCAGGCCCACCGTGCGCCCCGGTCGCCAGCCGCGTTCGCGGGCGTCGGCGATCGCCTCGCGGGCGGATTCGTGCATCGCGCGGCCGTAGCGACTGGTGCTCACCGCGTGGTCGCCGCCGTCGGGCACCAGCGAGACCCAGGCGTGCTCGTCGCGGCCCGGCCCGTACCCGGGTTGTAGCTGAGCCGCGGATTTACCGCTGAGCAGCCCCTGCCACAGGGCCTCGCGACCCCATCCGTATCCGGTCACAGCGCCGACCCCGGCGATGGACATACGATCTCGGTACCGAACTCTGTGCTCCGGATTGGCGCCCGGCATGGCATCGCTCCTTCACCGGATCCCCGGGCCGGACAACCCTCGGTCCACCCTGTTCCCAAGGAACCGGAGTCTGTAATGATCACCGGTAGGAGCCCGACGAAGTGCTCGAACCGTGATCGAAGCAAGTGCGTCGACGCTGTGATCTCGCGCGCGTCGACACCAGAATAATCCCATGTTCCAATGGCCATAGGTCGGTCGACGATCGGGGGTTTGCGAGTGGGTGAGGAGACGACGGGCGGCGTCGTCGACGCCGAACAACTGGCGCAGCGCTACCGATCGCTGATCGAGCACACGCCGGACGGTATCTGCGTGCACGAGAACGGCATCGTCGTCTACGTCAACCAGGCCACCGTCCGGCTGCTCGCCGCCCGTAGCGCCGACGAGGTCGTCGGCCTGCCGCTCACCCGATTCGTCCACCCCGACTCGATCCCCGCCATGCGGGAACGCATCGAGCTGCTCACCAGCACGGGCACCGCTTCGGTGCCCACCGAGATGCTGTTGTTGCGCACCGACGGCGAGACGGTGCCGGTCGAGACGGTCTCGGTGCTCATCCCCTGGCACGATCACTTCGCCTACCAGGTGGTCATCCACGATCTGACCGCGCAGCGCGCCGCCGAGGACGCCCAGCGCCGCGCCGAGCAGCACTTCACCACCGTGGTCTCCCAGCTGGAGGAGGGCGTGGTCGTCATCGATCGTGGCGGACGCATCGAGTCGGCGAACCCCGCGGCGCACCGCATCTTCGGCGGCGACGAACGCCACGGCGACCTCGTCGGGCGCACCATCGACGAGCTACCGATGGTGCTGCTCGACGCCAACGCCCAGCCGCTGCCGCCCAGCAGGCATCCGATGGCGCGCACCCTGGCCACCGGCGAGACCATCACCGGCTACATCTTCGGCGTCGACCGCAGGGACGGGCAGCGGCGCTGGCTCTCGGGCAGCAGCAGGCTGCTCAACCCCGGCGACCCGGACTCCCCTGCCGTCTCCTCCTTCGCCGACATCACCGAATTCCGCGCCAGCCGACGGCAATTGGAGTACCAGGCGACGCACGACTCGCTGACCGGCCTGGCCAACCGCTCGCTGATCCTGTCGCAGCTGGCCAACGCGCTGGCCACCAGCGAGGACCTGCCCTACTCGACGGTGCTGTTCATCGACCTGGACGGGTTCAAGGCGATCAACGACACCCTCGGCCACGCCATCGGCGACACGGTGTTGCAGATCGTCGCGCAGCGGTTGCAACGCGCGCTGCGCGCCGACGACCTGGTCGGGCGGCTCGGCGGCGACGAGTTCCTCGTCCTGCTCTCCGGCCGCACCCGGCGGGTCGACCTGGACGCGCTCGTCAACCGGCTGCGCTCCACCATGTCCGAGCCGATCATCGCGCGCGGGCACCGCATCGCGGTCGACGCCTCGGTCGGCGTCACCGAACTCACCCCCGGCGACCACCGCACTCCCGAGGCCGTGCTGCACGACGCCGATGTCGCCATGTACCAGGCCAAGCCGCCCGGCCAGCGCGACACCGGTGTCGCCAAGGGCCGCACCAACAACACGCACGCGTCCTGAAAGTCACCGCATGATCGTCGAACACGCCCTGCTGCCGGTCCGGCCGGAACTGACCGCCGCCTTCGAAGCCGCCTTCGCCGAGGCGCGGCCGCTCATCGCGAGCATGCCCGGCTTCCGCTCGCTGTCGCTCTCGCGCTGCGTCGAGGCGCCGGGCACCTATCTGCTGCTGGTGGAGTGGGAGCGGCTGAGCGACCACGTGGACGGCTTCCGGCGGTCGCCGGAGTACGAGCGCTGGAAGGCGCTGCTGCACCATTTCTACGAACCGTTCCCGGTGGTACAGCACTTCGAGCCGGTGCGCACTGAGCCGGTTTCGGTGGCCCCACCTGCGGTTACGGCAGGTGCGCCGAACTCGCAGTAGACTCGACAACTCTGTTTTCCGACGTGCGCGCGGGATCGGCGCGCGCGTTCGCCCCTTCGCGGTGACAAGGAGTCCAGTTTGCCCGACCGCCTCGCCCACGACCGTGCCGTCACCGACGGTGCGGTCGAGCGGCCCCGCGAAATCGACAAAGAACAGGCGTACCTCTCGGTGCTCTACGAGCGGCTCGACGGTATGCGCGAGTACGCCAAGAACCGGCTGCGCACCGTGCTGCTGGAGACCGGAGGCACCCCGCAGGCGCGCAGCGAGCGCGAGTCGTTCACCCAGCTCTACTCCGAGGATCTGGCCAAGTACGACGCGGCCGAGCACGGCCTGTGTTTCGGCCGCATCGACCTCGACGGTGACGAGCCGCGCTACATCGGGCGCCTCGGCATCCTGGACGAGAAGGACGACTACGCCACCCTGCTGCTGGACTGGCGCGCGCCGCTGGCCCGCCCGTTCTACCTGGCGACCACCGCGACGCCGGACGGCGTGACCCGGCGCCGCCACATCCGCACCCGCAACCGGCGGGTCACCGCGGTCAACGACGAATACCTGGACCTCGCGGCCGCCGACCAGGCGGGCACGATCGAATCCGACGGCGGCGTCGGCAGCGAGAGCGCGCTGCTCGCGGCGCTCAACGCGGCCCGGACGGGCCACATGAACGACATCGTCGAGACCATCCAGAGCGAGCAGGACGCGATCATCCGCTCCGAGCACAAGAGCGTGCTCGTGGTCCAGGGCGGGCCGGGCACCGGCAAGACCGCGGTCGCGCTGCACCGCGCGGCCTACCTGCTCTACACCTATCGCCAGCAGCTGGCCAAGAGCGGCGTGCTGATCATCGGACCGAACGCGACCTTCCTCGACTACATCGGTCAGGTGCTGCCCTCCCTCGGCGAGACCGGCGTGCTGCTGTCCACCATCGGCGACCTCTACCCCGGCGTGAAGGCGACCCGCGAGGATTCGCTGCGCGCCGGCCAGATCAAGGGCGCGCTGAGCATTCTCGAGGTACTCAAGCAGGCGGTCCGCGACCGGCAGGAGGTGCCTGCCGAACCGATCCGGCTGAGCTTCGACGGCTACCCGGTGACGCTGGACAAGAAGATCGCGACCAAGGCGCGCGGCCGGGCCCGGTCCTCGCGCCGCCCGCACAACCTGGCCCGGCCCATCTTCGCGAGCTCGGTGATCGACGCGCTCACCGATCAGCTGGCCCAGACCATGGGCGCCGATCTCTCGGGCGGGCCGAGCCTGCTGAGCCGCACCGACCTCGCCGAGATCCGCGACGAGATGAAGTCCGATCCCGGCGTGCAGGCGGCCATCGGGCGGCTGTGGCCGATTCTGTCACCGCAGGAGGTGCTTGCCGATCTGCTGGCCGACCCGGCGCGGCTGGACCGCGCGGCGGCGAGCCTGAGCCCTGAGGATCGTGCGGAACTGGTCCGCCCCGACGACGGCGAGTTCAGCGCCGCCGACGCGCCCCTGCTCGACGAACTCGCCGAGCTGCTCGGCGTGGACGACACCGAGGAGCGGGAGCGGTCCCGCCGCCGCTGGCGCGCGCAGCTGGCCGAGGCGCAGGACGCGCTGGACATCCTCACCGGCTCGGCGCCGCAGGATCTCGAGGACGAACTCGATCCGGAGATCCTGATGGCCTACGACCTGATCGACGCGAGCCAGCTGGCCGAGCGCCAGGACGTGCGCGCCAGGCAGACCACCGCCGAACGCGCGGCGGGCGACCGCACCTGGACCTACGGGCACGTCATCGTGGACGAGGCGCAGGAGCTCTCGGAGATGGCGTGGCGCATGGTGATGCGGCGCATCCCGAACCGCTGGGTCACCGTCGTCGGCGACGTGGCCCAGACCGGCGACCCTGCGGGCGCCTCGTCCTGGCAGCGGATGCTGGAACCCTATGTGGCGCAACGCTGGAAGCGCACCGAGCTGACGGTGAACTACCGCACGCCCGCCGAGATCATGGCGGTCGCCGCGGATGTGCTCGCGGTGATCGACCCGGAGGCCAAAGCGCCGCGTTCGGTCCGCGAGACCGGGAATCCGCCGCTGGCGCACCGGGTCGACGTGGCCGAATTGTCCAGCGCGGTAGGGCGTTTGGTGGCCGCCGAGCAGGGGCCGGGCACCACCGCGGTGATCGCGCCGCACCCGCTGGTCGGCGAGCTGGCCGACCTCGCCGGGGAGTCGGTGCGAGTACTGACGGTGCACGACGTCAAGGGCCTGGAGTTCGACGCGGTGTTCCTGGTGGAGCCCGCGCGAATTCTCGCGGAATCGCCGCGCGGGATGAACGATCTGTATGTGGCGCTGACCCGCGCCACCCAACGGCTCACGGTGGTGCACAGCGAGGATCTGCCGGAGGTGTTGGCGGCGCTGGGTTGATCTGAAAGCTGGAGCCGGCAGGGGGTCGTCGTCCGCTTCGCCGGGCGGCGACCACCGGGCCCCGCCTCGGCGACCACGCTTCGACGCGACCGCCGAACGCACGAAAGCTCCGCACCGCACCCGAACGGGCGATACGGAGCTTCCGCAGAGGCTCTCGGGCGTGCTGTCGGACGAAGTCCGCCCTCAGCCCGCGCACGGTCAGAGCGCGAAGGCGGAGGTACGCCTACCGGACGGTGTGCACGATGAGCACGTCCGTGCGAGACTTGCGCGCCACATCGGAGGGCACCGAGCCGAGCAGGCGGCCGGCCAGGGTGTTCAGGCCCCGGTTACCGACGACCAGCAGATCGGCCTGGGTCTCCTTGATCAGGTTGAGCAGCGACTCCACCGGCTCACCGACGATGGCGCGCTCGACGATCTCCTTGGCGCCCGCGGCCGTCGCCTTGTCCCTGGCAGTGCGCAGGATCTCGTTGGTCGGGGCGGAACCGCGCACCTGGTAGGCCTCGTCCTTGAGCACGTCCGCCGCGGCGGCGACGTCACGGTCGTCGGTCGGATAGTAGGCGCAAGCCACGATCAGGGTGGAGCCGGCATCGCCAGCCAGTGCCGCAGCCTTCTCGACGGCCTTGTACGACGACTCCGATCCATCGGTACCGACGACAATGGTCCGGTAGGCGGTCATTTCTCCTCCAACTGTGCGGGTCGGGTGCCGACGTCCAGCGTCCCAGCAAGTCGGGCACCGGCGCGGCGACTGCGCTCGACCATAGCCGCTATCCGGGCGGAAACAGCAGAAATCGCAACACATCACACTCGCCCATGCCGGGCTTTTCGCTCCGGCGTTCGATCACCGAATGCGGTGGAGCCTTGGCGACCTGCGTGGATTCAATTTCTCGCGGATAATCCTGTGATTCTTCACAACCACCATGAACGTTCTTGCGCGCCTGGGATATTCATCACAGGATACCGTCGCGCGGCGTGCGCCACACCGCCGCGCGGCGCCTCGGCGCCTACCCCCGCTGAGCTCTTGACCAGTTGTGTTGGGTCTTGCCGCGGCGGCTCGCCCGCGCATCGTGGCCTCCGCGCCCCTCCGAATATTCGCTTATCGGCGGGATTCACCGGCCGTCGCACCGACCAAATCGGACGCCGTGCGCAGCGAATGCCTCGCGTACTCCAGCGGCGCCATTCCGATCTCCGCGGTGAACTCACGAGAGAAATGCGCCTGATCGAAATAGCCCAGTTCGACAGCGAGCGCGGCCAAATCCCCGACCCAGCCCTTGGCGAGCAGATCCGCGCCATCCTGCAGCCGATAGCGGCGAAGCACCCATTTCGGGCCCGCGCCGACGTAGCGACGGAACATCCGCTGCAGGGTGCGCACCGGAACCCCGAAGCGCTCGGTGATCTGGTCCACCCTGGTGAGCGCGCGGTCGTGCTCCATGGCGTGCACGATGCGCGTCACCAGCTGGAAGGTGGGATCCTCGCCGCCCGCGCGCGGCGCGAGGAAATCCTCGATCAGCACGCGTCGGTCCTCGTCGGATTCGGCGGCCAGCACCCGTTCGGCGAGCCCCTCGGCGTCCGGGAACACCTCGGTGATCGGCAGGGAGCGATCGCGGAGAGAACCGACGTCCATGCCGGTGAAGGCGCCGAACCCGCCCGCGCGAAACCGTGCGCCGAAGGTCAGCCCGCGGCCTGTCAGCTCGCGGGTGTACTTGGCGGTGCACACTCCGGTCACGAAGCCGCCGACACGGTGCGCGGAGTGTTCGAAGGTGATGTTCACGCACGGGAACGACAGCACCTCGGCGACGTACGGCGGGCGATCGCGCAAATCCCAGTGCACGACCCAGTACCAGTCCACGAACTCGCCGACCCGCGGCCCGGGCTCGAGCCGTTTCAGGCTGCGATGCCGAGACTGCTCCCGCGGGTGCAGGATTCCCTTCTCGCTGTCCAGCGGCGTCCGTTCGTCAGCGACCATCGCGCGCCCTCCCCGGAGGTTGTCGCTTTCTTACAAGATCGGGCGCGACCGCCCTGACAGAGTCGAAGTCATGACGACATCGGTGAACCCCATCCCCTCCGGCTACCACTCGATCACCTGTTTCCTCGCGGTCGCCGACGCGAACAAGGCCATCGAGTTCTACTCCGCGGTCTTCGGCGCGAAGGTGCTCAGCCGCAACGATCTGCCCGACGGGCAGCCCGCGCACGCCGAACTCCAGATCGGCGACTCGACGCTGCAACTCGGTATGCCCATGCCCGCCAACGGTGTTCAGGCCCCGAACGGCGAGTGGGTGCACACCTCGATCGTGCACTACTGCCCCGACGTAGACGCCGTCGTCCAGCGCGCGATCGAGCACGGCGCCCGCAGCGCCGAGGAGCCGCAGACCTTCGTCACCGGCGACCGCTTCGGCGTCGTGATCGACCCGTTCGGTCATCGGTGGGCGGTGATGACCCGGGTCGAGGACGTCCCGCACGAGGAGGCCCAGCGCCGCATCGAGGAGTGGATGGCCTCGCAGAGCTGACGCCGCGACGGACGCCATCCCGACTCAGCTCAGTCCGGCGGCGTCCATGCCGCGCAGTTCCTTCTTCAGGTCGGCGATCTCGTCGCGCAGCCTGCCCGCCAGCTCGAACTGCAGCTCGCGGGCCGCGTTCATCATCTGCGCGGTGAGTTCGCCGACCAGGTCGGCGAGTTCGGCGCGCGGCATCGACTTGATGTCGCGGCCCTCGAAGACGCCCGCGCTGACCGCGCGCCCTGGTTCGCCCTGTGCCCGCCTGCCACGGCTGGCGTTGCGACCGGAGCCGCCGACCTCGACCTCGTCGGCCTCCCGGTACACCTGGTCCAGGATGTCGGCGATCTTCTTGCGCAACGGCTTCGGGTCGATGCCCATCTGCTCGTTGTAGGCGATCTGCTTGGCCCTGCGCCGCTCGGTCTCCTCGATCGCGTGGCGCATGGAGTCGGTGACGGTGTCGGCGTACATGTGCACCTCGCCGGAGACGTTGCGGGCCGCGCGGCCGATGGTCTGGATGAGGCTGGTGCTGCTACGCAGGAAGCCCTCCTTGTCGGCGTCCAGGATGGCGACCAGCGACACCTCCGGCAGGTCGAGGCCCTCGCGCAGCAGGTTGATGCCGACGAGCACGTCGTACTCGCCGAGGCGCAGCTGGCGCAGCAACTCGACGCGGCGCAACGTGTCGATCTCCGAGTGCAGGTAACGCACCCGCACGCCGAGCCCGAGCAGGTAATCGGTGAGGTCCTCGGCCATCTTCTTGGTCAAGGTGGTGACCAGCACCCGCTCGTCCCGGTCGGTGCGCTGCCGGATCTCGTGCACCAGGTCGTCGATCTGCCCCTTGGTCGGCTTCACCACCACCTGCGGATCGACCAGGCCGGTCGGGCGGATGACCTGCTCGACCACCTCGCCACCCGCCTGCCCCAGCTCGTACGGGCCCGGGGTCGCGGAAAGGTAGACCGTCTGCCCGATGCGATCGGCGAACTCCTCCCAGGTGAGCGGGCGGTTGTCGATCGCGGACGGCAGCCGGAAGCCGTACTCGACGAGATTCCGTTTGCGCGACATGTCGCCCTCGTACATGCCGCCGATCTGCGGCACGGTGACGTGCGACTCGTCGATGACGAGCAGGAAGTCCTCGGGGAAGTAGTCGAGCAGCGTCGCGGGGGCCGACCCGGCCGGGCGGCCGTCGATGTGGCGCGAGTAGTTCTCGATGCCGGAGCAGAACCCGACTTGCCGGATCATCTCCAGGTCGTACTGGGTGCGCATGCGCAGCCGCTGCGCCTCCAGCAGCTTGCCCTGGCGCTCGAACTCGGCCAGGCGCTCCTCGAGCTCCTGTTCGATGTCGCGGGTCGCGCGCTCCATGCGTTCGGGCCCGGCCACGTAGTGGGTGGCCGGGAAGATCCGCACCATGTCCACCTTGCGCACCACGTCGCCGGTCAGCGGGTGCAGATAGTAGAGCTCCTCGATCTCGTCGCCGAAGAACTCGATGCGCACCGCGAGCTCCTCGTAGGACGGGATGATCTCGACGGTGTCGCCGCGGACGCGGAACGAGCCGCGGGTGAACGACAGGTCGTTGCGGGTGTACTGCACGTCGACGAGCAGCCGGAGCAGCGCGTCCCGGTCGATCTCGCTGCCGACCTCGAGCTGCACCGAGCGGTCCAGGTAGGACTGCGGCGTGCCGAGGCCGTAGATGCAGGACACCGAAGCGACCACCACCACGTCGCGCCGGGACAGCAGACTCGAGGTCGCCGAGTGGCGCAGCCGCTCCACGTCGTCGTTGATCGAGCTGTCCTTCTCGATGTAGGTGTCGGTCTGGGCGATGTACGCCTCGGGTTGGTAGTAGTCGTAGTACGAGACGAAGTACTCGACCGCGTTGTGCGGCAACATCTCGCGCAACTCGTTGGCCAGCTGCGCGGCGAGCGTCTTGTTCGGCGCCATCACCAAGGTCGGGCGCTGCAACTTCTCGATGAGCCACGCCGTGGTGGCCGACTTGCCGGTGCCGGTGGCGCCGAGCAGGACCACGTCGCGCTCGCCCGCCTTGATCCTGCGCTCCAGCTCCGCGATGGCCGCGGGCTGATCGCCCGCCGGCTGGTGCTCGCTGACCACCTGGAACTGTCCCTCGGTGCGCTCGATGGCGCCGACGGGACGGAACTCCGAATGGGCGAGCGGGGTCTCGCCCTCGGCGGGAATCTCGGTAGCGAAAGCCATGACAACCAGCGTAGGCGCAGGCACCGACAGATTTCGCGGCTCGGTGACCCGGCGCACGCGGGGGGCCTTCGAGTGGGGCCGAACTCCCCTCCTGCTCGGCCCCACTCCCGGCGGAGCGGAAACCGAACGGAACACTCTTGCCTGGGCCGCGGTCCAGGATATCGACCACAGTTATCGGTTGGCAAATCCTGTAATTTCAATTTTCAATTACCGGCCGCCACCTGCTTCGACCGCGGCCGCGCGTCGAATCCGTCGCATCGACCACCCGCACGCGCGCAGGACTCGACGGAACGGCCGGGACGGTAGATTCTGACTGCATGACACAGGCACCAGCAGTGAACGTGCACCGACCCAAGGTCGAGTACTTCGATGTCGCGAGCCTGACCAACACGGACCCCAAGGGGTTCGTGCGTCCGGTCGAGCGCTATCGCGTCGAACCGTGGGGCCTGTACATGGCGCGCACCGCCGACCACCCGCAGTTCCACTACATGGAGTCCTGGCTGTTGCCCGAACTCGGCCTGCGCGCAACGGTTTTCCACTACAACCCCGCGCATCGGCGCGACCAGGACTACTACCTCGATCTCGGCGAGTTCACCAGGATCGAACCGAAGAAGTGGCGGTCGGTCGACCACTACCTCGACATCGTGGTGCGCTCGCAGCGCGAGACGATCCTGCTCGACGTGGACGAACTGCTCGCCGCGCACGCCGCGGGCCTGATCGGCGCGGCCGAGGCGGAGGCCGCCATCCAGCACGCGACCGCCGCGATCGACGGCATCGCCAAGCACGGCCACTCCCTCGACGACTGGCTCGCCACCTACGACATCGAGCTGACCTGGCTCTGACCGCCGCGACCCGACCGCAAAACGCCGATCGCCCGGGGGGACATGCTCCCGCCGGGCGATCGCCTCGACTGCGCTCGACGACCTCGGTCACCGAGCCGCGCCGGTTTGCGACGCGCTTGCTCACCCGCCCCGATGGCCCCGCGGCCACGAAGAACCACTCCGTGAAGGAGAAATGCGGGAAATTCTGGGACGGCCGTTCGGTCGGCGATCAAGATCGACGAGAAGAAATGCGGCCCATCGGCGCCGGTTACCCCGCGGTATCGATATCGACGGGCGACCGGATATGACCCCCGCCACTCCACGAACACAGCATCCGACTTTCCGGAGAATTTTCGGTGAAGTAGTCCGAAATGGGGTATTCGCGCCGTCGACCGTCAGCCGACCACCCGGCGATAGACCGCGTCGAACCACGGTTCCTTCACCGCGTAATACGCCTCCGACGCGGCCTCGCCGGTGAGCCCGGCCGCCTTGGCCTCCGCCTCGCACTTGACCGCGAGGTACTCCTCGCGCGCCGCCGCGTCCGCGCGCAGCCAGTCGCGGAACGCCAGGGCGAACCGCTGCCCCGGCGACCCGTCCACACGGATGTGCACGTTGGCGATGCGGCCCGGATCGGCGTTGCCGTGCAGCCGCTTGGCCCAGCGGGCGGTATCGGTCCCGTCCGGGTCGCCCTCGGTCGGCTTCGGGTTGTCCTGCGTCACATGCGCTTTCACCGGGAAACCCGCCGCGCCGAGCGCGTCGCGCAGCCCGTCGGCCGCCGCCAGGTCGGCCACGGTGACCTGCAGATCCAGCACGTCTTTCGCGGGCAGACCCGGCACCGCCGTGGAACCGATGTGATCGATGCGCGAGGCCGCCGCGCCGCAGGCCACCCATAGTCGTGCGATGAGCCGCTGCGCCTGCGCGGCCCATTCCGGATCGTGCGGCACCAGCCGCAGCTCCCGTCGCGCAGCGGGCGTCCCGGTGCGCAGGTTGCGCTCGAACGGCACCAGCCGCTCCTCCCACAGCTGGTGCACCGCCGCGTCGACCGCGCCCGCCGGGCCGCTGTTGTCCAGCAGGACGTCGGCCACCGCGCGCCGCTGTTCGTCCGTCGCTTGCGCCGAAATTCGAGCCCGCGCATCGGCTTCCGTAACGCCACGGAATTCCGCGAGACGACGAATTCGCGTTTCCGCGTCGACGTCGACGATCAACACCAGATTCATCAACGGCGCCAAACCATTTTCCACCAACAGCGGAATATCTTGGACGACAATGGCGTCCGCCGGGGCCGCCGAAATCAATTCCGCGGTGCGCTTTCCGACCAGCGGATGGGTAATGGAATTCAGGGTTGCGCGGGCCGCGTCGTCGGCGAACGCGACGGCCGCGAGCGCGGGGCGGTCCAGGCTGCCGTCCGCCGCGAGGATGCCGGGGCCGAACGCCTCGACCAAGGCCGCCAGCCCCTCGGTGCCCGGCGCGACGACCTCCCTGGCGATCAGGTCGGAATCGACGATCACCCCGCCACACTCGGCGAGGATCCGCGCCACCGTCGACTTGCCAGCTCCCATGCCTCCGGTGAGGCCGATCCGCAACATTCGTTCAGTTTCGCATCCGCCGCGCACGCCCGGCCGACCGCCCGCCGGCGGCCCTTCCGGGGGCACACCACGCGAACGAGCGGATTACCCACTCACTCCGTTCAATTCACACACGGCGGCCCCAATTGCCCGTTCCGTGACGCGGCCGAGACCGATTCGCAACATTTACGCCGCGGCCGCGGAGCGACCCGACAACTTTCCGACACGCCGAGGCAATTACTTCCGCAAAATACTGTGTTCCACACTTTCGTTCCGCTAATCTTCGCCGTGGCGATCCAGGCCAGTACCAGCAAGCAAAGGAAATCCATTGGGCACCAGAATCAACCAGACGGGTCGCCACCGCCTGGGCATGGCGGGCGGGGTGCATTGCCTCGAGATCCCCGCCGTCGCGGCCGCGCTCGCCGAGCACCGCCGCTCTTGGTTCACCGCATTGATCAGTCCGGCCCGCCACAGCTTCGCGGCCATGCGAAAACGCTCCACCGTGGCCACGGCCTACTGGGTACCAGCGACCGCCAGCTGACCTTGTTCCACGACGATGGCCCAGCCGCTCGGCTGGGCCATTCGCGTGCGCCGAGGCGGGCTCAGAGCTGAGCGCCCTCCACGACGGCGGTGAACTCGCGGACCTCGGCGCGGAATCGGGCAAGACCCTCCCGGTCGAGGCCGGTGGCGTCGGCGATCTTCCTCGGGACCTCCCTGGCCCGGTCGCGCAGCGCCGCACCGGCCTCGGTCGGCCGCACCAGCACCGAGCGCTCGTCCTCCGCGGAACGCACCCTGCTGATCAGCCCCGTGGTCTCCAGCCGCTTCAACAACGGCGACAGAGTCCCCGAGTCGAGGTCGAGCGCCTCGCCCAGCTCTTTCACCGTCACGGTTTCGCGCTCCCACAGCACCAACATCACCAGGTACTGCGGGTAGGTCAGCCCGAGGTCGTCCAGCATCGGCCGGTAGAGCCGCGTGAGCGCCCGCGAGGCGGCGTACAGCGCGAAGCACACCTGGTTGTCGAGCTGGAGCTCGGTCGTCTGTGTCATTGTCACCACCTCTTTTTCGAAGGTAGTAGCCGATTCAGTGGCCTGCAATTCACCCGGCGCGATCCGGCGTTGGCGAAAGTGCGATCTTCGCATTGCGACCTGGGCGTTCGCTGGCGGCCGCCGCTTCGGCCGCGTGCTCGAGCGAGTGCACCGCCGCGATGGTCAGCCGCAGTTCACCACTCGCGGCCAGCTCGACCAGCTCGCGCAGCACCCTGGTGCGCTCGGCGGCGCCGATCTCCTGGGCCCGCCGGGAGCCCCAGAAGCCTTTCACCACAGCCTGTTTGAAGATGAGCGTGCCGGGCGAGATGGTCCACGGCTTGCCGGACAGCGCGCCGAAGGAGATCAGCTCACCGTTCGGCGCGAGCAGCTCGAGCAGGTCGGCGCCCGCCGGGCCGCCCACCTGATCCACGGCGCGCACGATCGGCGCCCCGCCGGTGGCCGCGGCGGCTTGGGCGAGCCAGCCGTCCGTCTCGGTGTCGATCACCGGTTCGTAGCCGAGTTCGCGCAGCGCACCCACCGACGCCTGACCGCGCACCAGATTCAGCACGCGCACGCCGCGGCGCCGCGCGAGCAGATTCAGCAGCCGCCCCACCGCGCCGTTCGCGGCGTTGATCACCACCCAGTCGCCCTCCCGCACGCGCAGATCGTCAAGCAGCACCGCGGCGCTGAACGGCATCGCGAGCAACTGGGCGGCCGTCTCGTCGTCGATCGAGTCGGGCACCGGCAGCGCCTGCGCCGCCTTGGCGACGAAGTACTCGGCCCACACCTCGGTCGCGCCGGAGACCGCCACCCGCTGGCCCACGGATCGGTCGGTCACGCCCTCGCCCACCGCGTCGATCCGTCCGACGCCCTCGGTGCCGGGGATCGCGGGCAGCGGCGGCCGGTAGCCGTAGACGCCGCGGATGATCGCGAGGTCGTGGTTGTGGATCGGCGCGAGATCCAGCGCGATCCGCACCTCGCCGGGACCAGGTTCGGGCAGCGGCCGGTCCGCCGTGGCCAGCACATCCTTCGGCTCCCCGAATTCTTCGATGACAACGGCTCGCACGTCCGCCTCCTTCGCTCGTAGTTTCGCGATACCGGATCCAGCGTAGACCACAATTAAATTGTGCCCAATCAAATCGAGCGTGGGTCGTGTCACCTTCCCAGCGGCGTTACCCAGCGGAGTCGTGCCCACACCCCCGCCACCCGGAGCGGGGTCCGGGTGACGAGGCGGGCACGGAATCAGTCCACCGGCGCGTCCCCCGCCGCCCGGCGCGCCGACCACGCGTCGATCACGCCGTTCAGCTGGGCGACCACCGTCGCGAGCCCCGACAGATCGCCGCCGATCTGGTACGAGCGCAGCTCGGCGGGCGCGGGCAGTTTCGCGACGATCTCGGGCAGGTTGGCGACCAGCGTGGCCTGGATGTTCGCGTCGTTCTGCGCGTTGGCGGTGGCGACGCGTTCCCGCTCGCGCTGTACGACGAGCAGCTCGCCCTCGTGTTCGGCGCGCTGCCGCGCCGTCGCCAGCGCCAGCTCGCCGTCCACTTCCATCCGGCGCAGTTCTTGGCGGAGGCGCAGGTTCTCGAGCTGCTCGGCGTGCTGTTCGCGTTCCAGCCGCACGGTGTGCAGCGCGGTCTGCTGCGCGAGTTCGGCGACCGCGCGCTGGTCGTCGTGTTCGCGCGTGGTGCGCCGCATCCGCTCCGCGGTCTCACGGTCGAAGCGCGCCGCCTCGTTGCGGTCGCGCAGCTGCGCGAGCTCGCGCTCGTTCTCGATGCGCCGTTCCTCGCCCGCCCGCTGCGCGGCCGCCTCCCTGGCCGAGATCGCTTCCTGAGCGGTGAGTTCCGCCAGCCGCGCGACCTGAGTCTGTTCGGTGCGGTAGGGCTTCTGCAGGTTCTCCCACAGTGTCGAGGAACTGACCACCGCCTCTTTGATCTGCACGGTGACGATCCGCAGTCCGAGCCCGCGATCACCGCCGCCGGTCTGCTCGTCACCGCTGCCTTCGGCGACGGCGCGCAGACGGGCGGTCAGTTCCTCGATGATGGGCTGCTTGTCGCTGAGCACGTCGCGCACACCCATCGTGGACACCTTGTCCTTGATGGCGGCCTCGGCCTGCTCGCGCAGCTGAATGTTGACCAGCCGCATGGGATCGTCGGCATCGGAGAAGTCGAGCTTGCGGTACGCGGTGCCGAAATCCTCGATGATCCATTGCACGTAGCCCTGCACCAGCACGCCCTGCAACTCCCGGCAGATGCAGTAGGCGTTGATCAGGATGGTCTGCATCGCGCCCGGCACCACGAGATAGGAGTCGGTGGCCGGGTACCGGAACGACACACCCAGCCCGATGTGCAGCGGTTCCGCGCGCCCCCGCCTGGTGTGCACGACGAAGGCGTTGGGCGGCACCAGCACCGTGCGCCACCGCCAGAATCCGGTGACCCGCACCTCCACCGGTCCGGTGCCCTGTCCCTGAGCACTCGGGCCGACCCGAGCGGACCGTTTCGCCAGCGGGCTGCGCGGCTGCGGCGGAGCGCCGGGCGCGGACGGCGCCGGCGCTCCCACGGCCGCGGGCTTGCGCGTGCGCAGATCGTCCTCCAGCGCCGCTTGCTGCGCCACGACCTGGTCGAGATAGGTGTTCTTGACCGGATTACTCCCCATGGCCGGGCACACTACCGGCGAATCCGCCCGCTCCCAACACTTTTCGTTCCGCGCAGGGCACGGAGCTCAACTCGCGGCGGACAGCGCCTCCGGCGCTCGCTCGCCGAGTCCGCCGACCCGCCGCAGAAAACTGCGCCAGACCAGCGCCGCGGTGGCGCCGAACCCGACGCACAGCCCGAGCCAGACCCCGGGCCCGCGCCAGTCCACCGCGAACCCGCACACCGCCATCGCGGGCACACCGAGGGCGAAGTAGCCGACCAGGGTGTTGCGCAGCCCGGCCTTGGTCTCGCCGATGCCGCGCAACAGCCCGATGCACAGGTTCTGCGAACCCTTGCAGTACTGCTGGACGATGGCGAACCAGAGCAGCGTCGAGGCCGCCGCGACCACCGCCGCGTCGTCGCGGTCACCGCCGAGGAACGGCGCGAGCACGGCGGCGGGGAAGAGCACGTAGCCGATGCCGACGACGGTCATGAATCCGAAGCCGAGCGCGAACGTGCGCCGCGCGATCCCCGCGACCATCGCCCACTCGCCCCGGCCGACGGTACGGCTGACCAGAATCGAAGCGCCTTGGGACAGACCGATGTTCACCTGGTACACGATGTAGGCCAGCTGGTTCACGATATTGCTCGCCGCGAGCGCCACCGGCCCGAACACACCCATCAGCAACGTGGCGACCGAGGTGACGGCGGCTTCCGCGCCGTAGGTCAGGGCGATGGGCGTACCCATCCGCACGATCCGCCGCATCGTCTCGCGGTCGGCCCGCCATGCGCGCAGCGAAAGCAGCTCACCGAGCATCGGATCGCGCCGCACGGTCGCGAAATACGTGGCGCAGGTCCATATCTGGACCAGCGTGGTGGCCAGGCCGATGCCCGCGAGCCCCAGCTTCGGCAGGCCGAACCAGCCGAACAGGAACAGCGCGTTCAGCAGCGCGTTGACCGCGATGGAGAGCAGCGTGACGCGCAGCAACGACCCGGCGCGCCGCATGCCGACGGCGAACTGCCGCAGCACGTTCAGCCACAGCATCGGGATCAGACCGGGTGCCAGCGTCCAGATGATGGGCCTGGCCAGTTCCAGCACGTCGGGATCCTGGCCGAGCCAGGCCAGCGCGTAACCCAACCCGATCAGCGTCACCGCGCCCGCCGCGGCCGTGCCGGTGGCGACAGCCAGCGCGGCGCGCACGTACCCGCGGATCTCGGCGCGCGCTGTCTCGTCGAGATCCGCCGTGCCCGTGCGCTTCTCGCCGCGACCGACAGCCGCGGCGATCATGTTGCCCACACCGGTGACCATCCCGACGCACATGGTGCGCAACTGGTTGTACAGCAGCAAGGCGAGTCCACCCGCCGCCACCGCGGCAACCCCGAGCAACCCCATCATCGCCAGGTCGACGGTGGTCAGCGCGACCTGCGCCAGCTGGATCCCCGCGATCGGCGCGGCCAGCGCCACGATCGCCCGGTAGTCCGCCCAGTGCGACGAGAAACGAAATGCCATGACCGCCTCAGCTTCCCGTGCGCGCGCTGTCGAACTCCGCCAGCCGCAGCGATTCGTCGTAGGCCGCGAAGAGACGGCCGATGCGCCGCTGGGCCGCCTCGTCGTAGAGCCCGCGTGCCACCAGCCACTCCTCGTCGTACACCGTGTCCAGGTACTTCTCCCCCGCGTCGCAGACCAATACCACCACGGTGGCGCCCGCGGGCAGGTGCACGAGGCGGCCGAGCGCGGCGAACACCGCCGCGCCCGCGGTGCCGCCGACCAGAATGCCCGTACGCCGCGCCACGACGCGCGCGGTGGCGAACGCCTCGCGGTCGCCGACCCGGCAACTCTCGTCGATGGCTTCGTACTTCACATTGCCGCCCACCGGGAATCCGGCCGGGCTGCCCGCGCCGGTCTGCCAGTACGGCCCGCCCGCGCCGCCGAAGATGATCGAACCGACCGGCTCGACGCCGATCGCGGACACCCCGGACCCCAGCCTGCGCAGCTCTTCGACGGTGCCGCACAGCGATCCGCCCGTGCCCACCGCGCCGACCAGGTAATCGACGTCGGTGTGCAGATCGGACAGCAGTTCGCCGGCCAGCTCGCGATAGCCCGCGTTGTTGTGCGGGTTGTTGTGCTGATCGGGACGAAAAGCGCCGGTGCGCTCGGCGATCTCGGCCGCGACCCGGCGACGTTCCACCGTGCTCGGACCGCCGGTGTCGTCGCCCGCCACGCGGACCAGCCGCGCACCCATCGCCTTCATGGCGCGCAGTTTGTCCTCTGCGGCGTGATCGTCGACGACGGCGGTGAACGCGTAGCCGCGTTCGAGCGCCAACAGCGCCAGACCCGTTCCGGTGTTGCCCGAGGTCGGTTCGACGATGTGGCCGCCGGGTCGCAGGTGTCCTTCCCGCTCGGCTTGCAGCACCATCTCGCGCGCCATGCGCACCTTGGCCGAGCCGGTCGGGTTGAACCCTTCGAGCTTCAGCAGCAGGCGCGTCCCGGAACCGGTGCGCACCAGTTCCAGCAGCGGTGTGGCGCCGATCAACTCCGAGGCGTTGCGCACCACGTTCTCCCGCGGTCGCGGCAGCCTCGTCGTCATCGGTCCAGCCTCCAGCGCAGTCGGCCCGCCTCCTCGGTCACCACGACCTTCGGCGGCAACGGCAGCTGATGGAACTCGCTCTCGTTCTTGTCCATCTGGTACCCGGCGGTGTTCGGATACAGCAGTAGGTCACCGTATTCCGGACGCTGCGCCAGCGGTACTTTCCGCCAGGTGAGCACGTCGTACTCCATGCAGCTCGCACCGCCGACGCAGGAGGCGACGGGCCGCGCGGCGGGATCGGAATCGCGCGGCACCAGGATCGGGTCGGGCAGGAACTCGCTGCCCTTCCACTGTTCGGAGACGCTCATGCTCAGGCCCTGGACCGTGGTGATCCCGTAGTCCGCGTTCTGCTTGTAGCCGAGCACGGGGAAGACGGTGCACCCAGCGTCGATGAGCAGCGCGCGGCCCGGTTCGATAAATAGCTCGATACCGTTGTCGCGCAAGCGTTCCGCGAGTGCCCGCCCGTCGAACTCGGTGGCCAGGATGGCGTCGAGCATGGCCGGACCGGTCGGGCCTTGGTGATAGGGATAGAACTTGTCGAAAGTCTTGCCCGCGTGGAACCAGCCGGGGTTCCGCTCGGCTCGAAAACGGGCCCAATCCGCCTCGGCCAGATAACTGCACGCGAAACCGCCGCCGATCGAGATCGCCGAGATGGGCAGTCCCCGCGCCTTGGTCGAGGCGCACAACCCGATCAGCTCGTTGGCGAGTTCGGCGCGCGGTGCGACGGCGTATCCGTCCAGGTGGAAGGAGAATCCGATCAGTTCGACGACCGAGGCCAGTCGCGCGCACCGCGCGATCGCGTACTCGAGGTCGGCATCGGACAACCCGAAACGACTGTCCGGGGCGTTCGGCGGCAGCCGCCGCAGCAGTACCCGCGTCCGTCCGGCCGAGGTGGCGATCGCCGCGAGCCGCTCGAGCTCGTCGAGCGCGTCGATCGCTACCACGCAGTCGTGCCTGGCCGCGAGGCGCAGCAGCCCGGCACTTTTCGCGGCTCCGGTGACGCCGATGTCGCGGCCGCGCACGCCGTGCGCGAGGGCGTGCACGAGTTCGGGTTCGCTGGCCACATCGACCGCACCGTCAAGCTCGGCCACCGCGTCCAGCCAGCAGCCCGCCTTGTTGGCCTTCTTGCCGTAGTAGACGCGCCCCGCCACGCCCCGCGCGGCCAAGACATCGCGGAACCCGATCAGATTCGCCGCGAATCGATCCGGATACACGAGGTGGAACGGTCCGCCGACGGCGTGCTGGATGTCGAACAGAAACTCCGGCTCCGCGCGAACGCGGCGCAGCCAGGCCGGTTCCAGCGCGGGCAGCGAGGGGACGTCGAGCAGCGCGGTGTTCACGACCACAGCCGCACCCGCTGTCCGCGTCCGGCCGCGACCGCGCGGGTGGCCAGCGCGTGTGCCACCGGGATGTCGGTGATGATCATGCCGCTGGAGAACGCGAAGACTCGGTCGTCGTCCGAGCGGCGTCCGGGAGCGCGGCCCGCCACGATCTCCGGCAGTTCCGCGTCGATGGTGACGACGCCGTCGGGTCCCGCCAAACGCGTTCCGGTGACGCCCAATTGGCCCGCGCTGGTGGCGATGGCGTAGTCGGCCTCCCGCAGCGCGCCGCTCGCCACGCCCTTGCTGGCCACCGAGACGAGCAGTCCACCGGGCTTCAGCCAGTCGGTGCGGACCTGCGGATGCGCGGCGCGCCCCGAGGCGGCGACCACGATGTCGGACTCGGCGGCCGCGGCGGGCAGGTCCTCGACGAGTTCGACCTCGCGGTCCGGAAACCAGCGCCGCAGCGTGGCGATGCTCTCGGCGATGCCATCCGGGTGCGTGCCGAACAACCGCAGCCGCTTCAGCCCCGGCAGCGCGGTGAGCAAGTAGGGCAACGTGTTACGGCCCTGGACACCGGTGCCGATCATCAGGGCACTGGCGGCGTCCGGTTTGGCGCAGTGCGCGGCGATGATCGCGGTGGTCGCGGGTGTGCGCGCCGCGCCGATCCGCTGGCAGTCCATCAACGCGAAGGGCAGGCCGGTCGTGTCGTCGTAGAGCGTGATCGTCGTGTAGTACTTCTCGGCGCTCTGACTGCCCTGCCGATAGGAGGTCTTGAAGCCGACCTGCTCGAGCGAGCCGTCGTAGCCCAGCATCGAATACGACACCGCGTCGCGTTCGGTCTTCGGGATCGGCATCATCAGCTTCACCGGGCAGCTGGATTCGCCGCGCGCGTAGGCGCGGTAGCCGTCGGTCACCAGATCGATGACCTCGGCCGGGGTGAGATCGATGTCGGCCAGATCGGTGCGGGTCAGGATGTGCAGAGCGTTGGTCATGGAACTCCGATGTCGTAGTGCGGTGTTCGGCTTCGATCCGGGGGTCGGTGACGAAAAACGTTGCGGCAGCGCTCTTCCCGGAAGTGCGGCGAACCCGCTCAGCATGCTATCGGAATTTGACAACGGTTTTCATTATCGTGAAGGCGTGACGTCCGCCACACCTGGTAGTCACTTGCAGAAATCGGGAACCCCCGCATAGGCTGACCGAGAAACCTGATAGTGACTATCAGGTAACTGAACAGGAGGGGCCATGTCGCTACCGACCCTGACCAAGGAGCCCGGCCAACGACCCGTCCCGCCGCCGCGACTGCGCGCGCTCGGGCGCTGGGGCGCGGCCATGGCCCGGCACCGCCGGATCGTCCTCGCCGCCTGGCTGCTGCTCGCGGTGCTCGGCGGCGCCGCCTATCCGCTGCTGCACGATCGGCTCGGCGCGCCCGACTACACGGTGCCGGGTTCGGCATCCAGCGAGGTGGATCGCCTTGCTGCGCAACACTTCGCACAGTTCGGCGCGGAACAGGACCTGCTGGTCTTCCACTCGCCGCGCTTCACCGCCGACGCCCCCGAATTCCGCGCCGCGATCGACCGCGCGCTCGTCGCCGCGCGCGAAACCCCGGGTGTCACGGGCGCGCTCGGACCGTTCCAGGGCAACGCCGCGGCGCAGATCTCCGCCGACCGGCACACCGCGTTCGGCATCGTCGGCCTGGAGGGCGACATGTCCGAGCGAGTCTCGGTCGCCACCCAATTGCAGTCGGCCGTCACCGCGGTCTCCGACGCCGACATCCGCGTCGCGGTCACCGGTTACGGTCCGGCCCAAGCCGATCTTATGGACATCGAGACCGCCGACATGCAGCGCGCCGAGACCATCGGTCTGCCCGTGGCGGCCGCCGTGCTGGTCCTCGCGCTCGGCGCGCTGGCCGCAGCGACGCTGCCCATCACGGTGACCGCCGCGGGCATCGCCGCCGCCGTGGGCGCGCTGTTCGGCCTGACCACCTTCCTGACCTTCGACTCGCTGGTGCTGTCGGTCGCGACCATGATCGCCACCGGCACCGCGATCGACTACGCCATGTTCATCGTCAGCCGATTCAACGAGGAACTGACCCGGCGCGGGGTGCGCGACCGCTCGGCGCGCGCGGAGATCGACCGCGCGGTCGCCGTCGCGCTGGACACGACCGGACGCACGGTGCTCGCCTCGGGCCTCATCGTGCTGATCTCGCTGTGCTCGCTGGCCGTGGTCGGCCTGCCGATGCTCGACGGTGTCGCGATCGGCGTGGTCACGGCCGTACTGGCCACCTTGTCCGCAGCCGTCACGCTGCTGCCCGCGCTGCTGGCGACGCTCGGTCCCGCCGTGAACCGGGGCGCGTTGCCCGCGCGGTTACGTCCCGCGGAGACGCGCTCCACGACGGCGTCGAGCGCATGGGCGCGCTGGGCGCACACCGTCATGCGCAGACCGTTGGCGTTCGGCCTGCTCGGCGTCGCCGTGCTGGCCGTGGCCGCCGCGCCGATCACCGGCATTCGGTACGGCATCGATATGGGCCTCGATTCGCTCGGCGACCGGCCGAGCGGCCAGGCCACCCAACTGGTGCGGGACAACTTCGGCCCCGGACTGCTCGCACCGCTCTCGGTACTCGCGACCGGGCCCGACAACGGGCCACTGCTGAGCGCGGCGCAATCGGGGGTGCACGAGTTCGCCGACGAGCTGTCCCGCGATCCGCGCGTGGCCACGGTCCTGCCCCAGCAGTCGCAGGGCCGGATCATGATCACGGTGGTGCCGCGGGAGTCCTTCGACTCCACCGCCGTCGCCGAGCTCACCGACGACATCCGTTCCCGCACTTCGGAAGTCGAGGGCGCGGAGTTGCGCGTCGGCGGCACACCCGCCACCTTCGCCGAAGTGTCCGAACGGATCACCGCCCGCTTCCCATGGGTGATCGCCCTGGTGCTGACGGTCTCGCTCGCCTTCCTGATCCTGGCGTTCCGCAGTATCGTGCTCGCGGTCAAGGCCATTCTGCTTAATCTGCTGGCCACCGGCGCGGCGCTGGGTATCACCGTCGGCGTGTTCCAGCACGGCGTCGGCGAATCCGTGCTCGGCTTCCAGAGCACCGGTTTCCTCCAGGTGTATCTGCCGATGCTGGTGTTCGCGGTGCTCTTCGGTCTCTCGATGGACTACGAGGTCTTCCTGATCCGGCGGATGAAGGAGGCGTGGGACCGCGGCAACGACAACGCCACCGCGGTCGCCGAGGGATTGCAGCGCACGGCACGCCCGATCACCGCCGCCGCGGCCATCATGGTCGCCGTGTTCGCCAGCTTCGTCACCGCGGACGTATTGGAAATCAAGCAGATCGGGCTCGCGCTCGCGGTCGCCATCACCATCGACGCGCTCGTCGTGCGACTGATCTTGGTGCCCGCGTTCATGCGGCTGTTCGGCCGGTGGAACTGGTGGCTGCCGCGGTGGCCCGCCAAGGCCGGAGATCCCGCCGAGGCCGAAGACGCCGTCGTCAGCGGACGATCTGCTCCAGCGCATCGATGATGGATTCCACCGCCGCGGTGTAGACCTCGCTCAGCGGCTCGGTGAAATCCTGTCCCGCCCAATGGTCCAGCGCCGCCACACCGCCCCAGATGGCGGTGGAGGCGGCCATCCGGACCTTCAGGTCGTTGGGGTCGCGCCCGCAGCGTTCGGCGAACAGCTGACGGAACTGTTCCTCCAGTTCGCGCATCTGCTTGGTCTGGCCGTCCCTGACCTCGGGGAAGGCGCGCACGTAGCGCAGCCTGCGCGCGATGCGGCGTTCGGAGTCCGCGGTGATCAGTGCCGAGATCATCACCGGCACCAGCGGACGCGCCACCGCGAGAAGCGCCGTGGGGTCCAGGGTTTCGCCGTCGCCCGCGGTGCGCAGCACCTCCAGCAGCTGCGGATCCGCCTCGTCGTAGAGGACCAGCATCTCCTTGGTGCCGAAGTAGCGGTAGATCGAGCTGGGGGAAACGCCCGCCGCAGCGGCCACCCGCTCGACGGTCACCTCGCGATATCCGTACGCGTCGAACAGATCCAGCGCGACGCGCTGAATCCGGCTCATCGCCTCGACCTTCCTGCGCTCCCAGAGGGTGGCGGGGAACCTTCGATGGGTCGCCGTCACAGGCCCACCGCCCGCACCAGATCGAGCATCTCGATGTGGAATAGCTTTGCGGGATCCTGCGATTGGGGGCGCAGATGGCCGTACACCTCGAGCGCGATGGGACCGTGCATGCGGCCCCACATGCGCAGCGCCAGCGCCAGCGCGGCCGGGGGCAGGTCGGGAAAGTCGGCGCGCACGTGCTCGACCAGTGCCGGGTCGAAGTCCGACCACGTCGAATCGCCGAGGGATTGCGTCGCGGCGGCGCGCGGCCAGGCGGCGGCGGCCAGCCCGACGAGTCCGTCGCAGGCGCGCAGCTCCGCCTCGCGCGCCGGGCCTTCCGGCGGCGGCTGGTACCCGGGCACCGGGTCGCCGTAGATCAACCGGAACCCTTCGGGATTCGCGACGGCCCAGTCCCGGACGGCCTCACCCCAGGCGATGATGCGCCCGGCGGGGTCGTCCTCGGACACGGCGTCCCTTGCGGCCTCCAACCGGTCGATGAGTGCGGTGTAGACGTCGGAGATGAGGGTGGTGATCAGCTCGTCGCGGGTGGCGAAGTAGCCGTACAACGCGCCCGCGGTCATGCCCATTTCGCGCGCGATGGCGCGCAGCGAGATCGCGTCCGGACCGCCCTCGGCGAGCAGGCGTCGGGCGATGGCCTTGATCTCCTCCGTCGCCTGCGCGCGCAAACGTTCCCTGCGACTCTGCACCTCGACCACGGTTGACACTCTACAGCGTGCGACTACTATCACCCGTGTCGTTACTGAACGGCGTGTAGTAATCGAACAGCGTTTAGAGGATGGGTATCGTGAAGATCGGTATTTTCGGCGCGAGCGGCGTCATCGGCGGGCGAGTGGTCGAGGAGGCGCGCGAGCGCGGCCACGACGTGACCGCCTTCGCGCGCGACTCCGCGCGCTTCCCCGCCGACCCGGGCGAGGTGCGCTGGCGGGTGGCGGACTGGCTGGACACCGACAGCATCGACGCGGCCATCGCGGGCTTGGACGTGGTGATCAGCGCGGTGAACGCCGGGCACGGCATAGCCGACACCATCGCCAACGCGAGCGCCTTCGTCACCGGGGCGCACGCCATGGTGGGCGCGCTGGAGCGGCACCCGGACATCCGGCTCATCGCCGTCGGCGGCGCGGGCAGTCTGGAGGTCGCTCCGGGACGCCAACTCCTCGACACCGGAACGGAATTCACGCGCATCCTCACCGAGGACCTCGGCGTACCCGCCGAATACCGCGACGTGGTGCTGGCGCTGCGGGAGGCGCTGAACGTCTATCGCCTCTCCAACCGCAATTGGACCTACCTGAGCCCGTCGTCGGGTTTGATCCAGCCCGGCGCCCGCACCGGCCGCTACCGCGTCGGCGGCGACCAGCTCCTGATCGCCGACGCCGACATCTCCGCCGAGGACCTGGCCGTCGCCCTCCTCGACGAAGCCGAGAACCCCCGCTTCACGCAGCGCCGCTTCACCGTCGCCGCCGCCTGAGCGTAGTCGGCTTCGACCGCACCCTGTCCCGAACAGGGCGAAGGCCCCGGTCCGTGTGGACCGGGGCCTTCGCGTGTGCTCTACCCGAATCAGGCGTTGCCGGAGAGCTTCTCCCGCAGGGCCGCCAGCTGGGCGTCGCTGGCCAGCGAACCGCCGGCGGGCTCGGCCTGGCTGGAGGAGGACTGCGAACCGCTCTCGGAGGAGTAGTTCGACGCGCCGCCGCCGTTCGCGGCCTCGGCCGCGGCGTCGGCCGCCATCTTCTCCATCTGCGCGGTGTGCATCTTGTGGCGACGCTCCGCCTCGGCGTAGCGGCCCTCCCACTCCTCGCGCTGCTTGTCGAAGCCCTCGAGCCATTCGTTGGTCTCGGGGTCGAAGCCCTCGGGGAAGATGTAGTTGCCCTGCTCGTCGTAGCTGTCGGCCATGCCGTACTTCGACGGGTCGAACTCGGCGTGGTAATCCTCGTTCGCCTGCTTCAGCGACAGCGAGATCCGGCGACGCTCCAGGTCGATGTCGATGACCTTGACCATCGCGTCGTCGCCGACCGCGACGACCTGGTCCGGCACCTCGACGTGGCGCTCGGCCAGCTCGGAGATGTGCACCAGGCCCTCGATGCCCTCTTCGACGCGCACGAACGCACCGAACGGAACCAGCTTGGTGACCTTGCCCGGCACGATCTGGCCGATCGCGTGGGTGCGGGCGAACTGACGCCACGGGTCTTCCTGGGTCGCCTTGAGCGACAGCGAGACGCGCTCGCGGTCCAGGTCGACGTCGAGAACCTCGACGGTGACCTCGTTGCCCACCTCGACGACCTCGGACGGGTGGTCGATGTGCTTCCAGGACAGCTCGGAGACGTGCACCAGACCGTCCACGCCGCCCAGATCGACGAAGGCGCCGAAGTTGACGATCGAGGAGACCACACCCTTGCGGACCTGGCCCTTCTGCAGCTGGTGCAGGAACTCGGAGCGCACCTCGGACTGGGTCTGCTCCAGCCACGCGCGGCGGGACAGAACCACGTTGTTGCGGTTCTTGTCCAGCTCGATGATCTTGGCCTCGATCTCCTTGCCGACGTACGGCTGGAGGTCGCGGACGCGGCGCATCTCGACGAGCGAGGCGGGCAGGAAGCCGCGCAGGCCGATGTCGAGGATCAGGCCGCCCTTGACGACCTCGATGACGGTGCCCTTGACGGCCTCGTCCTTCTCCTTGAGCTCCTCGATGGTGCCCCACGCACGCTCGTACTGCGCCCGCTTCTTCGACAGGATCAGGCGGCCTTCCTTGTCCTCCTTGGTGAGAACGAGGGCCTCGACCTCATCGCCCACGGAAACGACCTCGTTCGGGTCGACATCGTGCTTGATGGAGAGTTCGCGGGAGGGGATGACGCCTTCGGTCTTGTAACCGATGTCGAGCAGAACCTCGTCGCGATCGACCTTGACGATGGTTCCTTCGACGATGTCGCCGTCGTTGAAGTACTTGATCGTGGCGTCGATGGCGGCGAGGAAGTCCTCGGCGGAGCCGATGTCGTTGACGGCTACCTGCGGCGAGGTGACGGTGGTGGGCATGTGTCGGTTTGCTCCGGACGGATTGTGGTCGGTTGCGGACATTGGAACTTTCGGTACGCTGCGAAATCACCGCGACGATGCGACGACGGACACAGAGGAACGTACCGCACTCATCCACTTGTGAAACTCAGCACGGGCGCTCTGTTATTTCAGTACGCTGATACGTCGGTAGATCGTTACTTCGGTACACCGGTACGTCGGTACAGCAGACACTCGCGCGTTCAGCGTACGCGACCTTGGTCCGGACGGGCAAACCGGTCTGCACGCCACGCCGGAGCGGCTCCGGCGCGCCGCGATCGTTAAGCTCACGCGCGTGTCGGAAGATCGCCATGCCCAAGCGAACGCGCTGCTCGGAACCACCGGAACCGCACGAACCAAGCTGAGTTCGGCCGACAGTCAACGCGCGAGCAGGCGCTGGTGGGACGCCGACGCCGACCAGTACCACGAGACGCACGCCGATTTCCTCGGCGTGGACTCCCCCGGCGGCGAGTTCGTCTGGTGCCCCGAGGGGCTGCACGAGGGCGATATGCACTTCCTCGGCGAGGACTTGGCGGGCAAGCGCGTCCTGGAGATCGGCTGCGGCTCGGCGCCGTGCGCGCGCTGGCTGGCCGGGCAGGGCGCGCTGCCGGTCGGTCTCGATCTGTCGATGGGCATGCTGGAGCGCGGGCTGGCCGCGATGGCGCGCGGCGGTCCGCGGGTTCCGCTGGTGCAGGCGGGGGCCGAGGCGCTGCCGTTCGCGGACGAGTCCTTCGATCTCGCCTGCTCGGCGTTCGGCGCGGTGCCGTTCGTCGCCGATTCCGCGTTGCTGATGCGCGAGGTGGCCAGGGTGCTGCGGCCCGGCGGGCGCTGGGTGTTCTCGGTCAACCACCCGATGCGCTGGATCTTCCCCGACGATCCCGGCCCTGCCGGTCTCACGGCGTCCATTCCCTATTTCGATCGCACCCCTTATGTAGAGGTCGACGCCGACGGCGCGGCGACCTACGTCGAGCACCACCGCACCATCGGTGATCGGGTCCGCGAGATCGTCGCCGCCGGATTGACGCTGCGCGACATCGTCGAACCGGAATGGCCGGAATGGCTCGACCGGGAGTGGGGCCAGTGGAGCCCGCTGCGCGGCGAGCTCTTCCCCGGCACGGCCATCTTCGTCACGGAGAAGCCAGGACGCTGACGGCGCGGTCCGGCGCGGCTCCCCGGCCGACACGCCGCCCCGACGGAACCATCCTCGTGCGCGCGGTCCGCCTTCTTATCCTCGCAGCCATGTCCAAGAGCCTTCGCGACCACACGTACGACGCCGCCGTGCGGCTGCTGTCCCCGCTCGAACAGCTGGTGGCTCGTACGTCCCTGGTCAGCACCGAGCCGTTCTTGGACCCGCGAGAGTTCGCCTGGACGCGCCCGCTGGAGGAGAACTGGCAGACCATCCGAGCGGAGATGAACGCGGTCCTGGTCCACTGCGACGACCTGCCCGCCTTCCACGAGAACTCCTTCGATGTGGCCGCGACCTCCGACGAGCGCAGACGCGCCTTCTTCTTTTGCGGTTACGGCGTCCGATCGGAGGCCAACCGGGCCCGCTGCCCCGAGACGGCGGCGCTGCTCGATCGGGTATCGGGGCTCGTCACGGCGATGTTCGCCATCCTGCCGCCGGGCGAGCGCGTCCCGCCGCGCCGCGGGCTCTGGAACGGGGTGCTCCGCTACCACCTGGGGTTGCGCGTCGCCGATCCGCGGCGGTGCGGTATTCAGGTCGGCGGACTGACGAGACACTGGCACGAGGGCGAGAGCCTGCTGTTCGATGACTCCTACCGGCACCGCGCGTGGAACGACTCCGAAAGCGCCCGGGTGGTGCTGTTCCTCGATGTGCTCCGCCCCTGCCGCTTCCCGGGGTCGTGGGTCAACCACGCGTTCGTCGGCGCGGCGTCGAGGCCGCCGTTCGTCACGGACGCCGGGCGCAAGCACCGCGCCTGGGAACGCGGCTTGGCCGCCCAGGTCGGCAACCCGAACTGAGGTTCCGGCTCGCCGACACGCCCCGGAGCCAGGGGATTTCGCCCTAGACTTGGCCGGTGCCCAGTGCGCGAGATCTTCTCGATCGCGTCGAGCGCCACTGCCGAGCCGACCAGACGGCGAAGCGGCTGCGCGAGGTGGTGCTCGCCGATCTCCGCGCGGCCGTCTCCTTCGATGGGCACGTCTTCATGCTCACCGATCCGGCCACCAGGGTCGGCACGTCGCCGCTGGCCGACCTGCTCGGTCTGCCCTGGTCACGACTGCCGGAGCTGATCCGGCTGCGGTACCTGACCGAGTTCACCCGATGGAGCGATCTCCTCGATCGGAGCACGGCGGCGGCGTCCTTGCGCACCGCCACCGGCGGCGATCCCGCGCGCTCACGGGTGTGGCGCGAGGTGCTGCGCGATCTCGGCGTCTTCGACACCGCCACGGTGGTCTTCGGCGACCGCTACGGATGCTGGGGTTTCCTCGAACTGCTGCGCAAGACCCCGCGCGCCTTCGACCCCACCCAGCTCACCACCTTGGCGGCGCTTGCGGCGCCGATCACCCGGGGCCTGCGGGCCGCGCTCGGCCGCACCTTCGTCGCGGAGGCGGGCGGACTCGTCACCGCCGAACCCGCGGTGGTCGTGCTCGGGCCGGACCTGCGGATGCGTGGCCAGACTCCGGCCGCCGCGGCGGGGCTGCTCCGGCTGAACCCACCGCAGGAGGCCATGCCGCCGATCCCGAACGCGGTCTACAACGCGGGCGCCGCGCTGCTGGCCGCCGAGCACGGCACACCCGTCGGCCCGCCGCGGTCGCGCGTCCACCTGGGCGGCGCCCAGTGGCTGACGGTTCGGGCGGACCGGCTCGGGCCCGAGGACATCGCGGTCTCGCTGGCGCCGAGCAGCCCCGCCGAGCGCCTCGATCTGTTCGGGCGGGCGCACGCCCTCACTCCGCGCGAGACGGAGGTGCTCACCCTGCTCGCCACCGGCCGCGAATCTCGCCGTCCGGCAGGCGATTCGGGGCTACCTGAGCGCGCGGTCGACGATCACGTGAAGGCGATACTGGCCAAGTGCGGTGTGCACACGCGACAGGGACTGCTGTCGCGAGCGCTCGGAATCTCCTGAACTCGCCCACCCGCCCGCGGCGACGGAGCCAGCGCACCGCGACGGCCGCCGCCGCTACAGCACCTCCAAGCCGGCCAACTTGCAGACCGCCTACGAGCTGGCGCGCAGGCTCGGCGATCAGGGCGTCACGGTGAACGCCTTCGATCCCGGACTGATGCCGGGCACCGGATTGGCAAGAGATCGCGAAACGCCGAAAGCAGCGACTCCCGACACGGAAGACGCTGCCTGCTCGCAGCTTTCGGCTCACTTGGACTTCGGTTTGCGGCCCGCCTGTTCGAGCGCAAGGCGCAGGGCGTATTCGATCTGTGCGTTGATGCTGCGCAGGTCGTCGGCCGCCCACTTGGCCAGGGCCTCATGGACGGCCGGGTCGAGGCGCAGCAACAGTTTCTTGCGTTCGACCATGGGCCCGGCTCAGCTGTAGAGCGATCCGGCGTTGACCACGGGCTGGGTCGCGCGATCGCCGCACAGCACCACGAGCAGGTTGGACACCATCGCGGCCCGGCGTTCCTCGTCGAGCTCGACGACGCCGCGCTCGGTCAGGCGATCCAGCGCCAGGCTCACCATGCCGACCGCGCCCTCCACGATGTGCGTGCGCGCGGCCACCACCTGCGCGGCCTGCTGGCGAACCAGCATGGCTTGCGCGATCTCCGGCGCGTAGGCGAGGTGGGTGATCCTGGCCTCGAGCACCTCGATGCCCGCCATCTCGGTGCGGTCGCGCAGTTCGACGGTCAGTTCCTCGGCCACCTCCGCGCCGTCGCGCAGGCTGGTGCGTCCGGCGTCGTGCGCGTCGTACGGATGCGTGGTGGCCAAGTGCCGGACCGCGGCCTCGGACTGGGTTTCCACGTACTCCTCGTAGTCGTCGACGGCGAACGCGGCCTTGAAGCTGTCCACCACCCGGTAGACGACCACTGCGGCGATCTCCACCGGGTTGCCGTCGGCGTCGTTTACCTTCAGCTTCTGCGTCTCGAAGTTGCGCACCCGCAGCGAGATGCTCTTGCGGTCGGTCAGCGGCACCACCGAGAAGAAGCCGGGCTCGCTCACCGAGCCGATGTAGCGGCCGAAGAACTGCACCACCTTCGCCTCGTTCGGGTTGACGATCACCAACCCGGTGGCAAGCAGCGCGAGCACCACCACGACCACCGTGGCCGCGATCGCCGCGATCAGCGCGGGCATATTCCCGTCCTTGGCCGCCGCGACGTACCCCAAAGCGGCCGCGCCGCCGAAGAAAAGGGTCAGCACCAACCAGGCCACCAGCACCAGAAAGCCGTTGACGTGGAATGCGGGCCTGAGCTTCATGACATCCTCCCGGTATCAGAGTGATATCACGAAGATAGCACGCGGCCGCCGAGCGGCCAATCGGCGATCAGCCGTCGAGCGGCCAATCGGCGACCAGCTCGCCGGGCACACCCGATGCTCAGACCGCGGGCCGGATGTTGCGGTTGAACCGGAACATGTTGCGCGGGTCGTACTTCGCCTTCAGCGCCGCCAGCCGCGCGTAGGTGTCCGGCGCGTAGCCCGCGCGGGTCTGCGCGTCGTCCGCACCGTCGCCCGCGCCGTAGAGGAAGGCCAGGCTGTGGCCGATCGTCCACGGCGCCAACACTTCTCGAATCGCACTGTGCTCGTCGGGCACGCCCGCGCCCGCGCCGGGCGCGGGCATGGTGATCACCCGGACGACGTAGGCGGCATCGCGCCGGTCCACCGCGACACCCGCGGAGCCCGGCTCGCCGAGCGCGCCGCCGAGGTGTCGGATGTCGACCACGGCCGGAATCGCACCACCCGGACCGGTGGCCGCGGTGAGCGCGGCGAGCGCTTCCTCGGGGAACTCGCCCAGCACGGCATTGGTCGCGGCGTAGGCGTGCGGATGATCCGGATCGCTGTGGATGGTGTGCGATTCGGTGTAGGGCAGCTCGCGCAGATCGTCGCGCAGCCGCGCCCCGACCGCCCGCAGCGGCGCGACCAGGCGCTCACCCTCGGCGGCCGGCCCGTCGAACGCGATCCGGATCGAGGCGACGTAGCGGCCGCGCAGCGACTCGGGCACCTGCGGGATGTCGGGGTAGGTCAGCGTGGCGACGGTCGAGGTCAACTGGTCGGGCACCGTCGCGGTCCACTGCCGCCAGGCTTCCAGCGCGGCCGCGGCCAAGGGCGTGTCGAACACCAACTGCCCGCCGTAGACCGTCCGCACCGGAACGAGGTCGATCTCCAGCGCAGTCACCACACCGAAATTGCCGCCGCTGCCCAGCACCGCGCCGAACAGTTCGTCGCCGGGGCGCAGCGTGCGGATCCGGCCGTCCGCGGTGACCAGTTCGATCATTCGCACGTGATCGGCGGCGTAGCCGAATTCCCTGGCGAGCAGGCCGAGTCCGCCGCCGAGCGTGTAGCCGACCACGCCGACCGAGGGCGACGACCCGTTCAGCGGAGCGAGCCCGAACTCCGCCGCCGCCTCGACCAGCGCACCCGCGCGCACGCCCGCGGCGACCCGGGCGGTCTTCGCCTCGGGATCGATGCGGAGACCGGTCATCCGCGCGGTGCTGATCAGCACCCCGCCCTCGGCGGCCACCGAGAGCCCGTGCCCGGTCGCCTGCACGGCGACCGGCAGTCCGTGGCGCGCCGCGTATTCCACCGCGGCTCGGACGTCCTCGGCGTGCGCCGCGGCGACCACGAGCGCGGGCCGGTGGGTGTAGGCGGTCTGGAATCCGGCGATCTCCGCCTCGTAGCCTGGCTCACCCGGCCGGAACACCTGGCCGGTGAAGACGGGGAAATCGGTGGTCTGCGTCGCGTTGCTCGTCATGCCTACGACGATGCTCGGGCGCGAGCAAGAAGTACAACAGATGGTTTTTATCGATACTAGAATCGCCAGTTATGGAACTGCGCCATCTGCGCTACTTCGTCGCCGTCGCCGAAGAAGCCAACTTCACCCGCGCCGCCGCGCGCCTGCACCTGGCGCAGCCCGGCCTGAGCGCCCAGATCCGGCAGTTCGAACGGGAACTCGGCCAGCCGCTGCTGGACCGCGGTGGCCGCACGGTGACGCTCACCGAAGTCGGCGCGGCCGTGTTGCCGCACGCCAAGGCCGCCTTGGCCGCCGCGCAGCGCATCGCGGACACGGTGGACGAGTTCACCGGCCTGTTGCGCGGACACGTGCGCGTGGGACTCATCTCCGGCGCCGCCACCGAGGAATTCGACGTCGCGGCGGTGCTCGCCGATTTCCACGACGACCACCCGCGGGTCGCCATCAGCCTCACCGAGGACACCTCCGAACGCATGCTCGCCGCGCTCGGCCGCGGCGAACTGGACATCGCCCTGGTCGGCCTGACCGGCGCCGACCTCGATCCCGGGCTCGGCAAGCAGGTCGTGCTGGACACCGCGGTTGTCGCCGCGGTCGCCGCAGGCGACCGCGAGCACGGCGCGACCATCCCGCTCGCCGCGCTGCGCGACCAGCCGGTGATCTGCTTACCTTCGGGAACCGGCCTGCGCGGCGTCTTCGAACGCGCTTGCGCGGCGGCTGGATTCCAGCCACTGGTGGCGTTCGAGGCGGCCGCCCCGCCCCTGCTGCTGCGACTGGCCGCGCGCGGACTCGGCGTGGCCGTGGTGCCAGCGCTGACCGCGGCGGAGGCCGCCGCGCACGGAGTGCGGACGCTGCGGATCGTCGAGCCGGAACTGCGCGGGCAACTCGCCCTCGTCTGGCGCACCGACCACCCAGTCGCGCCCGCGACCAAAGTGCTCCTCGGCCAACTTCGAATCGCGCTCGGCGACCGTTCCGGCGCCGGGCGGCAATCGCGTCCAGAATATTCGAACAATACTGGCGAGTAATTTCCGCTACGCCAGCGTCTGACCTGCGCGAGTGGCGTACTCGCCATTCCTCCGGCACCATCGACGGCACTGCCCGCTCCGGTCAGCGCTCCCATTGACACTGGTCAACGCAATAGTCAGGGCAAGTTGAATCTCGAATTGCCGCATTCACCGTCGGCGGAAAACAAACCTGAAATTCGCGTCGAATGCGCTTGCACCCCCCTGGACACAAAGTGATTCAAAGGAGCATCATATTCATTATCCGGTGCCGTTCGTCGGGGGAACGTCAAAGGAACAGGCAAGGATGATTGGAGTCCAATGTTTATCAAGAAATTGGTGGCTACCGCATTCATAGCCATTGCGGCCACCGGTATAGCCACCGCTACCGGACACGGGGAGGCAGGTCTGGCGGACGTCAGCTTCAGCGGCACGGACGGCACGGTCGGCTACACGACGACACTCGCGGCCGATCACTCGAGCGCCTTGGTGAACCTCGCCTCAGGCAAGTTCGCCATCACGCCCGACGCGGTCACGGTCCTCGCGGACGACGGCTCGGTCGTCGGCGCAATCCCGACAACGTTCGGGCAATTCGCCGTCGCGCCCGTGCTCAACGCCGCAGGAACTCAGCTGTCGCTGACACCGATCGGCGGGCCGACGAACGAGGCGGTCAACTCGCAAGAACTGCCCGGCGTGCAGCAGGCCTGGGGACCGATCTCGATCGTTGTCGGCGCGGCCATCGGCTGCGCGATCGGCTTCGCGATCGGCATCTGGTTCTTCTTGGTCGGAGCCATCCCCGGATGCGTCATCGGCGCAGCGGTCGGCGCCACCCTCGGCTTCTTCTCACCATTCCCGTGATCGGTAGCCGAGCAGAGTAACCGATAACAACGACAAGCGGGCCGGACGTCCATCGGACGCCCGGCCCACTGCTGTCGCCATGCGGAGCAACCGCGAGAGAACTCAGAGCAGACGCGAGAGGAACGCCTTGGTCCGTTCGTGTTTCGGATCGCTGAGCACCTCGCGCGGCGCGCCCGCCTCCACCACCACGCCGCCGTCCATGAACACCAGTTGGTCGGCGACCTCGCGGGCGAAGCCCATCTCGTGGGTCACCACCACCATGGTCATGCCGCTCTCGGCGAGTTCCCGCATCACCTGCAGCACTTCGCCGACCAGTTCGGGGTCCAGCGCCGAGGTCGGCTCGTCGAAGAGCATCAGCTTCGGATCCATGGCCAGCGCCCTGGCGATAGCCACGCGCTGCTGCTGGCCGCCGGAGAGCTGGGCCGGGTAGGCGTTTGCCTTGTCGCCCATGCCGACCCGATCGAGCAGTTCGTGGGCGCGGGCCACGGCGTCGGCCTTGCGTACCCTCTTCACCTGCGTCGGCGCCTCGATGATGTTCTCCAGCGCCGTCCGGTGCGGGAACAGGTTGAAGTGCTGGAACACCATGCCGATGTCGCGGCGCTGCTTGGCCGCCTCGCGCGGGTGCAGTTCGTAGAGCTTGTCGCCCTTCTGCCGGTAGCCGACGAGCTCGCCGTCCACGTACAGCCTGCCCGCGTTCACCTGCTCGAGGTGGTTGATGCAGCGCAGGAAGGTGGACTTGCCGGAACCGGACGGTCCGATCAGGCACAGCACCTCACCCCGCGCCACCTCCAGCGAGATGCCCTTGAGCACCTGCAGCGCGCCGAAGTTCTTGCAGACCCGGTCGGCGACGATCATCCGCGGCGCGGCCTGCTCGTCCTTGTCCATGGAAACCGTCATTTCGCCTTCACCACGCTCTGTGCGTCGGCCAGCTCCTGCAACTGCTTGGCGGTCAGCTGCCGGGACGCGCCGCGCGAGTAGTACCGCTCCAGATAGAACTGGCCGACCATCAGCACGCTGGTGATGGCCAGATACCACGTCGCGGTGACCAGCAGCAGCGGGATCGGCTGGAAGTTCACGCCGTAGATGTCGCGGGCCCGTCCGAACAGGTCGGTGCTGAGCGGGATCGCGGTCACCAGCGAGGTGGTCTTCAGCATGCCGATGAGCTCGTTGCCGGTCGGCGGGATGATCACCCGCATCGCCTGCGGCAGCACGGTGCGCCGCATGGTCTGGGTCCAGGACATGCCCAGCGCGATCGACGCCTCGCGCTGGCCCTCGCCCACCGAATTGATGCCGGCGCGGACGATCTCCGCCATGTACGCGGCCTCGTTGAGACCGAGACCGATCACGGCGAAGGTGAACGCGGCCTGCAACTCCTGCACGTCGAGTTCGAAGAACTGCGGCCCGAACGGCACACCGAGATGGATCTGCTGATACAGCGAGGGCACCAAGCCCCAGAACACCAGCTGCACGAAAATCGGTGTGCCACGGAAGATCCAGAGGTACACCCACGCCGTCGAGCGCAGCACCGGGTTGGGCGAAAGGCGCATCACCGCGAGCACCGTCCCGAGGACGATCGCGATGGCCATCGCCAGCACGGTCAGCTCCAGGGTGACGACCGCGCCCGCGACGATGCGGCTGTCGAACAGGTACTTCCAGTAGGTGCCCCACTGGTAGGCGTCATTGGTGGCGGCGCCGTAGACGAACAGCCCGAGCAGCACGAGGATGACGGCAGCGGCGATCCATCGCCCCGGCCTGCGCAGCGGAACCGCTTTGATCGGTTCGGGCTCGGACGGCGCCGGGATGCCGCCGGGCCCGGGATCGCCGGGCACGACGGTGGTGTCGGTGTCGGACATCTGTCAGCTCACGGCCCCGTTGATCACCGACTCGGTGATCGCGCCGTCCTGCACGCCCCAGTTCTCGGTGATCTGCTTGTACTGCCCGTTCTTGATCAGGTGGTTGACCGCGGCCTGCAGGACCTTGGCCAGCGGCGAGCCCTTCGGCACCGCCCAGCCGTAGGGCGCGGAGTCGAACACCGGGCCCGCGGTCTCGATCTTGCCGTCGCTCTGCTTGATGGCGTACGCGGTCACCGGGGAGTCGGCCGACATCGCGTCGACCTGGCCGAGCACCAGCGCGTTGGTCGCGGCGCTCTGCTCGTCGAACGGCTTGATGTCGATGGCGGGCTTGCCCTCGGCGACGCACTTGGCGCTCTTGGCGGGCACCTCGTCGGTGTGCTCGACGGTGGTGGCCTGCACCGCGACCTTCTTGCCGCAGGCGTTGTTCGGGTCGATCGGCTTACCGGTCTGCTGGGCCCACTGGATGCCCGCGCTGAAGTAGGTGGTGAAGTCGACCTGCTGCTCGCGTTCCTTCGAGTCGGTGATCGAGGACATGCCGACGTCGTAGGTGCCCGCCTGGATCGCCGGAATGATCTTCTCGAAGGCCGACTCCACGTACTCGGCCTTGATACCGAGCACCGAGGTGACCGCGTCCATCAGGTCGACGTCGAAGCCGACGATCTTGCCGCTGGCGTCCTTGTACTCGTTGGGCTGGTAGGGCACGTTCACGCCGATGACCAGCTTGCCGGACTGCTTGATCTTGTCGGGCAGTTGATCGGCGATTTCGGTGACCTTGTCCACTTGCACCTTGGAGACCGCCGGTCCGGTGTCTTCGGTGTTGGTGGTACAGCCCGCGAGCACGAGTGCGGCACCGGTGAGCGCGCACATCGCCCGCAGGGCCCGCCTGCCAGGCTTGGATCGATCAGACACAGCAGCCCTCCACATTTCGGTTACAAGAAACCCGGGTGTCACCACCCGTTTGGCAATCTAAGCGACCGAGACGTTTCGTGCTGGACAGTAATGGAATTCCACATCGGGTCGTTGCGGACTCCACCCGGTACAGAGCTGCCGGTGCGCCGACCGGACACCATACCCCGGCGGCTCGCATCCGAGCCGTGCGGGTTGCCGCAGAGTTGCTCGCGCAACGGAAGACTCACGGCCTTTTGGCTTCCGCGCATCAGGAAGGGTCGAGTTCGACCGTGACGGCCGCGGGGCCGCCCGTGGTGGCGGGAACGGCGGCGTCGACCGGGGCGGACGCGGTCGTCGTCGGCGCGGTGGACGGGTCGGCGCCCGGCGCCACCCGGACCAGGTTCGCCGCCGCGGTCTTGAAAAGTGGCTGTTTGGATGCCGGGTCCCAGTCGGTCGGGGTGAGCTCGTTCGCGGCCCGGTCGTGCGCACCGTCGCCGCGGTCCCAGTAGCCGTAGTGGAACGGCAGGAAGAGCACGCCGGGGCGGATCCGGCCGATGCGGGCGCGGGCCCGCACCGATCCGCGTCGCGTCGACACCTCCACCAGGTCGCCCTCTTCGATCCCCGCGTGTTCGGCGTCCGCGCGCGAGATCTCGACCCAGACCTCCGGGGCGGCCGCGTCCAGTTGCGGTGCGCGGGCGGTCTTCGTCCTGGTGTGGAAGTGGTACAGCGTTCGCCCGGTGACCAGCGCGAACGGATGATCCGCCGTGGGCGTCTCGCGCGCGTGGACGTAGTCGGCCGATTTGATGATCGCCTTGCCGTCCGGGTTCAGCGCGCGGTACGCCGCGGGCTCGACCGGCTTCCCGGAGAGCAGGTCCTTGCCGTAGGACTCGCAGTCGTCGGGCGCGCTCCAGAACCGCCCGTCGGCGTAGAGGCGCTCGGTACCGTCCGGATGCTCGCTGTCGCAAGGCCATTGGATGCCCGAGCCCTCGCGCAACCTCGCGTACGTCAGGCCGCTGTAGTCGCACGGACGTCCGGCCGAGCACGCCTTCCACGCCTCGAACGCCGACTCCGGATCGTGCCAGTGGATCAGTGGGCCGCCGTCCCGGTCGCGAAAGTCCATGCGGCGGGCGTAGTCCAGGAAGATGTCGAGATCGGACTTCGCCTCTCCCGGCGGGTCGACGGCCCGCTCCGAGAAGTGCACGGTGCGGTCGGCGTTGGTGAACGCGCCGGTCTTCTCGCCCCACGCCGCGGCTGGCAGCACCACATCGGCCATCGCCGCGGTCTCGGTCGGGAAGATGTCCTGCACCACGAGGAACAGGTTCTCGCGCGCGAGGATCGACCGGACCCGCGCCAGCTCCGGCAGCGACACCGCCGGGTTGGTGGCGCTCACCCACAGCATCCGGATATCGCCCTGCTCGGCGTACCGCATCATCCGCATGACGTGGGTCGGCGGTCCGGAGTGCGGGATCCGATCCGGATCGACCCGCCATCGCTCGGCCAGCTCGGCGACGTGCGCGTCGTTGGCCCAGTTGCGAAAACCCGCCATGTCACCGTCGGCGCCGCATTCGCGGGTGTTCTGCGCCGTCGGCTGACCGTTCATCTGCAATATCCCGCAGCCGGGTCGTCCGAGCATCCCTCGGATCAGGTGCACGTTGTTGACCTGCACCGCCGCCGCGGTCGCCTGATGGGATTGATAGAAGCCCTGGAGCACCGTGGACAGCAGCCGTGGCGCGGTACCGAGCAGGCGGGCCGTCTCCCGGATGTGCCCGGCCGCGACGCCACAGATCCGCGCCGCCCGCTCCGGGAAGCATTCGCTCACGCGGGAGCGCAATTCGTCGAAGCCGACGGTGTGCTCGCGGATGTAGTTGTGATCCACCCACCCGTTGGCGATGATCTCGTGCAGCAGCGCGTTCATCAGTGCGACATTGGTGCCCGGCAGGGGCGCGAGGTGGACACTGGCGCGCTCCGCGACCGGGGTGTGGCGCGGGTCGACGCACACGATCGCGGGCGGGTTCGGTCCGGCGAGCCGGTCGAGGATCCGCGCCCACAGCACCGTCTGCGTCTCGGCGACGTTGTGCCCGAACAGCGCGATGACGTCGGCGTGGTCGACGTCGGCGTACGAGCCGGGCTGGCCGTCGCAGCCGAAGGACTGCTTCAGCGCCTCTGCCGCCGTCGACGTGCAGAGCCGGGTGTTCCCGTCGACGTGGTTGGTGCCGATGCCCGCGCGGGCGAGCACGCTCAGCGTGTAGTACTCCTCCAGGAACAGCTGGCCGGAGGTGTAGAAGCCGATGGCCCCGGGTCCGTGCCGCTCGAGCAGGCTCTCGCTGTGCCGCACGATGCGGTCCATGGCCGTGTCCCAATCGGTCTCGACCAGTTCGCCGTCGCGGCGGACGAGCGGGCGGGTCAGGCGATCGGGCGACGAATTGGCCTGCCAGGCGAACAGATCCTTCGGTCCGAGCCTGCCGCGGTTGACCCGGTCCACCGCACGGCCGCGTACCCCGACCATCCGGCCGTCCACGACCGCGATGTCGAGCGCGTCGCCGTTGGAGCTCATGACCGAGGCGGAGGGCACCCACCGCTGCACGGACTCGGGCTCGACGCCGTCGGCCAGATACATGTCGACCCGCTCGGGCCACCGCTGTCCCGCGCCGTAGGCGAACCTGCGCCCCCAGGGGTCGGCAATTCGATCTCGCGTCTCCATACCGCGCGCGTACCCGCCGAGGGACGCGACACGCCTGATGGACGCTCCCGGACGAAGTCCGCTCCCAGACTGCGACGTCCGGAGCGAATGCGGAGGTACGCCTACTCTTCCGCCTCGTCCCCCTCGTCCTCCCCTTCGGCTTGGTCCGGCTGCGGCCGTAGCCGATCCGGCGGTTGCAGCATGTCCGGGTCGGCGTCCGGATCCTGGGCCGGGTCGTAGTCGGAGCCGCCCTCGCCCGGCTTGCCGTGCGGTGCCATGTCGTCCCCTTTCGCGGCTGCTGGATCGTCCGATCGCAGTACCCGGCGGCCAGGCCGAGAAACCGCGAGTACATAGCGCACGGTGGTTTGAGCCGACGGCCGTGTGGTACTGCGGCCGAGTCCGATATCTCCAGCCGCACTCTCGGAAGGAGAGAACCCATGGGTCAGGTGAGCCCCATCCAAGTGCAGAAGTATCTGGCCGGAATCGACTATCCGTGCGACCGCGCGGGCATCGTCTCCGCCGCCGAGGACAACGGCGCGGACAACGAGATTCTGCAGGCTTTGAAAGCCATCCCCGATCGGACCTACAACGGCCCGAACGCCGTCAGCGAAGCCATTTCCTGAACGGCATTCGATACCCGCGTCGGCCCGCGTGCGCGGGTCGACGCGCCCCAGTGGTGAGGAGTGGCCATGCGCGTCGTCGTGGTGGGTGCTACCGGCAATATCGGCACCTCGGTGGTGTCGGCCTTGACGGCCGAGCCCGTGGTGACCTCGATCGTGGGGGTGGCGCGTCGCGCCCCGTCGACGCTGCCGTCCGGGGTGGAGTTCGCGGGCGCCGACGTGCGCATGGACGATCTCGGCCGCGTCTTCCGTAATGCCGACGCGGTCGTGCAGCTGGCGTGGCTGTTCCAGCCGACCCACCGGCCGGAGGTCACCTGGCGTGCCAACGTGATCGGGACCCAGCGGGTGCTCGCCGCGGCGGCGGCCGAAGGCGTGCCCGCCGTGGTCTGCGCTTCATCGATCGGCGCGTATTCGCCCGCACGCGACGACGATCCGGTCGACGAGTCGTGGCCCACCGACGGGTGGCCGCTCGCGGCGTACACGAGGGAGAAGGCCTACGTCGAGCGCGTGCTCGACGCGTTCGAAACCGAGCATCCCGACACACGGGTGGTGCGCATGCGGCCGTCGTTCGTGTTCCAGCGGGCCTCGGCCAGCGAGCAGCGCCGCCTGTTCGCCGGACCGCTGCTGCCGCACCCGCTGGTCCGCCCGGGAGTCGTTCCGATTCTTCCGATACCGCGCGGCTTGCGCATGCAGGCGCTGCACAGCCACGACGCGGGCCGCGCCTTCGCCCGCGCCGCCGTCACCGACGCCCGCGGCGCGTTCAACATCGCCGCCGACCCGGTGCTCGATCGTGCGCGCCTCGGCGAACTCTTCGAGGCGAGAACCGTCGAAGTGCCGCCTGGCACGGTCCGCGCGGCCCTCTCGACGGCGTGGCGGCTGCGCCTCGCGCCCACACCGCCCGGACTCTTCGACGCGCTGCTGCGGCTGCCGATCATGGACACCGGCCGTGCGCGGACGGAGCTGGACTGGACGCCGCGCTTCACCGCCTTCGAGACGCTGCGCGAGGTGCTGGACGGGTTCCGCGCCAACGCGGGCGGCGACACTCCCCCGCTCGCGTCGGACGCGGGCGGACGGTTCCGCATCAAAGAGTTCGCCTCCGGGGTGGGCGGCCGCGATCCGGTGGACGCGTGGGGCGTTCCGGCGCATTAGGAACTCGCGCCGTCAGCGATGCCCCGCCAACGTGGTGATGACGGGATCGGTCTCCGGCTGCTGGGCGAGCGCGAACGGGGTGAGCGGCAGGATGTCGTCGGTCTCGACCAGCGTCGCGATGTGTTGCAGCACAACGCCTTCGCGCAGCGCCCACGGGCTCACCTCGAGGCGCTCGATGTTCAGCGCCGCCATCGTGGCTTCGGCGACCATGGCCCCCGCGAGGATCTGCCGGGCCCGCGGCTGTGAGACGCCGCGCAGCTGGGCGCGTTGGCGCGCGGAGAGCTTCGCGAGGCGGCGAGTGATCCGCCGGGCCTGGCCCTGCCGCAGCTCGCGAGTGGCGAACGGCCCGTGCCGCTGCGGCGGCGCACCCGCGAGGCGGGCGAGTTGTTTGAAGGTCTTGGAGCTGCCGATCACCCGGCGCGGCTGCCCCTCCCACAGCAACCGGTCGCGGACCTCCTTCAGGCACTCCTCGATGTGTTCGCGCAACAGGCCGACCTCGTGCAGATCGGGCGGATCGCCGCGCAGGTACGCGCGGGTCAGCCGCCCGGCGCCGAGCGGTAGCGAGAGCGCGAGCTCCGGTTCGTCGTCGCGGCCGAGGGCCAGCTCCATCGAACCGCCGCCGATGTCGAGCACCAGCAGCGGCCCGGCCCGCCACCCGTACCACCGGCGCACCGCCAGATAGGTCAGCCGGGCTTCCTGGGCGCCGGTGAGAAACTGCGGGCGAACACCCGCCGCCCGCTCGATGCCGTCGAGCACCGACTCCCGGTTCGGCGCGTCCCGGATCGCCGCGGTGACGAAGGCGTAGAAACTCTCGATCTCGTAGCGCCGCGCCGCCTGCAGGATTCGGGACACCGCCGTCGCGGTCCGCTCGATCCCGGCGTCGCTGATCTCCCCGTCCGCGTCGATGTCCTCGGCCAGCACCACCGGTTCCTTCAGCGCCCGGATCGGCAGCGGCGGCGCGCCGGGCGACGCGTCCACCACCAGAAATTGCGCCGAGTTGGACCCCAGATCCAGAACACCGAGCCTCACCGGAAGGCACTACCCGATTCCCGCCCTCCTACACCGCCGCCGACCGGCAGGCATACCTCCGCCGCCGTGGGGCACTACCACGCCATGGGACGGTTCTCGATACCGCTACCGGCGGCGCACAACGACCCGCTGGGAATCTACCTCCAAGACCAGCTCGCCCTCGGCCTGGTGTGGCGGGAGTTGGCGCGGCGGGCACAGCGAAACAACGCGGGCACGCCGCAGGGCGCGGCGCTGGCCGAGGTGGCGTCGGACATCGCCGAGGACGTGGAGACCTTCCGCGACATCATGCGCAGGCTCGATGTTCCGGAGAGCCGGATCAAGTCCGGACTCGCAATGGCCGCGGAACGGCTCGCGCGACTGAAACCCAACGGGCGGTTGGCCGGGTACTCGCCCCTGAGCCGCTTCGTCGAACTCGAGTTCCTGATCATGGGCATCGAGGGCAAGAAGCAGCTGTGGTCCACCCTGGCCGATCTCGCGGGGTTGGCCGAGCGCTTGCCCGACACCGATTTTCGCGAGTTGACCGAGCGCGCCGAACACCAGCGGTCGATTTTGGAGCCGTGGCGAGCCGAGTCCGGTTCGTGGGCCTTCGGAACGGAGCAGAGCTGAGCGCGCGGTCGCCGCGGCGGTGTCGCACGCGAGGCGCGCCGGAGATGTCCGGTTGCCCTCTACACTGGGCGCGTGCGTTTTCGACGGCTGATCGCCCTGTCCTTCGTGGCCCTGCTCGCCCCGCTCGGCGCGGCCGCCTGCACCGTGGAGGGGCCGGGCACCAAGTCCGAGTGCAATGTCGGCGGGTGCACCGTGACCTTCACCCGCGGCGTGGACGCCAAGGCGAACATCCTCGGCATCGACGCGGAACTCGTTGCGGTGAACGGCAATACGGTCACGCTGAAGATCGGCGGCCAGCAGGTCGACGTCCCGGTCGGTGAGACTCAGGCCGCCGAAGGCATGAACGTCACGGTGCAAGAGGTCACCGACGAGAAGGTGGTCGTCAAGATCGCCACCGGACTGAACAGCGGAAACTGACGCCGCCCACCGGGTTCAGCGGCGGTGCACCCGCGCGCACACCTGCTCGGTGAACTCCGCCGTCGAGACCTGACCACCCAGATCCGCGGTCGCGATGCCCGCCGCGAAGGTGGCCGCGACCGCCCGTTCGATGCGGTCGGCGGCGTCGCTCGCCGCGGCGTCCGCGTCGCGAGTTCCCAACCAGCGCAACAACATCGCCGCGGACAGCTGGAGCGCCACCGGGTTGGCGCGGTTGTGTCCGGCCAGCGTCGGCGCGGCGCCGTGCACCGCCTGGGCCATCGCACGGGTAGCCGAACAGTTCAGCGAGGCGGCCATGCCCAGCGAACCGCTCAACTCGCCAGCCAAGTCGGACAGGATGTCGCCGAAGAGATTCTCGGTGACCAGCACGTCGAAATCGCCCGCGGCGCGGACCAGATGCGCGGCCGTCGCGTCCACGTGCTCGTCGTCCACCTCGACGCCGGGATAGGCACGCGCCACCTCGTAGCAGACATCGCGGAACAGGCCCATGGTCATCGGCAGCACGTTCGCCTTGTGCACGATGGTCACCCGCTTGCGGCGGGCGGAGGCCGCGCGGAAGGCCTCGTGCGCGATCAGCTCGCAGGCCCGCCGGGTCACCACGCCGACGGCCATGGCCATGTCGCGGCTCGGCTGGAACTCCCCCGATCCGGCGAACATATTGCGATCGGCGTAGAACCCCTCGCTGTTCTCGCGCACGATCACCAGGTCGATATCCGGCGCCGCCGCCCGCACACCGGGAAAGGCGCGGGCCGGGCGGATGTTCGCGAACAGGCCGAACTGCTTGCGGATCGCGCCGCCCGGCGCCACCGCGCCGCGATGCTCGGCCGGATAGGACGCGTTGTCGTGCGGTCCGAGGATCCACGCGTCGAGTTCCTCGAGCCCGCGCAGCGTATGTTCCGGCAGCGCGGCGCCGAACTCGTCGATGGCGCGGTGACCCATCGGCAACTCCACCCATTCCACCGCGGGCGCGCCGGCCGCCGCCAGCGCCTCGTCCACGACCACCCTGGTCGCGCGCACCACCTCGGGACCGATCCCGTCGCCCTCGATCAACCCCAGTCGCACCGCTGTCCTCGCTCGCTTCACCGGGCAATCCTCTCGCCGACGCCTCGCCGTACCGGAACCGGCCCGCCGCCCGGGCCCGTGCGGCTACGTTGGAAAGATCATGGTGCAGTCGGTCGAATTGCTGGTGGACGACGCGGCCGAGGCGGAGATTCGGCGGCAGTGGACGCTGCTCGCGGAGGCCGGGCTGCCCAGCGTCACGCCGAAGGCGATCGAGACCCGCCGGCCGCACATCACGATCGCGGTGGCCAGAACGATCTGGCCGCGCATCGACCACGCACTCGACCAGCTGATCTTCCGCCCGTTCCCCGTGCGGCTCGGCGGCGTGCTGGTGTTCGGCGCGCGACACCCGATCCTCGTCCGGCTGGTGGTGCCCTCCGAGCAGCTGCTCACGCTGCAGAGGCGGGTTTACGACGTCGTGTCGCCGTGCCCTGGCGCGCCCGCGAACCTGCGGCCGGACGCGTGGACGCCGCATATCACGCTGGCCCGGCGGGTACCCGTCCGGCAGCTCGGCGCCGCGGTGCACGCCGTGGCCGCCGACCGGGATTTCCCCGCGACGATCGCGGGTATCCGGCGGTGGGACGGCGACCAACGGCGGGAGTGGCCGGTGGCCCGTGGAAGATAAGAGACGAGCCCGGCGTTACAGCTGGCAACATTCGAACGAGAGGACGTCATGGCCACCCAGACGCTGACCCAGCAGAATTTCGATGAGGTAGTCACCGGAAACGACGTGGTACTCGTCGATTTCTGGGCCGATTGGTGCGGTCCGTGCAAGAGTTTCGCGCCGACCTTCGAGAAGTCCTCGGAGAATCACCCCGACGTCGTGCACGGCAAGGTCGACACCGAAGCCGAGCAGGGTCTCGCGGCCGCCGCGAACATCCGCTCCATCCCGACCATCATGGCGTTCCGCGAGGGCGTGCTGGTGTTCGCGCAGCCGGGCGCGCTGCCCCCCGCCGCGCTCGAGGACCTGGTCACCCAGGTGAAGGCCCTCGACATGGACGAGGTCCGCAAGCAGCTCGCCGAGCAGCAGTCCGCTTCCGAGTAGGCCGCGCCGACGGATCGGGCCGGGCACCCCCACCGGGGCGCCCGGCCCGTCGTGCGTTCAGGAACCGAGTCGGTTGATACCGGAAATCATTGCGCGGACGATGGATTCGGCGCCGTCGTCGGCGAAGGCCGCGCCCCACCCGCGCTTGCCGTCGAGCTCGCACCGGACGAAGGTCGCGGTGCCGCCCGCGGTGCGGCGCTGGTGGAACTGCAGGATCTCCACCGGGTAGCCCTCCTCGTAGAGGGCCGAGGTGAGAGCGGCGACCGGGCTGCCGGTGGTGGCCACCGTGCGCAGGTGGTCGGCGAACTCGAGCGTCGCGGTGCACTCGGCGTTGCGGTGACCGCCGGCGAATTCGCTGAGCCGGACCGGGCCGGTGTGCCCGCAGTAGCGGTCGTAGAACTCCGCCGGTGTCATCCCGGCGGCTTCCGCGCGCAGCCCCTTGGGCGCGGCGGCGATGAAAGTCTTCGTATCAAGAGTGAGCATGGTCATTGTGAGGTAGGTCTTCCCGAGGAATGTCGGCGGAGGGGACCAGCGTCAACACATCGAATAGCCCGCAGCGAGGGGGCCGGTCCGAATCAGACCCCGCTACGGCGGGTTACTACGAGAAGTCGCGCCTGCGCCACAACCGCGGTAAGCGGCATTAGCGCAACGCGGTCGCGGTCTGCGACACGGAGCGCTGCGCTGTGGTGGTCAGCAGGATTCGGCACGGCATCGAGGATAGGCATTCCGAAGCCGGATAGCAACCTTTTCGTGCCTGCGTTTCCGCTACTCGCGGGTACCATCACCGCAGCTCACACCGCACGCGGCGCGGGTACCTTTGTGGCATGGGTCTCGTCGCCATGACCATCCCGGGTCTCGCCGTCCTGCTCGTCGCGCTCGCCTTCATCGAAGTCCTCTGGAATCGCCTCACCGGCAGCCGCCTGCTCCCCTGGACCAAACGCCGCACCGGCCACCCCCTCGCCGCCACCGGCTTCGAAGAGGTGACCGCGTTCTTCCAAGGTTCCAAGCATTACGAGTTCGAACAGCGCCAGACCACCCTCATGCACCGCGAGACCAAGTCCGACGGCGCGCCGCCCCGCGACGAGGTGGACCTGAGCACCGGCGCGGCGCGATTGGTCCGCCGGGCACCGTAGCGCTGACCCGCCGGCTTCCTCGACGCGGCCGATTCCGCTCCGCGGCAACGGTTTTCAGCCCCGCTGTCGCTCGCCGCAGAGATGCCCGGAATCTCACAGCACCACAGCACGACGCCGTATCGAGCGGCCGTGGATGGTGGGGATCCGCCGCCGCCCGTGCACGCCCCTCAGCTCGCCGCGACGGGGATCGCGACCGGCGCCGGATTCGACGCGGCGGCGCGGTCCAAGCCCCTGCGGTCGTAGAGGTGGGTGGCGAGGGCGCCGAAGACCAGGCCGATGGCCAAGCCGAGGAGGGTCATCCAAATGCCTTGGCCGAGACCGGCTTCGGCGTGCGCGTCGAAGAAGAGGATGGCGCGCACGGCCAGGTAGATCTGGTGCATGGGTTCGAAGGCGGCCAGATCCGAGATGTAGGACGGCGTGGCCTCCAGCGGGACGGTGGCGGCCGAGGAGGGCAGTCCGAGCACCACGAACAGGATCAGGTTCACCAGCAGTCCCGCGGTACCGAAGGCCGCGAGCACCGCGAGCGCGGTGACGCCGACGGCGATGATCGCCAAGGTGCCGTACAGCCAGAGCAACGGTCCGTTGCCGAGCGGTACGCCCAATACCGTCGCGACGCCGAGGAATACCGCGGACAGGATGGGCGCCGCGGTGGCGATGACGCCCCACTTGATCAGCAAGGTTCGCAGCCGCGAGACGCCGGTGGCGGGCGGATGCACGAACCAAGGACCGAACTCGGTCGGCGTGAAGCCGAGCACCGAATCGATGAGCGTGTGGATGATCATGGCGCCGGTGAATCCGGCGAGGAGCAGGATCAGCGTGTAGAAGAAGGCGACCAGACCCTGCCCGGCGCCATCGTCTATGGGCCGGTAGGGAGCCGTGACGACCTGCACCGGATCGGTGAGCGAAAGCCTTGCCGCGCCGCTCATCTCGACCGGAGTGCCGTTAGCGAGCGCGGCGTTCACCTGGTCGGTGAGGTTCTTGCCGACGGTCTCGTTCACCTGCGTCAGCGCGCGGTCGGCGATGCGCTGCATGATGCCGGTCGTATACGGCCCGACACGGGGATTCGTCTGCACGGTGATGACCGGTCGCTCGATCTCGCCAGGCACCACCGCGCCCGCGCCGAGAATCGCCAGCCGCTTGGTGAAGTCCGAAGGGATGACGATGGCGCCGTACACCTCGGCGTTCTGCAACTGGTTGCGCGCCTCGGCGATGCCGACGACTCGCAGATCCACTGTCTCCGAAGGCATTCCGGCCACCAGCCCGTCGGTGACCTGGGCGCCGAAGTTCGCGGGCTTGCCGTCGATCGTGTCGCCGACGTCCTGATTCACCAGCGCGACCGGAAAGTCGTGCAGGTTCTTCTCGGTATTGCTGGCGTAGCCGAGGTACATGGTGGCGAGCAGCGCCGCGAACACCATCAACACGGCGATCGGGGCGGTGAAGGTCCGAACCGTCATACCGAAAAATGTAGGCAGTGCCTACAAAGTAGTCAATGACTACATCTTGTTATCCTGCATACACCATGCCGATCACCCGAGCCCGCGCCTATCACCACGGCGACCTGCGCGCCGAGCTGCTCCAGCGCGCCGAGGCGACGTTGCGGGAATCCGGCGTCGACGGCCTGTCCCTGCGGCAGCTGGCCCGTGATGTCGGCGTCAGCCACGCCGCGCCGACCCGGCATTTCAAGGACAAGCAGGCCTTGCTGGACGCCCTCGCGGTGTCCGGGTTCCAGCAGCTGGGCGCCGCGCTCGAGCAGACCGTGGCGAGCGACTCGTTCGGCGGACGCATCCGCGAGATGGCGCGCACCTACCTGCGCTTCGCGACGGAGAACTCGGCGCTGCTCGCGCTGATGTTCGCGCGCAGGCACAGCCCGGCCGCGGGCGATGCCATGTCCGAGGCGGTGGACCGCGCCTTCGCCGCGCCGGTCGCGCTCATCGCGGACGCGCAGGCGCGCGGCGAGGTCATCGCGGGCGAACCACGACGCATCGCCCTCTCCGCTGTCGCTGCGCTCCAGGGTCTTGCCACGTTCGTCGGCTCCGGTGTGATCGCGCGCGACGCCGCCGACGAGCTACTGGAAGAGATGACCATCCACATGATGGACGGCCTGCATCCACGCCGGTGAACGTGGCCGCCTCCTGGCGTAGGCAGCGCATCTGTGCCGCGTACGGGAGATGTGGAGGAGCGGAGGATCAGTGCGCGGCGGAATCCCAGCTGCGCCCGGTACCGACCGATACGTCCAGCGGCACCGACAGATCGATCGCCGTCGACATCTGTTCGCGCGCCAGCTGTTCCAGCGCTTCCCGCTCGCCCTCGGCGACCTCGAAGACGAGTTCGTCGTGGATCTGCAGCAGCATCCGCGAGCGCAGGCCCGCCTCGCGAATCGCCTTGTGCACGTTGATCATCGCCACCTTGATGATGTCGGCGGCGGTGCCCTGGATGGGCGCGTTGAGCGCCATCCGCTCGGCGGCCTCGCGGCGCTGCCGGTTGCTGGAGTCCAGGTCGGGCAGGTAGCGGCGGCGGCCGAAGAGCGTCTCGGTGTAGCCGACCTTGCGCGCCTGCTCGACCACCTCGTACAGGTAGTCGCGGATGCGGCCGAAGCGGGAGAAGTAGATGTCCATCTGCTCCTTCGCCTCGGTGGTGCTGATCTTCAGCTGCGCCGAGAGGCCGTAGGAGCTCAGGCCGTAGGCCAGGCCGTACGACATGGCCTTGATCCGCCTGCGCAGTTCCGGGCTCACCTCGGAGATCGGGATGTCGAAGGCCTTGGACGCGACGAAGCTGTGCAGGTCCTCGCCGGAGTTGAACGCCTCGATCAGGCCCTCGTCGCCGGACAGGTGCGCCATGATCCGCATCTCGATCTGGCTGTAGTCGGCGGTCATCAGCTCGGCATATCCGGCGCCGACCACGAACGTGTCGCGGATCATGCGTCCGGTATCGGTGCGGATGGGAATGTTCTGCAGGTTCGGCTCGGTCGAGGAGAGCCGTCCGGTGGCCGCGATCGTCTGGTTGAACGTGGTGTGGATGCGGCCGTCCTCGGCGACGGACTTCAGCAGGCCGTCCACCGTCACCTTGAGCCGGGTCGCGTCGCGGTGCGCGAGCAGGTGCTCGAGGAACGGATGCTGGGTCTTCTCGAACAGCGATTCCAGCGCGTCGGCGTCGGTGGTGTATCCGGTCTTGGTGCGCTTGGTCTTCGGCATGTCGAGCTCGTCGAACAACACCACCTGCAGCTGCTTGGGCGAACCGAGGTTGATCTGCTTGCCGATCACCCCGTAGGCCGCCTCGGCAGCCTCGCTCACCTTGTCGGCGAACTGGCGCTGCAGCGTCTCCAGCTGCGGGACGTCGACCGCGATGCCCGCGTCCTCGAGGGTGGACAGCACGCCGAGCAGCGGCAGTTCCATGTCGGTGAGCAGCGCCGTGGACTCGATCTGCTCGAGCTCCTCGTCGAGCGCGGCGGCCAGGTCGAGCACCGCGCGGGCGCGCAGCATCTCGGCCTGGGCCAGCTCCGCGTCGACGGTGTCCTCGTCGTCGAGCAGCGAGAGCTGGGGCGTCGCGTCGGTCTCGGCGCGCAGCTCGCGGCGCAGGTAGCGCAGCGAGAGATCGTCGAGGTTGAAACTGCGCTGGCCGGGCCGGACCAGATAGGCCGCGAGCGCGGTGTCGCTGGTCAGCCCCGCGATCCGCCAGCCACGGCCGCGCAGCGCGTGCCCGGCCGACTTGGCCTCGTGCAGCGCCTTGAACACCGCGGCATCGGCGAGCCAGGCACCGAGCGCCGCCTCGTCCTCCGGGGTGAGCACCGTGACGTCGATGTAGCCGCTCTCGCCGTCGGCGGCCGCGATCGCGATCGCCTTCACGTCGCCGTTGCCGGGCGCGCCCGTGCCGACTACCGAGACACCGTGCCGGACACCGGCTTTCGCGTGCGCGGCGAGCCATTCGGCGACCGCGCCGACGGCGAGCGAGCCACCGGAGATCTCGAAACCGGATTCGGCCTCCGGCTCCGGCGGGGCCAGGGTCTCGAACAGCCGGTCGCGCAGCACCCGGAATTCCAGATCGTCGAAGAGCTGGTGGATCTGCTCGCGATTCCACGGCGCCTGCGCCAGCTGATCGGGGGTGTAGGGCAGCGGCACGTCCTTGACCATCTCGGTGAGCTGCCGGTTGAGCACCACGCTGCTGAGGTTGGCGCGCAGCGCGTCGCCGACCTTGCCCTTCACCTGATCCACCTTCTCCACCAGGGTAGCCAGGTCGCCGTACTCGCGGATCCACTTGGCCGCGGTCTTCTCGCCCACGCCGGGAATACCGGGCAGGTTGTCGCTCGGGTCGCCGCGCAGCGCCGCGTAGTCCGGGTACTGGTTCGGGGTGAGGCCGTATTTGGCCATCACCTCGTCCGGGGTGAACCTGGTCAGATCGCTGACGCCCTTGCGCGGGTACAGCACCGTGACCTCGTCGTCGACCAGCTGGATCGAGTCGCGGTCGCCGGTGACGATGAGGATACGGAAGCCCTCGGCCCGCGCCTGCGTGGTGATGGTCGCGATCACGTCGTCGGCCTCGAAACCGTCGATCGCCATCACCGGTATGCCGAGCGCGCCGAGCACGTCCTTGGTGAGCTCCACCTGGCCGCGGAACTCGTCCGGCGTCTGGCTCCGGTTGGCCTTGTACTCCGGATACGCCTCGGTGCGGAAGGTCTTGCGCGACACGTCGAAGGCGGCCGCGATGTGGGTCGGCTTCTCGTCGCGCAGCAGGTTGATGAGCATGGCCGTGAACCCGTACACCGCGTTCGTGGTCTGTCCGGTGACCGTCTTGAAGTTCTCCGCGGGTAGCGCGAAGAACGCGCGGTAGGCGAGCGAATGCCCGTCCAGCAACAGCAGTGTCGGCCGATCGCCGGAAGCGGCGGCGGTCGCGGAAGCGGGACGCGAGGCAGTCGAGGGTGAGCTCACGCCCCAGAGTCTAGGGACCGGCACCGACAAGCCGATACGCCGACACCGGCACACGCGCCGAACCGGCTCGGGGCGCCGGGTCTACTCGACGTTCTCCTGCTCGGCGTACCAGGTGTTGCACTCCCAGGTGTCGCCCTTGTCGGAGCCCCACTTCCACCAGCCCCACACGTTGTGGTCGGCGCCGTGCAGGCGGGGTGCGCCGGGCCGGTCGGCCACGGCGCGCGCCCGGTCGGCGGCCTCGTCCCAGGTCCGCTGATCGATGTCGCCGCGGCCGTGATTGATGCCGAAGAACATGCCCGCGAAACAACCGGCTTGCAGCTCGAGCCGTCTGCTCTGCTCCTGGCCCGCCGCGGTCTGCCAGCCCACCTCGGTGCGCCGCTCGGTGTAGGCGCGCAGCACTCCGACCACGTGCTGGATGTGGTGGCCGTATTCGTGGGCGAGCAGCGCCAGCTGCCCGCCGCGGCGCGAATCGGCGGTGACCTCCCGCGCGGCGGCGTACGGGATGACGATCGTCTCGTCCGACTCGCAGTACGACGCGGGCCGTCCGTCCTGCGGGCAGGCGCTGCGCACCGCGTCGACCGTGGCGGGCGCGTCCAACCGAGGCGGCCGGAACGGCAGTCCGGCGCCGCGCAGCGTCGGTTCCCACGCCGCGTTGAGACAGCCGAGCGCGGCGCGGTAGAACACCCGCGCGGCCTCGGGTTCGTCGCGCCATTCGGGCAACTCGCAGTCGACCCGGCCCAATCCGATGTGCTGGGCGAACAGCGGATGGTCCCGCAGCGCGTACACCGGGCGGGCCGACGAGGCGTGCGGCGATCCGGCCAGCGGAAGCCCGGCCAGCGGCGCGGGCGCGATCGGCGGGGCGGCGTCGCGCACGGGATCGGTCGCCTCGCCGACCGATCCGGCGAAACCGGGTCCGGTCGCGGCCGTGAGTCCTCCGGTCCGCAGGGTGCCCGCGTCCGCGGGCGGCCCGCTCAGCGCGGCTATGCTCGCCGCGGCCCCCAGCGCCACCGCACCGCAGAGCAGCGCGATGAGGATTCGTCTTCGGATGCGGGTTGCCAACAGCCGGTTCATCGTCCCCCCTGACCGTGCTTCGTCAACGCACCTTCATGGAACCCGACGCGGCGGCCGCCCGCAACTCGGTCGTTCGCAGCGAAAACCTCACAGCGCGGCGACCAACTCCCGGAGCACCGGCAGGCTCACCGTGCCCGAGCCGAGCACGACATCGTGGAAAGCCTTGATGTCGAAGTGCTCCCCCAGCCGCTCGGCGGCCAGCGCCCGCTGCTTGCGAATCTCCAGCTGCCCCACCTTGTAGGACACCGCCTGCCCCGGAATCGCGATGTAGCGGTCGATCTCGACGGTGATCTCGGTCAGCCCCACCGGCGCGTTGGCCACCATGAAGTCGATGGCCTGCTGCCTGCTCCAGCCCTTCGCGTGGATGCCGGTGTCCACCACCAGGCGGCAGGAACGCCAGGAATCGCCCGCGAGCATGCCGAGCCGGTCGAGATCGTCGGAGTACAAACCCATTTCGTCGGCCAGCCGCTCGGTGTAGAGCGCCCAGCCCTCCACGAAGGCGGTGTTGGCGAAGGACTGGCGCTGGAAGCGCGGCAGGTGCTCGAGCTCGTTGGCGATGGTGAGTTGCAGGTGATGGCCGGGGATCGCCTCGTGGAACGCCACGGCCGCGGTCTCGAACCGGCCGCGGTCCTGCGGCTCGTGCTGATTCACGAAATACGTTCCCGGACGCGAGCCGTCGGCGGCGGGCGGGAAATAGTAGGCCGTCGGGGCGTCGGCGGCCAGGAAGTCCGGCACCGGCACGATGTCGCAGGATTCCCGGGGCAGCCTGCCGAACCAGTTGCCCATCTCGGCGGTCGCGGCGTTCAGGCAGCGGTAGGCGTCGGTCATGATCTGCGCGCCGTCGGCGTAGCGCAGGCCGGGATCGTCGCGCAGCCTGCCGAAGATCTCCGCGAGGTCGGAGGTGCCGAACAACCGCGCGCCGATCTTCGCGTATTCCTCACGCAGCAAAGCCAATTCGGAGAGACCCAGCTCGTGGATCTCCTCGGCGCCGAGATCGGGCAGCGTCGTGTGGTGGCGCAGCAGGCTGCGGTAGATCTCGGCGCCGTCGTCGCCGAGCCAGCACAGACCGCTGCGCTCGTCGGGCCTGCCCGCGGGCAGCAGTTCGTCGGCGAGCGCGGCCCGGTACCGCTGGAAGGCGGGCCGGATCACGTCCGCCGCGACCCGCGCGAGTTCGGCGCGCCACTCGGCCTCGCCGTCCCAGTCCCGCGGTCCGGCGAAGGTGACGAACGGATCGGTCGACGGATCCGAGGCCAGATAGCCGTCGAGCTGGTTGAGCGAACGCTCGATGGTGATCCGAGCCGGGGCCCGGCCCGCGGCCAGGCCGTCGCGGAAACGGTCCACCGCCGTGCCGAGCATGTCGCCGAGCTGCTCGTGCCGCCGCACCAGTGCCCACGCGTGCTCCGGCTGCGGCGCATTGATCTGCGGCGCCACCGTGAGCAGCGCCGCGTGGACGCCGTCCATCTGGTCGGACGCCATCTCCACCGGCCGCCAGGCCAAATGCTCCACCGCCGTAGCCAATTCCGCGCGCAGCAGGGCGTGGGTCACCCGATCCGCGGGCGAGAGCCTGGCCGGGTCGAGCGCGTCGACCCGGCCGAGCAGATCGCGCGAGGACTCCAGCCGACGCTGTTCGGCGTCGAGCGAGAGATCCTCGATGCGATCGTCGAAGCGGTGATCGCCGAGCAGGGTCGCCAGGCTCGGCGCCGCCGCCAACGTCTCGTCCCAGTACCGGTCAGCCAGTTCGAGCAGCTCCTCGTCCATGCAGTAATGATGGCCGCGCCTGCGGCGCGGCGTGTTCGCGGCCCCTTATGTCTCGCTAACGGGCTCGTAAAGACTCGCCCGGAGGTGTTGCGAAGGCATGGATGGTGCGTCCTAGCCGGACGCAAGCCGTCCACAGCCCGCGCACGGCGGGACCCCTTATCCGACACCGAGGTAGGCCGACTTCACCGCAGGATCGGTGAGCAGCTGGCTGCCGCTTCCGGTCTTGGTGACGCCGCCGGTCTCCAGGATGTAGGCGCGGTCGCTGCGGGCCAGCGCCTGCTGGGCGTTCTGCTCGACGAGCAGCACCGTGGTGCCCTGCCGGTTGATCTCCCCGATGATGCGGAAGATCTGCTGAATCACCATGGGCGCCAAGCCCATCGACGGCTCGTCGAGCAGCAGCAGGCGCGGGCGCGCCATCAGCGAGCGGCCGATGGCGAGCATCTGCTGCTCGCCGCCGGACAGGGTGCCGCCGACCTGTTTGCGCCGTTCCAACAGCCGGGGGAACAGCTCGAACACCCAGTCCAGCGTTCGCTGGTACTCGGCCTTCTGCGCGAAAGTCCGCCCGTAGCAGCCCATGTCGAGGTTTTCCTGCACCGTCATGCCGGGGAACACGCCCCGGCCTTCCGGTGCCTGGATCAACCCGCCGATCACCCGTTCGTGCGCCTTCATCGTGGTGATGTCGCGGCCCTCGAACTTGATCCGCCCGCGCGCCAAGGGCAGCAGTCCGGACAGCGCGCGCATGGTGGTGGTCTTGCCCGCGCCGTTCGCGCCGAGCAGGGTGACCAGCTCGCCCTCCGCGACGCGCAGCGAAACACCGTGCAGGGCCTGGATTCTGCCGTAGTTGACGACCATGTCGTCGACCTCGAGCAGCGCGGGCGCGTCGCTGAAGTCGCGCGGCGCGGCGGACTTCGTCGCCGGCTCCTTCCGAACGCTCACCTGGGCGCCACCGGCTGGAGGGGTTGGCGGCTCCCCTGCCGATTCCCCTGCGCCGGAGCCGGTTTCGCCGCCCTCGGCGGACGGTGCGTCCGCGCCCGATTCCGCCTCGGACGAAGGCGGGCCGGTTTCGCCCGGTGCGGTGGAACCAGATTCGACCTCCGAGTCCGGCACACCGAGGTAGGCCGCGATGACCGCCGCATCCTCACGGATCTCGCCGGGCAGCCCGTCGGCGATCTTACGGCCGAACTCCAGCACCACGATGCGGTCGGTGACGCCCATGACCAGCCGCATGTCGTGCTCGATCAACAGCACGGTGAACCCGTCGTCGCGGATCTTGCGGATCAGGTCCATCAGCGCCGACTTCTCGCTGGGATTGAACCCGGCGGCGGGCTCGTCCAGGCACAGCAGTTTCGGCTCGGTGGCCAGTGCGCGCGCGATCTCCAGGCGACGCTGATCGCCGTAGGAGAGGTTGCGCGCCTTCTCCACCGCGCGCGGCGCGATGCCGACGAATTCGAGCAGCGCCATTCCGCGTTCGATGGCGTCGCGCTCCTCGCGCCGGTGCCGCGGACTGCGGAAGACCGCGCCCGGCACCGAGGTCCTGTGCCTGGCGTCGGTGCCGACCACCACATTCTCCAGCGCGGTCATCTCGCCGAAGAGCCGCACGTTCTGGAAGGTGCGTGCGATGCCGAGCCGGGTGATGGCGTTGCGCTTGGTCTTCGTCAGCGGCTTGCCGTCGAAATACACCAGCCCGGAGGCGGGCTTGTACACGCCGGTGATCGCGTTGAAGCAGGTGGTCTTGCCCGCGCCGTTGGGGCCGATGAGCCCGAGGATCTCGCCGCGGCGGATCTCGAAACTCACGTTGTCCAACGCGGTGAGACCGCCGAACTTGACGGTCAGTCCCTCCGTCTTCAGCAGCGGAGCGCCGACCTCGGTCTCGATCTCGCGGTGGGGCGCGACGACCTCGGCGACGGTCTCCTTGTCGGCGAGCTCCGGAATCACCGCTGTGACGTCGACCTCGCCCGCGCTCTTCTCCACCTCCGGCGGCGCGGCGTAGCCCGCGGCCATGTCCTCGTTGTCGAACAGCGCGTCGCCCGCGCCCGGCCCGGTCATTTCGCCGCTCCGATCGGCTCGCCCACCGTGGGTTTGCGCACGGCCTGGTACACCTGCCTGCCATAGGTGAGCAGCTTCTGCCGCACCGGGAACAGACCCTGCGGCCGCAGAATCATCATCACCACCAACGCGATTCCGAAATACAGATACTTGAGGTCGCCGAGCGACTGGGCGCCGCCCTTGCGGAACAGCAGCACGCTGCCGAGCAGCAGCGCCGCCATGATGCCGGTGAACACCATGCCGGTGATCAACCCGCGACGCGGCCAGATGCCGAATTCGCGGCCCTTGTACCGCCAGAGCACCAGCAGGCCGACGAACAGCGCCACGTCGACGATCAGCAGCACGTAACCGGTCGACTCGTTGTCCACCAGCTGCACCGAGGTCAACCGCTTGGGCAGGTAGGCGATGATGAACGCGCCGAAGATGACCCCGAGCTTGTTGCCTTGGCCGCCGATCACCACCGCGCAGAGGAACAGCATCGAGTTGATGATGTTGAACCCGGTCGGGTTGATGAACTGCACCTGGCCCGCGTACATCGCGCCGGACAGACCGCCCACCGCGGCGCCGATCATGAACGCCCACAGCTTGAACTTGAAGGTCGGCACGCCCATGATCTCCGCGGCGTCCTCGTCCTCGCGGATGGCGACCCAGGCGCGGCCGACCCGGCTGCGTTCCAGGTTGCCGACTATCAGCAGCACGATGATCACCAGCACCATGCCGAGCCAGAACCAGTAGGTGCCGTAGCTGGCCCGGTCGAGCAGGTTGGCGCTGTCCGGATCGCCGGTGTTGCCCGCGGAGAACACGCCGTTCGGCTTCTCCGCCGACTCGCCCACGTGCGGGTACGCCACCCCCGAGAGCCCGAGGCTGCCGTTGGTCAGCTCGTGCAGGTTGTCGGCGAGCAGTCGCACGATCTCACCGAAACCGAGCGTGACGATCGCCAGGTAGTCACCGCGCAGCCGCAGTGTCGGCGAGCCGAGGATCAAACCCGAGATCGCGGTCACCGCGACCGCGATCGGCAGACACGCCAGCCACGCCCACTCCGGGTCGAGCCAGCCGCCGTCGGTCTGGTTCCACGGGCTGTTCGGGCTGGTGAGCAGGCCCACCGTGTAGGCGCCGATGGCGTAGAAGCCGACGTAGCCGAGGTCGAGCAGACCCGCCTGTCCGACAACGACATTCAGGCCGATGGCGATCAGCGCGAACATCGCGAACTCGGCCATGACGAGGCCGAAGTTGTAGGCGGGGGTGTCCAGGATCGGGGGCGGGAAGAGCGGAAGCAGCGCGAGCGCGGCGATCGCGGGCACGCCGACGGCCCACTGGGCGGGCCGGGACAGTCCTTCCCACCAGGTGCGCAGCGCGTCGCCGACGCCCTGCCGCGGCGCGGTCTTGGTCGAGTCGGTCATGCGCGGGCCCTCCCGAGACTTTCACCGAGGATGCCGGTCGGGCGAACCATCAGCACCACGACCAGCACGACGAAGGCGACCACGTCGCGCCATTCGCTACCGAACAGGATCTGTCCGTACTGCTCCACGACCCCGAGGATCAGGCCACCGAGCAGCGCGCCGCGCAGATTGCCGATGCCGCCGAGCACCGCGGCGCTGAACGCTTTGATTCCGAGGATGAAACCACCCGAGTAGATGATCGCGGGCGGGATCTTGATCGCGTACAGCGTCGCCGCCGCGCCCGCGAGCACACCGCCGATGAGGAAGGTCAGCATGATGACCCGCTCCCGTGAGACGCCCATCAGCGTCGCGGTGTCCGGGTCCTGCGCCACGGCGCGGATGCCGCGGCCGAATTTCGTTCTGTTGATGAGCATTTCGGTGGCGATCGCGAGCACCACCGCGGCGACCACGATGAGGATCGCGATATTCGTGACGTCGGCCCCGCCGAAGCTGAACTGCGTTGTCGCCTCGACGAGCTGGATCGGCTGCTGGGCGTTCGTGCCGCCGAGATCGGGATTGATCTTCGGCAGGATGAAGTGCACGAACTCCTGGATCACGAACGACATGCCGATCGCGGTGATCAGGAAGGCCAGCGGTTTGGCCCCGCGTTTACGCAGCGGGCGATAGGCCACCCGCTCCAGTCCGACCGCCGCGCCGCCGGAGACGAGCATGCCGACGATCATCGCCAAACCGATGTACACGACCGTCAGCAGCACGCCCTGGTTGTAGACATCGGGGCTGGCGGCGAAACCGAACAGCATCAGTCCGATCAACTGACCGAACATGCCCAACATGAATATTTCCGAATGGGCGAAATTGATGAGCCGAAGTACGCCGTAGACCAGGGTATAGCCCACCGCTACCAAGGCGTAGATGGAACCGTAGGTAACTCCGTCGACGGTCAGTCGCCAGAATTGATCGACCACTGCCTGATAGTCGAAGTCGATCGAGCCGTCGGCGAGGTGTGCCACGCCGGCCAGTGCTGATGCTGTCATTCGAAAAACGCCCTCACCAATGCCCCTCATGAAACAGCACGTACGGGGGCGTTACGGGCACCCCCGTACGTGCTGGGTTAGCGGTACTTACTTGACCTCGTAGATCCAGATCTGCGCGTTGGCCAATTCGCCGTTCGGGCTCCACTTGTAGTTACGGGCCAGACCCGGACCGTCGTAGGAGCGGACGAATTCGAGCAGATCGGGGCGGGTGACCTTACCGCCGTCGATGCCCTTGGCCAGGATCGTGGTCAGGTCGTAGGCCTCCACCGAGTAGACGCCGGGCGCCTGCCCGTTGAGCGCCTCGTAGTCCTTGGCGAACTTCTCCGGAGCCGGGCCACAGGGGCAGGTGAGGTTCGCACCCTTGGCCGCGCTACCCGCCTGCGAGATGAACTGCGGGTCGTTGACACCGTCCGGGCCGACGAACACGGCCTTCACGCCACCGGACTTCAGCTGCTGCGCCAGCGGCGCGCCCTCGGCGTAGTAGCCGGAGAAGAAGACCGCGTCCGGCGCCGCCGCCGCGATCTTGGTGACGGTGGCCGAGAAGTCCTTGTCACCCTTCTTGATGCTGGCCGCGCACGCCGGATCGGCGGCGGCGCCCAGGCCCTCGGTCACGCTCTTGGCCAGGCCGACACCGTAATCGGTGTTGTCCTGCACCACGCACACCTTCTTGTAGTTCGCGGTGCTCACCAGGTACTTCGCCACCGAGGGGCCCTGCACGTCGTCATTGGCCAGGCCGCGGAAGAAGGTGGTCCAGCCGTTCTGGGTCAGCGTCGCGTTGGTCGCCGAGGAGGTCACCGCCACCAGGCCCGCGTCGCTCAGAATCTGGCCGGTCGCCTTGGTCTCGCCGGAGAACGCCGGACCGACCAGGCCGATGATCGACCGATCGTTGACGATCTGCGGGATCACCTGGGTCGCCTTCTGCGGATCGCCCTCGGTGTCGAACTGCTTCAGTTCGATCTTGCAGCCCGGATTCGCCTTGTTGTGCTGATCCAGCGCCAGCTTCACGCCGTTGACGATGTTGATGCCGAGCGCCGCGTCCGGGCCGGTGAGCGCGCCCGCCATGGCGACGGCGGTACCGGGAGCACAGGTGGCCTTGCCGTCACCCGCCGGATCGGCCGCCTTCGCGGGATCCGTCTTCGGCACTTCCTTGCCCGCGGTGTCCACCTGCATGACCGGCTGGATGGCCAGGCCTCCCGAACCGGTACCGGTCGCGTCCGAACCGCTGTCGGTGGATTTGTCGCTGCACCCGGTCAGTACGAGCGCCGCGGCCGCACCGATGACCAATACACCCCGCGTCGAACGACTGCGCCATGTCGAACTAAGCACGTCTCACCTCTACGTCCTGTGCTCCCCCGGCAACCCGAGGAGGCCGACCACGTCAGCCCGGTCAGAACATAGCGTCGGCACGTTAGATCCGCATCACATTCGCATCATGCGGACGACATCGTGTCGAATTCTTTTTGGCGATCGCGTTTCCGGCAAGTAAATCTTTCCAGCGCGCACCGTCCCGAGGGGTGGCGCATCACTTCGGCGCCAGGTTCTCCAGCACCACCTCGGCGACCGCCTTCATGGTAGTCCGGCGATCCATCGCGGTCCGCTGAATCCACTTGAAAGCCTGCGGCTCGGACAAACCCTGCGTCTGCATCAGCACGCCCTTGGCCCGCTCCACCAGCTTGCGGGTCTCCAGCCGATCGGCCAGATTCGCGACCTCGCCCTCCAGCGCGGTGATCTCGTGGAAACGGCTCGCCGCCAGCTCGATCGCGGGCACCAGATCCGACTTGGTGAACGGCTTCACCAGATAGGCCATCGCGCCCGCGTCCCGCGCCCGCTCCACTAGGTCCCGCTGACTGAACGCGGTCAGAATCACCACCGGCGCAACGCGTTTCGACGCGATCTCGGCGGCGGCATCGATACCGTCGCGGCGCGGCATCTTCACATCCATGATCACCAGATCGGGCCGGTGCTCGACCGCGAGATCCACCGCCTGCTGGCCGTCGCCCGCCTCGCCGACGACCTGGTAACCCTCTTCGGTCAGCATCTCGACCAGATCCATCCGAATGAGCGCCTCGTCTTCGGCGACGACGACCCGCTTCGCCCCGGCGTCCTTCTTCGCGCCGGCGCCCCCTGCAGTAGTGCTCATAGGTATGCCCCTCTGGTTCCGATGCCTGTCCCGACACGCGCGAATGGGCCGAAGCCACACCAACCTGGCCTCGCCCCACCCTGCACGCTATCGAGTGATGTAGAGAGTACCTTTCAGTTCGGCTCACAACGCATATACCCTGCGTAAAGAGGAAACTGTGCCGTACATGGCAACCCGTTTCCGGAAAGCGCCCCCGACCCGCTATAGTTCACACCCGGTGCGCCGGGTTGGCGGAACTGGCAGACGCGACGGTCTCAAAAACCGTTGTCCGAAAGGACGTGTGGGTTCGAGTCCCACACTCGGCACCAACTCTGGGGGAAGTGTGCTTGCTGCTTCGCAGCTGCGCCTGGTCGTTGGTGTTTGTGTTTATCTGGGGGTGCAACCCCCAGACCCCGCCCGGCGGGGCTTCGCCCCCCGGACCCCCCTTCCAGTGGCTGGCTTGGCTGCATTGCTCGCGCTGGTCCTTCGGCTGCGTTTCAGGACTGCATGGGGAGACTTCGCGGCGACGCAGTGGCGAATCGCTTGCCGACGGTTCTGTCCACGACCGGCACCGCCGCCGCTCGAAGAGTCACGGACCGATGGCCCTCCGCGGCTGATACCGCGCCTCTCGGCCATGGAGTAGTTCAGCGGTCGAACACCGGCACGACACGTAGGAGGTCGCAGGTTCGATCCCTGCCTCCATGGCTATTCTCCCTGCCTGCCGGATGACGGCTCGGCCTCCATTACCTCGTCGGCGGGGTCGGCGCAAACCTCCGCCACCGCGTGCGGCGAGCATCCGGATGAACCGAGGTGGCGGCTCGCACGTACCTCGTAGGGTGGGCGTCGAAGTGCGCGCCGGTGCGGAGGTTGCGGTATGCGGGTGAGCAGGATGACCGTGGATTTGTCCGGGTATCCGGATCTCGTCGTCGTGTACCTCGGGATGCGGGTGCGGCGGCCGCGGGGGATGGTGCGGCTGCTGGGGTTGGGGCCGAAGTTGTATCGGTCGCATCGGGACCGGCCGGACGGGCTGCTGCTGCACGAGGACGTCGTGTGGGGGTTGTTTCCGCCGCACTGGGGTGCGCGGCAGTACTGGCGCGATCTGGACAGCCTCGAGCGGTGGACGCGGTCCGAGCCGCACCGGGAATGGTGGGCACGATTCCTGAAGGACTCGGGCGGGACGGGGTTCTGGCACGAGGCCTACTTCGCGCGCGGCGGCATCGACGCGATGTACGACGACATGGCGCCCGCGACGGGGATGGCTCGGTTCGCCCCGGTGGTCGCCTCCCGCGGACCGATGTTCTCCACGCGCGGACGGGTGCACGGCGAAAAATCGAAAGTCGCGCCGGTGATCTCCGAAAGCTCTTATTACCGAAACGAATACGAGTGAGCGACCGCACAATGCCGCGACGGCGGGTCGATGATTGAAGCTCGAAGCGGCTGGGTAAGTTCAGCGATAAGCCCGGCGCTCGATCGTGACGTGCATCGAGAATCCGCCTGAATAACCGGGTGAGCTTTGTGTACGGCACGCTACGCCGAGATGAATATGTGTCTGCGCACGTGTGATTCGATCTTGCGCGCCTTCTGGTCCGAGACCAGCCGAATTACCGTATTCCCATGCACGTCCTGTTCGTCTGCAACGGCAATGTCTGCCGTTCGGTGATCGCCGAGCGGCTCACCCGCGCTCTCGCCGTCGAACACGACCTCGCCGGTCTCACCGCGGAAAGCGCGGGCACCCGCGCGCTGGTCGGATTCCCCATCGAACCGCTCACCGCACAAACCATTTCCGGTCTCGGCGCGGATCCGGAGGGCTTCCGCGCACGCAAACTGAAGCCGGAAATGATCGACCGCGCCGATCTCGTGCTCGCGATGACCGAACAAATCCGAGAACAAGCCTCCGACATGGCATTCGGCGCCGCCGCACGTACTTTCACGCTGCTGGAGGCGCACCGGATCGCCAAAGTCACCGGCGCGCGCACGGTCGCCGACCTGAACCTGGCCCGCAACGATCTGTCCTTGGTCGGCAGGGAGAACATCGCCGACCCGGTCGGCCTTTCCGAGGCCGCCTACTGCGAAGTCGGCGACCGCATCGCCGAAGCGCTGGTACCGCTGATGCTCGCGCTGGCGCCGCACGAACAAACCCGGCCCGAAGACGACGACCGCACGGGACTCGTACTGCAACCGGGCGCCGCGCCCGCACCGCTCTCGGCTTTCCTGGCGGCGCAGCGCATCCGGTGAGGCAGCGCATCGGTTCGTAGCGAATCCGACGCGGTAAGCCGGTCCGGTGACACATCCGAGGAACGTCACGAAATCGGCACGCGCCCGTGAATTCCCGCCCGGCTGTGTCCCGCGCACCCACCGAGGCATTACACTCCCGGCGGACAGCACCCGCCGTTGATGGTTCGACACACGACAGGAACCAAACATGCCGAAACGCATCTCGGATGTTTCGCTTCATGTTTATGTGACACCGGAAACCCTCGAACGGGTTGTCGAAACGGTGCGCGCGGTGGTGGACGACCACCTGCACGACCGCGACGTTTTCGCCTGGCGTTTCACATTGCCCGTCGACACCGACCATCCCGCCCACGTGCTGCTCGAAACCCAATGGCGCGGCGGCCATCCCGGCCGCGAACCGGAGGCGCGCCGCACCTACGAGATCGCGCTCAGCCTGGTCGGCGCACCGCGCGATCTGACCGCCCCGAGCCTGGCCGCGCTGGAACGGCGGCTGATGATCGAAACAGCCTGCGGCGTCGCCGATCCCGACGTGCCGCGCACGATAAGCACGCAGCGCAGGGACAGCTTCGATTTCGAGATCGAGCGGGAAATCCTCTAGAAAAGCCGGCGCCCAGGCCTTTTCGGCCTGGGCGCTCGATCACCGCCGGGACGGGAAGTGGCGGATCAGGCCCTCCTGCACCGTGGTGGCGAGAAGCTCACCGCTGCGCGAGTAGAACCGGCCGGTGGCCAGGCCCCGCGAGCCGGCCGCGACCGGCGACTCGGTGGAATACAGGGCCCAGTCGTCGAAGCGGAACGGACGGTGGAACCAGATGGAGTGGTTCACGGTGGCCGCGACGATCCGGTCCAGCCCCCAGGACAGGCCGTGCGTGGTGATGATCGAGTCGAGCACCGTGGTGTCGGACGAGTAGCCGAGCGTGGCGACGTGGATCAGCGGATCGTCGGGTAGCTTGCCGTCGGCGCGCATCCAGACGCGGTTGTGGTTGAGCCGCTCCCCCGTGCCCTTCAGGATCCAGGCCGGGTCGTTGGTGTAGCGCATGTCGATCGGGTGCGGCGCGTTGACGAACATCTCCAGCTTGTCCTCCAAGCCTTCGAAGCTCTCCTCGACGCGCGGCAGCTGCTCGGGATCCGGCACCTCGGGGTGGGGATGCGCGTGCTCGAGTCCCTTGCCCCAGTCCTGGAAGGCGGCCAGCATGACGAACAGTTCCTGATCGTCCTGCACCGCGGTGACCGTGCGATTGGCGAAGGAACGGCCGTCACGGTGCCGGTCGACCCGGTATTCGATCGGCTGCTTCGGATCGCCGCCCCGCACGAAGTGCGCGTTCACGGCATGCACCGGCCGGTCGCCCACGGTGCGACCGGCCGCCATGATCGCCTGCGCGACCAGCTGTCCGCCGAAGGTCCGGCTCCAGACCTTCTCCGGATGGTGACCGACGAAGACGTCGGTGTCCATCTGCTCGAGCTCGAGCAGACCGAGCAACACATCCAGATCGGACCGCGTCGCCGACCCTTGGGTGCCGACGGGATCGCTCAGCGAAGCACTCACTCTAATGGTCCTCCTCACCGATACGGTGCACGTGGATCAGGTTGGTGGAACCGACAGTACCGGGCGGGGAGCCCGCCACAATGACCACCAGATCACCTTTCTTGTATCGGTCCATCGACAGCAGCGCCTGGTCCACCTGATGGATCATGGCGTCGGTGGTCTTCACCGTCGGCACGATGAACGTCTCGGTGCCCCAGGTCAACGCGAGCTGGCTGCGCACCTCGGGCAGCGGGGTGAAGGCCAGCAGCGGCAGCGGGGTGTGCAGCCGGGCCAGGCGGCGCACGGTGTCGCCGGACTGGGTGAACGCCACCAGCGCCTTGGCGTTGAGCCGCTCGCCGATGTCGCGCGCCGCGTAGGAGATGACGCCGCGCTTGGTGCGCGGCACGTGGGTCAGCGGCGGCACCCGGGTGGAGGACTCCGCCTCGACCGCGTGCACGATCCGCGCCATGGTGCGCACCGTCTCGATCGGGTACGCGCCGACCGAGGTCTCACCGGACAGCATGACCGCGTCCGCGCCATCGAGCACCGCGTTGGCCACGTCCGAGGCCTCGGCGCGGGTCGGGCGCGAGTTCTCGATCATCGACTCCAGCATCTGGGTCGCGACGATGACCGGCTTGGCGTTCTCCCTGGCCATCTGAATGGCCTTTTTCTGCACGAGCGGGACCTGCTCCAGGGGCAGCTCGACGCCGAGGTCGCCGCGCGCGACCATGATCGCGTCGAAGGCCAGCACGATCGCCTCGAGGTTGTCGATCGCCTCGGGCTTCTCCAGCTTGCCGATCACCGGCACGCGCCTGCCCACCCGGTCCATCACGTCGTGCACCAGCTCGACGTCGGAGGGCGAGCGCACGAAGGAGAGCGCGATGAAGTCGACGCCCAGCTTCAGCGCGAACTCCAGGTCCTCGATGTCCTTCTCGGACAGCGCGGGCACCGAGACGTCCATGCCGGGCAGCGAGACGCCCTTGTTGTTGGAGACCGGCCCGCCCTCGGTCACGCGGCACACCACGTCGTTGCCGTCGACGGCGGTCACCGTCAGGCCGACCTTGCCGTCGTCGACGAGCAGGCGGTCGCCGGGCTTGGCGTCCTTGGCCAGCTCCTTGTAGGTGGTCGAGACGCGGCTGTGGCTACCGTCCACGTCGTCGACGGTGATGCGCACTTCCTCGCCGGTCGCCCACACCGTGCGGCCCTCGGTGAACCGGCCGAGCCGGATCTTGGGGCCCTGTAGATCGGCGAGGATGCCGACCGCTCTGCCGACGTGGTCCGAGGCCTGACGCACCTTCTTGTAGTTCTCGGCGTGGTCCGCGTGCTCGCCGTGGCTGAAGTTCAACCGCGCAACGTCCATCCCGCTCTCGACGAGTTCGCGGATACGGTCCTCGGTGGCAGTGGCCGGGCCGAGCGTGCACACAATCTTCGTCCGTCGCATCACGAGTAGAGCCTAGTCCTGCCGGGTGGGGTGGGCCCGTCGTGGCCTCGGTGAAGAATTGGTGAACTGGTCCTCACCTCGCCACGTGCCGGGAAAGGCGGGTCTCCAGGCGCGTCTGACCGAAGCCGAGGATCAGGCAGATGACCCAGTAGTACAGCGCGGCCACCCCGTAGAGGGCGAAGAAGTCGAAGGTCGGCGCGGCCGCCAGCTGGGCGGTGCGCAGCAGTTCGGTGACCAGGATGGTCGAGGCCAGTGAGGTGTCCTTGACCAGCGAGATGAGCGTGTTCGACAGCGGCGGCACCGCGATACGCGCGGCCTGCGGCAGGATGATCAGCCGCAGCATCATCGGATACGACATGCCGAGCGCCTGCGCCGCCTCCCACTGGCCGTGCGCGACCGACAGGATCGCGGCGCGCACCACCTCGGCCGCGTAACCGCCGACGTTCAGGCTGAACGCGATCACGGCCGCGGGGAACGGATCGATGACGATGTCGAACTGCGGCAGCGCGTAGAACACGATGAACAGCTGCACCAGCAGCGGCGTGCCACGGATGATCGAGATGTAGAAGCGCGCGGGCGCGGACAGCAGCCAGGTCGGCGACATCCGCGCCAGCGCGACGAACAGCGCGAGCACCAAACCGATCACGAAGCTGATCGCGGTGAGCGGAATGGTCTTGGTGACGGTGGCCTCGAGCATCGGCCACAGATTGCGCCAGATCAGCTCCCGGGTCGCGGCGTCCACTGACCGCTACTTGCTGACGTCGACGCCGAAGTACTTGTCCGAGATCTGCGCCAGCCTGCCTTCGGCGCGCAGTTCGTCCAGCGCGCGATTCACCTCGGCGATCAACGGGTCGCCCTTGCGGGCGGCGAAGCCCATCGTGCTGGTCTCGCCGGTCCGCGCGGCGATCTTCACCGACTTGTCGCCGGAGGTCTTGGTGTACTCGTTGAACACCAGGTTGTCGTTGACGGTGCAGTCGACGCGGCCGTTCTTCAGCAGCTGGATGGCCTGCACCCAGCCCTCGACGGCCTCCACCTTCGCGCCCGCGCCAGCGGCGACCGCACTCCAGTTGCTGGTGGCGGACTGGGCGGAGGTCTTGCCCGCGAGATCGGCGAGCGAGGTGATGGCGTTGTTGTCGGCGCGGGTGACGATCACGCCCTCGGAGGTCGTGTACGGCTGGGAGAGCTCGTACTTGTTCTTGCGCTCCTCGGTGATCGAGACCTGGTTGGCGACCAGATCGAAGCGCTTGGACTCCAGGCCCGCGAAGATCGCGTCCCACGGGGTCTGCACGAATTCGACCTTGCGGCCGAGCTTGTCGGCCACGGCGCGGACCACGTCGACGTCGTAGCCGGTGAGCGCGCCGTCGGAGCCCTGGTAGCTGAACGGCGAGTAGGTGCCCTCGGTGCCGACTTTCAGCACGTTCGGGTCGTCACCGCTGCCGCAGGCGGTGAGGCCCGTGGCGGCGACGATGGCGAGCATGGCGGCGGCGAACAGCTTGCGACGCACGAAATCCCTCTCTCCGGTGCGTGGACGGCCCCACACACGACACACAGATCCGGCCCAAGTTACGCCCGTCGCGGGCCGTTGCACAGTATTTCGATCACCCTGCGCGAAAGGTCGCGTCGCGGAAACACGAAGGGCGCCGCCATTTCGGCGACGCCCTTCGGATGGCGATCATTCCCGCAGGGGTCGCCCGTTGGCGTCGGGCACCTTGCCGGTGAGGATCATGATCGCGTCGATGAGCGACCAGATACCGCAACCACCGCAGGTGACGATCTGCAGGATGCCGATGGTGGTGTAACCAAGGTAGAAGCGACCGATACCGAGACTGCCGATCAGCAGCTGCAGGATGCCCGCGATCATCTTCTGCTTGTCGGAGAACGGCACGCCCATCATGTCACGGCCGTACGGGGCCTCCGGGTCGGCCGGGTTGTAGCCCTGCGGCAGGGGCTGGCCGTACGGCGCGGCAGGCGGGTAACCACCCGGCTGCTGGCCGCCGAACTGCTGCTGACCGTACGGGTCGGCGGGCTGCCCGTACTGCTGGCCCGAAGCGTCCTTGTTCAGGTCCGGTCCGGTACCGGGCGGGCCGTACTGCGGGCCGCCGAAGCCCTGGTTGTTCTGGTAAGGGTCGGTCACTCATGTCCTCCTCATCAAGTGGGCACCCACGCTGGCCCCCGATTCGACGATCGCCTCGACGGGCACACCCGCGACGATCACCGGTCATTCTTGCCGGAATCGACCGATTTTGTCGCATCGGCGCCCCACAGGGCACGAGGTCCGAGGAAGTGGATTCCTCGGACCCCGTGTGGTTATCGCGCCCTGTGGTGAATGTGTTGCCTACGCCGTCGGTTTCGACGGGCGAACTACTTGCCCGTGTCGGCGGTGGACTTCTCGCCCACTCCCTTCGCGTCCTCGGTGGACTCGTCCACGTCCGGGGAGACATCCGTATCCGCGGACGACTCCGCGACCGCGGAGGACTTCTCCGAAGTCGCCTCACCGGATGCACCAGACCGGTCCTCCGCCGAGTCCGAGTCCGATTCGCCCTCGGCGTCTTTCGCGGACTCCTTGGTCAGCGCTACGCCGCCCCCGGCCGTCGCCTCCGAAGCGCCCGCGGCGCGCAACGCGCCGATCTGCCACGGCCACGGCCGGTTCATCGCGCCGGGCTGCAATTGATCCGCGGTCTCGCGTCCCTTGGTCGCGAACACGAAATAGGCGATGGCCGCGAGGAAGACGAGCGCCGAGGTGAACGAGTTGACGCGGATGCCCGCGATCAAGGTGGCCTCGTCGTCGCGCATCAGCTCCACGAAGAACCGGCCGAAGCTGTATCCCGCGACGTAGAGCGCGAACAGACGCCCGTGGCCGATTCGCCAGCGCTTGTCGATCTGCACGAGCAGCACCACGATCAGCACGTTCCAGAGCAACTCGTAGAGGAACGTCGGGTGCACGATCTTCTCGACGACATCGTTGGAGACGCCGTTCATCGGGTCGGGATCGCCGTTGGCGTCGAACCTCGGGTAGATCTCCAGACCCCAGGGCACGGTGGTCTCGCGGCCGTAGAGCTCCTGGTTGAACCAGTTGCCGAGGCGGCCGATGGCCTGGGCGAGCAGGATCGGCGGCGCGATGGCGTCGCCGAAGGCGGGTAGCGGGATTCGGTACACCCGGCAGCCGATCCAGGCGCCGACGCCGCCGAGGAACACCGCGCCCCAGATGCCGAGGCCGCCCTGCCAGATATAGAGCGCCTCGATCGGGTTGCCGCCCGCGCCGAAGTACTTCTTCCAGTCCGTGGCCACGTGGTAGAGGCGCCCGCCGACCAAACCGAACGGCACCGCGAACATGGCGACGTCCAGCACCGTGCCCGGCTGACCGCCGCGCTCCTGCCAGCGCCGCTCGCCCCACCAGATGGCGACGACGATGCCGAGGATGATGCACAGGGCGTAGGCCCGTAACGGGATCGGCCCGAGTTGCCACACGCCCTGCGGGGGGCTGGGAATGTAGGCCAGCACATCGCTTCGTAAGGTCACGGTGGCCACCGTAGTCGAGGGCGCGCTCCGGCTCAGCTCCGGCCGTGCGCGACCTGCCGAGGAAGTACTACGAGGCGACGGTCGCCGAGCGCACGCCCTCGGCGAGTTCGCGCGTCAGCGCGCGCACCGCGTCCAGCCCATCGGCCGCCGCCGTGACCAGCGCCGAACCCACGATCACGCCGTCGGCGTAGCTCGCGATCTCGGCGGCCTGCGCGCCGTTGCGGACGCCGAGACCGACGCCGATCGGGATGTCGGAGTGGGCGCGCACCCGGGCGCACAGCGCGGGCGCCGCGGAGGACACCACGTCGCGCGCGCCGGTGACGCCCATGGTCGAGGACGCGTAGATGAAACCGCGGCTCGCCTCGAGCGTCTTCACCAGTCGCTCCTCGGTGGAGGACGGCGCGACGAGGAAGATGCGGTCCAGATCGTGCGCGGCGGAGGCGACGAACCAGTCGTCGGCCTCCTCCGGGATGAGGTTCGGGGTGATGAGGCCCGCGCCGCCCGCCGCGGCCAGATCGCGCGCGAAACGGTCGACGCCGTACTTGAGCACCGGGTTCCAGTAGGTCATCACCACGGCCTTGCCGCCCGCCTCGGCGATCGACTCGACCACCGTGAACACGTCGCGCACCCGCACCCCGCCGCGCAGCGCCTGCTCGGCGGCGGCCTGGATGGTCGGGCCGTCCATCACCGGGTCGGAGTAGGCGACGCCGACTTCGATGATGTCGCAACCGGATTCGACCATCGCGCGGCACACGTCGATGGAACCGGCCAGGTCCGGGTAGCCCGCGGGCAGGTAGCCGATGAGCGCGGCACGGTTCTCCGCGCGCGCCGCGGCGAAGGTGTTGGCGAGACGGGACTGCTGACTCACGACTCGGTCTCCTGCGGTGCGTCGAACAGCCCGAACCAGCGGGCCGCGGTGTCCATGTCCTTGTCGCCGCGGCCGGACAGGTTGACCAGGATGATCGCGCCGGGGCCGAGTTCCTTGCCGAGCTTCAGCGCGCCGGCGACGGCGTGCGCGGACTCGATCGCCGGGATGATGCCCTCGGCGCGGCTGAGCAGCAGCAGCGCGTCCATCGCCTCGGTGTCGGTGATGGGCTGGTACTCGGCGCGGCCGATGTCCTTGAGGTAGGCGTGCTCGGGGCCGACGCCCGGGTAGTCCAATCCCGCGGAGATGGAATGGGATTCGATGGTCTGGCCGTCCTCGTCCTGCAGCAGGTACGAGTAGGCGCCCTGGAACGCGCCCGGCGTTCCGCCGGTGAAGGTCGCGGCGTGCCTGCCGGTGTCGACGCCGTCGCCCGCCGCCTCGTAGCCGATCAGCCGGACGGCCGAATCGTCGAGGAAGGCGTGGAAGATGCCGATCGCGTTGGAGCCGCCGCCGACGCACGCGGTCACCGCGTCGGGCAGCCTGCCGGTCAGGTCCTGCACCTGCTGGCGCGCCTCGAGGCCGACGACGCGCTGGAGGTCGCGCACCATGAGCGGGAACGGGTGCGGGCCCGCGGCCGTGCCGAAGCAGTAGTAGGTCTGCTCGGCGTTGGTGACCCAGTCGCGCAGCGCCTCGTTGATGGCGTCCTTGAGCGTCTGCGAGCCGGTGGTCACCGAGATCACCTCGGCGCCGAGCAGCCGCATCCGCGCCACGTTCAGCGCTTGGCGCGCGGTGTCGACCGCGCCCATGTAGATGACGCAGTCCAGGCCGAGCAGCGCGCACGCGGTGGCGGTGGCGACGCCGTGCTGGCCCGCGCCGGTCTCCGCGATGACGCGGGTCTTGCCCATCCGCTTGGCCAGCAGCGCCTGGCCGAGCACGTTGTTGATCTTGTGCGAGCCGGTGTGGTTCAGATCCTCGCGCTTGAGCAGGATGCGCGCCCCGCCCGCGTGCTCGGCCAGCCGCTGGCACTCGAACACCGGCGAAGGACGGCCGGTGTAGTCGCGCTGCAGGCGGTCGAGCTCGTCGAGGAAGGTGTGGTCGGCGCGGCACTTCTCGTACTCTGCGGTGACCTCCTCGATCACCGCCATCAGCGCCTCGGGCACGTGCCTGCCGCCGTAGACGCCGAAGTGGCCGCCGAGATCCGGTTCGTGCGTGCTCGGGTGAGCGACGCCCGCGCTGGCCTGAGGTAGACCGTGCACCGCCATCACCGCCCCCGCCGGGCCGGCTTGGGGCAGGACGGGTGGGTGCCCGCGGTCACCAGCTCGGACACCGCCGCGCGCGGGTCGCCGCTGGTCACCAGACCCTCGCCGACGAGCACGGCGTCCGCGCCCGCGCCGGCGTAGGCCAGCAGGTCGGCGGTGCCGCGGATGCCGGACTCGGCGATCCGGATGACCTCGGTGGGCAGCCCGGGGGCGATGCGGGCGAACACGTCGCGATCCACCTCGAGCGTCTTGAGGTTGCGGGCGTTCACGCCGATCACCGACGCGCCCGCGACGAGCGCGCGGTCGGCCTCTTCCTCGGTGTGCACCTCGACCAGCGCGGTCATGCCGAGCGATTCGGTGCGATCGATGAGCGAGGAGAGCACGTCCTGCTCGAGCGCCGCGACGATCAGCAGGATGACGTCGGCGCCGTGCGCGCGTGCCTCGTGGATCTGGTAGGGACCGACCACGAAATCCTTGCGCAGGATCGGGATGTCCACGGTGGCGCGCACCGCGTCCAGGTCGTCGAGCGAGCCGCCGAAACGGCGTCCCTCGGTGAGCACGCTGATGATGCGGGCGCCGCCGTCCTCGTAGGCCTTGGCCAGGCTCGCGGGGTCCGGGATGTCGGCCAGCGGTCCCTTGGACGGGCTTGCCCGCTTGACCTCGGCGATGACGCCGATGCCGTCTTCAAGGAGTGCGGCGCGCGCGTCCAGCGGGGCGGGCGCGGCGGCGGCTGCGGCCTTGATGGCGGGGAAGTCCACGAGGGCTTCCCGAGCGGCCACATCCGCGCGGACCCCGTCGAGAATCGAGTCGAGTACCGTCATCTGGCTCGAATCCTTTCTGGGGAGACGGACTTGCTGCCTGAGAATCCCCCCAGGCGCTGTCTCACCGATGCTGACAAAGAATAAATGGCTGTACCTGTTGTCTCCGCGCCGGGGTTCGGCTCCGCACGCGACCGGTGGTCACGGCCCGGAGGCAACCCGCGGGGCGGGGAATGGGCGGTCACCTCAGCCCACACCGCCGTCCGCTGTGCGGCGGGGAGAATCGAGCTCCGCGTTCCGGCGCGAATCGGACGCGGCGTCTCGGAGAGAACCGGTCTCGGCGTCGCGAGGCGGGACGGAACCGGCGTCCCGAGGCGAATCGGAAGCGACGCCCTGGCGCGCGTCGGGCCCAGCGGCGCCACTCGATTCGGCGGAGCCGACGCGTCCGGCGGCGCCGCGTGGCTCGGTATCCGGCTGCGCGGTGTCGGCGTCCTCGGTCGGGTCGGTGCCCGCGTCCAGCGCGTCCCACAGCACCCGCTCGGAGAGTTGCCCGGAGTTGTCCGCGGCGCGGCGCTTGGTCACCTCTTCGGTGGCGGCCTCGCGACGCACCACCGGACTCTCGTACTTGCCGGAGAGCCTGCCCGATTCCCTCGGCATCCTGGCGAGCAGGACACCGGCGGCGAACGCGGCGAACGCGGCCGCCAGCGTGAGCAACGCGGGCAACGGCGCGGTGGTCACCTCGGTGACGGTGGCGCGGCCGGGCAGTTCGGCCAGCGCGGCGGCGCGCTCCGCCGTCGCGCCCTGGCCGGTGAGCAGGGCGAAGGCGGGCACCGCGGTCACCGCGGCGACGAGAGCGACCAGCACGCCGACCATCCGGCGCAGCCAGCCTTTGGTCGCGAGCAGCGCGGCGATGGCCGCGAGCAGCACCAGCGCCAGCGGGGTGAGCGCGCCGAACCAGACGCTGCCGTTCAGCTCGTCGGTGCGCGGTTCGGTGAGTCCGTCCGAGGACGACACCGTCACCCAGGTCAGCCGCGACGAGCCCCACATCAGCACCGCGGCGAGCGCGAGAAGCACGATGGCCCCGATCGGATACCGGCGTCCCTCGGCCCGGCCGACGGGTGCTACCGCCTCGGTTGGGGACGACTCGTCGGGCTCGGCCGAGGCGCGCGGATCTCGGTCGGGTTCGCTGGTCATAGGGTTCCGCCGTCTCGGTTCGCCGCACCGGACGCGCCCGTAGGCGTGGCATCGGCGTCGGCGCTCGCGGCGCCGTAGGCGCGCACGGTCTCGGCGGCGGCGACGGCCTTGAGCACCGCCATCGCCTTGTTGCGCGATTCCACGTCCTCGTAGTCCGGGTCGGAATCGGCGACCACGCCCGCGCCCGCCTGGACGTAGGCGACGCCGTCCTTGAGCAGGGCGGTGCGAATGGCGATCGCGGTGTCGGCGTCGCCCGCGAAGTCGAGGTAGCCGACGACACCGCCGTAGACGCCGCGCCGCGTCGGCTCGAGTTCCTCGATGAGTTCCATCGCACGCACCTTCGGCGCGCCCGAGAGCGTGCCCGCCGGGAAGCAGGCGCTCACCGCGTCCAACGCGACCTTGCCCGGCTTCAGCCGGCCCGACACCGTCGACACCAAATGCATGACGTGGCTGTAGCGCTCGATGTGCCGGTACTCGGTCACGCGCACCGTGCCCGGCTGGCAGACCCGCCCGAGATCGTTGCGGCCGAGATCGACGAGCATCAGGTGCTCGGCGTTCTCCTTCTCGTCGGCGAGCAGGCCCTTCTCCAGCAGCAGGTCGTCCTCCTCGGTGAGGCCGCGCCAGCGGGTGCCCGCGATCGGGTGCGTGGTCGCGACGCCTTCCTTCACGGTCACCAGCGATTCCGGGCTGGAGCCGACGATGGAGAAGGCGGTGCCGCCCTCACCGTCGGGGACGTGGATCAGGTACATGTACGGGCTCGGGTTGGAGGCCCGCAGCATCCGGTACAGGTCGAGCGGCTCGCCGTGGTAATCCATCTCGAATCGCTGGGAGAGCACGACTTGGAACGCCTCGCCCGCCTCGATCTCCTTCACCAACCGGCGCACGCCCGCGCCGAATTCGTCGGAGGTGCGCTGGCGGCGGTAGTGCGGCTCGGGCTGGTCGAAGACCGAGACGGTGGACTGGGCGGGCGCGGCGAGCGCCTCGGTCATCCGGTCCAGCCGCGCGACCGCGTCGTCGTAGGCCTCGTCTACCCGGTCGGCGGTGCCGTTCCAGTTCACGGCGTTGGCGATCAGGGTGATGGCGCCCTCGTGGTGGTCGAAGGCGGCCAGGTCGGTGGCCAGCAGCAGCACCATCTCGGGCAACTGCAGGTCGTCGGCGGCCAGGTTGGGCAGCCGCTCGATGCGGCGCACCGCGTCGTAGCCGAGGTAGCCGACCATGCCGCCGGTCAGCGGCGGCAGATCGGGCAGCCGCTCGGTGCGCAACAGCTGCAGCGTCTCGCGCAACGCGAGCAGCGGGTCACCGCCCGAGGGTGCGTCGACCGGGGCGTTGCCGAGCCAGGCCGCTTCGCCGTCCACCACGGTCAGCGCCGACGGGCTGCCCGCGCCGATGAACGACCAGCGCGACCAGGACCGTCCGTTCTCGGCGGACTCGAACAGGAAGGTGCCCGCCCGATCGGCGGCCAGCTTGCGATAGGCCGACAGCGGAGTTTCGGAGTCCGCCAGCACCTTTCGGGTCACAGGAACCACCCGGTGTTCCGCGGCGAGCAGATGGAACTGTTCGCGGGTCGTGGTGGTGGGAGTGGACGCGCCAGGCATTACTCCATCATCCCAGGGCGGACGCTCGGACTTCGCTCGGCCCGGTCCAAGGCCCCTATCGGCGCGTCGCCGCCGACCCGCGAGTCGAACCCAGCGCTCGGCGAGCGGCCGAAAGGACAGTACCGAGCGTCCAGTACGCCCGGTACTGTCCTGATCATGCGCAAAGGACAGCTCGCCCCGCAGTTCGAGCTCCCCGACCAGTCCGGCACCCTCCGCTCCCTCGACGAGTTGCTCACCGACGGGCCGCTGGTGCTGTTCTTCTATCCGGCCGCGAACACCCCTATCTGCACCGCGGAGGCGTGCCACTTCCGCGATCTCGCCGCGGAATTCGTCGCGCTCGGCGCGTCCTGCGTCGGCATCAGCGCCGACGCCGTGGACACCCAGGCGGGTTTCGCCGCCAAGCAACGACTCGACTACCCCCTGCTCTCGGATGCCGACGGCGCGGTGGCCGCGCAGTTCGGCGTCAAGCGCGGATTGCTCGGCAAACTCGCGCCGGTGAAGCGGCAGACCTTCGTCATCGACACCGACCGCACCGTGCTCGAGGTGATCACTGGAGAGTTGCGGGCCGACGTGCATGCCGACAAAGCGCTGACCTTCCTGCGCGAGCGCGTTCGCTGAATACCGTATAAGCGAAACGCCGAGGCGCGCGCCGCCGTCCGCAGACCGACCGGTCGGCCTACGCTGAAACCATGACTTCGAGCGAGGTTCGGCCGGACGGCAAATCCAGCGCGTCCGTCTGGCGCAATCGGATCATCGGCGGCGTTGCCCTGTTCGTGGCCCTCGTCGTCACCTACCTCATCCTGGCCGCCTTCATCCCGCGGTGGTGGGCACAGCGGCTCGCCGAGATGGTGAACGGCAGCTTCGCCAAGGGCATCGGCTGGGGACTGCTCCTCGGCGGCCTGTGCACCCTCATCCCGCTGTTGTTGCTGCTGTTCGCGGTGCTGATGTGGCGCAAGCGGGCGGGCAAGTTCCTGGCGGGCGCGGCGGCGGTGCTCGCCGTTCTCGTGGCGATACCGAATCTGATGACGCTGACCATCGTGCTCGGCGGCAACAACGCCGCCCACGCGGGCGAGCGCATTCTGGACGTCGACGCACCCGCGTTCCGCGGCGCGTGTCTGGTCGGCGCGGTGCTCGCGGTGCTGTTCTTCCTCGGTGCGGTGTACCTCGCCACGCGCCGCGGGATGCGGCGGAGAAAGGCCGCCAAGGAGAACGCCGCGGCGACCGGAAACACCGCGTCCGCGACGGCCACCACGCCGGACACGACACCGACACGCCACGACCACCTGTGAATGAACTCACGACATCGGTGATCCGTATGACCACCGAGCGAAGTCGTGGCAAACTCGTGCACGCGAGTGACCGTACGACCCCACGTCACTTGGCTCGAAAGAAGGCGCATAGTGACGAAGTGGCTGGACCCCGTGGAACAACGGGCTTGGCGCGCGGTCGTGGCGCTGATGACGCGGCTGCCGAGCGCCTTGGACACTCAATTGCAGCGCGAATCCGGAGTCACTCATTTCGAGTATTGGGTTTTGACGTTGCTTTCCGAGGAACCGGGACATCGGCTCCAAATGAGTGACCTTGCACACAAAGCAAATGCCTCGCTATCGCGCCTGTCCCACGTGGTTTCGAAGCTCGAACGAATGGGCTGGGCGCAACGCTCGGCGACGGTGGGTCGCCGCGGCGTGCAGGCGGTCCTCACCGACGACGGCTACCTCAAGGTCGTCGAGGCGGCGCCCGGATACCTGGATGCGGTGCGGCGCTTGGTCTTCGACGGATTGGACGCCACGCAGAAGGCGCAGCTGGCCGATCTCAGCGAGATCCTCGCGCAGCGGCTCACCGAGGTGATCGGTCAGCTCGCGTCGACCGACGGCGCCACCAGGGGCGAACGGTCGAGCGAGTGAACGCCTGATCCGTCAGCCGGGTTCGCCGAGCAGCACGTCCGAATCGAAGCAGGTGTGGGTGCCGGTGTGGCACGCCGCGCCCTCCTGGTCCACGACGAGCAGGACGGTGTCGCCGTCGCAGTCCAGCCGCACCTCGTGCACGTACTGGGTGTGGCCGGAGGTCTCGCCCTTGACCCAGTACTGCTGACGCGAGCGCGAATAGTACGTCGCCTTGCGGGATTCCAGGGTGCGAGCCAGGGCCTCGTCGTCCATCCAGGCGACCATCAGCACATCCCCGCTGCCGCGCTCCTGCGCGACGGCCGCGACGAGCCCCGCGTCGTTGCGCTTGAGTCGGGCGGCGATGGCGGGGTCCAGTGTCATGTCACCGTTATAACAGGGCCGTCGCGGCGTCGGTCGATCGACTACGTCGCAGCTCGCCGAGCACCCGCCAGGTGCGCCGCTGATCCTCCGGCGTGGTCAGGTCGGTCTGGGTGAAGATCACGTCGGTCGCGCCCGCGTCGAAGTACTCGGCGACGCGCGCGGCGATCGCGGCCTCGTCCCCGATGACGACCAAGTCGGCGGCGCGGCGCACGCCGGACAGCTCGACGATCCGCCGATAGGACGGAATGTCGTCGTAGAAGGCGGTGTGCGCCACGGCCTTCGCGCGAGCGCCCTCGATATCGGCGGTCACCACGCCGGGCACCAGGACGCCGATCCGCGGCCGCGGCCTGCCCGCGCGCTCGGCGGCGGCGGTGATCGGTTCGACGATGTGCTCCCCCAACGCCCGGGGTCCCACCAGAAACGGCAGCGTGCCGTCGGCCAATTCGCCGGTGACCCGCAGCGCCTGCGGACCCATCGCGGCGACCAGCACCGGCACCGGAGGCGTCGCGCCGGCCACCGCGGCGGCGAACGGCGTCGCCGCGGTCAGGGTCTCGCCGTGGAAATCGACCGACCCCGTGTGGAATACGTCGCGCAGCACCGTGAGGAATTCGCGCAGTCGCGCGATCGGGCGGTCGTAGTCGATGCCGAACACCGGCTCGGTGAACGCCGCCGCGCCGAGCCCGAGCCCGAGGGTGAACCGGCCGTGCGCGGCCGCCTGCGCGGTCTGCGCCTGGCTCGCGACGAACAACGGATGCCGCGCCGGGATCGGCACCGCCGAGGTGCCCACCTCGAGCTGCGGGACCTCGCGGCCGACCACGGTCGCCACGGCGATGGTGTCGTGACTGAACTGCTGCCCGAACCACAGCGAGCTCAACCCGGCCTCGACGGCCTGCCGCCCGAAGTCCACCGCCGCGTCCACCGCGTTCTCACTGGTGTCCAGCGCGGACGGACCCAATGCCACACCGATGCTCATGGCACGGCCAACCCGCGCGCCCGCGAAGGGATTCCGGCCCGACCGATTCCCGCCAGCCCGGCGTCGAGGATCGTCTCTGCCCGCCTGCGGAGGGACTCACCCGGTGGCGGCCCCGCGATCGATTGCGCGGCGGCGGAATCAGCGGACGACGATGTTCTCCGCGCGCATGGAGTCCTTGACCTGGCCGATGGTGAGATCGCCGAAGTGGAAGACGCTGGCGGCGAGGACGGCGTCCGCACCCGCCTGCACCGCGGGGGCGAAGTGTTCGACCGCCCCGGCGCCGCCGCTGGCGATGACGGGCACCGAGACGGCGGCCCGGACCGCGCGGATCATCGGCAGGTCGAAGCCGGTCTTGGTGCCGTCGGCGTCCATCGAGTTCAGGAGGATCTCGCCGACCCCGAGCTCGGCGCCGCGCACGGCCCATTCGACGGCGTCGATGCCGGTGCCGCGCTTGCCGCCGTGCGTGGTGACCTCCCAGCCGGAGGAGGTGTCGGGCTGGCCGTCGGGCACGGTGCGGGCGTCGACGGAGAGCACGATGCACTGCGAACCGAATCGTTCCGACATCTCCCGCAGCACCTCGGGCCTGGCGATCGCGGCGGTGTTCACCGAGACCTTGTCCGCGCCCGCGCGCAGCAGCCGGTCCACGTCCTCGACGGTGCGCACGCCGCCGCCGACGGTGAGCGGGATGAAGATCTGCTCGGCGGTGCGGGTCACCACGTCGATCATGGTGCCGCGGTCGCCGGTGGAGGCGGTGACGTCGAGGAAGGTCAGTTCGTCGGCGCCCTGGGCGTCGTAGAGCGCGGCCAGCTCGACGGGATCGCCCGCGTCGCGAAGGTTCTCGAAGTTGACGCCCTTGACCACCCGGCCCGCGTCCACGTCCAGACACGGGATCACGCGTACGGCCAACGTCATCGGCTCATCCTTCCTCGGCGGTCGACGGATCGGCGACCGTGCAGATCATCTCGAGCAGTTCTTCGTGCACCCCGGGCGCCGCCGCGAGCACCGAGCCGGAGGTGATGGTCCACGGCTCGCCCGCCAGGTCGGTCACGACGCCGCCCGCCGCGCGGACCAGCGCGACGCCCGCCGCGTTGTCCCACGGGTGATGGCCGAACACGATCGCGCCGCCGAGCACACCAGCGGCGGTGAAGGCCAGGTCGATGCCGGTCGAGCCGTGCATGCGCACCCGGGAGGAGAGCCTGCTGAGCGGGCCGAGCAGATCGAAGCGGAAGCGGCCGGGGATGCGACCGTCGGAATCGACGTTGAAGGCGCCGAATCCGATCATCGCGTCGGCCAGCTTCCCGGGCGGCAGCGGCGCGAGCGGTTCGCCGTTGAGCAGCACCGGGCCGCCGCGCATCGCGGCGTAGCGCTGCCCGAGGATCGGCAGCCAGGTCAGCCCGAGCACCGGTTCGCCGTCGCGCACCAGCGCGAGCAGCATGCCGGAGAGCGGGTGGCCGGAGGAGTAGTTGAAGGTGCCGTCGATCGGGTCGAGCACCCACGCGGTGCCGGAGGTGAGCTGCGGACCGCCGAATTCCTCGCCGTGCACCTCGATTCCGGTGCGCAGGGCCAGCCCCTCGGAGACGGTACGTTCCAGCTCGAGGTCGAGCTCGGTGGCGAAGTCGTTGCGGCCCTTGGTGACCGCGCTCGGCGCGCCGAGCCCCTCGACGAAACGCCCACTGGCGTCGTCGAGGATCTCGCTCGCCACGGCGAGCAGCTCGGGAAGCTCCGCGATCGGGTTGGCAGCCATGGTTTTTCGGTCAGCGCACCGCGGCCAGCGCCTCGGGCAGGGTGAACCGGCCCGCGTACAGCGCCTTGCCGACGATCGCGCCCTCGACGCCGTCGGGCACCAGCCCGGCGATGGCGACCAGGTCCTCGACCGTGGACACACCGCCGGAGGCGACCACCGGGGCGTCGGTCGCCGCGCACACGTCGCGGAGCAGGTCCAGGTTCGGGCCGGTCAGGGTGCCGTCCTTGGTGACGTCGGTGACCACGTAGCGCGAGCAGCCGTCGCGCTCCAAGCGCTCGAGCACCTCCCACAGGTCGCCGCCGTCGCTGACCCAGCCGCGGCCCCGCAGCCGGTGCTCACCGTCGATGATGCGCACGTCCAGGCCGACGGCGATGCGCTCGCCGTGCCTGGCGATGGCGCTCGCACACCACACCGGATCCTCCAGCGCGGCGGTGCCGAGGTTGACGCGGGCGCAGCCGGTGGCCAGCGCCGCCTCGAGGGACGCGTCGTCACGGATGCCGCCGGACAGCTCGACCCGCACGTCGAGCTCGCCGACCACCTCGGCGAGCACTTCGCGGTTGGAGCCGCGGCCGAACGCCGCGTCCAAGTCGACCAGGTGCACCCACTCGGCGCCCGCCTCCTGCCAGGCCAGTGCGGCGTCGCGGGGCGACCCGTAGCTGGTCTCGCTGCCCGCCTCCCCCTGGACCAGGCGGACGGCTTCTCCATTGGCGACATCGACGGCAGGTAGCAGCACAAGACTCACTCCGAGCAGCATAGTCGGCCACTCCCCGCGCCCTACCTCCGGCCTGCGGAAACGCAACGGGCTCCGCGGCGGTCAAGATCGCGAGTGATCGTCCAGTATCCGGGTGAGCAAGCCGACCAACTGGCGGCGCTCCGCGGCGGACAGCGCGGCGAGCAACTCGTCCTGCGCGGTGTCGAGGCGACCGTCCAGGTCGTCGAGATGGCGATCGCCCGGGCGGGTCAGGGTGACGATGTTGCGGCGGCGATCGCCGGGGTCGGGGCTGCGCTCCACGAAACCGCGGTCCGCCAAGTCGTTCAGCGCCGCGACGATGTCGCTCCGGTCGATGCGGGTACGGCGGCCGAGATCGGCTTGGCTCGCGGGGCCGAACTCGCGCAGCGTGGTCAGCAGGGCGTAATGATGTCGGCGCGACCCGGTGTCCTCCAGCGCCCGTTCCGTCGCCCGGTCGGCCACGATGGCGACCTGGTTGATCAGCCGGGTGGGCAGCGCACGCAGCCTGCCCGCGACACCTTTGTGCGCGATCTCCATGGCCCCAATCTAGCAACCTACTTGTTGGCGCGACCCACATTCCGCTATCGTTGGCCACGCCAACGTTGGAGTAGCCAACATTCAGTTCGAAAGGCTCTCGCCATGAAGAAGTTCAGCCTCGCCCTCCCCCTCACCCTCCTGCCGATCGCGGCGCTGGCCGCCTGCTCGTCCACCGCGACAGCCGCCGACGCCGAGCGCCGGGAAATCCGAGAACTGTTGGACCGCAACCACATCACCGCGCTCGTCGACCGCCTCGGCCACGCGCTGGACGAGGGCGCGTTCGAGGATTTCCGGCAGATCTACACCGCCGACGCCAGCGCCACCACGCCGGGCGGCACCGCGCAAGGAGTCGACGCGATGATCGAGCAAGCCGGACGAAGTCATTCCCCGGACAAGAAGATCCAGCACTTCATCAGCAATGTGATCGTGGACCTGCGAGGGGACACAGCCGCGGTACGCGCCAATCTGCTGGCTACTTTCGCGCCTGCGGCGGAGGGGACACTGACCGAGCCGAAGTACACGCTGGGTGAGATCTACAGTTTCGATGCCGTGCGAACGGCGGAGGGGTGGCGGCTCTCCCGGGTGCAAAGCACTCCACAGTGGGCGATCGGTACGCGCTTCTAGCGCTTCCAGAATGGTCGGCGCGGTAACCGACCGAAGGCCACCCTCACCCCGCAAGACCGACCGAACGTCACCTTCGGTCACCCGGCCTGAACGGCCCGCCGCCGGGTCGCCCGCCCGCGATATCCGAGCGCAGTGCGCCCGAAATCGACGGTAGTCAAATGGTTGCTAGTTGATCTTCCAAAGCCACCATTTGACTACCGTCGAATCCATTTCTCTATCGACGGTAGTCAAATGGTGGTTGCGCCCTTGACAGGCCAACAGCCCTCCCGAGGTCGACCGGCAAAAGAACTCCAGATTGCCCTCTCTGGACGCAACCACAGCCAGATGACCACGCCGGAAGCCGAGCCCAGGCACCCAACTGCGGGAGGTAAGCCGGGTACGGCACCCGACGCGCCCAGCACTGCTCCGAGGAAAACCTGGGACCGAGTGCGTGCCTGTAGCGAGCAAACCCTCGGAACCCGTCCCCCAGCCGACCACCTCGAAAGTCAGCTCTTACCGCTCACAACGAGTCGATCCAATTACGCAACAGATGAGCTCCCGCGTCACCGGACTTCTCCGGATGGAACTGCGTAGCGGACAAAGCACCGTTCTCCACCGCGGCGAGGAACGGCACACCATGCTCGGCCCAGGTGAGCTTCGGCGACGCGAAATGCTCACTCGGCGGAAGATCCCAGGTCTGAGCGGCATAGGAGTGGACGAAGTAGAACCGGGTCTCGGCGTCCATACCCTTGAACAGCACGCTGTCGGACGGCGCCGACACGGTGTTCCAGCCCATGTGCGGCAGCACCGGGGCAGACAGCCGCTCGACCACGCCGGGCCATTCGGCGCACCCGTCGGTCTCCACGCCGAACTCCACGCCGCGCTCGAACAGAATCTGCATACCCACGCAGATGCCGAGAACCGGACGACCACCCGCCAAGCGCTGACCGATGATGCGCTCGCCGCGCACCTCGCGCAGCCCCGCCATGCACGCCGCGAACGCGCCGACGCCGGGCACCACGAGACCGTCGGCCGCCAGCGCGATCTGCGGATCGGCGGTCACCTCGACGCGCGCGCCCGCACGCACCAGCGCCCGCTCCGCGGAGTGCAGATTGCCGGAACCGTAGTCCAGCAGGGCGACGGATTTCGTTGTCACAGCGTTCCCTTCGTCGACGGCACACCGCTCACCCGCGGGTCGAGCTCGACGGCGGCGCGCAGCGCCCGCGCCACGGCCTTGAACTCGGCCTCGGTGACGTGGTGCTGGTCGCGGCCGTAGAGCACCCGCACGTGCAGCGCGATACGGGCGTTGAGCGCGATCGACTCGAAGACATGGCGGTTCAGCACCGTGGAGTACGGCGCGCCCGGCTCGGAACGACCCCGCACCGGGCTGCCCGGAATCACCGCGTGCAGCAGGTGTTCCGGCTCGCCGGTGTGCACGCAGTACGGCCGGCCCGACACGTCGACCGCCGCGTGCGCGAGGGTCTCGTCCATCGGGATGAAGGCGTCGCCGAAGCGGCGGATGCCGGACTTGTCACCCAGCGCCTTACCGAGCGCCTGCCCGAACACGATGGCGGTGTCCTCCACCGTGTGGTGCGCCTCGATCTCGATGTCGCCCTCCGCGCGCACGGTCAGGTCGAAGCTGGCGTGCGCGCCGAGCGCGGTGAGCATGTGGTCGTAGAACGGGACTCCGGTGGAGATCTCGGTCTTGCCGGTGCCGTCCAGATCCAGTTCGACGACGATGCTGGATTCCTTGGTGATGCGCTCGACCCGCGCGGTCCTTGTCATCGGTGCTTCCTCCACGGGGTTCATCGGGGCGTGAGTTCGGTGCCTGCCAGCTCGCCGCTGACGCGCAGGAACTCGTCGTTCTCGGCCGCGAGGCCGATGGTCGCGCGCAGGTAGCCGGGGATGCCGACGTCGCGGATGAGCACGCCGCGGTCCAGGTAGCGCTGCCAGGACCGGCCCGCGTCGGCGAACCGGCCGAACAGCACGAAATTGGCGTCGCTCGGCACCACCTCGAAGCCCATCTCGCCGAGCGCGGCCGCGACCCGATCGCGCTGCGCCGCCAATTCCGCGACGCTGCCGAGAGTTTCGTCCGCGTGCCGCAGGGCCGCGCGCGCGGCGGCCTGGGTGACCACCGACAGGTGATACGGCAGCCGCACCAGCAGCATCGCGTCGATCACCGCGGGCGCGGCGACCAGGTAGCCCAGCCGGCCGCCCGCGAACGCGAAGGCCTTGCTCATGGTGCGGCTCACCACCAGCTTGGCCGGGAACCGGTCGATCAGCGCGATCGCGCTCGGCGCCGCCGAGAATTCGCCGTAGGCCTCGTCGACCACCACGATGCCGGGCGCGACTTCGAGGATCCGCACCAGGTCGGCCTGCGGAATGCTGTGTCCGGTGGGGTTGTTCGGGCTGGTCACGAAGACCACGTCCGGCTTGCGTTCGGCGATGGCCGCCAGCGCGTAGTCGATGTCGAGGGAGAAGTCGGCGTTGCGTTTGGCCTCGACCCACTCGGTGTCGATGCCCTCGGAGATGATCGGGTGCATCGAGTAGGACGGCACGAAACCCAGTGCGCTGCGGCCCGGTCCGCCGAAGGCCTGGAGCAGCTGCTGCAGGATCTCGTTGGAGCCGTTGGCCGCCCAGACGTTCGCCTTGTCCACCGCGACGCCGGTCTGGCGGGTGAGGTAGTGCGCCAGGTCGGTGCGCAGCGCCACCGCGTCGCGGTCCGGATAGCGGTGCAGGTCGGCGGCCGCGGCACGGATGGACTCGGCCACGTCGTCGATGAGCGCGCGGCTCGGCGGGTGCGGGTTCTCGTTGGTGTTCAGCTGCACCGGAACGGTCAACTGCGGTGCGCCGTAAGGCTTCTTGCCGCGCAGATTCTCGCGCAGCGGCAGATCGTCCAGGCCGATGGCGGACCCGGGCGCGACGAGCTGACCGGTCATGACAGCGTCTCGAATCGCACCGTGACGGCCTGGCCGTGCGCCGGGAGGTCCTCGGCATTGGCCAGCGCGACCACGTGCCCGGCGACATCCTTCAGCGCCGCCTCGGTGTACTCGACGACGTGGATGCCGCGCAGGAAGGTCTGCACGCTGAGTCCGGAGGAGTGCCGCGCGCAGCCCGCGGTGGGCAGCACGTGGTTGGAGCCCGCGCAGTAGTCGCCCAGGCTGACCGGCGCGTACGGGCCGACGAACACCGCGCCCGCGCTGCGCACCCGGCCCGCGACCGCGGCCGCGTCGGCGGTCTGGATCTCCAGGTGCTCGGCCGCGTAGGCGTTGACCACGCGCAGACCCTGCTCGATGTCGTCGACGAGCACGGTGCCGGACTGCTTGCCGGTCAACGCCTCTCGCACCCGGTGCGCGTGCTTGACCACCGTCATCTGGGTGCTCAGCGCGGCGTCCACCGCGTCGGCGAGCTCGACGCTGTCGGTGACGAGCACGCTGGCCGCGAGCACGTCGTGCTCGGCCTGGCTGATCAGGTCGGCCGCGACGTGCGCCGGATCGGCGGTGGCGTCGGCCAGGATGGCGATCTCGGTGGGGCCCGCTTCGGCGTCGATGCCGACCAGGCCGCGGCACAGCCGCTTGGCCGCGGTGACGTAGATGTTGCCCGGACCGGTGATCAGGTCGACCGGCTCGAGTTCCGCGCCGTCGGTGTCGACGCCGCCGTAGGTGAGCAGCGCGACGCCCTGCGCGCCGCCGACCGCCCACACCTCCTCGACGCCGAGCAGCTGCGCGGCGGCCAGGATGGTCGGGTGCGGGAGCCCGCCGAACTGGGACTGCGGCGGCGAGGCAACCACCAGCGAACCGACGCCCGCGGTCTGCGCGGGCACCACGTTCATCACCACGCTGGACGGGTAGACGGCGTTGCCGCCGGGCACGTACAGCCCGACCCGCTCCACCGGCACCCAGCGTTCGGTGACCGTGCCGCCGGGCACCACCTCGGTGGTGGTGTCGGTGCGGCGCTGATCGGCGTGCACCGCGCGAGCCCGCGCGATCGACTCCTCCAGCGCGGCGCGCACCGCCGGGTCCAGCTCGTCGAGCGCCTTGACCAGCTCGGACCGCGGGACGCGGACGGTCGCGGGAATCACACCGTCGAACCGCTCGCCGAACTCCAGCGCCGCGGAGACGCCATGGTCGCGGACCGCCTCCACCACCGGGCGCACCTGATGCAGCACCGAGTCCACGTCGACTCCCCCGCGCGGCAGCGCGGAGCGCAGCTCGGCAGCGGAAGGAGTACGACCGCGCAAGTCGACGCGGGCGAGCTCGATGCGGGATGTCATGTCGGTGTCGATCCTTGTCTCCAGCTGGTCACAACAGGAAAGTTGCCGCTACCAGCCTAATGGACGCCGCCGGACGCCAGTCCGCCCGTAGCCCGCGCACGGCCGGAGCGAATGCGGAGGTACGCCTAGTGGACGCCGCCGGACGCCAGCCGCACGCCCGCAGCGGATCGAAGACCCGACCACGGACACCGCCCATGTCAGTCCACCTGCCAGCAGCGCACAGCCGAGGCGAAGACGGAGGCACGCCCTTGGTCGCCGTCCATCACGTTCTCCCCCAGCCGTGCGGACGCGGAGTCACCCGGCGCAGAGCTGCCCGGATGCCCGCAGACGGGCGTGGCAAACAGAAGGTCCGCCCGATGAGACGCCGCGAGACACCAGCTCGCCGCAGCCGAGAGGCACGCCTGTCGACCGGCCCGCGTTCAGCCGATTCGGCGGTAGATCAGGTCGAAGTCGTGCTCCCAGCGCGCACCGTCCGCCGACTTCTCCCAGGCGCCGCGCAGGGTCGTGCCCGTCTCGTCCAGGGTGGCGGTGAATCGCTGCGAGAAGCCGGGGGCGTCCCGCCAGACCCGCCACTGGCCGCCACCGAATGCGCTGCGATAGACACGGGACACCCCGCGTTCGTCGTGGTGCAGCACGGTCAGTCCCTGATCGTCGTCATCGGCGCCGATGACCCAGGTGCCGCTCGGACCCGGCTCCGGCACGGTGTCGCGCAGCAGCAGGTACGCGCCGTCGGCCAGCCATTCGACGACGGTGCGGCCGGGCGGGCCGGGAAACTGCGGACAATCCACCTCCCGGGTGCCGACCAAGACCCCGAGCTCGACGAGCTGCGCCGCCATTCGTCTCTCCTCCCGCGCGTGCCGCACTCGGAGTCATTGTCGCGCCGAACCGCTCCGCGCCTGCGGGATTGCCGAACGCGACGCTCACCCGCAGCGGCGGCGCAATTCGGCGACTCCCTCGCCTTCGAGCTCGTCGAGCGCCACCGGGCGCCCGACCATCGCGAGAGTGAGGGCCTCCGCGGGCCCGCGCACCTCCGGCCCGCTGCCGTCGGCCCAGTCCAGGTCCGTGGCCACCAGCCGCAACCCCTTCTTACGTCGCCCCGGCCGGACGAACGGGTCGGGATGCTCGACCAGGTAACGCAACCGCTCGGCCGGAATCTCGCGGTTGCGGCCGAGCGGGCGTCGAATGTCCTGCTGGTGCACGAACAGATCGGCCAGCACCAAGGCGGGACCGAACTGCGACAGCCCACCCGCGGCGTTCTCGAATTTGTCGATCAGCTGGTCGGTCGACAGCGTCCGCGCCTTGTGGACCAGCCGGTCGTTGACGCGGTCGATCGAGAATCCGCACCGGGCGACGATGCCACCGTAGGTCAGCGGCGCGATCGTGTCGTACAGCAGATGTCCGACCACGTCGCGCACCGTCCACCCCGCGCACAGCGACGGCGTCTCCCATTCCTCCGCGCGCAGGTCGCGCAGCAACGCGATGAGCTCGGCGCGTTCCTCCGCCAGCATCCCCCGAATCGTCATGCCGGAAGCCTACTCGGCCGCAAGCGAGTGGAAATATACGCAATTGCGCCAAGTCCTTTCGCCGAGAACTCGGGCGACGGCCGGCCGTCCGACCACCTTCGGCTCGGCCGAGATCCGGTCGAGCACCGCACGCACCCTTACCGAGAGCTCGTTGCACGCCGAACGCGGCGGACGCGCTCTGCGGCTCAGCGGGTTTCGCTGTCGATGAGCAGTCGCCCGCCGCTGTCGACGACCCGCAGCACCAGCTGCTTCGACTCGCCCTCCACCGTCAGGTTGCCCAGTCGCATGTCCACCGAGCCGTCGGCGTTGTTGGAGCCGGTGGCCGCCTGGATGCTGGAGAACGTGTCGACGATGCGCGAGCCCCAGTATTCGCGGAAGGCCTGCTCCCCGCCGTAGGCCTTCTGCGCCGCCGGGGTGAGCAGCGACCAGGACCCGCTCGGGTTGCTGTAGAAGTCGACGATCAGCTGACCGGCCGGTCCCCACTCGACGGTGCCCGCGCTCGGCGTGCGGCCGAGCGCCGGTGCCGTCGTGGTCGTCTTGCCGGTGGCCGTGGCGCTCGCCGACGGTGGAGTCGCCTGCGCCGAAGGAGAATTCGAGTCCGACTGGTTCAGGCTGCCGATCAGCAGCGCGGCGACGGCCACCACCGCGCCGACGACGCCGCCGATGAGCACCGCGCGGCGCTTGCCCGCCGAGGAGCCGGACGCCGGACGCTGCTGGGCCACGGTCCTCGGGTGCGCGGCCGTGTTCGGGTGCGCGGCGGCGTGCTGCGGCGGAGGCAGCGGACGGACGTGCCGTTCGGTCGGCTGATGGGTGGGCTGCGGCACCGGTGTGCGCAGCGCGCGCGTCGCCGCCTCCGAGGCCGACTGGCGCGCGAAAGTCTCACTGGCCGGGACGAATCCGACGGGCACCGGGTTGGCGCCGGAGTCGGCGAAAGCGGCCAGCGTGTCGCGCGCGACACGCATGCTCGGCCGTTCCTCCGGGTCCGGATTCAGCAGCGCGAGCAGGAAATCGGTGGCGGGCCCGGCGTTTCGCGGCTGGCTGACCTGACCGTTGGCCGCCGCGTAGAGCACCGCGAGCGGATTCGCGCTCGCGCCGTAGGGCGGTTCGCCCTCCAGCGCGTGAAAGAGCGTGGCGCCGAGGGAGAACACGTCGGCCGCGGGCGTCGGATCGGCGCCACGGGCCACCTCGGGTGCGAGATACGCGGCGGTGCCGCAGATCAGGCCGGTCTCGGTGAGCGTGACGTCGCCGGTCGCGCGGGAAATGCCGAAGTCGGTGATCTTGACCGTGCCGTGATCGTCGAGCAGCACGTTGCCCGGCTTCACGTCGCGGTGCACGATGCCCGCCTGGTGCGCGGCGATCAGCGCCGAGGCGACCTGCTCGCCGATGCGCGCGACCTGGGTCAGCGGCAGCGTGCCCTGCGCGGAGAGCACCGCGGCCAGGCTGCGCGACTTCAGGTACTCCATCACCAGGCACGGGTCGCCCTCGTGCTCGGTGATGTCGAACACCACGATCGCGTTGGGATGCTGGAAGCGCGCCGCGTTGCGGGCCTCGCGGGTCGCGCGCTGGCGCACGATGTCGCGTTCGGCCTCGGGCAGGCTCGCTTTTATGTGGATCTGCTTGATCGCCACGGAACGCCGGAGTCGCTCGTCGGTGGCACGCCAGACGACACCTGTGCCGCCGCTACCAATCCGCTCGACCAGGCGGTAATGCTCCGCGATCAACTGACCGGTATCGATGGCGCCTACTCCGAACCTTCTCGAAATCGTGACATCCCGCATATTGACCGCTGACGCGGCCCGCCGACGAGTGTAGCGGGCGCACCGAGCGCGGTCCGCGCCAGCCGGGATATATCCGCCGCCCAAATCGCCCGAACGGCAGACGCCGAAGGTTACCGCGAGGCGCGCAGCATCCGACCGGCGGCCTCCACCGCCGGACCCGAGCTGCCCGCGTCGCTGACGAACACCGCGAACGCCAGGTCACCGTCGATTCCGACGAACCAGCCGTGCGCGTGGGTGTCGTCGATGTACTCCGCGGTGCCGGTCTTGCCGAGCAGGCCGGGGATGTCGCGCAGCTGCGTCGCGGTGCCGCCGGTGACGGTTTCGCGCATCATCGTCTTCAACTGCTCGTCGACGGTCCCGGACAGCGGCTCCGGTTGCCGGTCGGCCACGCCCGGCCTGCCCTGCACCACGGTCGGCGCAGGCACCGAGCCGCGCGCGATCGAGGCGGCGACCAGCGCCATGCCGAACGGCGAGGCTGTCACCTGTCCTTGACCGATGCTGGACTCGACGCGCTCGGCCGGGGTGTCGGCGGTGGGCACCTTGCCGGTGACCGTCGTCAAGCCGGGTGTGACGTAGTCGATGCCGAGTCCGAGCTGGGCGGCCGCCCGGGTCAGCCCGTCCGGCGGCAGCTGCACGCCGAGCATGCCCATGGTGGTGTTGCAGGAGCGGGCGAAGGCGGTGTGCAGCGGCACCTGACCGAGATCGAAGTTGTCGTCGTTGGGGATTCGGCGGCCCTCGATGTCCGCGGTGCCGGGGCACGGCAGCACGGTGTCGGGGTTCACCTCGCCCGCCTGGAGCGCGGCCGACACCGTCACGGTCTTGAAGGTCGAGCCAGGCGGGTACAGGCCGGTCAGCGCGATCGGGCCCTGCGCGTCCGCGGCGGCGTTCTGCGCCATGGCGAGCACGTTGCCGGTGGAGGGCTGGAGCGCGACGATCGCCGCGGGCTGGGCGATCGGGGCGAGGGCGTCCTCGGCGGCGCGCTGCAGCCCGGTGCTGAGCGTGGTGGCGATGTCGGCGGTCGGGCGCGGATCCTCGCCGGCGACGCGTTCGGTGCCGGTGGGCGTCTTGGCCCGCACCGCCCAGCCCGCCGCCTCGTCGGCGTTCTGCTGCCACAGTTCGGCGATGCCGGTCATGGTCGGCGAGGACAGCGCCTTGTCGACGGTCAGCAGCCTGGTCTGCGGTGCGAGGGTGACGCCGGGCAGCGCGGCCAGCGCGTCGTTGATCGGGGCGATGTCGGCGGCGCGCAGCGTGATCGCGGTGATCGGTTTGCCCTGCGCGGCGGCGAGTTCCGCCTCGAGGGACTGCGCGGTGATGCCGGGAGCCAGCGGTGCGAGCAGGGCCGCGACGGCCGCGGTGTCGACGCCGGGCGCGAGGTTCACCAGGGTGACGATCTGTTCGGTCATGAGATCGCCGCCTGCGCCGTCGAGAACGCGAGCGGGCTTGGCGAAGGCGGGTCCGTAGGTCAACGGACCCGCGGCCAGGCCGGGCGCGACGGTGGCGGGATCCCAGCGGATCTTCCAGTCGTCGTTCTCGGTGGCCTCGCCGGCGGTGGTGTAGCTCCACTCGTCCCTGCCGCCCTTGCCCAGCTTCCAGGTGGCGGCGAGGGTGAAACCGTTCCCGTCGGTCGAACGCACCTCGAAGGTGACGTCCTTGCCGAGACCGTCGTAGAGCTGATTCAGCGTGTCGGTCGCCTTGGCGGGGTCGTCGGTGAGCGCGGCCGCCGCGGCGACATCGTCGCGGTTCAGCGCGTCGGCGAACTGACCGGCCACGGTCTCCGGCTGTTCGGGCCCGGAACCGCACGCGGCGAGGGCGAGCACGGGCGCTGCGGATAGAACCAAGAGCTTCCGGTGAGTACGCACCCAGCCGACGGTAACCGAATCGACCGTCGGTGCGGCGTAACCCGCGCCGACGGTGTCACGCTCAGCGGTCGAGCCAGGGCGCCGTGCTCAGCGCGGCGGCGTCGGCCGGATCGAGTTCGATGTCGAAGACCTCTTCCAGGATCTTGGGCAGTTCCGTCGGCTCGAGCTCGCGGGTATCGCTCGATCCGTCGGGGCGTTCCGTGACGAGAGTCAGGCCGTCGAGCACGTGATGGACGTCGGGCAGGAACCGTTGGACGAACGGGCGCGCGGTGAACGGCGAGCGCGGCGAGGTGGACACGAAGTGGTTGCCCACCTCGAAGTCGATGCGGTACTGCGGTTCGGTGGTGAAGGTGTAGCGATCGATCCAGCCGTCGCGACCGAACTGGTGCAGCACCCACAGGTCGGTGTCCAGCTCGCCGACGGTGCGTTCGAGGCGAAATCGCCACTCGCCCAAGGCGAACTCGCCGGGGCGTTCGACCAGCTCGTAGGGCTCGAGCGGGCCGGAACCGAACCCGACGTCGCAGATCCAGACGCGGTCGTCGTCCGCGGTCGTCACGCGCAGCAGGGCGTGCGTCGCCGGGCGCAATCCGCCGGAGCCCATCGTCACCCGGCCGCTGAGTCCGGTGACGCCGAATCCGAGGCGTTCCAGCGCGGCGGCGAAGAGTCCGACGTTCTCGTAGCAGTAGCCGCCGCGACGGCGGCGCACCAGCTTGTCCTGCAAGGTGGCCAGGTCCAGCGGAATCGGTCGGCCGAGCACCGGCTCCAGGTTCTCGAACGGAATGGAAGTGGTGTGCAGGCGGACGAGTTCGCGCAGCGTCACGAGGGTGGGGGCGCGTTCGCCCGCGAAGCCGATCCTGTCCAGATAGGCGTCCAGGTCCAATTCCGCGCCGTTCCAGTGATATGCGGCATCCGCCGGCTTGCTCATCTCACGCCTCTCTCGTCGGTGTCGAACCGAACAACCGGCGCGCGGCGGGAAGTGTTCCGCCGTGGCTCGAGCCGCGCATTTGGCATGCGTGGGTGCGGGCGGCGCGCTCACGATCCCGCGCGCCACGTCGACCAGATAGTCGCGATCGGGTCCGTCGATCGGTTCGGCGCCGGTGAGCAATCGTTCGGCGCGGATGTGCGGCGGCCGCAGACGATCGAACGACTTCGGAAGGACGACCGCGCGCCGCGAGGTCTGCTAGCGTGCCGATCATCGAGTCGGAGTTCGGCGCCGCGCGGGTCCGCGGTGGCCGGGCCCTCTTTCCAGGAGTTCGTCCATGGCTTTCATCAACAAGCTGATCTCCAACGCGCACACCTTCAGCAGGCTGATGGACGTGGTGGACAAGGCCCCGCAGTGGCGAAAGCAATTGCTGGCCAAGAAGAACGAGTTGCGCGGCGGCTCCTTCCGCGACGCGGCGATGGGCATGTGCGCGCTGGTCGCCGCCGCCGACGGCGCGATCGATCCGGACGAGCGGATGCGGGTGGCCGGGCTCATCTGCGCCGATCCGGTGCTGAACAACTTCCCCGCCGACGAACTGCGCGCGCTCTTCGACGACAACTGCCACCGGCTCACCGCCGATCCCGCCTTCGGCCGCGCACACGTCTTGCAGCAGATCGGCAAGGCGGCCGGCAAGCCCGCCGAGGCGCAGGCCGTCGTGCAGATCGGCATCATGATCGGCAATGCCGACGGGTCCTTCGACCAGGCCGAGGTCGCGGCCGTGCGCGAGGCGTGCCAAATTCTGCGGCTGGACCCAGGCCAGTTCGGCCTCTGAGCGACCGCCACGGGACGGAGCACTCGCATCGGCGGCTCACAACGCGAGGGTCGAATGTCGGAGGGGACGGTTAGTATTCGCCTATGCGTTCGATAGATGTCGCCGAGCGGCGCGCGCGACTGGGAGTTCGGCATCGGCTGGCGGACGCGCACCGCACCGACGACATCACCGATATCGCGAGGTCGCTGGTGGTTTTGCATGCCACAGACCCGGCCACGGTGTTCCTTTCCCTCGGCGCCCGAAGCCTGCTGGCGACGCCCGCCGACGTGGAGCGCGAGCTGTACGACGAGCGGACGCTGCTGCGCATGCTCGCCATGCGCCGGACCATGTTCGTCGCGCCCGTCGAGCTGGTTCCGGTGCTCCAGGCCGCGTGCGCGAACGCGTTGGCGGACAAGCAACGCAAGACCTACGGGCGTTTTCTCGAGCAGGCCGGAATCCGCGACGTCGCGAGCTGGTGGGCCGAGGTCGAGGAGGAGACCCACCGCGCGTTGCTCGCTCGCGGCGCCGCCACCGGCGCGCAGCTCGGCAAGGACGTACCGCGGCTGCGCACGCAGGTGAATCCCGCACCGGACAAGTCGTATTCGAAGCCGACCAACATCACCACCTGGGTGCTGGTCACCCTGGGCTGCGAGGGTCGCATCGTGCGCGGGCGGCCGAACGGCAGCTGGGCGAGCAGCCAGTACCTGTGGGCGCCGGTGGAATCGTGGCTGCCCGAGGGCGTCGCCGAACTGCCCGCCGAGGAGGCACGCGCCGAACTGGTACGACAGTGGTTGGCCGCCTTCGGCCCGGCCCCGCTCGGCGACCTCAAATGGTGGACGGGCTGGTCGCTGGCCGAGGTCCGCAAGGCGCTGGCCCGGCTGGAGGTGGCGGAGGTCGACCTGGACGGCACGCCCGGCCTCGTCCTCGCCGACGACCTCGAACCCGTTGCGCCACCCGAGGATTGGGCCGCCTTGCTCCCCGCCCTCGACCCGACCCCGATGGGCTGGCAGTCCCGCGACTGGTACCTCGGCCCGCACGCCGCCTCCCTCTTCGACCGCAACGGCAACATCGGCCCCACCCTCTGGTGGAACGGCCGCATCGTCGGCGGCTGGGCCCAGCGCAAAGACGGCGAGATCGTCTGGCGCCTCCTGGAAGACGTCGGCTCCGAAGCGAAGTCCCGCATCGAATCCGAAGCCGCCCGCACCACGAAGTGGTTCGGCCCCGTCCGCACCATCCCCCGCTTCCGCACCCCGCTGGAACGCGAACTCACCGCCTGACCCCACACCGCTGCGGGCGGCCACCCTGCGTGGATAGTCCCGGGTCACGATGGTGCTTGCTCGACCAACGGTGCGCGGCCTGCGAGGCACCCAAAGCTCCGCGAAGCGATCGAGACTGGCAGAGCGCCGCCGCAGGAACGCGCGCTGCTGTTGGCGTCCAACCTGGGTCGGGTCCGGCATCACCGTCGCCGCACGCGTTCGGCGGTGGTCACTGCTGTGCGCTGACGCTCGTCCCCACAGCGTGCGCACACCCGCACGGGGCCGGCCACCTCGTGCGGGTGTGCGGCGAACTCAGGGCGTGGCGGGTTCGTCGACCGCCATGTGCGGAGTGGGGGCTTGGCGTTGGCGGATGGACAGGGTTGTGGCCAGGGCCAGGATGAGCAGCCCCGCACAGGCGTAGGCGGTGAGCGCGAGGCCGGCGGACATGGACTCGCGGGCGGCCTCGGCGATCGGGCGGGTGGCGGGGTCGGCGGCGAGTGCGGGTATCGCGGATCCAGCGCTGGTCGTGACGGCGTCGGTCAGGGTGTCGGCGGCGGGCGTGTCCGCGAGACGGTCGCGCAGGTCGTTGCCGAGCACGCTGAAGAAGAGCGTGGTGAGCACGGCGATGCCGAGGGCCGAGCCGAGTTCCCTTGCGGCGCTTTGGATGCCCGAGCCCTGGCCCGCGCGTTCGCCGGGCACTTCGGCGAGCACCACGTTCGTCACCTGTGCGGTCGCGAAGCCGACGCCGACGCCGTACACGAACAGCGCGAGGACGATGGCCCACCATGGCGTGTCCGTGGCCGCGACGAGCGCGAGCAAGGCCAGCCCCGCGGCCTCCAGCACCAGGCCGATGCGCACCTGCGCCATCGCCGACGCGGTCATCGAGAAGCTGGCCCCGCTGGTGACGAAGCTGCCGACCGCCAGCGCGGCGAGGGCGAGCCCGGTCTGGAAGGCGGTGTAGCCGAGGGTGAACTGCATCCACAGCGGCAGCACCGCGATGATCCCGAATTCGCCGACGCCAACCACGAGCGTGACGACATTGCCGTTACGGAACGAGCCGATCCCGAACAGCCGGACGTCCAGCAGAGGTTCGCCGCCCGTGCGCACCAGCCGCCGCTGCCGCCGCCAGAACAGCGCCAACGCGCCCACCGCGACGAGGAACGCGACCAGCACCGGTGACGGCCCGCCGCGCCAGACCACCTCACCGATGACCAGCGGCTCGGTCGTGCTCACCCACCCGTAGTGGCGACCCTCGATCAACGCGAACGACAGCAGCCCGAGCCCCAGCACCGACAGCGCCGCACCGGGCAGATCGAGCCCTCCGCCGAAGCGCGGCGACGCGGGCGAACCCTCGCCCGCACTCCGGCCGTCCACGGGCTCCGGACCAGGCCGGTCCGGCAGGAACCGCAGCACCGCCGCCACGATGACGAGCACCAGCGGAATGTTGATACCGAAGGCCCACCGCCACGAGAAGTCGGCCAGCCACCCGCCGAGCAGCGGACCGACCGCCGCCGCGGCGCCGATGGTCGAACCCCAGATCGCGAACGCCTTGGCGCGCGCCGGACCCGCGAAGCCCGCGTTCACCAGGGCCAGCGAGGTCGGCAAGATCATCGCGCCGCCGATGCCCTGGAGGAAGCGGGCCGCGATGAGCGCGCCGCCGTTCGGCGCCGCGGCGGCCAGCAGGCTGGTCGCGCCGAAGACCACCAGCCCGATCACGAAAAGTTTTCGCGCACCGTACAAATCGGCGAGTCGACCGGTGACGAGCAGCAGCGCCGCGAAGACGATGGCGTAGGACTCCTGGATCCACTGCGCCTCGATCGAGGTGATGTCCAGGTCGTCGATGATCGGGGCGACGATCACGTTGACGATCGTCAGGTCCACGACGATCAGCGCGACACCCAACGCGACGGCGATCAGGCCGAACCAGTGCCGGGCGGAGGGTGTATCGGTTTCGGCTGACAATTTACCTCCATCATCAAGTTACTTTACGATGAAGTTATTCCGCGACGGGGTAAGTTGTCAATCCGTGCGGGCGCGGGCTCGTGCGCATCGAGAAGGGAGTGGCCGGTGTCGAACGACCCTGCGGCGCAACGCGAACGGCTCGCCGGCGGCCTGCTGTCCTACGGTGCGAGCTTCGCCGAACTCGGCCGCCGGTTCGCCGCGGAACTCGGCGTGCACGCCACCGACGCCTTCGCGCTGCTGGAGATCGCGTCCGCGGAGTCGCTCGGCACGCCGATCTCACCGGCGCTGCTGAGCAAGCGCATCGCGTTGACCTCGGGGGCGATGAGTTCGCTGCTCAACCGGCTGGAGGACGCCGGGTACATCACCCGCACTCGCGAGCACGCCGACCGGCGCGTGGTCACGCTGCGCGCCGGCGCGCAGGTCAAGGAGCGGGCCGACGAGTTCTTCCGCCCGTGCAACGAACGCCAGGACGCGATCCTCGCCGAGTACCCGCCCGAGATCCTGGATCAGTTCGAGACGCTGCTGCGTCGGCTGACCGCCAGCTTGACGAGCTGACACCCCCGCCGATCCGTCGGCCGCGGAAAGCTGAACGCCACCCTTCCATTCACGCCGGTACGTTGGGTGCCGTGGAGATTCGCCGGTTCACCGAGTCCGATCGCGACGAGTTGCGCGCCCTGGCCCGCCGCGCCGGCGCGGGAGCGCCGACCGAATCACTCTGGGGGCACGCGGAATCCGAGGCGGCGGTGTACCTCGAACCCTATCTGGATATCGAGCCGCGATCGCTGTTCGTCGCGGTGCGAGACGGCGCGCTGGTCGGCTACCTCGCGGGCTGCGTGGACAGCGCGGCGTTCCCCAGCGAAGACGAGCGCATCGAAGCGGCTATTCGCCGGTACCGCTTGGTGTTCCGGCGCGGGCCCGCCACGTTCTTCGCGCGCGCGGCATTCGACGCGTTGGGCGCGAAGCTGCGCCGCCAACCCACCGCGGGCGACTTCACCGACCCGCGCTGGCCCTCGCACCTGCACATCAACGTGGCCGAGGAGGGCCGGGGCACCGGCGCGGCCGACGGACTCGTCGCGCGCTTCCTGGAGCACGCCGCCGCGGCCGGATCCCCCGGCTGCCACCTGCAAACTCTCGTCGAGAACACCCGCGCCGTGCGGTTTTTCGAGCGAATGGGCTTCACCGGGCACGGCCCGGCGCCGCTGGTCCCCGGCCTGCGCCACCAGGGCGATCGGGTGCATCAGCGAACCATGGTCCGCGCCCTCTGATCAGCGCACAGCAACACCCGGCGAGCCATGAACACGCCCGTCGAGCCGAGAAGTCGCGCCGACGGCCTAGCCGACCGGACCCGCGAGGTTCGACCTCACTCCGGAGCGCCACCTCCACGCTTGGAGAAGTGCGCCTTCTCCGCCCGCTCCATCAGCCGCATGAACTGATCCGTACGCAGGTGAACGAGTTCCTCGTGGTCCCCGGCCTCGAAATAGACGTCGGGCACCGTGGTGAGGCTTTCGTCCATCAGCGTCTGCACGCCGTACGCGGTGCAGACGGCCGGGATCGCGCCGACCTCGCAGTCCTTGAAGACCGAGCGAAGCTCGGACTCCTTGGCGAGGACCAGATGCCGTCCGGTCTGCGCCCACAGTTTCGACAGGCGCAGGTGATGGGTCGATGGCAGCACCGCGCCGACGTAGCCCTGATCGTCCTCGAGCATGATCGTCTTGGCGAGACGATCGGCGGGGATATTGGCCACCGACGCGGTATGGGCGCTGGTGTAGCTGTGCGGATGACGCACGACCTCGTATTCGACGCCCGCGTCGCGCAGGCATTCCTCGACCGTCGATGACATGGACATTGCGGACCTCCACTCGTTAGCTGGCGCGCCACCGCGTCCCGGTGACAATGCAGTCGGATGCACAGCGTCAAGCCGTTCTACGAGTAAGTTTGCGCCTTTTGCCGCCGAATGCCGACCCCCATTTGCGATCGGATTGCCGGCGACGGCCGACCGCGGGCTCGGCCGCGCCGAGCTCACATGTCCAGACCGAGGTCCAGCACCCGTACCGAGTGCGTCAACGCCCCCACCGCGAGATAGTCGACGCCCGTGCGCGCGTAATCCGCCGCCATCTCCAGGGTCAGCCCACCCGAGGACTCCAGCTTGGTCTCCGGCGCGACGGCGTTGCGCCGCTGCACGGCCGCCTGGGTCTGCCAGAGCGGAAAGTTGTCCAGCAGCACCAGTTCCACGTTCTCGGCCAGCACGGCGTCGAGCTGCTCCAAGCTGTCGACCTCCACTTCGCAGGGCAGATCGGGCGCCAATTCGCGCACCGCGCGCAGCGCGTCGACCACCGAACCCGCCGCGACGACGTGATTGTCCTTGATCAGCGCCGCGTCACCCAGCCCCATCCGGTGGTTCACCCCGCCGCCGACCCGCACCGCGTACTTCTGCAGGCCGCGCAGGCCGGGCAGCGTCTTGCGGCTGTCGCGGATCTCGCAATGGGTGCCCTCGACCTCGTCGACCCACGCCGCGGTGGCGGTGGCGATGCCGGACAGGTGGCACATCAGGTTCAGCATGGTGCGCTCGGCGGTGAGCAGCCCGCGCGTCGGCGCGACGACGCCGAGCACGACGTCGCCCGCTTGCACCCGGGTCCCGTCGGCCACCCGCTCGGTGATCTCGTATTCGCTCGCGCCGATCACCTCGTCGAGCACGAGCAGGCCGACGTCGATGCCCGCGACGGTGCCCGGCTGACGGGAGACCACCGAGGCCTTCACCGCCGCGTCGGCGGGCACGGTCGCCATCGTGGTGATGTCCGGTCCGTAGCGCAGATCCTCGTCCAGCGCGGTGCGAATGAGCGCGAGCACCTCGTCGCGGTCCAGTGCGGCGTCCAGCGCCATCAGCGCACTCCTACTCTGTCGGCCCGCGACGAGCGGCGCGGGCGAAAGTCGATATCGGGGTTCACGGAACCGCCAGGGTCAGCGCCGGGGCCTCGGGGTCGTCGGCCAAGCGGGAAGCCAGCGGCTCCCCTTCCGGCGAGCCGCCGGCCAGGAACACGTCGGGTCGTCCGTCGGCGTCCAGGCGAATCGGAATGCTGTGCCGCAGCGCCTCGTTGGACTCGGGATGATCGGATCGCGTGTGACAGCCGCGGCTTTCGGTGCGGGCCGCCGCGGCGAGCAGCAGCACGCGGGCGGTGAGCGTCAGCGCGCCGTCCTCCAGTTCGGCGATCCGGCGAGCGGCCAGATCCTCCGGCGCGGGCGGCACCATGGCGCCGTCCCCGGCGAAACGGCTCGACATGCCGCGCAGTACAGCGCGTTCCAAGGTCGCCGCCGCGCTCGCCAGCCCGTCCCGGTCCCGCACCACGGCCGCGTGCGTGGTCATGACCTGCTGTAGCGCCGCGCGCGGCACCCGGGGCATGGTCCGTGGCCGCACGTCGGTCACCTCCGTGGACGCGCCGAGCCGCTCCACGGCCGCCGCACCAGCTCGTTCGCCGACGACCAGACCTTCGAGAAGACTGTTGGACGCCAATCGATTCGCGCCGTGCAATCCGGTCCGCGCCACTTCCCCCGCGGCATACAGCCCGGGCACCCCGGTCCGGCCGTGCGCGTCGGTGACCACGCCGCCGCACTGATAGTGCGCCGCGGGCGCGACGGGAATCAGGCCCGCGCGCGGGTCTATTCCCGCGGCCAGGCAGGACGCGGTGATCGTCGGAAAACGTTGCGCGAAACCATCGATCGCGCGAGCGTCGAGGAAGACGTGATCCGTGCCCAGCTCGCGCATCCGCGCGGCGATGGCCCTGGAGACCACATCGCGCGGCGCGAGATCACCGCGCGGATGCACCGCGGCCGTCACCGAATTGCCCTCGGCGTCTACGAGGGTCGCGCCCTCGCCGCGCACCGCCTCGCTGATCAGCGGCCGACGCCCCAGCCCGCCCGGCGTGTACAGCACGGTCGGGTGGAACTGCACGAATTCCAGATCCGCGACCGCCGCGCCCGCCCACAGCGCGAGTGCGACACCGTCGGCGGTGGCGCCGGGTGGATTGGTGCTCAGCGCGTAGAGCTGGCCGAGCCCGCCGGTGGCCAGCAGCACGGCCGGGGTGTGCACCACGCCGAAACCCTTGTCCGACACAGCGATCACGCCCTGCACCCCGCTCGGGCCGGTGACCACCTCGCAGGCCGCCGCGCCGAACAGCACGGGCAGACCCGCCGCGTTGAGCGCGCGCTGCACCTCCGCGCCGGTCGCGTCGCCGCCCGCGTGGATGATGCGGCGCGTGCTGTGCCCGCCCTCCCTGGTGCGCGAGATCTGGCCGTCCCGACCGAGATCGAACACAGCGCCGAGGTCGGTCAGCGCCGCGACGGCCGCCTGTCCGCCCTCGACGATGGCGCGCACGGCGCTCGTCTCGCACAGGCCGGCGCCCGCCTCCACCGTGTCCCGCACGTGCGACTCGATCGAATCACCGTGCGGCGCTACGACCGCGATCCCGCCCTGTGCGTATTGGGTGGAGGTGTCGATCGGGCCGCCCTTGCTGAGCGCGAGCACCCGCAGGCCGCGCAGCGACGCGGTGCGAGCCGCCGTCAGTCCGGCGACGCCGCCGCCGACCACCACCAGGTCGGCCGAGGCCTCCCACTCGATTACCGGAGCATTCATCTCCGCCAGCCTCTCGTTCCGAGCTCGGGCGCGAATATCGCCGCGCCCGCCGAGGTCATGCGGCGCCGCTACGCGCCCGCCGCATGTCGTCGGCGTCGGCTCACTCGCCGCCGCCCGGATTGCCGATCGCGATCATCCGCTGCACCGAATTGCGGCCGAGCGCCGCGGTTTCCGGATCGACGTGCACCTCGTCGGCGCCGTCCACCAGGCAGCGCAGCAGCGCGGCCGGGGTGATCATCTTCATGTACTTGCAGGAGGCGCGATCGTTGACGGCCTGGAAGTCGATGCCGGGCGCGGCCTTGCGCAGCTGGTGCAGCATGCCGACCTCGGTGGCGACCAGGACCTGCGTCGACTTGGCGGCCTTGGCGGCGTCGATCATGCCGCCGGTGGACAGGATGTGCACCCGGTCGGCCGGGAACGCGCCCTCGCCCGCGAGGTACAGCGCCGAGGTGGCGCAGCCGCACTCGGGGTGCACGAACAGCTCGGCGTCCGGGTGGCTGCGCGCCTGCTCGGTGAGCTCGTCGCCGTTGATGCCCGCGTGCACGTGGCATTCGCCCGCCCAGATCTGCATGTTCTCCCGGCCGGTCACGCGCTTGACGTGCGCGCCGAGGAACTGGTCGGGCAGGAACAGAACCTCGCGGTCGGGATCGATGGAGGCGACCACGTCGACCGCGTTGGAGGAGGTGCAGCAGATGTCGGTGAGCGCCTTCACCTCGGCGGTGGTGTTCACGTAGGACACCACGACCGCGTTCGGGTGCTCGGCCTTCCACGCGCGCAACTCGTCGGCGGTGATCGAATCGGCCAGCGAGCAGCCCGCGCGCTGATCCGGGATCAGCACGGTCTTCTCCGGGCTGAGGATCTTCGCGGTCTCGGCCATGAAGTGCACGCCGCAGAAGACGATGGTGTCCTCTGGCGCCTCGGCCGCGATCCGCGAGAGCGCCAGCGAGTCGCCGACGTGGTCGGCCACGTCCTGGATCTCGGGCAGCTGGTAGTTGTGCGCGAGAATGGTCGCGTTGCGCTCCCGCGCGAGCCGCTTGACCTCCTGCGCCCACTCGGGCGTCGCCGCGACGCCCGTGTAGCCCGAGGGCCCGTCGAATACCTGCCCCATCAGCGGAGGCGCCAGTTTCGCACCCGTCGTCGCCATGATGGCTCCCTTCCTCGTGCGGCCGGCAACACCGCCGATTCGCACCAAACCAGGTTTTCGACTTACAATCGAAAACGTGGCCCATAGTAGCACCATCCACGAATCGCTCACCGCGGTGTTCCAGGTTCGCCGCTTCCCCACAGACAAATCCGCAGGTCAAAGCGCTGCGAGCGGTGTGATGGGCCCGTGCCCGCCCGATCAGCGCACCGAGCTCGCGGTATTGCTGTGGGAGCGCGCGCTCGACCCGCAGAAGGGCACTTGGTCGCTGCCGGGCGGGCGGTTGGGAGACGACGAGGATCTGGACGCGTCCGCGCGCCGCCAGCTGGCCGAGAAGGTCGACGTGCGCGAGCTGACGCATCTCGAGCAGCTCTCGGTCTTCAGCAATCCCGATCGCGTGCCGGGCCCGCGCCGCATCGCGTCGGCCTACCTCGGCTTGGTCCCGCTGACCGCCGAACCGGAACTGCCCGCCGACACCGCGTGGCACCCGGTCTCGGCACTGCCCGCGATGTCCTTCGATCACGGCACGGTCGTCGACCACGCCCGCACCCGGCTGGCCGCCAAGCTCTCCTACACCAACATCGCCTTCGCACTCGCCCCGTCCGCGTTCACCATGTCGACGCTGCGCGAAATCTACTGCGCCGCATTGGGTTACGACGTCGACACCACCAACCTCCAACGCGTCCTCGCGCGCCGCAAGGTGATCACCCCCACCGGCGCCACCGCCGCCCCCGGCCGCGCCGGTGGCCGCCCCGCCGCCGTCTACCGCTTCAGCGACTCCGGCCTCCGCGTCACCGACGAATTCGCCGCCCTCCGCCCCCGAGCGGAGTGAGTCTCGGCTAGGTTGCACGCATCTAAGTTAGAATCATTCTAAGTAAGAAACGATCTATGTTTGCCCGCGGACGCAACCCGGTCACCGAGCGCGCGGACTTCACCTCCACCGTCGCCCACTCGCCCCTCGGCAACGCGGAATTGGTGTCCGGCCTGCAGGCCGCCGATTGGAACCAAGCGCTGCGCGCGCTGTCCATCGCGATTCCGGCCGACTCGCCCACCATCGCTGTGATCGACGAGGTGCCGTGGCTGGTCGAGCAGGACGGCGAGTTCGAGGGTGCGCTGCAGACCGTTTGGGATCGTCACCTGTCGGCCAAGCCCGTTCTCCTGATCCTGGTCGGCAGTGACATCTCGGTCATGGAGGCGTTGCAGTCCCGGGAGCGGCCGTTCTTCGGGCGAGCCGCCGAGATGACCGTCGAGCCACTGCATTTGGCCGACGTTCAATCCATGACCGGTCTCGATCCGGCCGACGCCGTCGACGCACTGCTGATCACCGGCGGCTTCCCGGAAATCGTTCAGTCGTGGCGTCCCGGCATGAGCAGAATCGACTTCTTGCGCGCTTCGACAGACAACCCGCTGTCTCCACTACTCGTGGCAGGGGAACTGACACTGCTCGGCGAGTTTCCGGAAGCATCCCGGGCGCGCGCGGTGCTCGAGTCGGTCGGCAGCGGTGAGCGCACTTTCAGCACCATCGCGGCGCAGGCGGGCGGAGCGGGTGCGCTTCCCGCTGGAACCTTGACACCGCTACTGAGCACACTGCAATCGAAACGAATCGTCGCGGCCGACCTTCCGTTGTCGACCAAACCCGACAGCAAGAACAAGCGGTACCGCATCGCCGATTCCTATCTCCGGTTTTGGCTCGCCTTCCTGCAGCGCGGAATCCCACTGGTCGAGCGAGGCCGCGGCGATGTCGCCCGCACGCGGATCGAACGATCATGGACGACCTGGCGTGGGCGTGCGGTCGAACCGCTCATCCGTGAATCCCTACTGCGCCTGCTGCCGGATGAGCGTTGGCCCGACACCGAGGCGATCGGCGGATGGTGGAACCGGCAGAACAATCCGGAGATCGATCTCGTCGGCGCCGATCGCGAACCGGTCGCCGGCACAGTCCACTTCCTCGGGTCGATCAAGTGGCTCGAGGATCGGCCGTTCGATCGGCACGACTACGACGCGCTCGCCCGCGCGACGCTCTCGGTGCCGGGAGCCGACGTTCGCACGCCACTTGTCGCAGTATCCCGCGCGGGTCTCGGAGCCGAGCTTCCCTTGGCGATGCACTGGGGCCCGGCGGATCTCGTCGACGCTTGGCGCTGAACTACTACCGACCCGGCCTCCGCGTCACCGACTCCGGCCTCCGCGTCACCGACGAATTCGCCGCCCTCCGCCCCGAGCGGAGTGAGGTCGCGGCGCGCGGGGATCACGCGTCGTGGGAGCGGTTTCGGTGTTTCGGGGTGCGGCGGTATCGGCGTTTGCCGGGGATCGGCTGGGCGGCGTTGGAGCGGCGTAGTTCGTGGCGGCGTCGCCAGGCGGTGAGATCCGGGCGTTCCGAAGAGGTTCGGGACGCGTCGGGGTGCGGTGCGGTCTGTGGCTGGGCGTGCATGGTCGTCACCTCCTCCCCTGGGCTCGCCCGTTCGCTTGCCGGATCACGGTAACGACGGGCGCCGTTCGTTCTCCACCCATTTTCGGCCGGGCGGCTCCGCGAATCGGGTGACGCAGGATGGCGGCGCGAGCCGTCCGTACGGGATGCGCCGAAAACCGTTCAGGCCGTTTTCATCTGGGGCTTCGGCGGGGACGCGGGCGTGCGGGTCGCGAGCCGCCCACCGGCCCAGAACACCAGCTCCACCACCCAGAACAACCACAGGAACAGCGTCACAACGATCACCGGTATCGCGAGGAACAACACCGAGGGCACCGCGACAAGCAGGAACAGGGCACAGTCGCGCGGGCTCGCGCCGTGCAACCGGTTCGCCGAGCGCACCGCCGCCCACATCATCCAGCGCCGCGGCACCGAAATGCCGAACTCGCGCAGGCAGCGCCGGAAGAGCCCGTCGGCGTCGGCACTGCTCACCTCCTGCGAGCGCAGCAGATAGTCGTGCAGGATGGCGGCACGGGTGTATGCGCCGTAGCGGGGAATGAGCCAGACCAGCGCGCGCGGCACCGAAGCGAAGTCCGTGCGGAAGCCCGCGGGCACGGTGAATTCCTGAACATCACCCCGATAGACGAGCGGCTCGGACAGCCGCCAGAACTTCGCGTCGATCTCCTCGACGACCGGACCGCCACCGATGAACGCCACGACCCGTTCCTCTCCGAATGTGCCTGTTTCCACCATTTTACGTGGTAGAGGCACCAAAACAGCGCGGAGAGACAACGGTTGGGTGACGTGTCAGCGAGCCGGGCGCGGCACCGAATCCGTCCCGTCCTCGGCGGCCGGATCGTAACCGCCGTAGGCGCTCCCGTACGGCGCGCGCGCCCCGGCCGCGTCGAACCCGATCGGCGTGAACGCCTCGGACGGACGCGAACGACCGAATGCGCTGCCGTAGCCGGTGCCCAGATCCTCCGACGGATTGAGCGCCGCGAGGAACAGCAGCACCAGCGAGGCGATCAGCGGCTGCACGACCAACGCGAGCGCCGTGCCGACTTGCGTTGGGAGCTCGACGATCTGGCCGACCGGCGGGTCGTCCGGCCGCGGGTGCAACAGCTCCGTGACCGTCTCCCCCACCAGCACCATCGAATACGCGCCGAGCAACGAGCCGGACACCAGCCCGAGTTGCAGCAGCGGGCCGCGCACCGTGCGCAAACGCCAGGCCGCGACGGCGGTGAGCAGTCCGGTCACCCCGCCCGCGCAGACGAACAGCGCGACCGCGTCGAACTGATGGGTGCTCTCGCCGGTCAGCGGCGCGCCGCGTCCCGGTTCGGTGACGAGCAGCTGTTCGGTCGGCGCCAGGAACCCCCACAGCACGCCGACGAGCACGCTGCACACCACGACGGCGGCCAAGACGAGCAGCGCCACTCCCGCCTCGGTCCGCACACCACGCGCCTGCACCGCCGCCACTAGCGGTGTTCCAGACTCTTCGAGTCGATCACGCCGTGCCGCGAGCACTTGGCCCACCAGCCGTCGGGACTCACCTGCACGATCATCCGGCGCCCGCACTGCTCGCAGAACCGCGGCGGCTCGAGACCGAGCGCGGCCGCGGCGGGCACCGTGTCGTCGAGACCGGGCACGATCCGCTTGCCGGTGAACGGGTTGTAGCGCTCGTCCATATCCATGACAGTACTCATGGCCCGGTCCTACAGCGTTTCGTTGAGCGCCTTGATCGGCATCTTCAGCTCGCCGAGCAGATCCAGGTCCGCCTCGGCGGGACGGCCGAGGGTGGTCAGATAGTTGCCGACGATGACGGCGTTGATGCCGCCGAGGATGCCCTGCTTGGCGCCCAGATCGCCGAGGGTGATCTCCCGGCCGCCCGCGAACCGGAGGATGGTGCGCGGAAGCGCGAGGCGGAACGCGGCGACGGCGCGCAGCGCGTCGGCGGCGGGCAGCACCTCGAGGTCACCGAACGGGGTGCCCGGACGCGGGTTGAGGAAGTTCAGCGGCACCTCGTCGGGCTCCAATTCGGCCAGCTGCGCCGCGAATTCGGCGCGCTGCTCGAGGGTCTCGCCCATGCCGAGGATGCCGCCGCAGCACACCTCCATGCCCGCCTCGCGCACCATGCGCAGGGTATCCCAGCGCTCCTCCCATGTGTGCGTGGTGACGACCTGCGGGAAGTGCGACTTGGCGGTCTCCAGGTTGTGGTTGTAGCGGTGCACGCCCATGGCGGCCAGCTGGTCGACCTGCTCCTGGGTCAGCATGCCGAGCGAGCAGGCGACCTGGATGTCGACCTCGTTGCGGATCGCCTCGACGCCCGCGGCGACCTGCGCCATCAGCCGCTCGTCCGGTCCGCGCACCGCGGCGACGATGCAGAACTCGGTGGCTCCGGTTTTGGCGGTCTGCTTGGCGGCCTCGACCAGGCTGGGGATGTCGAGCCAGGCGGCGCGGACCGGCGACTGGAACAGGCCGGACTGCGAGCAGAAGTGGCAGTCCTCGGGGCAGCCGCCGGTCTTGAGGCTGATGATGCCCTCGACCTCGACCTCCGGACCGCACCACTTCATGCGGACATCGTGGGCCAGCGACAGCAGCTCCTCGAGCCGGTCGTCGCCGAGGCGCAGCACCTCGAGCGTCTGCTCCTGGGTCAGGCCTTCGCCGCGCTCGAGCACCTGCTCGCGGGCGATCGAGAGAATATCGGTGTCAACGGGTGCCTGCGTCACTGGACGGATCCCTTCGGCTGAACTGCCTGTCGGCGACGACGCGCCTCGCGCCCGAGGTGGCCGTGCAACTTGAACGGTGTTCAGGCTAGGGTAGCGGTAGGAGTGAGTCAAAACACGACGGGGAGGAATCCGGGTGCAACTGCACAGGGCGGACGTGGTCGACGGCGCCATCGCCATTCTCGACCAGTACGGCCTCGCCGATCTCACCATGCGCAGGCTGGCGAGCTCGCTTCAGGTGCAGCCCGGCGCGCTGTACTGGCATTTCCCCAACAAGCAGGCGCTGCTCGGCGCGGTCGCCGACCGCATTCTCGCGCCGATGGAGGATCCGGTGACCGCCGACGAGTGGTCCGGCCAGATCTCCGAGCTGGCGCACCGGCTGCGCGACTGCCTGCTCGCCTACCGCGACGGCGCGGAGCTGGTCTCCTCCACCTACGCCTCCCGCCTGACCACGAGCAAGGGCAGGGAACGCCTCGCCAGCGCCGCCATCCGCGCGGGCATGCCGCGCCAGGAGGCCGAGCTCGCCGCGTTCACGCTGCTGTACTACGTGCTCGGTCAGACCGTCGACGAACAGTCCCGCATGCAGATGGATTCGGCGGGCGCGCTGCCCGAGGACAGCACGCCGATCGACGAAACCCCCGACGCGACAGCACGATTCGATTTCGGACTGCAACTGTTCGTCGCGGGCGTTCGGCACCTGCTTGGCAGCCGCATCCGCTGAGCGGAGCGAGCCTCCGCGGCATCCGCAACCACCGAACCGGCCCGATCTCCGCAGTTGCCGCTGAAACGCTCCGGTTCCCAGCGGAACCTGCACCCATCAGCCGAGCCGATCTCCAGCAGCACTCGCCTCCACCAAACCGACCCGGCTCTCAACAGGACCCGCCGCCACCGAATCCGCTTCCCCGGGGTCCGCCTTCCTCACTGCTCCGACCTGGCGCTTCGAGACCGAGCGGGGACAGCTGTGCCCAGGTCATGCAGGCGATGGCCGCGAGAGTCGGCGTCCGCTCCATTCAGCGCAGCCGCAGCCGACCGCCCGCGCCGGGAAACCAGCGGTACATCGCCACCGCACCAGCTGCGGCGGACACCGCGAGAGCGAGGGCAGCCGCGCCGAGCACGGCAATCGAGCTGATCACGCCCACCGCGATGGGACCGGCGAACATGCCGACATCGTGGGTGAGCCGCCACGCGCCGAGGAACTCGGCGCGCCGGTCCTCCGGCGCGACGTCGGCGCCGACCGTCATGATCAGACCGTTGCTGATCCCGTTCGCCAGCCCGAGCAACACCGCCGCGAGCCCCATGGTCAGCGCCGTACCCGTGCACGGCAGCACCGCGTACCCGGCGGCGAAGCACATCATCGATGGCACCCCGGTCGCCCGGCGACCCCGCCGATCCAGCCAGACGCCCGCCGGATACGACATGAGCACGTCCACCGCGCCCGAGACGCCGAAGATGAGACTCGTCGTCGCGGGACTCAGACCGATGTGCGCGGCCCACAGCGGCAACAACGCCTGCCGCGACGCCCGCGCCGCGCCTGTGAGCAACGCGGCAGACCCCAAAGTGCCGAGCACCCTCCGGTTTTCGACGACCACCGAACGCAGCGTGTGCCCGCTGGACGCGCCATCCTCGACATCGCGGATGGCGACCATCGCGAGCCCGGCAGTAACCGTTGTCGCGCACTGCAACCACAGCGCTCCGTTCGGTCCCATCCCGTGTACGAGCCCGGCCCCGAGGAACGGTCCGCAGAAGAACCCGAGCCGGTGCGCCCCCGCCAGCGTCGACAGCGCTCGCCCACGATCGGTGGGCGGCACGACCGCCACGATGTAGGACTGGCGCGCCAGCCCCCACACCGCGCCCGCGGCGCCGTTGAGCAGCATGCCCGCGGCCAGCACAACCAGGTTCGGCGCGAAGATGGCAGCCAGTACGCCGAGCAGTCCGAGAAGCGAACCGAGGCCGACCGCGCCGCGCTCACCGATCCGCGCGACGATGCGCCCGGCGGGCAGGTCGGTGAGCACCATGCCCAGTCCGCCGAAAGCGACTATCAGACCGGCCGAACCCACCGACGCACCGAGGTCGAGCGCCCGCAGCGCGTACATGGGCGCGGCCGCGCCCGCGCCGGTGCCGTACAACGCCATCGGCACGAACACCGACCAGGTGAGGCTGCGCAGCCGCACCGGAGTGGGGGTGACCGAAGCTTTCTCGGCTAGTTCCCCGCTCACCGCGCCAACCGCCGAGCATCCGCGTCGAGACCGCGCCGACAGGCCACCACACTCAGCGTAACTGGTTGCCGCCCAATGGGTTCACCACCAGGCGAGACGGAACGACCACACGCCGACGAGTCGGCCGCCGCGCGCTCGAAACGAGCTCGATCGCCCACCGGGGCTGTCGAGCCCGCCCGCGATCCCGCGGCAACCGCCGTCCCTACGGCCGGAAGATGTTCGGAACAGTCGCAATCCGCCCCGTTCACCGGGCGAGTGCCGGACGACGAGCGAACCGGCTCTCCGGCCGTGCCAGACCGAAGTGGTCCCGCAGCGTGGTTCCGGTGTACTCGGTGCGAAACAGTCCGCGCTCCTGCAAGATCGGCACCACAGTCGAGGTGAAGACCTCGAGCCCGCCCGGGTAGTAGGGCGGCATCACATTGAAACCGTCTGCGGCGCCGTTACGGAACCACTCTTCGATAGTGTCGGCGACCTGCTCCGGTGTGCCGGCGAAGACTCGATGCCCGCGCGCTCCCGCCAACCTGTGCAGCAACCCGCGCAGTGTCGGGCGGTCCCGCCGCACGATGCCCGCGACCACCTGGAGCCGTGAGCGCGCGTTGTCGGTGACATCGCCCGCGCCGTCGAACTCCTCGACCGGGACCAGCTCGTCCAGCGCCAGGTGCCGCAGGCTCTTGCCCGCGATGCTCTCCAGTTGCGCCAGACCGTATTCCGGCACGGTCAGCTCGTTGAATTCGCGCTCCAGCCGCTTGGCGTCGGCCTCGGTGTCGCCGATGAACGGGCTGATGCCGGGCAGGATCTTCACCTGCTCGGGGTCGCGGCCGAATTCCCGCGCCTTGGCCTTGATGTCGGCGTAGAAGGCTTGGGCGTCGGTCAGCCGCTGGTGCGCGGTGAAGATGGCTTCGGCGTAGCGGCCGGCGAAGGACCTGCCCTCGTTGGACGCGCCCGCCTGCACCAGCACCGGGTAGCCCTGTGGCGTACGCGCCGCGTTGAACGGTCCACGCACCTTGAGGTATTCGCCCTCGAAGTCGATGCGGTGGATCTTGTCCGGATCGGCGTAGCGGCCGGCGGCCTGGTCGAGCAGGATCGCGTCGTCCTCCCAGCTGTCCCACAGCGCCACCACGGCGTCGACGAATTCCCGTGCGCGGGCGTATCTTTCCGCGTGGTCGGGATGCCGGTCGAGGCCGAAGTTGGCCGCGGCCAGATCGGTTCCGGTGGTGACGATGTTCCAGCCCGCGCGTCCGCCGGAGATGTGGTCCAGGCTGGAGAACAGCCTAGCCAGGTTGTAGGGCTCGTAGTACGTGGTGGACGCGGTGGCGATCAGACCGAGATGGGTTGTGGCCGCGGCGATCGCGGTCAGCAGCGTGATCGGCTCCAAGCCGGGCGCCGCGTTGTGCGCGACATTGGTGCGCAGGGCCGGTCCGTCGGCGAAGAACACCGCGTCGAGTTTCGCGGCCTCGGCGGTGCGGCCGATTTCCTGGTAGTAGGTGACGTCGTAGATCCGGTCGGGGCGGCTCTGCGGGTGGCGCCAGGCCGCCTCGTGGTGGCCGGACGGGTAGATGAACGCGTTCAGGCTCAGCTGGCGCTCGGTCATGAGGCTTGCTTCTCTTCCTCGTGAAAATCGGGGGCGGCCGCGTCACCGGCCGCGCTGGCAAGGGGATCGACGCCGAGACCGGCAAGCAGCCGCTCGCGCGCCGCGATGAACTCCGGATCGCTGTGGCGGCGCGGGCGTTCCAGGTCGATGCGCAGATCGATGGCGATGCGGCCCTCGTCGAGAACGAGCACGCGATCGGCGAGCAGCACGGCCTCGTCGACATCGTGGGTGACCAGCAGTACCGCGGGCTTGTGCTTCGCGCACAGCTCCTGCAGCAGCGCGTGCATCCGGATCCGGGTCAGCGCGTCCAGCGCGCCGAACGGTTCGTCGGCCAGCAGCAGCTCGGGTTCGCGCACCAGCGAGCGGGCCAGTGCCACGCGCTGCTGCTCGCCGCCGGAAAGCTCCTTGGGCCAGGCCTTCTCACGACCGGCGAGGCCGACCTCGGCGAGCGCGGCGCGGCCACGATCCGCCGATCCCGCACCGCTGAGGCCCAGCGTCACGTTGTCGAGCACCCGCACCCACGGCAGCAGACGCGAATCCTGGAATACCACGGCGCGTTCCGAGGGCACCGCGAGATCGCCGGAACCCGGTACGTCGTCGTCCAATTCGGCCAGCGCGCGCAGCAGGGTGCTCTTGCCCGAGCCGCTGCGGCCGAGCAGCGCGACGAATTCACCGCGTGCGATGTCGAGGTCGATGCCGCGCAACACCACGCGGTCGCCGAAGCCGCGGCTGAGGTCTCGGGCGCGGACCACGTTCAGTCCGCGAGTGTCTGACGCCATGCCAGCGTCCTCCTTTCCAGTGCGCGCACGGCGATGTCGCCGAACAACCCGAGCAGGCCGTAGATCACCAGACCGACCACGATGACGTCGATCTGGCCGTAGGTGCGCGCCTGCGTCATGAGATAGCCGATGCCGCTGGTGGCGTTGACCTGTTCGACCACGACCAGCGCCAGCCACGAGATGGTGACCGCGAGACGAAGGCCGATGAAGAAGCCGGGCAGCGAGCCGGGCAGAGCGATGCGGCGGATGAACCCCCAGCGCGAAAGCTGAACGGTCTCGGCGAGTTCCACGTAGCGGGCGTCCACGCTGCGCAGGTGGGCGTGCGTGTTGATGTACACCGGCACCAGCACACTGGTGGTGATGACGATGAGCTTCATCTCCTCGCCGATGCCGAACCACACGATGAACAGCGGGATCAGCGCCAGCGTCGGAATCGCGCGCTTGATCTGAATCGGGCCGTCCAGCAACGCTTCGCCGACGCGGCTGAGCCCGGCGGCCAGCGCGAGCACCACACCGATGGCGACGCCGAGACCCAAACCGAGACCGGCGCGCTGCACCGAGGTCAGCAGGTTGGACTGTAAGCGTCCGTCGGCGATCAGATCCCCTGCCGTCTGCGCCACCGTCCACGGCGCGGGCAGCGTCTCCGGATCCAGCGTCCCCGTGGCGGATCCGATCACCCACGCCGCCACCAGCAGCGTCGGTCCGAGGGCGATGCCGAACGGAATCGGCTTGCCGGGTCCGAGCCTGCGCCGCGACACCTTGCCGCGCGCCTGAAGTTCGACGGGCGCTGTCGCCGCCCTGCCGAATCGGCCGAGTACGCCCGCGTCGAGTGTCGCCATCACCGCTCCTTCGGTTCGTGTGAAGCGCCGGATTCGGCGACCGCGCGCGTCACGAGGGCGTCGTAGCGCAGATCGAAACCGTTGGCGGCGCTGACTTTCTTGGGCAGTTCGCCCGCGGCGGCGATGGCGTCGATGGTGGATTGCTGCCGGTCGACGAGCCGCTGATCCAGGTGCGGGAAGGTGTAGGTGCCCAGCGATTCCACGATGCGCCGCGCGTCCTCGGGGCTGACCTTCTGGTTGTCCACGTAGTACTTCTGCGCCCACTCCTCGCGATGGGTGTTCACCCACTGGTAGGCCCGGACGTAAGCACTCACCAGCGCGCCGACCGCCGCCGACTTGGCCGGATCCTGCGTCACCGCGCGCCGCGCGTACAGGTAGGCCAGGCCACCGTAGATGCCCGCGGTCTCGGAATCCGGGATCACCGAGGTGCCGGGCGTGCGCAGCAGCCGGGTCACATTCGGCTCGATCAGCGGGGCGATGTCGACTTGGCCGGTGCGCACCGCGTCGAGAAACTCGGCCAGCTGCAACCGGACCAGCTGCACGTCGCCGGTCTTCAGCCCCGCCTTGTCCAGCGCGCGCAGCACCGCGGCCTGCTGCGCCGTGCCCTCGGCGTAGGCGATCTTCTTGCCCTTCAAGTCGGCCAGCGTCGTCGCCGTGCGGCCGGGGGCGACCGCCAATTTCAGTGCGGCCGGACTGGTTTGCTGCGCACCGACGATCGGCACGTCCTGCCCCGCGGCCAGCGCGTGGATAGGCGGCACGTCACCGACCGGCGCCACATCGGCCGCACCCGCGCGGAACGCCTCCAGGATGGCCGGTCCGCCGACGAAGTTGGCGAACTCCACCTGGAACGGCAGCTTGTCCAGCTCACCGGAGAAGCGCAGCACGCTCTGCAGGCGCTCCTGCTGATCGGCGACGATCAGTTTGGTGCCCGCGGGCACCTCGGTCGGCAGCGGCGTATTGGCGGTGTCGACGACCGGCGTGTCGTCCTTCGCGCACCCGGTCAGCCCGAGGGTCGCAGCGGTCGCCACGGCAAGCAAAGCGGCGGTGGTGCGGCCACGGAGGCCGGGCAGGAACGTACTCGGTCGAAACATGCTCGGTAGTCAAGCAGGACGAAACAGACCCGAACACGGTTAACGACAGCCTGATTCGAACCGGTGCCAACCCGCCGCCATGCGCCGCGTCCTCTTTTCCCCTGCACCATGTCAGTGCGCGCCGCATCGCGATGCCAACCCGTCGCCGCAACACCGCCCCGCAGGCGCCGAAGTGCTGGACCAGTCGGGCACCAGGGCGCTGCCCCATTCGGGCGCATCCCCGCGCTCAACCACGCGGCGCTGAATCAGCCGGGCACCATGGCGCTGTGCCATTCGGGCGCCCCGGCGCCGCAAAGGAACCGGGCGGCGCTGTGTCGGCCGGAGCCACAGCGCTGTGTCAGCCAGGCACCTCGGCGCTGCGCTCGACTGGCGCCGCGGTGCCAACTGCACCCCAGCGCGGCATCAGCCCGGCGCCACTGCGCTATGCCAGTCGCGCGCCCCAGCGCTGCGCTCAACCGGGCGGCGCGGTGACAGCCGGGCACCGCTGTCCTCCAGTCGGTCAGGCACCGCAACGCTGTGTCAGCCGGGCACCCCAGCGCGGCATCAGCCCGGCGCCGCTGCGCTATGCCAGCCGCGCGCCCCGCCGCCGCGCTCAACCGGGCTGCACGGTGCCAGCCGGGCACCGCAGCTCTGTATCACTCGGGCGCCCAGCACTGCGGTCAGCCGGGCGGCGCTGTATCAGCCGGGCACCTGTGCGCGTCAGCCGGGCACCGCTGTGCAGTATCAACTGGGCACCACCGCGGTGCGCCAGCCGGGCACCGCAGCACTGCGGTCCGGCGTACGCCGGAGCACAGTGTCCGCCATGTGCCGCAGCGCTGTGCCTCGGCACTGCGTTGAGCCGGGCGGTGTGCCAACCGAGCACCGACGTGCAGTACCAGCCAGGCCCCGCAACGCTGTGGTCAGCCAGGCACCACTGCGCTGCGCCAGTCGGGTACCACAGCGCTGTATCAACCGGGAGCCACAGCGCTGTATCAACCGGGAGCCACAGCGCTGACAGCCGGACACCGATGTGCTGTATCAGTCGGGCCCCGTAGCGCTGTGCCAGCGGGGCGCCGATGTGCTTTATCAGTCGGCACCGCAGCGCGGGATCAGCCCGGCACCACTGCGCTGTGCCAGTCGCGCGCCCCGGCGCTGCGCTCAACCGGGCGACGCGGTGCTGGCCGGGCACCGCGGCTCTGTATCAGTCCGGTGCCCAGCACTGCGCTCAACCGGGCGACGCTCCGCCAGAAGGGCGCCGGAGCGCTGTGTCGGCAGGCACCGCAACGCTGTGGTCACGCAGACACCCCAGCGCTGTGTCAGCCGGGCACTGTGTCAGCCGGGCGCGGCGGCGCTGCGCACCCCGCGTACCTGATCCAGATACCGCTGCAGGAACGGCATGACCTGCTGGTCGATGACCTTGTTGTACTCGTGCGGTGCCTGCCGCGGGTTGGCGTGGCCGGTGTTGCGTGGCATCACCACCAGTAGGCTGCCGTCCACTCCGCCCGCGCGCTCGATGAGGACCTGGTGCGAGTACTCGACATCGACGACTCGGTCGCGCTCGGCGTCGCGTGGCCGGATGAAGACGATGGCCGGGCGTGGTTTGCCGTCGACCGGACGGGACAGCGCGCGGAGATTGTCGATCGCGCCGCCGCCGACGATGGCGAGGAACTGCGATTCGATGAGCCCGTTGCTCGCGGCGTTGCGCGACAAGACCTTCTCGGTCGCGACCTCGGCCAGCACGTCTCCCAGTTCGCCGAATCGAATCGTCGGCACCGGGTCGGCGGTGCGATCGACGAACCGCTCCCGGCGCGCGTAGGTCTCCACGGCGAGCCGCAGGGCCCGGCTCTCGCGCGCCCCAGGCAACCAGCCCATCCAGCGCAGCATGTCCTCGCCGCGTCCGCGACTCTCCGGGCGCACCGCGTTCAGATCGACTGGGGTGCAGTCCAACAGCACGCCGGCAAGCCGCCGATCGCTGTCCAGATGGATGTGCTGCCCGACCTCCAGCGCGATGACCCCGCCCATGCTGTGCCCGACGAGCACGATGTTCCGCACGCCCGACATCTGCGCGGCGCGGACGACGAGATCGGCGATCACCTTGCTGTCGATGCCCTGATTGTCGTATTTGATGGCCCAAACCACGCCCATCCGCCGCAGGGCGGGTAGCGACGCCGCCGTGTCGGAGGCGTTCAGACCGCCCAGTCCGACCAGATCGACGACCGCGGTGTCCCAGTTCTCCTCCCGCGCGGGAGTCGCGACCGGGAGCAGCGCGGGCTCGGTCAAGGCGAGTCTGGCGCGCTCGGGGGCGACATCGTGCACCCAGTACTGAGTGAACACGGTGAGTACGAGTATCAGCAGTGCGGCGACCCGCAGCAGTGTCAACCTGGTGCGGCGCAACGTCGTCCACCGGTGCCCGAGGCGGGTCTCCCGGAGCCGAGCCTTACGTCGCGCATCATCCCAGTCGGTGACGGTGGACGGGTGCCGATCGTCCAACGGCGACATCTCTTCACGGTATCGACGGATGCGAAGGGTTGCCACGTGGTCCGCATCGAGCTCGAAGCCGACCCCGCAATGCTTCGGCAAGTGCTTGCCCAGCTGCCACCTTCGACAACGCACCCCGGCTCGCCATCGTCTGCAGACCTGAACTCCTCGAAAGGCTGTGCGCGAACGCACAAGAGCGATCTGCACTGCTCCGTGTACCGTCGAAACCGGAGGGATCGGTATCGCCCGCAACAGCGGCGGAGCCGGCTCCGAGAGAGAGGACCCGTCGCATGATGCCTCAGATCTCGAGCGTCATCGAGAGACGTCTGCTGGTCAATTACCGCGTCGAACCCGACGTTGCGGCGGCTCTGCTACCGGCGCCACTGCGACCACATCTGGTCGGCGACTGGGCGGTGGCGGGAATCTGTCTCATCCGGCTCGGCCGAGTACGTCCGGTCGGTCTGCCCAGCGTGGTCGGTGTGCGCAGCGAGAACGCGGCGCATCGAATAGCTGTCGAGTGGGACGGTCCGGATGGGGTCGAGAGCGGCGTCTACATTCCGCGCAGAGACAGCGGCTCACCACTGAACGTGCTGCTCGGCGGGCGCCTGTTTCCCGGCGTCCACAGCTTCGCCCGATTCGACGTCGAGGAGAGCGGGCACGACCTGCACGTCGCCTACACGAGCAGGGACAGTTCGACCAAGGTCAGTGTCGACGTACGCACGGTCGACGAGTTCGAGGGCAGCGCGATGTTCCCCGATCTGGCCGCGGCTTCGGATTTCTTCCAGCGGGGCCGCACCGGTTTCTCCGCCAGCCGTGATGACACGCGCCTCGACGGCCTCGAACTAGACACGCACGCATGGCAGGTGAGCCCGGCGCGCACACACGCTGTCCGTTCGACCTTCTTCGAGGACCAGACCCGTTTCCCGCGCGGCAGTGCGACTCTCGACTGCACGCTGCTCATGCGCGATGTCCCGGCTGTCTGGAACGTCACCGCGCCGATGCGGATTCCGACGATGGCCTGACTGCCCGGCCTGACCACTTCCTCAGTCGAGCGAGCCGGTTTCCGCGAGCGTGGCGAGTTTGGCCAGTGCGAGTCGCCAGCCCAGTTCGTTGTCCTCCGGTTTCACCGCGGCGGGCACGCCCTCGTGGATGGCGACCAGATCCGTGCCACCGTCGCCCGCATCGGAAAGGGTTACGGCAACGGTCATCTCGCCGCGGGCGGCCGGGTCGTCGCTTTCGAATTCGAGAATCTCCACGACCTGTTCGTCGGGGATCAAGGTGACGAAACGCCCCTGATAGGTGTCCGACTGGGCGGTGGTCTTGCCGGTGTCGGCCGGGTCGTCGTAGGTGAGGGTGATGCGGAACCGCCCGCCCTCGCGCGGCTCGAATTCATGGACGTGACTGGTCATTCCAGTGGGCACCCGCCACCGCGCCACCGCTTCGGCGTCCAGCAGCAGGCCGTAGACGGTCGACCGCGGTGCGCGAATGTGCTTGCCGATCCTGGTGCTGGACATGTGCACCACGGTAGTCCGAGACTTCGGCGCGCGAGGAGCCTCGATACGGCGAGCCCCGGAAATGCCGAACGCCTCCAGCTACGGTCGGGGGCCTTCGCGGTCGACGGCATCTCGCCGAACGCAAAAAGGCCCCCAGCTGGTGCTGGGGGCCTTTCGCAATGATGTTCCGGCGGTGTCCTACTCTCCCACACCCTGTCGAGTGCAGTACCATCGGCGCAGGTGGCCTTAGCTTCCGGGTTCGGAATGGGACCGGGCGTTTCCCCACCGCTATAGCCGCCGTAACTCTATGAAACTATCCACACACCATATCGTGTGCCGGGAGAATCCTTTCGAGGGTGGTGCCCTCGAACTCCCCGCCGAATGAAAACCCAAAGGGGTTTCATTCGATCACTCGGTGTCTGTGTGTTGTTTCAGATACCGCACAGTGGACGCGTAGCTTCTTCGTTGGTAAGTCCTCGGCCGATTAGTACCAGTCACCTCCACCGGTTACCCGGCTTCCAGTTCTGGCCTATCAACCCCATGGTCTGTGGGGGGCCTTACCCCCTCGAGGGGGTGAGAAACCTCATCTTGGAACAGGCTTCCCGCTTAGATGCTTTCAGCGGTTATCCCTTCCGAACGTAGCTAACCAGCGGTGCCCTTGGCAGGACAACTGGCACACCAGAGGTTCGTCCGTCCCGGTCCTCTCGTACTAGGGACAGCCTTCCTCAAGTTTCTGACGCGCGCGGCGGATAGAGACCGAACTGTCTCACGACGTTCTAAACCCAGCTCGCGTGCCGCTTTAATGGGCGAACAGCCCAACCCTTGGGACCTACTCCAGCCCCAGGATGCGACGAGCCGACATCGAGGTGCCAAACCATCCCGTCGATATGGACTCTTGGGGAAGATCAGCCTGTTATCCCCGGGGTACCTTTTATCCGTTGAGCGACACCGCTTCCACTTGCCGGTGCCGGATCACTAGTCCCGACTTTCGTCCCTGCTCGACATGTCTGTCTCACAGTCAAGCTCCCTTGTGCACTTGCACTCGACACCTGATTGCCAACCAGGCTGAGGGAACCTTTGGGCGCCTCCGTTACATTTTAGGAGGCAACCGCCCCAGTTAAACTACCCACCAGGCACTGTCCCTGAACCAGATCATGGTCCGAGGTTAGAGGTCCAATACGATCAGAGTGGTATTTCAACGACGACTCCACCGACACTGGCGTGCCGATATCACAGTCTCCCACCTATCCTACACAAACCGTACCGAACACCAATACCAAGCTATAGTGAAGGTCCCGGGGTCTTTTCGTCCTGCCGCGCGTAACGAGCATCTTTACTCGTAATGCAATTTCGCCGAGTCTGTGGTTGAGACAGCAGAGAAGTCGTTACGCCATTCGTGCAGGTCGGAACTTACCCGACAAGGAATTTCGCTACCTTAGGATGGTTATAGTTACCACCGCCGTTTACCGGGGCTTAAATTCTCAGCTTCGCCACCAAAGTGGCTAACCGGTCCTCTTAACCTTCCGGCACCGGGCAGGCGTCAGTCCGTATACATCGTCTTACGACTTCGCACGGACCTGTGTTTTTAGTAAACAGTCGCTTCTCTCTGGTCTCTGCGACCCCACCCAGCTCCCACCGCAAGGGTGTTCACCAGACGAGGTCCCCCTTCTCCCGAAGTTACGGGGGCATTTTGCCGAGTTCCTTAACCACAGTTCTCTCGATCGCCTTAGTATTCTCTACCTGACCACCTGTGTCGGTTTGGGGTACGGGCCGTGTACCAACTCACTAGAGGCTTTTCTCGGCAGCATAGGATCACTGAATTCGCCTCAATCGGCTACGCATCACCTCTCAGGCACATGCTGTGCGGATTTGCCTACACAACGCCCTACAGGCTTACACCAGTACAACCACTGACTGGCCCAGCTACCTTCCTGCGTCACCCCATCGCTTGACTACTACAGCCAGGGTCCCATGCAGCCCCATCACGTTCCCCGAAGGGAATCGATCCGGATTTGGATGGTTAGCACAACTGCCTCGCCATTGGGCGCGGATACACGGGTACGGGAATATCAACCCGTTGTCCATCGACTACGCCTGTCGGCCTCGCCTTAGGTCCCGACTCACCCTGGGCGGATTAACCTGGCCCAGGAACCCTTGGTCATTCGGCGGACGAGTTTCTCACTCGTCTTTCGCTACTCATGCCTGCATTCTCACTCGCGTGCCCTCCACGGCTGGATCACTCCGCCGCTTCCCTGGACACACGACGCTCCCCTACCCATCCGAGCCACTGGATGCATGCCCGTAGACACACATCGGTGTAATGCTCGAATGCCGCGGCTTCGGCGGTGTACTTGAGCCCCGCTACATTGTCGGCGCAGGATCACTTGACCAGTGAGCTATTACGCACTCTTTCAAGGGTGGCTGCTTCTAAGCCAACCTCCTGGTTGTCTTCGCGACCCCACATCCTTTTCCACTTAGTACACGCTTAGGGGCCTTAGCCGGCGATCTGGGCTGTTTCCCTCTCGACTACGAAGCTTATCCCCCGCAGTCTCACTGCCACGCTCTCACACACCGGCATTCGGAGTTTGGCTGACTTCGGTAAGCTTGTGGGCCCCCTAGGCCATCCAGTAGCTCTACCTCCGGCGTGAAACACGTGACGCTGCACCTAAATGCATTTCGGGGAGAACCAGCTATCACGGAGTTTGATTGGCCTTTCACCCCTACCCACAGCTCATCCCCTCAGTTTTCAACCTAAGTGGGTTCGGGCCTCCACGACGTCTTACCGTCGCTTCACCCTGGCCATGGGTAGATCACTCCGCTTCGGGTCTAGAACATGCGACTGGAAACGCCCTATTCGGACTCGCTTTCGCTACGGCTACCCCACACGGGTTAACCTCGCCACATGCCACTAACTCGCAGGCTCATTCTTCAAAAGGCACGCCATCACCCACAGTGACAAGTCACTCGCAGGCCCTGACGGATTGTAAGCGCACGGTTTCAGGTACTATTTCACTCCCCTCCCGGGGTACTTTTCACCTTTCCCTCACGGTACTAGTCCGCTATCGGTCACCAGGGAGTATTCAGGCTTACCGGGTGGTCCCGGCAGATTCACAGCAGATTTCACGGGCCCGCTGCTACTCGGGTGTTGCTCACATGAGCCGTTGAGTTTTCGCCTACGGGATTCTCACCCTCTACGACAGGCCGTCCCAGACCACTTCAGCTAACACAACGGTTTCTGACTCACGCCCAGCTCGGCAGAACTGAGAAGAGCAATCCCACAACCCCACGAACGCAACGCCTGCCGGCTATCACACGCCCATGGTTTAGCCTCATCCGCTTTCGCTCGCCACTACTCACGGAATCACTATTGTTTTCTCTTCCTGTGGGTACTGAGATGTTTCACTTCCCCACGTTCCCTCCACACACCCTATATATTCAGATGCGGGTAACACGACATCACTCGTGCTGGGTTTCCCCATTCGGAAATCCTCGGATCTCAGCTCGGTTGACAGCTCCCCGAGGCTTATCGCAGCCTCCTACGTCCTTCATCGGCTCCTGGTGCCAAGGCATCCACCGAACGCTCTTAAACACTTACAAACAAAGATGCTCGCGTCCACTGTGCAGTTCTCAAACAACACACCCACTCGAACCCACACCCCGGACCAGCACCCCCAAAGGAGCCGGTATCACAGGAGATCCGAGCGGATCGTATCTTTTGCCTGGAAAGAACGTCTGTTCTTTCAGGACCCAACAGTGTGTCGACTACATCTGGCACCCGCAGCCATCGTGACCGCGAGCTGTTGCCAGCACATGTCAGCGTTCCACCCATGAGCAACTGCGGCTCTTCATACGAGAGCTCAAACAGCCTCTGCCAGAACAACCTCCCACCTGTGTGGGCATGCCTGGAGAATGCTCCTTAGAAAGGAGGTGATCCAGCCGCACCTTCCGGTACGGCTACCTTGTTACGACTTCGTCCCAATCGCCGATCCCACCTTCGACGGCTCCCTCCCACAAGGGGTTAGGCCACCGGCTTCGGGTGTTACCGACTTTCATGACGTGACGGGCGGTGTGTACAAGGCCCGGGAACGTATTCACCGCAGCGTTGCTGATCTGCGATTACTAGCGACTCCAACTTCACGGGGTCGAGTTGCAGACCCCGATCCGAACTGAGACCGGCTTTAAGGGATTCGCTCCACCTCACGGTATCGCAGCCCTCTGTACCGGCCATTGTAGCATGTGTGAAGCCCTGGACATAAGGGGCATGATGACTTGACGTCGTCCCCACCTTCCTCCGAGTTGACCCCGGCAGTCTCCTGCGAGTCCCCACCATTACGTGCTGGCAACACAGGACAAGGGTTGCGCTCGTTGCGGGACTTAACCCAACATCTCACGACACGAGCTGACGACAGCCATGCACCACCTGTACACCGACCACAAGGGGGCCTACATCTCTGCAGGTTTCCGGTGTATGTCAAACCCAGGTAAGGTTCTTCGCGTTGCATCGAATTAATCCACATGCTCCGCCGCTTGTGCGGGCCCCCGTCAATTCCTTTGAGTTTTAGCCTTGCGGCCGTACTCCCCAGGCGGGGCGCTTAATGCGTTAGCTACGGCACGGATCCCGTGGAAGGAAACCCACACCTAGCGCCCACCGTTTACGGCGTGGACTACCAGGGTATCTAATCCTGTTCGCTACCCACGCTTTCGCTTCTCAGCGTCAGTTACTGCCCAGAGACCCGCCTTCGCCACCGGTGTTCCTCCTGATATCTGCGCATTTCACCGCTACACCAGGAATTCCAGTCTCCCCTGCAGTACTCAAGTCTGCCCGTATCGCCTGCAAGCTCACAGTTGAGCTGTGAGTTTTCACAGACGACGCGACAAACCGCCTACAAGCTCTTTACGCCCAGTAATTCCGGACAACGCTCGCACCCTACGTATTACCGCGGCTGCTGGCACGTAGTTGGCCGGTGCTTCTTCTACAGGTACCGTCACTTGCGCTTCGTCCCTGTCGAAAGAGGTTTACAACCCGAAGGCCGTCATCCCTCACGCGGCGTCGCTGCATCAGGCTTTCGCCCATTGTGCAATATTCCCCACTGCTGCCTCCCGTAGGAGTCTGGGCCGTGTCTCAGTCCCAGTGTGGCCGGTCGCCCTCTCAGGCCGGCTACCCGTCGTCGCCTTGGTAGGCCATTACCCCACCAACAAGCTGATAGGCCGCGGGCCCATCTCGCACCGATAAATCTTTCCACCAAAAACCATGCAGTCCCTGGTCATATCCGGTATTAGACCCAGTTTCCCAGGCTTATCCCGAAGTGCGAGGCAGATCACCCACGTGTTACTCACCCGTTCGCCGCTCGTGTACCCCGAAGGGCCTTACCGCTCGACTTGCATGTGTTAAGCACGCCGCCAGCGTTCGTCCTGAGCCAGGATCAAACTCTCCGTTGAAGACTCTCGAAACACCCGAAGGTGAATCAGAAATATCTAACTAGAGTCCGAAAACCTAGCAAAACAATCGCCAGCCGGAAATTAGCTGACTTCAATGTCCAGCCCTCCACACGGGGAGTGGAAGAGCCGGAACCAAATTTCAAAATTTGGCACTGACATTCATCGACACACTATTGAGTTCTCAAAGAACACACGCACACACCATCTCCCGGGGATTCCCCCGATCAATCGGTGAGGCAACTTTTACAGCTTAGCGCGGCCAGTAACCCGAAACCAAATCGGGGTCCCAATCGAGCTAGTGTGATCGTCAGGCGCTCCTCGTCCTACCTCGTTTCCCGGTCCACGCTCAGCCTTTCGGCTTGGCGTCTCGGCTCCGGGTCGGTGTCCGTGTCGCTCTGACTTGGATAAAGTTACGTAGCGATGAGCACGATGTCAAATCCGCTGGTAGAAGCGGTAAACCGACACTTAACGCGGAATGGACGCGGCAAGACGCACGCCTAGCGGTGCGCGGACCACCCCGGGACGAACCATCCCGGCGCCGCCGCGACGAACCGATCCTGATCCCAACCGCCCGCACCCGCCGGGACGACGCCGACCACATCGACACCCGTCACGCGCGGGAGATCGGTCCTATTGCATTCGGCGGCGAGATCCGGCTCGGCGGGCCAGGCCCCGATCACCAAGCCGGCGCAGCGGACCCCCGCCGACTCCAGCGCGCGGACGGTCAGCTCGCTGTGATTGAGGGTGCCGAGTCCCGCGGCGGCCACGACGACCACGGGCGCGTCGAGTTCGCGCGCGAGATCCACGAGGGTGAATTCGCCGACCCGCACCAACAGCCCACCCGCGCCTTCCACCAAGGTGAGGTCCGCGCCGTCCAGCGCGCGCACCGCGGCGGCGGTCTCCTTCAGTGTCAGCAGCGGTTGGCCGCAGCGGAGGGCCGCGGTGTCCGGCGCGAGCGGCTCCGGATAGCGGGCGAGTTCAAGCGTCTTGACCGGACCGGCCAGCCGCTCGACTTCGGCGAGATCGCCGGGTTCGCCGGGCGCGATACCGGTCTGCGCGGGTTTGCACACCGCGACCGACAAGCCCGCCGCGCGCGCGGAAGCGGCCAGCGCGGCGGTGACGACGGTCTTGCCCACGTCGGTGGAGGTCCCGGTGATGAGCAGCAGAGTCATGCGGGCACCACGTCCAGTCCGCGCGCCTCGGCCAGCACCGAGCCGAGCACGTCGGCGATGGTGCCGAGCTCCGCGTCGGTGAGGTTCGCGCGGGCGGTGAGCCGCAGTCGCGAGGTGCCCTCGGGTACCGACGGCGGGCGGAAGCAGCCGACATCCAGTCCCCGAGCGCGACATTCCTGCGCCGCGTCGTAGGCGACCTGCGCCTCGCCGAGCACCACCGAGACGACCGCAGAGTCCGGTGTGGGCACACCCGCGATTCGCGCGATGTCGGCGGCGCGGTCCAGCACACGGGTCGCCATCTCGGGCTCGCGGCGCAGCAATCCCAGCGCGGCGCGGGCGGCGCCGACGGCGGCGGGCGCGAGACCGGTGTCGAAGATGAAGGTGCGCGCCGCGTCGATGAGGTGCGCGCGGACCCGTTCGCTGGCGAGCACCGCGCCGCCCTGGGCGGCGAAGGCCTTGGACAGCGTCGCCGTCACGACGACATCCGGCTCGCCCGCCAAGCCGAGTTCGTGGACGAGCCCGCGGCCTCCACTACCGCGCACCCCGAGCCCGTGCGCCTCGTCGACGACGAGGACCGCGCCGTTCGCGCGGGTCACGCGGTGCAGCTCGGCCAGCGGGGCCAGGTCGCCATCGGCGCTGAAGACGGAATCGGTGAGCACGAGCGCGCGCTCCTCGGTGCGCGCGGCGAGCAACCGGTGCACGGCGTCGACATGGCAGTGCGGTGCGATCTCCACCCTCGCTCGGGAGAGGCGGCAGGCGTCGACCAGCGACGCGTGACTGCCCGCATCGGAGACGATCAAGGCGCCGCGCCCGGCGAGCGCGGTGACCGCGCCGAGGTTCGCGGCGTAGCCGGAGGCGAACACGAGACCGGCCTCGGCGCCGACGAACTCGGCCAGTTCGGCTTCCAGGCGCTCGTGGTCGGCGGTGGTCCCGGTGACAAGTCGCGAGCCGGTGGAACCGGCGCCCCAGCGCCGCACGGCCTCGATCGCACCCTCGATCACCTCGGGGTGCTTGGTGAGACCGAGATAGTCATTGGAGGCCAAGTCGATCGACGGCGAATGCGGATCACGCGGCCGGAGTTCCCGGCGCAATCCGGCGGTCACGCGCTCTGCGGCCCGTTCGTCCAACCAGCTCAACGGATCGGTAGTCACAGCTCCGCAGCATACTTGAACACCGTTCAGGACGGGAGAGCGGCCGGAATGTGGGCCGCGGCCGCCGCGCACATTCCCGAGGTGATCGTGGCGACTTCCTCGGTGCCGCTGATGAACGGCGGCATGGTGTAGATCAGGTTCCGGAACGGCCGCAGCCAGACGCCGGCGTCGACCGCGGCCGCGGTGGCGGCGCGCATGTCGACCGGCCGCTCGAGTTCGACGACGCCGATCGCGCCGAGCACCCGGACGTCGGCGACGCCGGGGAGCTCCCGCGCCGGGGCCAAGCCCGCGACGAGCTCGGATTCGATCCGCGCCACCTCGCCGCGCCAGTCACGCGAGAGCAGCAGCTCGATCGACGCGACGGCGACCGCGCAAGCCAGCGGGTTGCCCATGAAAGTGGGTCCGTGCATCAGCCCGCCGTGCGCCGCGCTGATGGTCTCGGCGATGCGCGCGGTGCACAGCGTCGCGGCGAGGGTCAGATAGCCGCCGGTCAGCGCCTTGCCGACGCACATGACGTCGGGGGCGACGCCCGCGTGGTCGGCCGCGAACAGCTCGCCGGTGCGGCCGAAACCGGTGGCGATCTCGTCGAAGACCAGCAGCACGTCGTTGGCGTCGCAGAGGCGGCGCAGGTCGGCGAGGTAGCGCGGGTCGTGCCAGCGCATTCCGCCCGCACCCTGCACGACCGGTTCCACGATGACGGCCGCGAGTTCGTCGGCGTGGGCGGTGATCGCGCGTTCCAGTTCGGCCACGTAGTCGGCGCGGTGGTCGCGCGGCGGCGCCGCGACGAAGACCTGTTCGACGAGCACGTCGGTCCACAGCGAGTGCATGCCGCCCTCGGGGTCGCACACGCTCATCGGCGTGAAGGTGTCGCCGTGGTAGCCGCCGCGCCAGGTGAGCAGCCGCCGCTTCTGAGGTTTCCCGACACTGCGCCAGTACTGCAGGCACATCTTGGCGGCGACCTCGACCGAGACCGAGCCGGAGTCACAGAGGAAGACCTTCTCCAGGCCGGCGGGCGTGTGCTCGACGAGCAGCTGGGACAGGCGCGCGGCCGGTTCGTGGGTGAGCCCGCCGAACATGACGTGGCTCATCCGCCGCGACTGCGCGAGCAACGCGGCGTCGAGCACCGGGTGCCGGTAGCCGTGCACGGCCGCCCACCACGAGCTCATGCCGTCGACCAGTTCGCGGCCGTCGGCCAGGGTGAGCCGCGCGCCGGACGCCTCCGCCACCACGAGCGGCGGTGTTGAAGCCGGGAATCCGCCGTAGGGGTGCCAGACGTGTTCGGCGTCGACGGCGATGATCTCGTCGGGGGTCAGTGCCACAGGAATCCCTCCCGGTCGACGGGCTTGAACGGTGTTCAAGTTATCAGTCGAGCTCTATCGATCCGACCCGGCTCCGAGAATTCGGCCCGGCCGCCCTCGATTCCGGATATTGTTTGACGCAGTCAAAGATTGGAGCCGTCGTGACCGCCGTCCTCCCCACCGACATCGCCGCCGTGCGCGAGTTCAACCGCCACTACACGCGGGTCATCGGCGTGCTCGCCGAGGGACTCGTAGAGACGGAGTACTCCCTGACCGAGGCGCGAATCCTGTTCGAACTGGCTACCACCGGTTCCACCGAAGCGGTCCGGCTGCGCCGCGCGCTGGACCTGGACCCCGGCTACCTCAGCCGCATCCTGACCCGATTCAAGAACCGCGGCCTGATCGAGAGCGGACGTTCCAGCAGCGACGGCCGCCGCCAGGAGGTGCGGCTCACCGACAAGGGACGGGCCGCTTTCGCGGTGCTGAACCAACGCTCCGGGGCCGACGTCGGCAAGCTGCTCGCGGCGCATCCGCCCGGCGACCGGGCCCGGCTCGTCGACGCGATGCGCACCATCCAGCGCCTGCTCGACCGCCCGGCCGAACCCGCCGCGCGGCAGTTCACGCTGCGCGCGCCGCTGCCGGGCGACTATGGGTGGGTGATCCAGCGCAATGCCGCCGTATACGCCGCGGAGTACGGCTGGGACGTCCGATACGAGGCGCTGGTCGCCGAGATCGTCGCGAATTTCCTTGCCGGGCACGACGATCGACGCGAGCGCGCGTGGATCGCCGAGTGCGGCGGGGTGCCGGTGGGCTGCGTCTTCTGCGTCACCGACAGCGAGACCACCGCCCGCCTCCGCCTGTTGCTCGTGGAACCGAGCGCCCGCGGGCTCGGCGTCGGCGCCGCGCTGGTGGCGGAATGCCTGCGCTTCGCGACGGAGGTCGGCTACCGCGAGATGGTGTTGTGGACCAACGACGTTCTCACCGCAGCGCGCCGCATCTACGAACGCGCGGGATTCGAGCTCGTCGAATCGGCGCCGCACCACAGTTTCGGCAAGGACTTGGTCGGCCAGACCTGGCGGCGGCGACTCGGTCCGGCGGAAGCCTGAGCCCTGCGGAGTCGGTATTCGGGTCCGCGCCACGCCGGAGCAGGCACCGGCCCGGGTCGACCAGATGGGCCGTGGATGTGACATCGACGCCACCGGCTCCGAGGCTAGCTCGCCCGACTCGGCCGACACCGTCGACCGCGGCTCGACGTTCCACCGCCGATCTCCGCCGGTACCACGGACCCGATCGCTCGGCCGACGACGTCTTACGCCTCCCTCGCATCGCTGTCGATCAATCCCGGCACCCTGGCCAACGACGTCCGCAGCGCACGCAGTGCGTCGTCTCCGAGTTCGTCCGCGAGCATCCGCTCGATCCCCGCGATTCGATCGGCGGCGAGAGCGAGCGCGCGGCGGCCCGCCGCCGTGGTGACGACGATTCGGGCGCGACGGTCGGCGGGATCGACCGTCCGCTCGACATAACCGCGGCGCTCGAGGTGCGCCACCAGCTCCCCCATCGACTGCTTATGCCGCCCGCCGCTGCGGCACTGGGAGGTGTTCCGGCTCTGGCGCGCTCTCGACGCGGCGGGCAAGACCACCGCGGGACGGGTGCCCCGCGACCCGCTGGCGCTTGCGCTGCTCTGGGACTACCAGGACGGCTACCTCGCGGGCATCCCGGCCTGGACGCAACGCGCACTGCTCGGCGGGCTGGCGGGGGTCGCCCGGCGGCTCGGGTACGAACGCGCTGGTTGCCTGCGGAACAAGGCAGGCGCGCGGCGGGTCGCTTCCCCGCGAGGAGCACGGCCGTGCGCCGACCCGGCACATGCCTCACGCTACTGTCGTTGCCATGGCTCAGCCCGACGCAGCGCCCGGTGAGATGACACCACTAGGTGTCTGGCCAGGCACCGCCTACCCCCTCGGGGCGACCTACGACGGCGCGGGCACCAACTTCTCGGTCTTCTCCGAGGTCGCCGAATCCGTCGAGCTGTGCCTGATCGCCAAGGACGGCGGCGAGACGAGAATCGCGCTCGACGAGGTGGATGGCTACGTCTGGCACGCCTACTTGCCGACGATCGGTCCCGGCCAGCGCTACGGCTTCCGCGTACACGGCCCCTACGACCCGGATCGCGGCCTGCGCTGCGATCCGAGCAAACTGCTGCTCGACCCGTACGGCAAGGCCTTCGACGGCGAGTTCGACAACGATCCCTCCCTCTATACCCCCGGTCTTGATTCGCTGGGCCACACCATGACCGGCGTCGTCATCAACCCGTTCTTCGACTGGGGGTCCGACCGCGCGCCGAACCGGCCCTACCACGAGACGGTCATCTACGAGGCGCACGTCAAGGGCATGACGATGACGCACCCCGAGGTGCCGGAGGAACTGCGCGGCACCTACGCGGGCATCGCGCACCCGGCGATCGTCGAACATTTGAAGAGCCTCGGCATCACCGCGATCGAACTGATGCCGGTGCACCAATTCCTGCACGATCGAGTGCTGCTCGACCAGGGCTTGCGAAACTACTGGGGCTACAACAGTTTCGGCTATCTGGCACCGCACAACGAGTACGCGGCGAGTCCGCGCGGCGGCGCGGCGGTGACCGAGTTCAAGGCGATGGTGCGCGCGCTGCACGCCGAGGGCATCGAGGTGATCCTCGATGTGGTCTACAACCACACCGCCGAGGGCAACCACCTCGGGCCGACGCTGGGCTTCCGCGGTATCGACAACGCCGCCTATTACCGTCTGCTGGACGGTGATCCGGGGCGCTACATGGATTACACCGGCACCGGCAACAGTCTCAACGTCCGGCATCCGCACACCTTGCAGCTGATCATGGACTCGCTGCGGTACTGGATCCTGGACATGCACGTCGACGGTTTCCGCTTCGATCTGGCCGCCACCCTGGCCCGCGAGCTGCACGACGTGGACCGGCTGTCCACGTTCTTCGATCTGGTGCAACAGGATCCGGTGGTCAGCCAGGTGAAGCTGATCGCCGAGCCGTGGGACGTCGGCGAGGGCGGTTACCAGGTGGGCAACTTCCCCGGACTGTGGACGGAGTGGAACGGCAAGTACCGCGACACCGTCCGCGACTACTGGCGCGGGGAACCGGCCACCTTGGGCGAGTTCGCCTCTCGGCTCGCGGGCTCCTCGGATCTGTACGAGGCCACCGGCCGCAGACCCAGCGCGAGCATCAACTTCGTCACCGCGCACGACGGTTTCACGCTGCGGGACCTGGTGTCCTACAACGAGAAACACAACGAGGCCAACGGCGAGGGCAACCGCGACGGGGAGAGCTACAACCGATCCTGGAACTGCGGCGTCGAGGGCCCGACCGACGATCCGGAGATCAATGCCCTGCGCGCCAAACAGACCCGCAACATGCTGGCCACGCTGGTGCTGAGCCAGGGCACCCCGATGCTGGCCCACGGCGACGAGATGGGCCGCAGCCAGCTGGGCAACAACAATGTGTACTGCCAGGATTCGCCGCTGGCCTGGATGGACTGGTCGCTGGCCGAGACCAACGCCGATCTGCTCGCGTTCACCCGCTCGGTCATCGCGCTGCGCACCGAGCACCCGGTCTTCCGCCGCCGCAGATTCCTAGCCGGACAACCGATTCGCGCTAAAGACCGGGCCGGCGACATCGCCTGGCTCACGCCCGCCGGCGCGGAGATGACCGCCGCGGACTGGGACAGCGGATTCGCCAAGGCGCTCATGGTCTATCTGAACGGCCAGGGCATTCCCGAGCCGGGACCGCGCGGTGAACGCATCACCGACGATTCGTTCCTGCTGTGCTTCAACGCCCACGATTCGGCCATCGATTTCGCCCTGCCCGGCACCGATTACGGAGGACCGTGGACGGTGGCGCTGGACTGCTCGTCGGCCGACGGCCGAGCCGAGGCCACCTATCCGGCCGCCGCCACGATCTCCGTCCCCGACCGTTGTCTGCTCGTCCTCCGCTGCCCCGCATGACCGACACGCACATGACCGCATCCCACGCACCGATCGAGACACATCACACCGACCCCATCGCCCGCGGGCGCGCACTCGCGCGGCAGACCACCGTGCGCAGCACCTACCGGCTGCAACTGCGCCCCGACGCGCTCACCTTCGCCGACGCCAGGGCGATCGCGGAATACCTTCAGCAGCTCGGCATCTCGCACCTGTATCTGTCGCCGATCCTGACCGCGACGCACGGGTCGACGCACGGCTACGACGTCACCGACCCGAGCACCGTCTCGGCGGCGCTCGGCGGCCCGCTCGGGCTCAAGGCGCTCTCCGACGAGGTGCGCACCAGGGGCATGGGGCTCATCGTCGACCTGGTGCCCAACCACGTCGGCGTCGCCGATCCGCGACAGAACCCGTGGTGGTGGGACGTGCTGCGCAACGGCAAGGACTCGCCGTTCGCCCGGTTCTTCGACATCGACTGGAGCCCGAGCAACGGCGCGGGCGGTCGGCTGGCGCTGCCGGTGCTGCAGAGCGAGAACGATCCCGCGGCGCTGACCGTGGACCGCTCCGGACCGGAACCGATGCTGGCCCTGCACGATCTGCGTTTCCCAATCGCGCCGGGCACCGACGGCGACAACGCGCTGCGCATCCACGACAAGCAGCACTACCGCTTGGTGAGCTGGAAAGCCGGACTCTGCACCTATCGGCGGTTCTTCGCGGTGAGCAGTCTGGCGGCGGTGCGGCAGGAGGACCCGGAGGTCTTCGACCTCACCCACCGCGAACTCGCGGCCTGGTGCGAGCACGACCTGATCGACGGCGTGCGGGTCGATCACCCGGACGGATTGACCTATCCCGCGGCGTATTTGACCCGCCTGCGCCAGCTGATCGGCCCGCAGCGACTGCTGCTGGTGGAGAAGATCCTGGCCAACCGCGAGCCGCTGGACGCGACGCTGCCCATCGACGGCACCACCGGCTACGACGCGCTGGCCGGGCTCGGCGGCGTGCTCATCGATCCCGACGGCGAGCAGACGCTGACCGAGCTGTCGCGCCGCTTCGCCGGACACGGCAGCGACCGCGCCTGGATCGGCGAGACCGAGCACCGGATCAAGCGCGCCGTCGCCGAAAGCATTCTGGCGCCGGAGATTCGGCGGCTGATCGGCGCGATCAAACGGGACGCGCGCGCGGACAGCTTCGACACCATGGCGCTGACCAACGCCACCATCGAGGTGCTCGCCTTCATGCCGGTCTACCGCGCCGACTACGCGCCGCTGGCCGGAATGACCGGCGCGGTGATCGCCGAGGTGGAGAAGCGCAACAGCGAGCTCACCGCGCCGCTCAACGTGCTGGTGTCGGCGCTCGCCGCCGACGGGGAGGCGGCCGCCCGCTTCCACCAGGTGTGCGGCGCGATCACCGCCAAGGCCGTCGAGGACACCATGTTCTACCAGGCGGCTCGGCTGGTCTCGCTGCAAGAGGTCGGCGGCAATCCGGCCCGATTCGGCCACTCGCTCAACGAATTCCATCTCGCCAATGTCGAACGCGCGCAGCGCTGGCCCGCCACGATGACCACGCTGTCCACCCACGACACCAAGCGTGGCGAGGACGTGCGCGCCCGGATCGGGGTGCTCTCCCAGGTCGCGCGGACCTGGGCTCGGTCGGTCGAGACCTGGATGGACAAGACGCCCGCGCCGGACGGTGCGACCGCACTGTTCTTGTTGCAGAACATGTTCGGCGTCTGGCCCGCCGACGGCCGCCCCGCCTCCTCGGTGCCGGGCCTGCGCGAACGGCTGCATCTGTTCGCCGAGAAGGCGATGCGCGAGGCAGGCACCCGGACCTCGTGGGAGGAGCCGGACGGCGAGTTCGAGGCGGCCGTGCACGCGTGGATGGACGCGGTGATCGACGGACCGGTCGGCGCCGAGCTCAGCGATCTGGTGCACGATCTGGCGCCGCACGCCTGGTCGGACGCGTTGTCGCAGAAACTGCTTCAGCTGTGCGGTCCCGGTATCCCGGATCTGTACCAGGGCTGCGAGCTGTGGGAGGACTCGCTGGTCGACCCGGACAACCGCCGTCCCGTCGACTTCCCCGCGCGTACCGGCATGCTGCAATCGCTCACCGGGACACCGGCTTTGGACACCTCCGGCGCGGCGAAGATGTGGATCGTCGCCTACGCGCTGTGGCTGCGCAGGGAACGCCCCGACTGCTTCGTCGGCGGCGCCTATCTGCCGCTGTTCGCCACCGGGGAGCAAGCCTCCCGGCTGGTGTCCTACGCGCGCGCCAGGGTCGGCGACGCGCCCGAGGTGATCGTCGCGGCCACCAGGCACAGCGTCGGCCTCACCGACACCGGGTGGGGCGATACCGCGCTCGACCTGCCGCAGGGCAACTGGACCGACCGCCTCACCGGGCATACCTTCCAGGGCAGGGCGCGCCTAGAGAAGCTGTTCGCTCGGCTCCCCGTCGCCCTGCTGGTGCGTTGAGGCATCGAGCGGGCTGATCTTCTCGATCAGCTCGGCCGGGAACTCGCCGCCCAGATCCTGCTGCCAGCGCCGCAGGTTGTACGGCCGGTATTCGGCCTTGTCGTGCACGGTCGAGGCGACCAGCACGCCGTTGTCCGTCTCCACCCGCAGGCGGCGCAGGGAGTTCCAATAGAACCGTGCCCGCAGCGGGCTTCGGAGGGTGCGGACCACGTTGAGCAGGGTGTAGCCGGGCCCGCACGACTTGTGCCGCTCCATATGGTTCTCCTGCCCCGCGCACTTGGCCGACAGCTCCTCGAGCAGTTCGGTGTCGAACGCGAGACCCTCGGCCTCCGCCTCGGCGACCATCCAGCGCAGGGTGATATCGGACAGCCCGCACTGGGCGTAGCCGCCGCCGATGTCGCTGTGCACGCCCTCGAACCAGACCTGCTTGACGCGGTCGGCCTTGCGGTCCTTGATCCGGCGGTACTTGATGCCGAGTTCGACCGGCACCTCCCAGAGGCAGGGCTCGAAGTTGCGCCGCCGTTCGTCGATGGCGAGGGCTTGCCGCGCGCACAGCACCCGCGGCGAGAGCTTGACGTCGTGGAAGCGGTGCCGCCACGAGGTCAGGCCGGGGACGCCGAGCGCGCCGACGGTGTCGAACACGCCGATGAAGTCGATGACCCGCCTGCGATGGCTGTGCTCGCGACGGAAGTCACGCACCTGCTGGTCGGTGGGCGGTTTGCGCCACCGCATCAGCTTGTTGCGGCCGCGGCGCCGGTACATTCTGAACGCCTTCGGGTACTGTCCGGCGATCATCGAATCGGGTTTCATGATGCCGATGCAGTCGATCAGGCCGACCAGGCTGCGCGCGGTGTACGCGCCGCGGCTGAAGCCGAAGATGTACAGCTCGTCGCCGGGCTCCCAGTTGACGGCCACCTGCCAGTAGGCGGCGGACAGGTTCGCCTCCAGGCCCAGGCCGAAGGCGCCGCCGAACAGCCGGTCGGCGGTGAAACCCCTTGCGCCGGGCCCGGATACGTAGATCACGTGCTGGCGGACGGGCTGCCCGTCGGGGCCAGGGGCCTCCATGCGGACGGTCTGCGCGATTTTGACGATGTTGGATACCGTGCTGCTGTTCTCGGCTTTCCACGTGCCGTCGCAACACACCACCAGGCGTTTCATGGCGAAATTCTCCCCTCGAATTCGCGTCGGAAACCCGCGTACTGGACTACTCGAATCATCGCCCCCGCGCCCGGCCCCGTTAATGAAAACGCTGTCTTTCAATGCGTTTCGACGAAGAAGTCCCGGTCGGGCCCGGGATATTCGGGTGGGCGCTACGCAGAGCCGGGCCGGGTCGTCGAACATGGCGCCGCCGTCGCCGCCCGCTTCGGACGGCGAGAGCCGCGTTCCCGAAGACCGACGGCATGGCGCCGACAGTAGTAGCTGGTCGCCGTATCCGAAGACGCGACGCGATCACGGCTTGTGGGCGAGCACCGCGAACATCGTCACCGACAGGTGGAAGTCGCCGCGCTCGATGCCCGCGTCCAGGTCGGCGAGGAACCGCTCGAACTCCTCGGCGGTGACCGTGCCGTATCTCGACGCTTGCTCGTTCATCTGCTGGTACAGCGGTCGCGCGGTCACCGGGTCCCAGATCACCGCCTCGGATCCCTGATCGTCGATGACGAAACCCTGGCCCGCCAGCAGTCCGCGCAGCCTACGGCCGGACGCGGGGTTGGGGACGTCCGCCAGCATCGCGGTACCGAGCGCCTCGACGACGGCCGGATCGCCAGGATGCGTGATGGCGGTGTACCAGTCGCTGTCGATCAGCAGAACCCGGCCGCCGGGGCGCAGCACCCTGGCGATTTCGGCGGTGGCCGCGGCGGGATCGTCGAGATGCTGGTAGACGCGCTCGCAGCGGACCGCGTCGAAGGACGCGTCCGGGAACGGCAGGTGATAGACCGAGCCGTGCACGAACCGCGCGCACAGCCCGGCGGCCGCCGCCCGCCGCCGCGCGACGGCCAGCATCGCGGGGTTCGGGTCCAAGCCGATCGCCGCGCCCGCGTCACCCACCCGCTCGGCGAAGACCAGCGCCTCCGATCCGGTGCCCGCCCCGATATCGAGGGCCCGCTCCCCCGCGCGCACCGCGAGCGCCTCGTGCGCCCACTGCCGCATCCGGCGGATGCCGGGCAGGTCTGCCTGCAAGTCGAGAAGCTCGACCAGCTCATCGATCCGGTCGGCATCGATCCGATCGGAGTGAAAAGACGGAGCTTCCACCGGTCCCTCTGTCATCCGTCCGACGCTACCCGCCTCGACGCACCTGCCCGGCCGGATCCGGAACCTTCGCCGAGCCGCGCGGCGATCGCGCCATGCGCGAGGCGCCCGAGGGTGGATACGACGACGGCCCCGGCGGGGCGCCGGGGCCGTGCTGTGGTCGATGCGGTTGTCGGAGAAGGGTTTTGCGGTCACCGGGTCTTGCGCAGGCCCAGGTACTGGAGGGCGGCGAAACCACCGACCGTCGCGGCCTGCATGACCGCCCAGACCGAGCCGACGACGTTCAGATCGAGCGCGCCCGCGACGAGCGCGGCCAGGCTGACCAGGACCCAGGCGGCGTTCAGGCCGATCACCGCGCGGGCGGCGACGGGATTGATCGACTTCGTCGACCCGATCGCGGCGACGCCGAGACCGTAGAGGGTGAGGAAGACGCCGATCGCGATGCCGAGGCCGCGGTCGAGGCCGAGCAGCGACTCGAGCGGGCCGGAGAGGGCCAGGTAGGCGATCCCGTTCGCGCCGGTGATCACCGCGTCCAAGCGCAGCGAGGTCCGCAGCAGCTTGTCGCCGGGGGCGAACAGGGTGGACAGGTAACCGGGGGCGGTGGTGGTGGTCATGGCGAATCTCTTTTCTGAACAGTAGTTTCGGGAAGATCAGGCGGCGGCGGGCACTTTGTCGAGGAAGCCGTACACGTCGGCGATGCGGCCCTGGTCGAGCACCGCGACGTCGAAGCCGACCACCAGCGCCGGGCCGTCGGCGGGGCCGAGCTCCCAGGTGAAGCGCACCTGGTCGTGGTGTCCGTCGACCGGGCCGGCCAAGCGGAACACCATGCCGGGGAACTGCGCCTGCACCGCGGCGATCCCCGCGTCCAGCGCCTCGCGTCCGGTGACGGCCATGAGCGGGTCGACGTAGCGCGGCTCGTCGGTGAAGACCCGGGCGATGGCGGCCGAGCGGGCGGCGGCGTCGGTGGTGTTCCAGATCTCCAGGTACTGCGCGACCAGGTCGTTCATCGTTGTCTCCCTTGTATTTCCCTGCGCCGTGTTGCGCTGTGAGAACAAGGTATGGCGGGGCGAGGGGCCGCCGAATCAGTCACGCATAAGTACTTTCCGCGACCGATGACGTAGGGCGATTCGCCGCCGCCATGGGTGGCCGTCGGACTTCGTACGTCCGCGATCTACCTGCCGCCCGTCGGTGACGGATACGGTGAACGGATGCTGCACGGACGCGAGGCCGAACAGGCGCGCATCGATCGACTGCTAGCCGACGCGCGGGCCGGCCGCAGCGGCGTCCTCGTGCTGCGCGGCGAAGCGGGCATCGGCAAGACAGCGCTGCTCGATTACGCTGCGGCACAGGGCATTCCGTCGGTGCGCAGCGCGGGTGTCGAGTCGGAGGCCGAGCTGCCCTTCGCCGGCCTGCACCTGCTGGTCCGGCCCGGCATGGCCCTGGTGGACACGCTGCCAGAACGCCAGCGCGCGGCACTGCTCGGCGCGTTCGGGCTCGGCGAGCGGGAACCCGGCGACCGGCTGCTCATCGGCCTCGCGGTGCTCTCGCTGCTGGCCGAGGAGGCCGCCGAAGGACCGCTGCTGTGCCTGATCGACGACGCGCACTGGTTGGACCGCGCGACCGCGGAAACCCTGCTCTTCGCCGCGCGCCGCCTGGACGCGGAAGGCGTCGCGATGATCTTCGCGACCCGCGCGGGCGCGAACGACTTCCCGGCCCCCGGCCTGCCGGAGCTGCCCGTGCCTGCGCTGCGCCAGGAGGCGGCCGCCGCGCTGCTGGACGCGGACGCACCGGATCTCGCCCCCGCACTGCGCTACCGGCTGCTCACCGAGGCGGGCGGCAACCCGCTGGCGCTGCGGGAGCTTCCCGCGGTGCTGGCCGCCGAGTCCGCGGACTCCGGGCCGAATCCGCTGCCGCTCACCCAGCGGCTTCAGGTCGCCTTCTACGGCCGGGTCAGCAGGCTGCCCGCGGCCACGCGGACGATGCTGCTCGTCGCCGCGGCGGCGGGTGCGGCCGAGATCGATCCGATGCTGCGCGCGGCGGCGACCCTGGGTGCCGGTCCCACCGATCTCCAGCCCGCCGAGGACGACGGCCTGGTGCGCACCGATGGCCGGACGCTCACCTTCCGCCATCCTTTGCTGCGTTCGGCGATCTACCAGGGCGCGCCGCTCGCCCAGCGGCTCGCCGCGCACGGCGCCCTCGCCGCGACACTCACCGCCCCGGAGGACGCCGACCTGCGCGCCTGGCATCTGGCCTCGGCGGCCACCGGTCCGGACGAGGCGATCGCCGCCGCCCTGGCCGCCACCGCCGACCGGGCGCGCGCCCGCAACGGATATCACGGCGCGGTGGCCGCCTACGAGCGCGCGGCCGCGCTCAGCACCGAACCCGCGGCGCGGGTGAGCAGGTTGGTGCTCGCCGCCGAAACCGCCGGTGAGACGGGCATGTACGAGCTGGCGGACCGGCTGGCCGAGCGCGCGACTGCGCAGACCACCGACCCGCTGCTCGCGGCGCGCCTCGACCTGGTCCGCGGTCTCGCGGAATTCGGTGCGGGCAAACGACTTCCGGCGCACCGGCGCCTTATCGCGGCGGCCGACGCGGCGCGACGGGAACCGCTGCTCGCGGCGCGCATCCTGATGGTCGCGGTGCACACCGCGTGGTATCTGGGCGCCGACGAACTCGACGAGGTCACCCGGCGCTTGGCCGCACTGCCGCTGCCCGAGGACGATTCACTGGCGCACACCACCGCGTACGTGCTCGACGGCGTGCACGGGCGGTTCCGCGTCGACCTGCGCGCGGCGGCCGACGCGGCCCGCGCCACGGGCGCGGACGTGCGCGATCTGGTGCAGTTGTCCGGCGTCGGTCTCGTGGTCGGACAGGACGAGCGGGTGGCGGAACTGACGGACGAACTGGTCGCGGCATGTCGCGACGAGGGCAGGATCGGCCCGCTACCGACGCTGCTGTTCTTCCGCGCCGAAGCCGAGGCCTTCCTCGGCCGACCGCGCGAGGCGCTGGTCGTCGCGACCGAAGGCGTGCGGATCGCGCAGGACACCGGGCAGGATCACTGGGTCTGCCAGCTCTCGGCAATGCTCGCCTACCTCGCGGCGCTGGGCGGGCGGGAAGCGGACTGCCGTGCCGCGGCCGAGCACGCGCTGGCCGAGCGGTTCGGCGGGGCCGACGCGCCGGGCGCCGGCTGGGCACACGCGGCGCTCGGCCTGCTCGATCTCGGACTCGGCCGGGTGGACAGCGCCATGACCCGGCTCGAATCGCTGACCGAGGAACCGGCCCGGCACATGGTCATCGGGCTGCGCTCGCTACCCGATCTCGTGGAAGCGGCGGTCCGGCTCGGCGACCCCGCCCGGGCAGGCGACGCGCTGGATCGTCTCGAGGACTGGGCCGCGGCCTCGCGCCAGGACTGGGTGGCCGCGCTCGCCGCACGCGCTCGCGCGCTGCTCGGCCCGGACGCGGATGCCGAGGAACATTTCCGTGCCTCGCTCGAGTTCGGTGGCCGTCCGTTCGAGCGCGCCCGCACCCAGCTGCTCTACGGGGAGTGGCTGCGCCGCAACCGCCGCAAAGTGGACGCCAGGAGCCAGCTGCAACCGGCTCTGGAGATCTTCGAGCGCTTGGACGCCGCGCCGTGGGCCGAGCGTGCCCGCGTGGAACTCGGCGCGCTCGGCGTCGGCGCGGCCGCGCGGGCCGGATCGGGGGTGCTCGCCGCGCTCACACCGCAGGAGTTGCAGATCGTGCGGCTCGCCGCGCAGGGGATGACGAATCGGGACATCGCGGCGCAGCTGTTCCTGAGTCCGCGGACTGTCGGCCATCACCTGTACAAGGCCTATCCGAAGCTCGGCGTCGTCTCGCGCGGGGAACTGGCGGCGTTGCCGTTGGATGCGGACTGATCCGTTCAGTGCGGGGACAGCGCCCGGGCTGCCGGATGGACGTCGCGCCGCGTCGTCACGTGTCCGAGCGTCCAGCGCAGAGCCGCGATCGCGGCGGCGGCCAGCACGGCGACCTGCGGTGCGCCGGTGATCAGCAGGAGCAGCGCACCGGCCACCAGCCCGGCGGCCAGCGCCTCGAGCTTGTACACGGGCCACGCGGTGCCCGCGATGTCCACGCTGATGGGGTGAGCCGTTGCCATGTCATCAGGATATACGGAAGGCGAATTTCGGGCCACCGAACATTTCCGGCCGGGAACACCGGCGGCCGATGCGGTGTTGCCGGTCGTATGCCACTTACCGGAGAGTACGCACCGAGCACGTCCGACTGGGCTCGCAAGCAGGCCGAGACCTATGAGAATTCCGGCGGTACCAAGGGCACGTCGCTACAGGGCAAGCCCGTCATCCTGCTCACCACCAAGGGCGCCAAGACCGGAAAATTGCGCAAGACCCCGCTGATGCGGGTCGAGCACGACGGTGAATACGCCGTGGTCGCCTCGCTGGGCGGCGCGCCGAAGCACCCGGTCTGGTACTACAACATCAAGGCCGAACCGCACGTCGAACTGCGCGACGGCGAGGTCACCAAGGACTACACCGCCCGCGAGGTCTTCGGCGAGGAGAAGCGGGTGTGGTGGGACCGCGCCGTCGAGGTGTGGCCCGATTACGCCAACTACCAGACGAAGACGACCCGCGAGATCCCCGTTTTCGTGCTCACCCCGCGCTGATCGGACAAGCGAGCGCCCCACCCGCCGCGCACCCGCGTCGCGGCGGGTGGCAGCATATTTCGGGTGTCCAATCCGCTTGATGTGATCGATCACCTGTCCGCCGCCCGTCCCGCACTGAGCGCGGACGAGATCGATGCCGCCGCCAAGCGAATTGCCGACATTATCGACCCGACCCCGCTCCAGCTCAGTCCGCGGCTGTCCGCGCTGACGGGCGCGCAGGTCTATCTCAAGCGCGAGGACCTCTCCGCCGTGCGCTCCTACAAGCTGCGCGGGGCCTACAACCTCATCGTCCAGCTCAGCGCCGAGGAGCGGGCCGCGGGCGTGGTCGCCGCCAGCGCGGGCAACCACGCGCAGGGCGTCGCCTACGCCTGCCACGCCATGGGCATCACCGGCCGCATCTACGTGCCGACCACCACCCCGAAGCAGAAGCGCGACCGGATCCGGGTGCACGGCGGCGAGTTCGTCGAGCTGATCGCGGTCGGCGAGACCTACGACGCCGCCGCCGCGGCCGCCGCCGCCGATGTCGAGCGCACCGGCGCGACCATGGTTCCCCCGTTCGACGACCCGCGCACCGCCGCGGGCCAGGGCACCATCGCCGCCGAGATCCTAGAGCAGCTCGGCGCCGCGCCCGACCTCGTCGTCGTCCCCGTGGGCGGCGGTGGCTGCCTCGCCGGCGTCGGCACCTACCTGCGCGAGCGCGCGCCACAGACCGGCATCCTCGGCGCCGAACCGGCGGGCGCGGCCTCGATGACCGCGGCGCTGGTCGCGGGCGGACCGGTGACGCTGCCGGAGATCGACCCGTTCGTCGACGGCGCCGCGGTGCGCAGGATCGGCGCGGTGCCCTACGCCGCGGTCGCGGGCTTCGGTGGCCGGGTGGTCTCGCACGGCTCGCTGCCTCTGCTGACCGCGACCGAATCCCGCAGCGGCGCAGGCTCTTTCCGACTTCTTCAGGTCGACGAGGGCGCCATCTGCACCACCATGCTCGACCTGTACCAGAACGAGGGCATCATCGCCGAACCCGCGGGCGCGCTCGCGGTGGCCGCGCTCGCCGAGGTCGACGTCACGCCGGGCTCGACGGTGGTGTGCCTGGTGTCGGGCGGCAACAACGACGTCTCGCGCTACGGCGAGATCATCGAGCGCTCACTGGTGCACCGTGGGCTGAAGCACTACTTCCTCGTCGACTTCCCACAGGAGCCCGGCGCGCTGCGCCGCTTCCTCAACGAGGTGCTCGGCCCGGACGACGACATCACCCTGTTCGAGTACGTCAAGCGCAACAACCGGGAGACCGGGGCGGCGCTGGTCGGCATCGAACTCGGTACGCCGGACGGTCTGGAACCGGTGCTGGAGCGGATGGCCGCCTCACCCATCCAGTGCGAGCGGCTGGAGCCGGGTTCACCGGCCTACCGGTATCTGACCTGACACCCCGTCCCCGCTCTGTCCGCTGACAGCGCGGGGACGACCGGTCGGCCAGTCAGGCCGCCGCCTCGCGCGTCTCGTCGAGCGTGACGCGCCGGGTGGCGCGCAGGCAGTTGAGGATCAGCGGCAACAGCCACATGGCCGAGAACTGGTCGACGCCCAGCTGACCGGCCGAGAGCCGGTTGTGCACGAACCCGACCGAGAGGCCCATGCGCGGTTCGGCCCAGCCGAACGAGCCGCCGAGCCCGATGTGGCCGAGACCGCCGCGGGCGCCCGGCATCGGCAGCGAGTGGTAGCCGAGATGCCACATCATCGGCGCGTAGAACAGCGCGTGGTCGAGGCGGTAGGTGCGCACCTTGCTCAGTTCCCTGATCGTCGCGCGCGACAGGAACGGCAGGCCGCCCGGTGTCTGGCCGCTCGCGACGGCGCCGTACATGGTGGCGAGGGCGGACGCGGTGGCCACCCCGTTGCCCGCGGGCAGCTCCGTGCGCAGGATCGACGGCCCGTCGCCCTCGAGGATGGCGTGCAACCCGGGCAGGAACAGGCAGCGGGTCGCCGCGCCCAACGCGCCGGGGATGAGGTGGCTGCGGCCGAGCACGAGCGCACCGAGCGGCTTGCCGAGCAGGCTGAGCTGGCTGCCCGCCAGCGGCGCGTACACGGTGGCCGACCCGGCGGGCGGCAGACCAAGGTGGAGCCCGTCGACGCCGAGCGGCTCGGACACCTCGGTTCGGAACAGCTCGCCCATGCTCTTGCCGGTGATCCCGCGGGCGATGCCCGCGAGCAGCCAGCCGTAGGTGAGCGCGTGATAGGTCGGCACGCCGAGTTTTCGATCGGGTTTGGCGGCGGCCAGGCGCCGCTCCATTAGCTCGTGGTCGAGGATGTCGTCGGGGCTCTTCGCGATCGGCGCCAGGGCCGAGAGCCCCGCGCTGTGCGTCATCACCTGCCGCACCGTGATGCCGCCCTTGCCGTTGGCGGCGAATTCGGGCCAGTACTCGGCGACGGGAGCGTTGTAGTCGAGCAGTCCGCGGTCGGCGAGCCGGTGGATGACGGTGGCGGTGATGCCCTTCGTCGCGGAGAAGATGATCGAGCCGGTTTCCCGGGTCCAGACGCCCTCGCCAGCGGTGCCGACGCAGATGTCGACAAGGGGTTCACCGTTCAAATGCACCGCCAGCGCGCCACCCGCGCCGCGACGGTTTCCGAACGCCCTGGTGAAAGCGCGTACCAGGGGTCCGAATTCGGCGGCGGCGCTGCCGCTGACTGAAGCCACGTTGCTCATCACTCCACGGTAATGGCGACGGACAAACCGGGCAATAATCCTGTCCCGGACAGTTGGCGGACCGTTACCCGGGATTCGGCAGGGTCACAGGCTTTTCACGGCTTGGGGAGAGTCGGCGAGCAGCGCGAAGGAGTGCGCGGGAATCGTTGTGCCCGTTGGCCCTTCGGTCGGCGGCTCCCAGGACAGTAGGGAGAACCCGGTTACCGGCACCCGCACCGGGTCTTCGGACAGGTTGCACACCAGGCGCAGCGCCCCGCGGTGCAGCACGAGCCATCGGGACCGTTCATCGTAGTCCACCCGCACGTGCCGCAGCGACGAATCGGTGAGATCCGGGTGCGCCCTGCGCATCGCGAGCAGGGCGCGATAGCAGGCGAGCAGCCTGGCCCCGGCGGGATCGGCGAGTTCGGACCAGTCCAGCTTGGATCGGAGGAAGGTGGCGGGGTCCTGCGGGTCGGGCACGTCCTCGCTCGGCCAGCCGTGCTCGGCGAACTCGTTCTTGCGTCCGGCCGCGGTGGCCGCGCCGATCTCCGGGTCGGTGTGCGAGGTGAAGAACTGAAACGGCGTGCGGGCGCCCCATTCCTCGCCCATGAACAGCATCGGGGTGTACGCGGAGCACAGCACGAGCGCCGCCTTGACGGCGAGCTGGCCGTCGGTCAGGTAGGCGCTCGGCCGGTCGCCCAGCGCCCGGTTGCCGACCTGATCGTGGGTGCAGGTGTAGGCGAGCAGCGCCGAACCAGGGACCAGGGAACGATCTATCGGACGACCGTGGACGCGACCGCGGAAGCTGGAGTACGTGCCCGCGTGGAAGAAGCCGTGCGTCAGCGTCCGTGCCAGACAGGCCATCGAACCGAAATCGGCGTAGTAGCCCTGCCGCTCACCGGAGACCGCGGCGTGCACGGCGTGGTGCAGGTCGTCGTTCCACTGCCCGGTCAGCCCGTAGCCGCCCGCCGCGCGCGCCGTGATCAGCCGAGGATCGTTGAGATCGCTCTCCGCGATCAAGGTCAGCGGCCTGCGCACGTGGGCGGCGAGGCGTTCGGTCTCGGCGGCCAGCTCGGCGAGCAGATGGGTGGCGGTGCGATCGACCAAGGCGTGCACCGCGTCCAGCCGTAGCGCGTCGATGTGGAAGTCGCGCAGCCAACGCAGCGCGTTGCCGATGATGTAGCGGCGCACCTCGTCCGAGGCCGGACCGTCCAGGTTGAGGCTGCGCCCCCAGGTGTTGCGGCCCTCGGTGAGATAGGGACCGAAGCGGGGCAGATAGTTGCCGGACGGCCCGAGGTGGTTGTAGACGACGTCGAGGCAGACCGCCAAACCGCGCGTGTGGCAGGCGTTCACGAACCGTTGCAGCCCGTCGGGCCCGCCGTAGCTCTCCTGCACCGCGTACCAGAGCACGCCGTCGTAGCCCCAGTTGTGGGTACCGTCGAAGGCGTTGACCGGCATCAGTTCCACCACGGTGACGCCCAGGTCGACGAGGTGGTCCAAGCGTCCGATCGCTGCGTCGAAGGTGCCCTCGGGCGTGAACGTGCCGATGTGCAGTTCGTAGAAGACCGATCCCGCCAGCGGCCGCCCGGTCCAGTCCCGGTCGGTCCACCCGGCCGGATCCAGCGCGTGCAGCGCGGAGCGTCCGTGCACGCCGTCCGGCTGACGGGCCGAGCGCGGGTCGGGCAGCACGGTGGGATCGTCGTCGAGCAGGTACCCGTACCGGGCGCCGTCGGCCGCGTCCCGCTCGACGCGCCACCAGCCGTCGGCGGAGCCCCGCATCGGGTGCACGTCTCCGTCGAGCTCGAGCCGCACCGTGCCGGCCTTGGGCGCCCACACCTCGAAGACAGTCACCGCGCCAGCATCGCACGCCGGACCGGGTAGATCATCCCGACGAGGCCGCCGGGCGGTATCGGCACAGTGTCCTTCCAGCGCATTGCCGCTGCACCCCTCGATGTCTACTGGCGCAGCACCCGTCGAGCGCACCAGTTCGGTATCCATCGAGCGCACCGGCGCCGCATCTGGTGGGCACTGGCGCGGGGGCACTCGGGCTGCGAGAGTGAACGCGTGGGACTGTACGAGAATCAGGTCGTGCCCCGGCTGGTGGAGTTCGCCTGCGGCATGCGGGTCAACGAACCGCAGCGGAAGCGGGCGTGCGCCGGTCTGCACGGCCGGGTGGTCGAGATCGGCTTCGGCTCCGGGCTCAACGTGCCGTTCTATCCGGACACGGTGCGGTCGATCAGCGCGGTGGAGCCCGCGGATCTGGGCTGGAAACTGGCGGGCAAGCGCCTGGAACGGGCAACGGTGCCGATCGAGCGGGCCGGGCTGGACGGCCAGTCGCTGCCCTTCCCGGACAACACTTTCGACTCCGCGCTCTCGACCTGGACCATGTGCACCATCCCCGACGTGGCGACCGCGCTCGCGGAGGTGCGCCGGGTGCTGGTGCCTGGCGGAACATTCCACTTCGTCGAGCACGGGCTCGCGCCGGACGCCAAGGTGCAGACCTGGCAGCACCGGCTCAATCCGATCCAGAAGACGATCGCGGGCGGGTGCAACCTCGACCGCGACATCCTCGGCCTGGTGCGTGCCGCCGGGTTCGAGATCCGCGACCTGGACGTGTTCTACGGCGAGGGACCGAAGTTCCTCGCCGCGCTGACGCTGGGTGTCGCGGTCTCCCCTTAGGCGTACCTCCGCCTTCGCTCCGGCCATGCGCGGGCTGTGGACGGGCTCCACCCGACAGCATCTTCTATGCGTACCTTCGCCTTCGCGCCGGCCATGCGCGGGCTGCGGACGGGCTCCACCCGACAGTGCCTATCAGCGCCTGGTGACGCGGCCGTGCGCGATCCGTCGATGGATCGACCGACCGCGCACGGCGGGAGCTGAGCGTCAGTGGATTTCGACGTGCAGCGTGTAGCTGGCGTTGCCGCGGGTCGGCGCGACGAGCACCCGGTAGAGGCCGTCGTAGGGCAGCACGATCTCGGTCGCGGTCTCCTCGACCGCCAGCACCAGGCCGTCGGGGGCGGAGATGCTGAAGTTCACGTTGTCCTCCAGCGCGACGATCGCGGTGTAGAGCAACTGCCCGCCGCGCGCGTCGAGCAGGTAGCTGTCCGCGTCGCCGCGCACGACCGCTCCGTCCAGGGTGGCCTCGCTGGCGCCCGGCGCGAACTTGATTTCCGTGTACACCCCGGCCTGCGCGGCGCCCGCGCCCGCGCCGGCGAACACGAGGGTGGCCGCGAGAGCGGTGAGCGCGAGGAGTGCGGCACGGAAGGGGCGGAGGATCGTTGCCATGGTCGTTGTCCTGTGGTGAGAGGGGGAATGTCGAACGCCGCCAAGTGTTCCCACGGCGGCTTGCCATCGGCTGAAGACGCGGTTAAAGCGCCGGTCACACGCTTGTTCGCGGCGGCGACCGGGTAGATCGTACGGATTCTGGGCCGGGTTCCGGGAACCGGTTTTGAATCAATCAGTCCAAAACGTGCTATCGTTCCGAATATGGCGCGACCCAAGCAGTTCGACGAGGAGCGCGCGGTCCAGGCGGCGATGCGCGCGTTCTGGACCGCGGGCTACGAAGCCACCTCCACCCAAGACCTCTGCGCGGCAACGGGGCTGGGCCGCAGCAGCATCTACAACACCTTCACGAGCAAGCACGAGCTTTTCCGCCGGGCGCTCGATCGCTACATGGCCGCCAAGAACGGGCCGATCTTCGAGTTGCTCGACGGCACGGGATCGGCGAAGGAGAAGTTGCGCGCACTCCTGGAACAAGCCGCCGACGCACCCGAGGACGAACCCGCGGGCTGCCTCGTGGTCAACTCCACCGTCGAGCTCGCGCCCCGCGACCCCGAGGTCGCCGCCATACTCCGCGCGGATCTGCGCCGCCGCCACGACGCGATCACCGCCACCATCGCCGAGGGACAACGGGCGGGCGAGATCCACAAGAGCCGGGAGGCGAACGAACTCGCCCACTTCCTCATCGCGACGATCAGCGGCATCCGTGTGGCGGCCCGCGGCGGCGCGGACCGAAAGACCCTGAGCGCCATCGCCGAGACCGCACTGGCTTGTCTCTGAGACTCCCACATCCGACTTCGCCGCGTTTGCCGTGGCCTCATTTTGTACCGATCCATCCAAAACAGAAGAGGAACACATGCCCCTCGCCGTCTACGTCCTCGGCATCTCCATCTTCGCCCAGGGCACTTCGGAACTCATGCTCGCCGGACTGCTCACCGAAATCGCGGCCGATCTCGGCGTCTCCATTCCCCGTGCGGGACTGCTGATCTCGGGCTTCGCTCTCGGCATGCTGATCGGCGCACCGATGCTCGCCGTCGGCACGCTGCGCTGGCCCCGACGCGATGCCCTGCTCGGCTTCCTCGGGCTCTTCGTGATCGCCCATGTCGTCGGCGCGCTCACCTCCGACTACTGGATTCTCTTCGGCACCAGGGTGATCAGCGCGTTCGTCTACGCCGGCTTCTGGGCGCTCGCCGCCGCGACCGCCGTGAGCACGGTGGCGCCGACCGCGCGGGGCAAGGCGATGAGCATCGTCGCGGGCGGACTCACCATCGCCACCATCGTCGGCCTGCCCGCCGGGACGGTGCTCGGCCAGCAGTTCGGTTGGCGGTCGGCGTTCTGGGCGGTGGCGCTGCTCTCGGCGCTGTCGATGATCGGGGTGTTCGCCGCGATTCCCGGCGGGCGGGCGGCCGAATCACCGCGGCTGCGCGGCGAACTCCGCGCTATGGCGAGCCCGCGGCTCTGGCTGTCCTACGGAACCACGGCGCTGTCCACCGGCTCGATCTTCGTCGTCTTCGCCTACCTCGGCGCGCTGCTCGCCGACACCACCGGCCTCGCGGAATCCTGGATTCCCGCGGTGCTCGGGCTCTACGGGCTCGGCAGTCTGGTCGGCATCGTCATCGGCGGCCGCACTTCCGACAAGCACCCCTTCGCCACCCTCTACGCCGGCGCGGCGGGCATGGCCGTCGTCGCCGCCGCGCTCGCGCTCACCGCGACCATCCCGGCCGCGGCCGTCGTGCTCGTCTTCCTGCTCGGCGCTTTCGGTTTCGCCACCAACCCGGCCCTGAACACCCGCGTCTTCGCCCTCGCCGAGGCCGCCCCCACCCTGGCCGCCGCCACCAACTTCTCGGCCTTCAACGTCGGCATCACCGTCGGCCCCTGGCTCGGCGGACTGGCCATCGGCGCCGGCTACGGCTACGCCTCCCTCGGCTGGCTCGGCGCCACCCTCGCCCTCGCCATGCTGGCCACTGTTCTGTGGGCAGATCGCTTGCACCACAAGCCGATCCCCGCCCCCGAATCACCCGCCGCCGACCTCGCCACCAGCACCCACTGACCGCCCGACCCGGCCGCCGAATCCGCACAGCAGGTTCGGCGGCCGCGGGGCGCTCAGATCGTCAGGCAGCTCGGGCCGAGCAGGGCCTTGAGGTCGCCGAAGAGGGCCGAGGACGGGGAGACGCGCAGGCTGTCGTCGAGTTTGAGCAAGGTGGTCTTGTCGCGGGCGCCGACGTGGCGGACGTGTACGTCGGAGGTGCCGGGGTGGCGGGAGAGAACGCGTTTGAGTTCGCCGATCTTGTCCGGGGTGCACATCCGGGTGGAGATGGTGACCGCGAGCGGTTTGGCGACGCCGATGGAGGACAGGTCGGGAACCGCGAGGTCGTTGGCGATCAACGAGATTCGATCATCGCGCACCGAGACGCGCGCCTTCACCAGCACCACCGCGTCCTCCACGACGTCGGCGCCGTACACCGAGTACGCCTGCGGGAAGAACAGCACCTCGATGCCACCGGTCAGGTCCTCGAGCTGAGCCGAGGCCCAAGCCAGGCCGTTCTTGTTGATGCGCCGATTCACCGAGGCGAGGATGCCGCCGATGGTGACCTGCGCGCCGTCCTTCACGTCGCCTTCGAGGATGGCGGGGATCGGGGTGTCGGCCTGCGCGGCGAGCACGTGCTCCACGCCGTTGAGCGGATGCCCGGAGACGTAGAGACCGAGCATCTCCCGTTCCAGCGCGAGTTTGTGCTTGGACTCCCACTCCTCGTCCGGCACCGCGACGTTGAACACCGAGGCCACCGACTCGTCGGCGTCCATGCCGCCGAACAGGTCGAACTGTCCGATGGCCTCGGCCTTCTTGGTGGTCATCACCGCGTCGATGGCGTCGGAGTGGATCAGCATCAGGCCCTTGCGCGGATGCCCGAGCGAATCGAAAGCGCCCGCCTTGATGAGGGATTCGGTGACCTTCTTGGTGCAGGCGACGGCATCGATCTTGTTCAGGTAGTCGGAGAAATCGGTGAACTTCGATTTCTCCTTGCGCGCCTGGATGATCGAGGACACCACGTTCGCGCCGACGTTGCGCACCGCGCCGAGACCGAAGCGGATGTCCTTGCCCACCGAGGCGAAGTTCTGCTCGGACTCGTTGACGTCCGGCGGCAGCACCGTGATGCCGAGCCTGCGGCAGTCCGACAGGTAGACCGCCGCCTTGTCCTTGTCGTCGCCGACGGAGGTGAGCAGGCCCGCCATGTACTCGGCCGGGTAGTTGGCCTTGAGGTAGGCGGTCCAGAAGGAGACCAGACCGTAGCCCGCCGCGTGCGACTTGTTGAACGCGTAGCCGGCGAACGGAAGGATGGTGTCCCACAGCGCTTTCACCGCGCCCTCGGAGAACCCGTTCGCGGTCATGCCCTCGTGGAAGCCCTTGTACTCGGCCTCCAGCACCTCGAGCTTCTTCTTACCCATGGCCTTGCGCAGCGCGTCGGCCTTGCCCATGGAGTAGGAGGCGACCTTCTGAGCGATGAACATGATCTGCTCTTGGTAGACGATCAGGCCGTACGTCTCGGCCAGGATGTCCTTGAGCGGTTCCTCGAGCTCCGGATGGATCGGCTTGATCGGCTGGCGGCCGTTCTTGCGGTCGGCGTAGTCGTTGTGCGCGTTCATGCCCATCGGGCCGGGGCGGTACAGCGCGAGGACGGCCACGATGTCGTTGAACCCGGTGGGCTGCATGCGGCGCAGCAGGTCGCGCATCGGCCCGCCGTCGAGCTGGAAGACGCCCAGAGTGTCACCGCGCGAAAGCAATTCGTAGGTGGCGGGATCGTCCAGCGGCAGGTTGTCCATGTCGAGGTCGATGCCGCGGTTGGCCTTGATGTTGTCCAGCGCGTCACCGATGACGGTGAGGTTGCGCAGACCGAGGAAGTCCATCTTCAGCAGGCCGATGGCCTCGCAGGACGGGTAGTCCCAGCCGGTGATGATCGCGCCGTCCTGGGGGCGGCGCCACACCGGGATCGCGTCCATCAGCGGCTCGGAGGACATGATCACCGCGCAGGCGTGCACGCCCGCGTTGCGGATCAGGCCTTCCAGGCCGCGGGCGGTCTCGTAGATCTTGGCGACATCGGGATTGTTGCCGATGAGCTCGCGGACCTCGGCGGCTTCCTTGTACCGCTCGTGATCGGGATCCATGATGCCCGAGAGCGGGATGTCCTTCGCCATGATCGGCGGCGGCAGCGCCTTGGAGATCTGGTCGGCGATGGCGAAACCGGGCTGGCCGAACTGGACGCGTGCGGAGTCCTTGATGGCGGCCTTGGTTTTGATGGTGCCGAAGGTGATCACCTGGGCGACCCGGTCGCTGCCCCACTTCTCGGTGGCGTAGCGGACCATCTCACCGCGGCGACGATCGTCGAAGTCGATATCGATATCGGGCGCGGAGGGCCGCTCCGGGTTCAGGAACCGCTCGAACAGCAGGCCGTGCGGAATCGGGTCGATATTCGTGATGCCGAGCGCGTAGGCGACCAGCGAACCGGCCGCCGAACCACGGCCGGGACCGACGCGGATGCCGACCTCTCGCGCGTGCTTGACGAGGTCGCCGACGACGAGGAAGTAGGCGGGAAAGCCCTTCTGCCGGATGACGTCGAGCTCGAAGTAGGCGCGGTCGTAGTACTCCTGCGGCACGCCGTCGGGGAACCGGCGGGCCAGCCCGCGGTCCACCTCTTTGCGCAGCCACGAGTCCTGGGTCTCGCCCTCCGGCACCGGGAACACCGGCATGCGGTCCTTGAAGTTCCACACGTCGTCGTAGGACTGCACGCGCTCGCCGATGAGCACCGTGTTCTCGCACGCGCCAGGCACTTCCGCGTCCCACAGGGCGCGCATCTCCTCGGCCGACTTCAGGTAGTAGCCGTCACCGTCGAACTTGAACCGGGTCGGGTCCGAGAGGGTCTTGCCGGTCTGCACGCACAACAGCGCCTCGTGGTTGGCCGACTGATCCTTGGTCACGTAGTGACAGTCGTTGGTGGCCAACGGCGGAATGCCCAGCTGCTTGCCGATGTGCAGCAGACCCTCGCGGACGCGGCGCTCGATCGACAGACCGTGATCCATCACCTCGAGGAAGAAGTTCTCCTTGCCGAAGATCTCCTGCCACTTGGCCGCGGCCTCCAGCGCCTCGCGGTCGTGACCGAGGCGCAGCCGGGTCTGGACCTCGCCGGACGGGCAGCCGGTGGTCGCGATGATGCCCTCGGCGTACTGGGCGATGATCTCCTCGTCCATGCGCGCCCACTTGCCGAGCTGTCCTTCGATGGAGGCCAGCGAGGAGAGCTTGAACAGGTTGCGCAGGCCGGTCGCGGTCTCGGCGACCATCGTCATGTGGGTGTAGGCGCCCGAACCCGAGACGTCGTCGCCCTTCTGGCTCGGATCGCCCCACTGCACGCGCTTGGTGTCGAACCGGGAGCCGGGCGCGATGTAGGCCTCGATGCCGATGATCGGCTTGATGTCGTGTTTCTTGGCGGAGTTGTAGAACTCGGACGCGCCGTACATGTTGCCGTGGTCGGTCATGCCGACCGCCGTCATCCCGAGTCGCTTCGCCTCGGTGAACAGCGGAGAGATCTTGGCCGCCCCGTCGAGCATGGAGTACTCGGTGTGGTTGTGCAGGTGAACGAACGATCCGGACTCGGCCAAGACAGTCCTTCCTCCCAAGGTCTCGACGGGGGTTGGTGCACCGAGTCTAAGCGCCCCCTGCGACACGAATTCGCACCGGCACGCACCGCCAGGATGATCATCGGCGCGTCGTGAAGAAGATCACCGGCGCGTCGCGATCGGCCGCCCAGATCGGCCGGAAAGACCGGTCGCGAAGGGCCCGCGCCGCCGCGGACGACAGCGCGCTCGCGAGTGGCCGGATCGATCGAAATCGTGCGGACCGAAGGCTCGATCTTGGTACTCTCGCATCCGCGTACGCAGGTCGAAGAATCCGCAACAATTCGGACGAGGTGTCGAATGACCGCCAAGATGACCAGCACGCTAGTCAGGACAGTCCCCATGGCCGCCGTGCTCTCCGCGGCCGCGCTCGCCGTCACCGCGGCTCCCGCCGCGGCCAACGGCGGCGAGTTCGCCACCATCTACTCGCTGACCAACGGAGCATGCATCGCTCAGATCGATGCCTCCGTCAACGGCGACGCGTACCCGCAGTCCGCCGCCTTCACCGTCGCCTCGAACATGTGGGGCCTCGGGCCGTGCAACGTCCCGGTGACGTTGAACTGGCGCAATACCGAGACCGGCGAAACGGGGAAGGTCACCCAGACGCCCAACGGTCCCGGCTTCTGGATGAACGACGGCAAGTCGGCGATCTTCAGCCCGGGCGTCGGGAAGTTCACCGCGACGATCACGGTCGGCGCGGCGCACATGCCGCAGCCCGGCACGATCCAGTTCGCGGTCGCCCCGTACCAGGGCTGACCCGCGCCCGTAGCGGCGCGTCCATAATCGGACCATGATCGGGCGAATCCTGACCGTGGTCCGGTGACCGCGACCGTGGTCGCCGTCGTCGCGGCGACGCTGGTGGCGGGCGGCGCGCTGTTGGTGTGGCTGCGCACGCGGCGGGTGGTCACCACACCCGCCGAACGTGCGGTGCACTCGGCGCTGCACACCGCCTCGCTGGCGGCCGTGCCGCTGCGCCGCGGGCTCACCGACCAGTCCGCGCGGGAGGCCGCGCCACATTTGCGCGCGCTGACCGGCGCGGACGCCCTCGGCGTCGCCGATCCCGACGGAGAGGTGCTCGCCTGGGACGGTCCCCACACCGATCTCGCCGAGGCCTTCGCCGACGCCGCGCGACGGGCGGCCGCGAGCGAGCGACCGGTTCTGGTGGCCGGTCCCGGGCAGGGCGAGCACGGCGCGCGGACGCTGGTGGCGCAGCCGTTGCTGATCGAGAACAGCGGCGCGGCGGGCGCGCTCGGCGTGGTCACCGACGGCAAGCCGGGGCCGGGGCTGCTCGGCGCGCTCGCCGAGGTGGCCCGGTACGCCTGCGGCCAGCTGGAACTCGCCGATCTCGACGCTTCGCGCGCCCGGCTCGACCGCGCCGAGGTGCGCGCGCTGCGCGCCCAGATCAGCCCCCACTTCATCTACAACGCGCTCAACACCATCGCTTCGTTCGTGCGCACCGATCCCGATCGGGCCAGAGAGCTCATCCTCGAGTTCGCCGACTTCACCCGCTACTCCTTCCGAGCCGCGGGGGAATTCACCGTGCTGTCCGACGAACTGCGCAACATCGAGCGCTACCTCGCGCTGGAACGGGCCCGCTTCGGCGACGCGCTGCAGGTGCGGCTGCGCATCGCGCCCGAGGTGCTCGGCGTGGTGCTGCCCTTCCTCGCCCTGCAACCGCTGGTGGAGAACGCGGTGCGGCACGGCATCGCGGGCAGGCAGGGCGGCGGCACCATCGCCATCGTGGCCACCGACGCGGGGACCGACTGCCTGATCAGCGTCGAGGACGACGGCGCGGGCATGGACCCCGACCTGCTGCGCTCCGGCGCGCTGGACGCGGTCGAAACCGGTTCGGGCCCCGCGGGTTCCGGAGAGTCCGCGCACGTAGGGCTGGCGAACGTGGACGACCGGCTGCGCGCGGCCTTCGGCAACGACTACGGGTTGATCGTCGAGACCGCGCCGGGCGCGGGCACCAAGGTCAGCCTGCGGGTGCCGAAGTTCCGGCCCGGCGTGCGCGCCTGAGCGACGCCGAGCCGGGTCGGGGTATCCGAAACAGCGCCGATCACCATGCCCTTACGATGGAACGGTTGTGACGCAGAACACCGATGGCTCGGCGGGCCCGCTGCGCGTGCTCGCCGTGGATGACGAGAAGCCCGCTCTGGACGAGCTGGTGTACCTGCTGCGCACCCAGCGCGGCGTCGGCGAGATCCACACCGCGGGCGAGGCGACCAGCGCGCTGCGGGTGCTGCGCACCCATCCGGTCGACGCCGTCTTCCTCGACATCAACATGCCCGGGCTCGACGGCATGGAGCTGGCCGGCATCCTCTCCGAGTTCGCCAACCCGCCCGCCGTGGTGTTCGTGACCGCGCACGACGACCGGGCGGTGAGCGCCTTCGATCTCGGCGCGGTGGACTATCTGCTCAAACCGCTGCGCGAGGCGCGCCTGACCGAGGCGGTGCGGCGCATCACCCAGACGCGCGCCGCTCCCCCGCCGCCCGCGGCGCCGCGCACCGACCCGAACGAAGTGATCCCCGTCGAACTGGGCGGCGTCACCACGTTGGTGCATCGCTCCAGCGTGAGCTGGGTCGAGGCGGACGGCGACTACGCGAGACTGCACACCAGCGCGGGCTCGCACCTGGTGCGCATCCCACTCACCGCGCTCGAATCCCGCTGGGAGAACGCCGGTTTCCTGCGCGTGCACCGCTCCTATCTGGTGGCACTGCGGATGGTGACCGGCTTGCGCACGGTCGGCAGCGGAACCGTGGTGTGCCTGCGCGCCGAGGGCAGCGCGGCGGCGGTGGAGTTGCCCGTCAGCCGCCGCCAGGTGCGCGAGCTCAAGCAACGACTGGTGCACGGGCCGCGGCACAACTGGACGACCCGGTGACCGGCCCGCAGCGGCCTGCCCGCCAGCGAGTGGTGCTCGCCGAGCGGCGCGGCGCGCGACGGGTGCGCACCCGGGTCGAAGTGGCCGAACAGACCGAGATCGGGGAAGCCTTGATCGGCGGTCTCATCCGCGCCCAGCTCGGCCTGGCCCTGCGGCTCGCGGTGGTCACGGTGCTGGTGCTCGGCGCGGTTCCGCTGCTGCTCGGTATCGACGCGCTCGCCTCGGCCGTCCTGCTCGGCGTGCGGCTGCCGTGGCTCCTGCTCGGCTTGGCGGTGTTCCCCGCGCTGTACGCCGTCGGGCGTCTCTACGTCCGCCTGTCCGAACGCAACGAGGAGGACTTCCTCGACCTGGCCGGGGACTGACGTGGGCGCGCCCGCCCTGACCCTCGCCGCGCTGCTGCTCGCCGCGTTCGCCACCGTGGCCATCGGCGCCTACGGCGTGCGGCTCGCGCGCACCACCTCCGATTTCCTGGTCGCCTCGCGCAGCGTCGGCCCCGGATGGAACGCCGCGGCCATCTCCGGCGAATACCTCTCGGCCGCTTCGTTTCTCGGCGTCGCGGGACTGATCGCCAAGTACGGCGCGGACGCGCTGTGGTATCCGGTCGGGTTCACCGCGGGCTATCTGGCGCTGCTGCTGTTCGTCGCCGCGCCGCTGCGCCGGTCGGGGGCCTACACGGTGCCGGACTTCGCCGAATTCCGGCTCGGCTCGGTGCGTTTGCGCAGGCTGGCCGCAGTCGTGGTGGTGCTGGTGTGCGCGGTCTATCTGATTCCGCAGTTCCAGGGGGCCGGGCTCACGCTGCGGATTCTGCTCGGCGTGCCCAGCTGGGTCGGGGCCGTGGCGGTCGGCGCCATCGTGATCGCCAATGTCACCGGCGGCGGGATGCGGTCGATCACGCTGGTCCAGGCGTTCCAGTACTGGCTGAAGTTCACCGCGGTCGCGCTGCCCGCCCTGGTGCTGCTCGGTCATTTCCTGGCGCAGGACCGCGAACTCGGCACGGCGGCGCCGCCGATCGTCACCGAGCGCACCACGGTGGATGTCACCACGGATGTGGTGGTGCAGGTCGGTGTCGGCCAACAGGTTTCCATCACCGGCACGGTGGACGGCCACCGCGTCGACGGACCGGTGGCGTTGACCCCCGGCGAACACGAGCTGGCAGCGGGCACCGAGATGGTGCTCGAACCCGGTTCGGCGGTCCCGGTGGTGGCTGGTGCGCCCGCGGACGGCACGAGCTGGTTGTCGCCCGGCGGCGGCTTCGGCGGCTCGCACCCGACCTACCAGGTGTATTCGCTGATCATCGCCACCTTCCTCGGCACCATGGGGCTGCCGCACGTGCTGGTGCGCTTCTACACCAATCCCGACGGCCGGGCCGCGCGCGCCACCGCGCTCGCCGTCATCGGTCTGGTCGGCACGTTCTACCTTTTCCCGATCCTGCTCGGGGTGTTCGCGCGGCTCTATGTGCCGCAGTTGCTGATCACCGGGACCTCCGACGCGGCGGTGCTGTTGCTGCCCGGTTCGGTGCTCGGCGGATTGCCGGGGCAGCTGCTGGCGGCGCTGGCCGCGGCGGGCGCGATCGCCGCGTTCCTCTCCACGTCGTCCGGGCTGCTCGTCAGCATCGCGGGCGTGCTGAGCACCGACATGCTGCGCGGCCGGGTCAGGGACTTCCGGATGGCGGCGCTGGCGGCGGGCGCTGTGCCGCTCGCGCTTTCGCTCACCGTCGCCTCGCTCGACCTTTCCCGCACGGTCGCGCTGGCCTTCTCGGTGGCCGCGTCGACGCTGTGTCCGTTGCTCGTGCTGGGCATCTGGTGGCGCGGGCTCACCGCGAAGGGCGCCGGGGCGGGCCTGATCGCGGGCGGACTCGTCGCGGGCGGGGCGACGGCGGTGTCGGTGCTCGGCGGCGCGTCCGAGGCGGTGGCCGACGGCTGGCTCGCCGCGATCCTCGGCTACCCCGCGGCGATCAGCGTGCCGCTGGCGTTCCTGACGATGATTCTGGTGAGCAAGCTGACGCGCGGCCAAGCCCCGCGCACGGTGCGGCGGATCTTCGTGCGCATGCACGCGCCGGAACGGCTCGGCATGGGCGCCGACCGCGAGCGCGGACTGCGCGCGGGCTGACTTCCGGGCCGTTCGACCGCCGACCGTTCGTCGCGCCGAGCCGACCGTTCACCGCACAGATCCCCGCCTTCACAGAGTGACCTGCGCCACAACGCATATCGGGGCTCGGCGCGGTCTACCTTCACCGCAGTAATCCACGTCACAAGCTAGGACGCTCCGATGACAAGTATCGACCTCGACGGCACCAAGCCACCGCGCGTGCCGAGCGCCGAGGACTTCGCGGCCGTACAGGCCAGTCCGCAATTCCAGGAGCTGCGCAACCGGCTGCGCCGCTTCGTGTTCCCGATGACGGCGCTGTTCCTTGTCTGGTACCTGAGCTACGTGCTGCTCGGCGCGTACGCGCACGACTTCATGGCGAGCAAGGTCGTCGGCGACATCAACGTCGGGCTGCTGCTCGGTCTCGGCCAGTTCGTGTCCACCTTCGTGATCACCGCCCTCTACGTTCGCTTCGCCAACAAGGAACTGGATCCGCGCGCCGCGTCCATCCGCGACTACCTGGAGGGTGAGCGGGCATGAGCGAGCGCAGCGAGCGAACAATCGACACAGCCACGCAGTACCTCGCCGCCGACACGGTCGGCAACCCGATCGCGAACATCGCCATCTTCGGCCTGTTCGTGGCCGTCACGATGGTGGTGGTGATCAGGGCCAGCCGCAACAACGCCAGCGCCGCGGATTACTTCACCGGCGGACGCGGCTTCTCCGGCCCGCAGAACGGCATCGCCATCGCCGGTGACTACCTCTCGGCGGCAAGCTTTCTCGGCATCGCGGGCGCCATCGCCGTGTACGGCTACGACGGGTTCCTGTACTCCATCGGATTCCTGGTGGCCTGGCTGGTCGCGCTGCTGATGGTCGCCGAAATGCTCAGGAACACCGGCAAATTCACCATGGCCGACGTGCTGAGCTTCCGGCTGCGGGAACGGCCGGTGCGCACCGCCGCCGCGCTGTCCACGCTGACCGTCTCGCTGTTCTACCTGCTGGCGCAGATGGCGGGCGCGGGCGGCCTGGTCGCGCTGCTGCTCGACATCGACGACCGCGCCGGGCAGTCGGTGGTGATCGCCGTGGTCGGCGTGCTGATGATCGTCTACGTGCTCGTCGGCGGCATGAAGGGCACCACGTGGGTGCAGATCATCAAGGCGGTGCTGCTCATCACCGGCGCCGCGCTGATGACGGTGATGGTGCTGGCCAAGTTCGGGTTCGACTTCTCCGACATCCTCGGCTCGGCGCAGCAGATGGTCTCCGATTCCACCAACAAGGCCGTCGCCTCGCGTGACGTGCTCGCCCCTGGCGCTCAGTACGGCGCGAACGAGACCTCCAAGCTGAACTTCGTCTCCCTCGGCCTGGCCCTCGTGCTCGGCACCGCGGGCCTGCCGCATGTGCTGATGCGCTTCTACACCGTGCCGACCGCCAAGGAAGCCCGCCGCTCGGTGGTGTGGGCGATCGCCCTGATCGGCGCGTTCTACCTGTTCACGCTGGTGCTCGGCTACGGTGCGGCAGCGATCGTCGGCCCGGACCGCATCCTCGCCTCGGCGGGCGGCCAGAACTCGGCGGCGCCGCTGCTGGCCTTCGAACTGGGCGGCGTGCTGCTGCTCGGCATCATCTCCGCGGTCGCGTTCGCCACCATCCTCGCGGTGGTCGCCGGTCTCACCATCACCGCGGCGGCGTCGTTCGCGCACGACATCTACGGCAGCGTGCTCAAGCGCGGCAAGGCGGACGAGTCCGCGCAGGTGCGGGTTTCGCGGATCACCGCGGTGGTGATCGGCGTGCTCGCCATCGGCCTCGGCATCCTGGCCAACGGGCAGAACATCGCGTTCCTGGTGGCGCTGGCCTTCGCGGTCGCCGCGGCGGCGAACCTGCCGACGATCGTGTACTCGCTGTTCTGGCGGCGTTTCAACACCACCGGCGCGCTGTGGAGCATGTACGGCGGCCTGATCTCGACCATCGTGCTCATCGTGTTCTCGCCCGCGGTGTCGGGCAGCAAGAGCGCCATGCTTCCCGGTTCCGACTTCGACTGGTTCCCGCTGTCGAACCCTGGAATCGTTTCCATCCCACTGGCTTTCGCGCTCGGCGTGATCGGCACCCTGGTGGGCGGCCGCACACCGGAGAACCCCGCGAAGGCCGCCGAGATGGAGGTTCGCTCGCTCACCGGAGTGGGCGCGGAGAAGGCGGTCGTGCACTGACCTTCCGGGTCCCGGCGCCCGCCGGGACCACCGCAGGACTCGCCGCAACGGCGCGGCGCTCGTCGGGTCCCGGCAGCACCGGGGCCCGACCCCTGTTCCCGTTGCCGCTCAGGCTTTTTCGATAGGAGATGTGACTTGTCCAGCGCCACCACCGAACCCGGCACCGCGGTCCCCGCGGTCTACCCGCCCGGCGCCGAGTTCGCCGCCGCCGCGAATGGCGGTGCGGCACTCTACGATCGGGCCGCCGAGGACCGCGACGCGTTCTGGGCCGAGCAGGCCGAGCGACTGCACTGGCATCGGAAATGGGACCGGGTGCTGGACTGGAGCGACGCGCCCGTGGCCAAGTGGTTCGTCGGTGGCGAGCTCAACGTCGCCTACAACTGCGTGGACCGCCACGTCCTGGACGGACACGGCGATCAAGTCGCCATCCACTGGGAAGGCGAACCCGGTGACTCGCGCGACATCACCTACCGTCAGCTGCTCGACGAGGTGTCCCAGGCCGCCAACTACCTGACCGAGCTCGGGCTCGAGGCGGGTGACCGGGTCGCCATCTACATGCCCATGGTCCCCGAGGCGATCGTCTCGATGCTCGCCTGCGCGCGGCTCGGGCTGACCCACTCGGTGGTGTTCGCGGGCTTCTCCCCCACCGCCCTGCGCCAGCGCGTCGACGACGCGCGCGCCCGGCTCGTCATCACCACCGACGGGCAGTGGCGCCGCGGCAAGTCCGCGCCGCTCAAGGAGGCCGTGGACGAGGCGCTCTACGCGCACGGCGACGTGCCGCACAGTGTCGAGCACGTGCTGGTGGTGCGCCGCACGAACGTCGAAGTGCCGTGGACCGAGGGGCGCGACCTGTGGTGGCACGAGACCGTCGCCCAGGCCTCGACCGAGCACGAAGCCCAGCCCTTCGACGCCGAGCACCCGCTGTTCATCCTCTACACCTCCGGCACCACCGGAAAACCCAAAGGCATCCTGCACACCTCCGGCGGCTACCTCACCCAGACCTCCTACACCCACCACTACGTCTTCGACCACAAACCCGGACAAGACGTCTACTGGTGCACCGCCGACATCGGCTGGGTCACCGGCCACAGCTACATCGTCTACGGACCACTGTCCAACCGCGCCACCCAGGTCGTCTACGAAGGCACCCCCAACTCGCCCACCGAGCACCGGCACTTCGAGACGATCGAAAAGTACGGCGTCACCATCTATTACACCGCTCCCACCCTCGTGCGCACCTTCATGAAATGGGGGCGCGAGATCCCCGACGCGCACGACCTGTCCGCACTGCGACTCCTCGGCTCGGTCGGCGAGCCGATCAATCCCGAGGCCTGGCGGTGGTATCGAGAGGTGATCGGCGGCAACCGGACTCCGATCGTGGACACCTGGTGGCAGACCGAGACCGGTGCGATCATGATCTCCCCGCTGCCCGGCGTCACCGCCGCCAAACCCGGCGCCGCGATGACCCCGCTGCCCGGGATCTCCGCACAGGTCGTCGACGACGACGGCAGCGGCCTCGAGCGTGGCCGCTCCGGGCTCCTGGTGCTCGACCAGCCGTGGCCGTCCATGCTGCGCGGCATCTGGGGCGATATGGACCGGTTTCGCGAAACCTATTGGGCGCGTTTCGCTTCCGAAGGGTGGTACTTCGCCGGTGACGGGGCGAAGGTGGACGAGGACGGGGCGCTCTGGGTGCTCGGCCGGGTCGACGACGTCATGAACGTCTCCGGCCACCGCATCTCCACCGCCGAAGTCGAATCCGCCCTCGTCGGACACTCCGGCGTCGCCGAAGCCGCCGTCGTCGGCGCAAGCGACGCCACCACCGGCCAAGGCATCGTCGCCTTCGTCATCCTCACCGCCGAAGCCAAAGACACCGGCGAAGCACTCATCGGCGAACTGAAGGCCGAAGTCGCCCGCGAGATCAGTCCCATCGCCAAACCACGCGAAATCCACGTCGTGCCCGAACTCCCCAAAACCCGCAGCGGCAAAATCATGCGCCGCCTGCTGCGCGACGTCGCCGAAGGCCGCGAACTCGGCGACACCTCCACCCTCGTCGACCCCAAGGTCTTCGAGGCCATCGCCCGGGGCTGACCCGGCGCCCGGCGGCGTACCCGGTCCGTGAGGGGGATCGGGTCCGCCGCCCTCGCGCCACTGAAAACCCTTTCCGAATGCCCGCCTTCATGTCTACTATGCCCCGTAGTAGACATGAAGGAGTACCGAGTGAAAACCAGCACCGAGCGAGTGATCGGCGTAGCGCCCCCGCGCTTTTCGCGCGTCATGGCGGCGGCCGACCCAGCGGTCCACGCCGGATGACGCTGGGCATCCTCCTGCTGCCGTGGGCGCGACAAGTCTCGGCCGCCGCCCACGAAGACCGGGTTCCAGCCGCCCTCGGCCGTACACGTCACAGCCCCGAAAGGGAGGTGGTTGAACCGGGGTGGGTTGCGGGACGTGTAGGTGGGGACGGTGGTTCGGGCGGAATCGGCTCTGTATCGCCGCGGCTGGGTTCGAGGAGATACGCATGAAACACGCTAGGGACGACAACGATTCGCTGCTCGACCGCCGCACCGTGGTGGTAGGAGCCGGGGCGCTGGCCGCCACCGCGCTCGCGGCGTGCGGCGCCTCCGGGGACAACACGGCGGCGTCCGCTCCGGCATCCGCGGCGCGGTCCGGCGGCCCGACGGTCCTCGCCAAGACCGCCGACGTTCCCGTGGGCGGCGGCGTGATCGCCGGGGACACCGTGGTCACCCAGCCGAGCGCGGGCGTCTTCGTCGGCCTGGACAGCACCTGCACGCACGCCGGCTGCCGAGTCGGCGAGGTGACCGGCGGCACCGTCAATTGTCTCTGTCACGGCAGCAAGTTCGGTCTGGACGGCTCCGTCGTCGCCGGACCGGCTCAGCGCTCGCTGGCATCCAAAGCCGTTCGGGTGGAGGGTGATTCGGTCGTCGCCGAGTGACCTCAGTCCTCGCCGAACATCTCCGCCATGCGCCGGTCCATCTCCTCCGGGGAGATGTCCTCCACGTGTGTGGCCACCGTCCAACGGTGTCCCCACGGGTCTTCGAACGCGCCGCTGCGGTCACCGTAGAACTGGGTGGTCATCGGCGACAGCTCCCTGGCGCCGCCCGCGATGGCGGCCGCGAAGGACGCGTCGGCGTCCTCGACGTAGACGTAGATGTTGACGGGTGTGCCGCCGACCGTCTTGGGGTCGAGGAATTCCATGTCCGGCGCCGGGTCGCCGAGCATGATGACCGAATCACCGAGCGTGAGTTCGCAGTGCGCGATCTTCCCGTCGGGGCGCGGCATGCGCATTCGTTCCGCGGCGCCGAACACCTGCTTGTAGAAATCGATCGCGGCCGCGGCGCCGTCGATCGCCAGGCCCGGCGATACCGCCGGATATCCGTCGGGGATGGGTTTCACATCGGACATTTGAAGACCTCCGATCGAGGCGTTTATGTCGGATAGGGCGAGCCTATTCCCGACAGCCCGCCGAAATCGCACGATCGGCCGAAAGATCTATGGACACGCGGCCGGAACCACGCCCAGGCTCACGGCCCGGCGACGCCCCGCAACCTGTCCACTTGATCGGCCGTCAGATCGGTCAGCGCAGCAGGCTCCACCGACTCCGGCGCGGTAATGGTGACCTGCGCCAATACCGAACCGACCTGAACGATCGAGGCGACCGAGACCAGGGTGAACCCGGCGCTCGACGTCCGCAGCTGGAATGCCGTCGAGGCGTCCCCGACGGACGGTTGTTCCAGACCGCCGAGCCGGTATTCGATCGACGTCCCGTCCGCGTCGTTGCCGGAATACTCGGTGCATTCGCGCAATGTGCGCTGCACCGCGGAAAAGGCGTCCGCCAATTTCTCCGGTGCGTAACTCGCGGCGTCGATATCGATACTGGAAAAGCTGGGACCGTTGTAGGCGACGGTGTTCCACGTCAGCGGTTCGGTGCCCTGCTCGGCCAGCGGCAGCAACACCTGAGCGCACTGGGCCGGGCGCGTCTCGGCCGTGGGTCCGGCGGTCTGGGCCTGTCCCGGGGAGCGGGTATCGAGCACCGGCGTCATGCCGGGCAGGTCGGCGGGCCCGAGCAGGCGGCGGGCCAGCTCGTTCGGATCGGTCAGCGGCGGACCCGGCACCGAAGCGGCCGCGACCGCGGGACCGAGCGGCGGTAGGTCGGGCGCGGACGGTTCCTCCCGCTCCGATCCGCAGCCCGCGACCACCGCCGCGCTCACCACCGCGAGCAGCAGGCCGCGTCTCACTCCGCCCACGAGACCTGCGTGGTGATGGTCTGCTGCAACATGCTCGCGCTGCGCGGATCACGGTAGGCCTGATGACCGCCGACGGTGATGGAGCCCGCCACCGGCAGCGGCAATCCGAGGTCGACGGTGATGGTCCCGGTGCCCTGCATCACGTAGTCCTCGATGTCGAGGGTGCCCGCGTTGTTGGGCAGCGACCACTTCGAGGATTTCGGGGTCTGCGTCACGTTCAGGTGGATGGTGAGCCGGTCACCGTCGCGCTCGGTGAGCGTCGCGGTGGTGATCTGGTCGAGCGTCACGCCGCCGGTCACCTCCTGGTGCACGGTCCATACCGCGCCCTCGCCCACGGGCTCGTCGGGGAACATGATCGAGCGGTACACGGCCTGGTAGAACGCCTGCTCCAGCGCGGCGCGCGCGGCGTTGGAGGTGTCCGGTGACGGCGCGAGCCGCAGCGCGGTGATGGCGCCGTCGTCGCTGAAATCGAAGCCGGCGTGTGAGCCGTCGGCGGCGGTGAGCGCCTTGTTCAACAGCGGGTCGGGCGTGGACACCGCGCCGATGACGAGGTCGACGCCCTCCGCGCTGGTCTCGGCGGTCATCGGGATGGTCAGCGCGGGCGTGGAGAAGTCGCGCTTGGGCTGATCGTTGATCTGCTGCTCGATGCGGTGATCGGTGCGCAGGGTCACCCGCTGGTCGGTGCCGACGACGAAATGCGGCCGCAGCACATCGCGCGGCTCGGCGCCGGGCGAGAGGAGCGTGGCCGCCGCGGCCGAGATCGGCACGGTCACTTCCTTGGGCATGCCGAGCGGCTCGGTCCCTTCGGTGGCCGCGGGCGCCTCGGTGTCGTCGCCGCAGGCGACGCCGAAGGCGGAAAGCCCGACCGCGAGCACGACGAGCAACACACTCGAGCGCGCGAACCGGGGCAGGTGAGAAGAAGACAACACCGTCACGAGCAACACGATACGACCGCTTCCTGAGTGTCAGCTGGGACATTCGCCTTGCGTGCCGCCGGGCGCGTTGCGAACACGCGCGAGGAGGCGCGGCGCGGCGCCCGCGGCGCTCGAGAGATGATGATCGGCGTGAGTGACGACCGGCCGCCCGAGGACAACACCGCCGACCCGGCGCGAAAGACGACCCAGCCGCTACGGTTGCGGACCCTGCTGATCATCGCCGCGGTGCTGTTCGGCCTCGATCTGCTCACCAAGACGATCGCGGTGGCCAACCTCCGGCCGGGCGAGCCCGTGTATCTGATCGGCGATTTCGCGCGGTTCACCCTGGTGCGCAATCCCGGCGCCGCGTTCTCCATGGCCACCGGCATGACCTGGCTGCTGACGCTGGTCGCCGCGGCCGTGGTGATCGGCGTGATCCGCATCGGGCGCACGCTGCGCTCGCTGTGGTGGGCGATCGGACTCGGCATGGTGCTCGGCGGCGCGCTCGGCAACCTGGTCGACCGGCTCTTCCGCGCGCCGGGACCATTGCAGGGCCACGTCGTCGACTTCGTCGCGATCGGCTGGTGGCCGGTGTTCAACGTGGCGGACTCGGCGATCGTCTGCGGCGCGATCCTGCTCGTGGTGCTGACCGTGTTCGGGTTCGAGCCCGACGGCACCCGGACCGGCCGCGACGAGGACGAGGAGCGCGCGGCGACGCCGCGGCCGGAACCGCCCGCCGAGACCGAACCCGGCAAGGACGGGCCGCAGAAGACTGAGCCGAACAAGACTGAGCCGAACAAGGACATGCCGGGCAGCACCGGAGAGGAGAACGCGGCATGAGAGAGACCAGAACCATGCCCGTGCCCGACGGGCTCGACGGCATGCGGGTCGACGCGGGCCTCTCCCGGCTGCTCGGGCTGTCGCGGACTGCGGTGGCGGCGCTCACCGCCGAGGGCTCGGTCCAGCTCGACGGCGTGCCGGCGGGCAAGTCCGACCGGCTCGTCGCCGGCGCCTGGCTGGAGGTCGAATTCCCCGAGCCCAAGCGCGAACTCACCATCGAGGCCGAACCGGTGGAGGGCATGAAGATCCTCTACGCCGACGACGACATCGTCGCGGTGGACAAGCCGGTCGGCGTCGCGGCGCACACCGGCGTCGGCTGGACGGGCCCCACCGTGGTCGGCGGGCTGGCCGCGGCCGGATACCGGATCTCCACCTCCGGCGCGCACGAGCGCCAGGGCATCGTGCACCGACTGGACGTCGGCACCTCCGGTGTGATGGTGGTCGCCCAGTCCGAGCACGCCTACACCGTGCTCAAGCGGGCGTTCAAGCAACGCACCGTCGACAAGCGGTATCACGCGCTGGTGCAGGGACATCCCGATCCGAGCAGCGGCACGATCGACGCGCCCATCGGCCGCGCCAGGGGCGACGCCTGGAAGTTCGCGGTCACCGCGGACGGACGGCCGAGCGTCACCCACTACGACACCGTCGAGGCGTTCCAGGCGGCCAGCCTGCTGGACATCCACCTGGAGACCGGCCGCACCCACCAGATTCGCGTGCACTTCTCGGCGATCCGGCATCCCTGCTGCGGTGACCTCACCTACGGCGCCGACCCGCGCCTCGCCGAACGCCTCGGCCTGGAACGGCAGTGGTTGCACGCCCGCTCGCTCGGCTTCGCCCACCCCGCCGACGGACGCTGGGTGGAGATCACCAGCGAGTACCCGGACGATCTGAAGAACGCGCTGGACGTCCTGCGCAATGCGTGAGCGGTCGGAGTCCGGTACGGATCGTCACGAAAGTGGCGCCGCGGGCGGACCCGAAGGCCCGGCAACGAACCATACGCGCGCCGGCGAAGGGGGCCGCGGACGCATGCTGCGGGCCCCGCTCGCTGGAATCTTGGCGGTCGGCGTCATCGGATTCATGGCCGTGCTCGGTGCGCTGAATCCGCCGCGCGAGCTCGGCGTCGGCTCCGATCGCCTCGGCCCCGACCACGCCGAGCCGGTCGCCGAATACCTTGCCAGAGCGAGGGATTCGCTCTCCGGAACCGACACCGAGCAGCACTGGGCGCTGGTCTCGTTCACCGAACCGATCGCGCCGCAGGCGATTCCCGCGCACAGCGGTGGTCTGCGTATCGGCCAAGTGCTGTACCGGGTTCCGATTCCGCGCGTGCAGACGCCGCTGGTCGCGGTGCAGGTGCCCGCGGGCGACGCGGTGGCCGTGGCGTCCGCCGACGCGGCCGCCTGGCAGGTGCAGGACCAGCTCGAGCGCACCGGCGCGATCGGCGAGCGCTACACGCGGGTCATGACGGTCTCCATCTCCCGCCTGCGAGCCGGATGCGCCTGCACCGTAGGCCTGGTCGTCCGCGGAACCCTACCGGAGCTGCGAAACCTGGCCGCCACCAACGGCATCCGCGCGATCGAAGCCCTGCCCGCCGACGCGGTCGCGGGCCACTTCGCGGTCAGCCCGTTGCTGCCGGAACACACCGACGCCGTGGTCCCCGGACCGGACGACGCCCCGGTCCCCGACAACTGACCGGCAGCTCAGCGCGACTCCGTACTGCCCCAGAACCGGCAGGAAGCGCCGCGACATCCGGCGCACAGCCGACCGGCAAGCGCTACCAAGCTCGGCGCACAGGCCCATCGCCGACGAGCAGGCGCGAGATAACGCGGACAGGTCGCAACCGACAGGCCAGCACCATAAGCCCCGGCGCAACAACCTCACAGCCGTCAGGCCACCAGCACTGCGAGACCTGGCGCAGTCCGCAACGGACGGGCACGCGCGCCGAATCCGCCGCAGGGGTTCTCAGGTGGCGGGCGTGACGAGGCCCGCCTCGTAGGCCGCGATGACGAGCTGGACGCGGTCACGGGCGAGCAGTTTCGCCAGGATGCGGCTGACGTGGGTCTTCACCGTCAGCGGGCTGAGCACGAGGGTCTCGGCGATCTCGGCGTTGGTCAGGCCGCGCGCGACGAGGACGAGCACATCGAGTTCGCGATCGGTGAGCGCGCCCAGCGTGGGGCGCGGCGCGGGATCGGGCGCGGACCTCACCCGCGCGATGACGGCGGCGGTCGCGCTCGGCGACAGCAGCGCCTCCCCGGCCGCCACCGTGCGGATCGCGTCCAGCAGCGCGGCGGGCTTGGTGTCCTTGATGAGGAACCCGCTCGCACCCGCGCGCAGGGCGGCCAGCACGTTGTCGTCGGTGTCGTAGGTGGTGAGCACCAGCACCCGGACGCCCGCGAGATTCTCGTCCGCGGCGATGGACGTGGTCGCGGCGATGCCGTCCAGATCCGGCATGCGGATGTCCATCACCACCACATCGGCCCGTTCGGCACGAGCCATCGCCACCGCCTCCCGCCCGGTCGCCGCCTCCCCCACCACCGTCATATCGGGCGCGGACGCGACCAACAGCGCGAACGCACCGCGCACCAGAGCCTGATCATCGGCCAGCAGCACCCGAATCACGATGCCACTCCGGCGGACTCGCTCCGATCACCGTCGCCCGCCGACACCTGCCCGCTGCCTTGGACGCCGACACCGCCCGTGATTCGCCACCGCCCGCCACCGCCGTACGCCCGAACGCCGCCGTCGCCGGAGCCGCGTACCCCGGTACCGCCGTCCATTTGCCTGCCGCCGTCACGCGCATCCATCCGGCCCCGACCTGCCTCCCGGTCATCAGATCGCCCGCCGTCACCCATCGATGTCTGCACGCCGCCCCGCACATCGACGCCGCCCGCGATATCCCCGCGCCACCGCCCGCCACCGCAGTCCAGCCGCCAGCCGATGTCATGCGCGTCCATCCCACCTCGGCCGTCGTCCTCACCATCGGATCGGTCGACGTCGTCTATCGGCAGCACGCCGATGCCGCTCACGCCCACGCCGCGGGGAACTCCGTTACTGCCATCCTCCTGCGTGCCGACATCCCGCGCGTCCATCCCGTCCGGACGGGCCTCCCCGTCATCAGATCGCCCACCGTCGCCCCTCAGTGCCTGCACGCCGCCCCGCACACCGACGCCGCCCGAGATATCCCCGTGCGACCGCCCGCTACCGCCATCCACCTGCACGCCGACATTCTGCGCGCCCATCCCACCCCGGCCGAGGTCGCCCATCGGTGCCTGCGCGCCGCCCCGTCGCGCATCACCCGACGAGCCAGGCGAATCAGCCACCGCGCCAACGGCTTCGGGCACTCCCGGAATCGGCAGCTCGGCGATCACGGCGAAACCCGCGTCCGTGCCGAGCGTCCGGAGCGAACCTCCGACCGCCTCGGCCCGCTCGATCATGCCGCGAATGCCGAAACCCGCTGCACCGACCGAGGCTCCGCGACCGTCGTCGGTGACGCGCACGATCAGCCTATCGGCCTCGTAATCGAGGCGCACCGCGGCGCGGGTGGCCCGCGCGTGTTTGGCGACGTTGGTGAGGGCCTCCTGCACGATCCGGTAGGCGACCATCTCGACGGTCGGCGCGAGCGCACGCACCTCGCCCGTCGTCTCGAACTCGACAACCGCACCCGCCGCCTCGGCCGGTTCGGCCAGCACGGACAGCTGCGCAAGGGCGGGCAGCGGGCCGCGGGGTTCCCCGCCCGGAGTGCGCAGGACGCCAACGGTCGCGGCCAATTCGGCGCGCGCGTCGGCGCACGCGTCCGCGATGGTGTCGAGGGCGGCGACGACGGTGGTCCGGTCGGCCCGCCCCTCGGTGAGCAGGTGCGCGGCCACCCCGGCCTGCACCTGGATCACCGTGATGGTGTGGGCGAGCAGGTCGTGCAGATCCCTGGCGATGCGCAGCCGTTCCTCCGCCACCTGCCTGCGCGCCTCGGCGTCGCGCGAGCGTTCGGCGCGCTCGGCCCGGTCCAGCGCCTCGGCGATGTAGGCGCGGTGCAGCCGAACCGCCTCGCCCGCCACGCAGGCCAGCACGATCCAGCCGACGGCGCCGAACGCCTGGAGCGCCGTGTTCTCGTTTCCGGTGCGCGACAACAAGATTCCACCAACGCCGAACAGGAGAACCCCCGCGATCACCGAAGCTGTCCGCGCCCGGGTGCCGTATCTGGCCACCGTGTAGAGCGCCACGATGGTCGCGGGCACCACGGCCTCGTGCGGAAACTCGTTGGCGTGGTATGGAATCGCCAACGCCAAGTGCGCGAGCAAGACCCCGAGCGGCCGGCTGCGGCGAGCCACGAGCACCGCGGTCGACACTGTGAGCAGCACCGCGCCGAAGGCGTTCAGCGGGCGCGGGTCCGCGAGCGGTCCCGCCGCGATCAGCTCGACGATCAGCAGCGCACCGGCCAGCGCGCCGTCGGCCACCCACCGTCTGTTCATCCCGCCATTCTCCGGCAGCCCGGCCCGGCCGGTGTACTCCGCGCGGCGTATCTCCAACAGCCTTCCCGGGGCGGACGCTTTCGATCCGCGTTCCCGCGACGCTGCTTGCCATGTCCGAAACAAGGAGACAGTAATGGGGATGAAGAGCAGAGCGTGGTTGCTCATCGGCCTGTGGATCGCGGTGCTCGCCGCGCTGACACCGTGGGCAGGCGGGTTGGACGACGTGAAGTCCGACCGGGAGATCGACTACCTCCCCGCCTCGGCGCAGTCGACGATGGCGGCCGAGCTGGAGACCACCCTGCCCGGCGGCACCGAGAGTGTCTTCCTGGTGGTGTATCACCGCGCGAGCGGCGTCACGGAGGCCGATCGAGCCACCGCCGCCGCGCACTACGCCGCGCTGCGCACTAAGTACGGCACGCAAGGGGGACCCGAGCGGCCGCTGTCCTCCGACGACGGTGCGGCGCTGCTGTTTCCGGTCGCGGTGGGCGAATCACACGGTGAGGCGGCGGAATACATCGAAGAGTTCCGCGCGGCGGTCGCCGAGCATCCCGACGGACTCACCGTCCAGGTCGCCGGACCCGGTGCGCTGCAAGCGGATTTCGAGGGCGCGTTCGAGGGCATCGATGAGCGGCTGCTCCTGGTGACCGCCCTCGTGGTCACCGTCATCCTGCTGCTGACCTACCGCAGCCCGCTGCTGTGGCTGGTGCCGTTGGTCGCCGTCGCGGGGGCCACCGTGCTGTCCATGGCGGCGGTCTACGGGCTGGCCAAGGCATTCGACGTCACCGTCAACGATCAGAGCGCCGCGGTGCTCACCATTCTGGTGTTCGGCGTCGGCACCGATTACGCGCTGCTGATCGTCGCGCGCTACCGCGAGGAACTGCACCGCCGCATCGAGGTGGGCGCGGCGATGCTGGCGGCGCTGCGGCGCTCGGTCCCCGCGATCGCGGCGTCCGCCGCCACCGTCAGCCTCGGACTGCTGTGCCTGCTGGCCGCCGACATGAACAATGCCGCGGGCATGGGTCCGGTCGGCGCGGCGGGCATCGTGTGCACGCTCGCCGTGATGGTGACACTGTTCCCCGCCCTGCTGATGGTGTGCGGGCGCTGGATCTTCTGGCCGCGGGTGCCGCGGGTGCGGGCCGAAACGACCGCCGCCGAGACCATTTGGGACCGAATCGGGGCGACCATCGCCCGCAAGCCGGTGGTCTCGGCGCTCGCCTCGGTCGCGGTGCTGGCGCTGCTGAGCCTGGGACTGCTCGGCAACACCGCCTCGCTGGGACGGGCCGACCAGTTCGTCGACACCCCGGAATGCGTCGCAGGGCAGTCGCTGATCGCCGCGCACTTCCCGGACCGCGCGGGCACGCCGCTGCTCGTCCTCGCGCCCAACGGCGTTCGCGACGCGGCCATGTCGGCGGTCGCGGCTGATCCCGGCATCGGCGCGGTCGAAGCGGGACGGTCCGGGCCGATCGTCGGCGAGCTCGTCGCGATCCCGCGCGACCCGGCCGATTCCGCCGCCGAGACCGCGACCATCGAGCGGTTGCGCGACACCCTGGGCGAGGTCGCGCCGGGCACCGTGGTCGGCGGCCCCAGCGCGGCGAACCGCGACATCGCGACGGCGTCGGCGCGCGACCGGTGGGTGGTGATCCCGCTGGTGCTGCTCGTGGTCACCGCGGTCCTCGGTCTGCTGTTGCGATCGCTGGCCGCACCCGTCGGACTGGTGCTCACCGTGGTGCTGTCGTTCGGATCCGCGCTCGGCGCAAGCGTTTTCGCCTTCGAGCACCTGTTCGGCTTCGACGGCCTGGATTCCGGGCTTGTCCTGCTGGCCTTCCTGTTCCTGGTCGCCCTCGGCGTGGACTACAACATCTTCCTGGTCAGCAGGGCCAGGGAAGAGTCGGTGCGGCACGGCACCAGGGCGGGCATCCTGCGCAGCCTCTCGGTCACCGGCGGCGTGATCACCTCCGCGGGCATCGTGCTGGCCGCCACCTTCGCGGTGCTGGTGACCCTGCCGCTGGTCTCGCTGGCCCAGCTCGGCTTCGCGGTGGCCTTCGGCGTCCTGCTGGACACCCTGCTGGTTCGATCGGTCCTTGTTCCGGCGCTCACGCTGATCGCGGGCGATCGAGTGTGGTGGCCGTCCCGGATGTCGGGACCCGCCGTTCCGCCCACGCCCCGGCATTCGGAGACCGTGGCGGCACAGTAGTCACAACCAGTGACTCTCGTCTCGACGAACCGTGCGCGGGCCGACGTCGGCCCGCGCACGGCCGAGGCGTCCGTCAGTCCGGCAGGGTCACCACTCCATCGAGATACCGGCGGCAGCGGCCGAGGAGCAGGACCCGATCGTCGACCAGCGCACAGCGCAGTGCACCTCCGCGGCGGGACAGCTGACGGGCCGTCAGCTCGGTGCGCCCGAGTTCGGCGGCCCACAGCGGAACGAGTTGGGCGTGCGCCGATCCGGTGACCGGATCCTCCGGCACGCCGACACCGGGCGCGAAAACCCGTGAGACGAAATCGGCTTCCGCACCTCGGGCGGTGAGGACGGCGGCGCGCGGCAGCGGCGGAAAGGCGCTCAACAGCGGACGGGCCTGGCGCACTTGGTCTTCCGAGGAGAGCACGACGACCTCGTCGGTGCCGGAGAACGCGCGCACCGGCGTCACACCCAACGCCGCCACCAGCGCCGGGTCGGGTTCCACCTCGACGGAGGCGACCGTCGGCAGGTCGAGCACGTACTCGTCGTCGTCGGTGCGATCGACGTGCAGCCAGCCGCTTCTGGTGAAGAAGCTCACCCGGTCGGCGCCGGGATGCATGTCCTCCAAGACCTGAGCCGCGGCGGCGAGGGTGGCGTGCCCGCACAGGTCGACCTCCGCCGCCGGGGTGAACCAGCGCAGGTGGAACACCGGGTGATCCACGGGCGGGCCGGCCGCCTCCGGAGGTAACTGCGAGGTGTAGAACGCGGTTTCGGCGAGGTTGTTCTCCTCGGCCAGGTTTTGCAGCAGCTCATCCGGCAACCACGACGTCAGCGGCATCACGGCCGCCGGATTGCCCGAGAACGGTGCGTCGGCGAACGCGTCGATCTGGTGCAGCAGTACCTCCATATTCGGAGAAGGTACTCCAACTCCGAATGACCGCTTCGCACAAGGCTTCTCGCGCCGGAACCGTGCAGGTGGGCGGGTTACGCGCTGCCGCCCGGCGTGGCCGGGATGAGCCTGCGTCGCTCGCCGTGCAACGCCGCGCTGATCCACCAGATCGCCTCCACCAGCACGATGCCGATCGCGCCGCAGATGAACGCCGAGGTGGTGAGCGCCACGTTGGAGGGGTCGAGCTTGAAGAACTCGCGGGTGAACGGCACCGTGAACAGCACGATGTAGGCCCCCGTCGACGCCGCGATCAGCACCACCTTCCACCACACGTACGGCCGGGCGACGATGGCGAGCACCCACACCGCGATCATGATCAGCGTGATGAGCGCGGTGGTGCCCGCCTGCTCCTTCTGCGTCTCGCTGGCTTCCGGTCCCGCGTAGGCGATGAGGTACGCCACGAATGTCGCGACGCCGATCACCACGCCGGACGGGATCGCCAAACGCATGACGCGCGAGACGAATCCGGTGCGTGCGCGCTCGTTGTTCGGCGCGAGCGAGAGGATGAACGCCGGAATGCCGATGGTGAACCAGGCGGCGATGGTGACGTGGCGCGGCAGGAACGGATAACCGATCGGCTCGTAGTCGAAGATCTGCGAGCCGACGCCCGCCAGACCGACCAGGAACGCGAGCAGCACCGAGTACACGGTCTTGGTGAGGAACAGATTCGAGACGCGCTCGATGTTGCCGATCACCCGGCGACCCTCGCCGACGACGTAGGGCAGCGTCGCGAACTTGTTGTCCAGCAACACGATCTGCGCGACCGCGCGGGTCGCCGGGCTGCCCGCGCCCATGGCGACGCCGATATCGGAATCCTTCAGCGCCAGTACATCGTTCACGCCGTCGCCGGTCATCGCGACGGTGTGGCCGCGCGACTGGAGCGCACCGACCATCGCGCGCTTCTGATCCGGCCGGACCCGGCCGAAAGTGGTCTCGTGCTCGAGCACGTCGGCCAGCTGCTCGCGGTCCTCGGGCAACCGGCGCGCGTCGACGGCGTGATCGCCGCCGGGCAGGTCGAGCGAGGACGCCACCGCACCCACCGAGACGGCGTTGTCGCCGGAGATAACCTTGATCGAAACGTCTTGGCTGGCAAAGTAATCGAGGGTGTCGCGGGCATCGGGCCGGATCTTCTGTTCCAGCACGACGAGCGCCGCGGGCCGCACCGCGCCCGGCGCGTCGGGCGCGTCCACCGGACGGTCGCTCCGCGCGAGCAGCAGGACGCGCAGGCCCGAGGAGCCGAGTTCCTCGGCCGTGCGCGCCTCCTCCGAGCCCGGGTCCAGCAGCACGTCGGGCGCGCCGAGCAGCCAGTCGCCGTGCTCGCCGTAGGAGAAGCCGCTCCACTTCTTGGCCGAGGAGAACGGCGCGACCGCGGTGTGCTGCCAGCCGGGGCGGTCGGTCAGCTCCTCGGCGATGGCCTGCACGCTGGCGTTGGGGCGCGGGTCGTCGCCCGCCATCGCGGCCAGCGCCTTGCGCACCTCGCCGTCGTCGAACCCGTCGATGATCTCGAGGTCCGACAGCCGCATGCCGTTCTCGGTCAGCGTGCCGGTCTTGTCCGCGCACACCACGTCCACGCGGGCCAGGCCCTCGATGGCGGGCAGCTCCTGGACCAAGCACTGACGGCGGCCGAGTCGCACCACGCCTACCGCGAACGCGATGGACGTCATCAGCACCAGGCCCTCGGGCACCATCGGAACCAGCGCGGCCACCATGCCCGTCACCGCGGGCCGCCAGCTCTCGCCGCTGGAGAACAGCTGGTTGTAGATGCTGAGCAGTCCGGCGGGGATCAGCAGGTAGGTGATGAACTTCAGGATCTTGTCGATGCCACTGCGCAACTCGGAGTGCACCAGGGTGAACTTGCTCGCCTCCTCGGCCAGCTTCGCGGCGTAGGCGTCGCGGCCGACCTTGGTGGCGCGGTAGGCGCCGGAACCGGACACCACGTAGCTGCCCGACATCACCTCCGCGCCGATGGCCTTGTCGATCGGATCGGCCTCGCCGGTGAGCAGCGACTCGTCGATCTCCAGCAGCGCGGACTCCTCGACCACGCCGTCCACCACGATCTGGTCGCCGGGACCCAGCTCGATCAGGTCGTCGAGCACCACGTCCTTCGGCGCGACCTCGTGCGCGACGCCGTCGCGTCGCACGGTCGGCCTGGCCTGGCTGACGATGGCCAGCTGGTCCAGCGTCCGCTTCGCGCGGACCTCCTGGATGATGCCGACCGCGCTGTTGGCCACGATCAGCAGGCCGAACATGCCGTCGATGATCGAACCGGTCGACAGCACCAGGATGAACAGCACGCCGAGGATCGCGTTGATCCTGGTGAAGACGTTGGCGCGGACGATGTCGCGTACCGAGCGGCTGGCCCGGTCCGGCACATCGTTGGTGAGTCCGTCGCGGCGACGCTGCTCGACCTCGGCCGCGGTGAGCCCGGTGGCGCCCGCTGCCTGCACGGTTATCGACATGCTCGTCAGCGTAATAGGGCGGTGCCGAGCGAACGTCTTCCCTAGACCACACGCACCGATAATTCATCCCATGAACAACGCCCGCACACTAACCTGGCACGGTGCGGCGAATCAGATCCATCCCCGGTGTTGCCTTCGGCACCAGTGCCTATCTGATATGGGGTTTGTTTCCCGCGTTCTTCGGTCTGCTCGCGTTCGCGAGCGCGGTGGAGGTGCTCGCGCAGCGGATCCTGTGGACGCTCGCGGTGGTGCTTGCCGTGCTCGTCGTCACCGGACGGCTGCGCGAGATGGCGGGCATCGGCGCGCGGACCTGGCGGTTGGCCGCGCTCGCCTCGGCGGCGATCTCGATCAACTGGGGCGTCTACGTCTACGGCGTCACCTCCGGGCACGTCGTGGAGTGCGCGCTCGGATACTTCGTCAACCCGCTGGTGACCGTCGGCTTCGGGGTGATCATCTTCCGGGAGCGGCTGCGGCGGGCGCAGTGGGCCGCGCTCGGGCTGGGAGCTGCGGCGGTCGCGGTGCTCACCGTCGACTACGGCAGGCCGCCGGTGATCGCTCTCGCCCTTGCCTGCTCGTTCGCGCTGTACGGACTGGTGAAGAAGGTCATCAGGCTCGACGCGCTGCGCGGTATCGCGGCCGAGGGCATCGTCGCCGCGCCGTTCGCGCTCGCGTTCGTCCTCGTGCTGTTGTTCACCGGCCGCAGCGAGTTCACCTCCGGCGCGGGGCACGCCGCGCTGCTGATGTCGACCGGACCGGTCACGCTGGTGCCGCTGCTGCTGTTCGCCATCGCCGCGCAGCGAGTTCCGCTGTCCACCATGGGTTTGCTGCAATATCTCACCCCGGCGCTCCAGATGGCCTGGGGCGTCGCCGTCGTGCACGAACCGATGCCCGCGTCCCGCTGGGCCGGCTTCGGGCTCATCTGGGCCGCGCTGGCGATCTTCACCACCGACGCCCTGCTGCGCGCCCGGCGAGGTCGGCGCGCACCGGCTCCGGTGTCGCCCGCCGAAACGCCCGCACCCTGAGCACGGCGCCATCCCCGGTCCGGCGCGATGGGAAGCGCCCGTATCACCGCTGAACACGCACCGCGACGCCCACGCCGCCATAGGCGGACGTATGCGTGCGGGCCACCACCGCCGCGGCCGAATCGACCGCGGGGACCGGACTTTCGTCGTATCGGCACAGAGAACGCGGCCGACGCTTGTCCGATTCGACAGCGGGCCCGCGCCCGGCGGCCCGGTACATTTGCCGCGATCGACGCGGGACCGGAGGGGTTTTCACGATGCTGGACGACGGGCGACTCGACAGAGCGGCCGGTGTGCTGCTCGGCACCGCGGCGGGCGACGCGCTCGGCGCCGGATACGAGTTCACCCGGCCCGGTCCGGAGCAGGAGATCGACATGATCGGCGGCGGCGCGTTCGACTGGGCGCCCGGCGAATGGACCGACGACACCGCGATGGCGCTGGCCATCGCCCAGGCCGCCGCGGACGGCCCGGGACTCGAAATCGACGCGGTGGCAGCGGGTTTCGTGCGATGGTACGACTCCGACCCCAAAGATATCGGCGTCCAGACCAACCGGGTGCTCGCCGCGCGACCGGCCTCGGCGCGGGCCATGCACCAGCAGGCCATGTCGCTGGACGGGCTGACCGGCGGGAACGGTTCGCTGATGCGCACCGCCCCGATCGCGCTGTGCTACCTGGACGACGCCGCGGAGTGCGTGCGAATGGCGGGCGCGGTCGGCCTGCTCACCCATCACGATCAGCAGGCCGTCGAGGCGTGCAAGATCTGGACCTACGCCGTCCGGCACGCGGTGCTCACCGCGACCTTCGACGGCGTCCGCGAGTACGTCGCCGCCACCGACAGCGCCGACTACTGGAACCGGCTGCTCGATCAGGCCGAAAACGGTGCGCCCGCGCACTTTCCGAACAACGGCTGGGTCGTGCACGCGCTACAGACCGCCTGGTGGGCGATCACCACCGCCGACGCCTCCGGTCCCGAGCACCTCCCGCTGGCGCTCGAACTCTGCGTCCGCGCCGGCGGCGACACCGACACCACCGCCGCCATCGCCGGCGGGCTGCTCGGCGCGCGGTGGGGCGCTTCCGCCGTCCCCGCCCACTGGCGCACCATGCTGCACGGCTACCCCGGCCTGACCGGCGAGGACCTGGTCGCCCTCGCGACCCGCATCGTCAAGGCGAACAGCGCCGCCTGAGCGCGCCAGGGCCGGTCGCTCCTCCGCCAGGTCCACCCCGCTACTCGGCGTCCCCACCTCCGCGAGCCAACTCCGAACAGCCGATCCGGCGCGCACCCACGCGGATGCGCACCGGATCGGCGGGCTCTCAGTAGTTCGTGTTGATCGGTCCCGGACTCCACAGCCCGGAGTGATCCCGCTGGATGATCGCGGGCTCGGCCGGGACGGCGCTGTCATCGATGCGCGTGAACAGCTGGAGATCACCCCAGTCGCGGTCCCAGTCCTCGTTCAGATACGTGGCCAATGACCTCGCGCGCAAGAGCATTCCGGTCCAGCCGAGCGGACCGCCGCTGTCGTGGCTCTGCCACAGGTTGGTGACGGCGGCGCCTGGCCGGTCGGGCAGGATGCGGTAGCCGGGGACCTCCGCGATGCCGTCGCGGTGATCGAACGGCCGCTGGTTGGGGAATTGCAGCCCGACCATCCAGTCCACCAGGGCGGGCGTCGTGCCGACCACTTCGTTCAGCGTCTTGGTCTGCGGCACTCGGGGCGGCGTCACCGCCAGCCACTGCTTCGGATTGCGGTCGCGGTCGACGGCGACCAGACGGATCACGTCGGCCTGCGCCGGAATGCCGGCGAACGGCACCCGCAGGTTGCGCCACGACGGCGCCGGTCCGATGTCGATCGGGACGACCCGGCCCATCGGCTGCGCCGTGGACGCGGAATCCGTTGCACCGTACTCGATCTGCAACGACTGGCCGGGCGTCACCACACCGTCGGCGTCCACCGACCAGATGCGGCCCGCGGCGCTCAGCGCGATGATCCCGGCGCGGTCGCCCGGATCGGGCAGCCGGTACCAGCCGGTGGTCAGTTCGGCCGGACCCGCGTCACCGGAACGGTAGCTACCGAGCACCGGTACCCGGGCCGGATCGAGACCGAAAGGCAATGCGGCGGTGGCTGTTCCGGCTTCGTCGTCCGAGGAGGACTTGGTCGCGAGCGCGTCGGCGATGCTGCCGGTCGAGCTGCTGCCCTCGTCGTCGGCCCGCAGATCCTCGGCCACTCCGCCCGGCGTGAAGCCGGTCGCGTCGCCCGCGAGCGTGCTCTGCGCGTCGCCCGTGAGCGGCGCGAGCATCCCCTCGTTCGGGTCGGTCTCGACCAGGACGTGACCGGCGAGCCCGTACGGCTTCCCCGTCACCGCCTCGATGTTCGACCGCGCCAGCGAGAACGACTTGCCCTGCGCCACCGCCGCTTTGGCGAAGGACCCGATGTCCCACACCACGAGCAGCGCAAGCGCGACGGTCAACGGAGGCAGCAGCGACATCCGCCACCCGAGTCGCGAAACCCGCTGCGGTGTACCGGGTTCCGGCGCGTGCACATGCCACCAGGCGGCCACCGCGAGCAGCACGACCGCGATCAGCCGGAACACATTGTTCAGCATCAGCCCGGCCACCGACGGCGGCTTGTCCCACCACGGCATCCCGTACGCGGAGACGTACCACCAGCCGTTGGGCCCGGAGAACACCAGCGCGAGCAGGAACGCGATCAGCGCGGCGAACAGCGCGCGGTTGCGCGGCGACCGCAGCACCTTGGGGCCGACCGCCATCGCGGTCAGCACCGCCACGCAGCCCGCGACACCGGCGAACACGCCGAAGTGGTGAGTCCACTTGGTCGGCGTGACCATGATCAGCAGCAGGGCGCCCGCCGTTGTGCCGAGGATGCGCCGGGACGGGCCCGCGGCGGTGAGCGGAATGCGTCCGCCCTTGCGCAGCAGCACGGCGACGCACACCACGATGCCGATCAGCATCGCGAGGATGCCGATCCGGCGGCCGACCGACCCGTCGACCTCACCCTGGAAGAGGTACTGGTAGCGCAGATACTCCTGGAACCACGGCACGTCGGGACCGATGTCGTGGTGCACCCGCTGCATCTCGAAGGCCGCGGCCAGCGGCTGGTCGGCGAACGCGATCGCCAGCACGACGACACCGGCCGCGCCGAGCGGAGCCAGCAGTGTCGCGTAGCCGAGCACGCGCTGCCGCACGGTCCCCGAGCCCACCTTGTCCATCACGATCCTGGCGACCGGACGCAGGCCGGACAGCAGCGCGGCGATACAGATGAGGCCGGACGGACCCGCGGTGACGGTGAACGCCGCGATCAGAACCGCTAGCGCGGCGGGCAGCAACCGCCGGGTGGCGATGGCGCGCTCCACCGAACACCAGGTGAGCAGCAAGCCCAGCGCGACGGGCGGTTCCGGCCGCAGGCCGTTGTCGTAGGGCAGCCAGACCGCGAGGAAGCCGAGCGCACCGGTCCACAGCGCGATCTTGTCGTGCCGCACCGCCACGCCCAATCGCGGCACCACCTCGCGGCTCAGCAACAGCCACAGCAGCACACCGCAGGCCAGCGCGGGCAGACGCACCCACGGGCTGGCGGTCGTCACCTCGGTCATGATCCGGATCAGGTCGTAATACGGTGTGCCGATCGGGTTCTCGGGGACGCCGAAGTAGGCGAAGTAGTTGGACATGTAGCCCGCCGCGCCGGACGCGCGCGCCATGCCGAACTGATAGCCGTCGTCGGAGGTGGTGGCGCCGATGAAGTGCCAGAGCACCAGCACGCCGAGCACCACGCCGTCCAGCACCGAGAACGTCCACCAGCGTTGCGGCAACAGGCGGCGGGTTCGCCTGCCGTCCTCGCGGTCGATCCGGTAGAGGGCGACCAGCGCGACGATCGTGGCCAGCACGGCGAGCCAGATGGCGGCCCGCTTGACGGGAGTCGGGCTGGAGGTGAAGCGGGTGTCCAAGGCCGCGGTGACGGTCGCGCCGTCGGCGGCGGCCAGATCGCTGTAGATGCCGACGAGCTGCGGGCGGAAATCACCGTCGAGCGTCACGGGGAAGCCGGGCGCGGTGAATCCCGGCATGGTCGCCGTCGCCCTGGTGGTGTCGGCGTGCACCACCAGCTCGCAACCGGCGGGCAGCTGATCGACCGGGGTGCTGAGCAGCGCTTGGTTGCGCAGGATGACATCGAGCCGGGCGGGCGCGTCGGCGGTGGGCGTGGTCACCCGCGCGAGAAAGCCGTAGCGCTCGCGGTCCGGCGCGCCGTTGGGCGCGGTGGCGGCGAGGGTGCCGCCGTTGACGGCCAGCTGGCCGATCGCCGCGCACGGCAGGGTGGCGTCGAAGGTCGACGGCGCGTAGGCCACCAGCGGCGCCTCCACGCTGCGCGCCGAGCCCGCCTGCGGCCAGGACAGCGTCGCCTCGTCCACCCGGATCGGGAGCAAGGGAACCGCTACCGCGCACAGCGCGCCGACCAACGCCGCGATCAGAGCGACGGGCCGCGCCCATCCCCCGCTCGTATTCCGTTGTGCCGTCCGGGGTCCCGATTCCTCGACGGACGGCTGCCCCGCCCACACCATCGTGTCAGCCACGAGGCCAGATAGTAACGATCGAATCTGAGAGCGAAACCCGACGCCCGCTCCGAGCGCGGGTCTACCGGCGAATCAGGCGGCTGATCTGCGGATTCTCGCCAACGCGTCACTTCGGCGGACCGACTCGGCCGCCGGGAAGCGGGTTGGTCGCGGCCCGGATTCAGGCCCGGGCCGCGACACCGTGAATCAGGCGCAGGCGGTCGACTGCTGGCCGAGCGCGGTCAGCATCTGGCAGGCCCACGCCTTCTGGACCTTCCACTTGCCGTCCTCGGCGACGAACGGCACGTCGGCGATGTTCTCCTGGTTGTTCAGCACGATCTTGGCCTTGGCGTTGATGGTGTCGCCGAAGGCGGTCACCTCGGTCACCACGACGCTCGCCCCGGTCTGCGCGTAAGCCTCGGCCAGCCGGCCGGGCAGCTCGGGATCGGCCTCGGCGCCCTGCACCATCTCCAGCTTCTCCGAGTTGGGCACCGCCGGGTCGAGCGCCTTCTGCAGCTGCGCGTTCAGCTCCGCCACGGTCGGCACCGCGGGCAGGTTCGCCTGAGCGGTGGTTGCCTTGGCGCTGGTCGTCGTCTTGGTCGTCTTGGCGGTGTCACTCGAGTCGTCGCCACCACAGGCGGTCAGGCCCAGGGTGGCAACGATGGCGAGGCCAGCGATCGCGATGCGTCCAGTCGTACGAAGCTTCAACTGCTCGTCCTTTGCGTTCGAGGAGGGGTCCGTGTCGTAACCGCGGCAGCGTCCACCAAGAACCGGCGGCACTGCCCGAGGCATCAGGCTACCGGTCAGTCGAGACTGCCGAGCGGATCCGCCCGGGACAGACTGATGTCGTCGGCGCTGAAGGTACGCGCCGGGCCCGGCCCTGTCGAACTGGTCTCGAAGCGCACGGTGACCACGCCGTGCCCCGCTCCCTGCACCCACCCGTGTCCGTAATCCGGGTGCGCCACATCCATTCCCGGGTACCAGAGGCTCGCGGACGGGCTCGGCTCGGCGGCGGGCGCCGCGGGCTCGCTCGATTCCCATTCGGGATCGAGCGTGTCGTCGGCCGGGCTCTGGTCCAGTTCCGGGAAGAGCGACTCCTGCCGCACCGTGGACAGCCCACCGAAGCCGACGCCGACCAAGCGGATCGGGCCGAGCTCGGCGGGATCGATCGCCGACCGCTGGGCGGCGGTGGTCAGCGTGACCAGGTCGGTGGTGGCGTAAGGCAGCGTGAACGAGCGCGTCACCACGCTCATATCCGACTTCTTCAGTTTCAGCACCACCGTGCGCGCGGCCCGGCCGTCCTTGCCGAGCCTGGCGTGCGCGGCCGCGGCCATGGTCTCGATCGCGGGCCGCAGCTGGGCCAGGGTGACGATGTCGGTCTCGTAGGTGTTCTCGGCGCTGATCTGCTTGGCCTCGGCGCGCTCGGCGACCGGCCGGTCGTCGATGCCCCGGGCCAGCCGGTGCAGCGCGGCCCCGACGCTGCCGCCGAGCAACGACACGGCCTCCGATTCGGGCAGCGCGGCGAAGGCGCCGACCGTCTCGATGCCGAGCGAACGCAACCTGCCCTCGGCGACCGGGCCGATCCCCCACAGCTTGCGCACCGGAAGCCCGGCGAGCAGTGCCTGCTGCTCGTCGGGCGCGACCACCCGGATGCCGTCGGGTTTGGCCAGGCCGGAGGCGATCTTGGCGAGCTGCTTGCCGCTGCCCGCGCCGACCGAGGCGACCAGGCCGGTGCGCTCGCGCACCAGCGCGCGCAGCTCCGCGCAGAATTCGTAGACCCGATCCGCGTCGGCGCCGGCCAGTTCCTCCGGTTCGCCGAACGCCTCGTCGAACGAGAGCGTCTCCAGCACCGGGATGCGGCTGCGCAGCGCCTCGAACACCCGGCCGCTGACCACCCCGTACACCGCGCCGCGCGGCGGCACCACCACGGCGGTGACCCCGACCAGGCGCTTGGCCTGGTGCATCGGCATCGCCGAGCGCGCGCCGAAGACCCGCGCCTCGTAGCTGGCCCCCGCGACGACGCCGCGCCCTCCGGTGCCGCCGACGAGGACCGGACGGCCGCGCAGGGTCGGGCGGGTCAGCTGCTCGACCGAGGCGAAGAACGCGTCCATATCTATGTGCAGCACCCAGCGCCTGGAGGTGCGGCCGACCGCCGCCTTCTCCATCGCCCGATCCGTCCGCACGACCGGAATCTACGCCAACGCACCGACAGGTTCGCCGCCGCGGCGGCTGGGCGTTGCCTGATCGATAGCTGGGGATCTGCGGAGCGCCCCTGCCGCCGCCCGCACCGCGATCCAGCGGCGTTGACCTGGGCCGATACATCGCGCGCCAGGTTTTTCGACACGGCAACGAACGACGGGGATCGCGCCTTGCCCGCCGGTTCGTATGTGATGATCGGACGCATGAAGATCCGTAAGGCAGTCATCCCGGCGGCCGGTATCGGCTCCCGGTTGCTCCCGCTGACCAAGGCCATCCCGAAAGAGATGCTGCCGGTCGGCGACAAGCCGGTCATCGAGCACACCGTCCGCGAGCTGGTCGCCTCCGGCATCACCGACATCACCATCGTGGTCAGCGGCGGAAAGTCGTTGATCCAGGACCACTTCCGCCCCAATCCCGCCCTCGTGGCGCAGTTGCGCGCGGACGGCAAGACCGCCTACGCCGACGCCGTGGAGGAGGTCGGGGAACTGTCCCGCCTCGGCCACATCACCTACCTGGACCAGCACGGCCCCTACGGCAACGGCACCCCGGTGCTCAACGCCGCCCGCAACGCCGGTGACGAGCCGATGCTCGTGCTCTGGCCCGACGACGTGTTCGTGGCCGAGGTGCCGCGCGCACAGCAGCTCATCGACGCCTACGAGGCCACCGCGGCGCCGGTGCTGGCGCTGATGCCGATGAACCCGGCCGAGTCCAAGCGCTACGGCGTCCCGGTCGTCGCCGACGATCAGGGCAACGGCCTGCTGCGTATCACCGGCCTCATGGAGAAGCCCAAGCCCGAGGACGCGCCGTCGGCCTACGCCGCCATCGGTGGCTACGTGGTGACCCCCGGGATCGTCGACGAGCTGCGCAGGCAGACCGCGGCCTGGTACGAGCACCGCACCGGCGAGGTCTACCTCACCGACGCCATCAACGTGCACGCCTCGGACAATCCGGTGTTCGGTCAGGTGATTCGCGGCCGCTGGTACGACACCGGCAATCCGGGCGACTACCTGGTCGCCCAGTTCGCCTCGGCGCTGGCGCATCCGGAGTACGGCCCGCTGCTTCGCGGGCTGGCCACCGACCACCTCGCCTGAACACAACGGTTTACGCGCCGTCAGAACCGGCGGACGGCGTAGATCGTGAACTGCCGGAGCGGTGCGAGGCCGACCGGGACGCCGCGACCGTAGGCGTTGAAGATCTGCCCGAAACCGGCGTAGATGCCGACGTGCGAGCCGTCGTCGTTCAGCACGACGACGTCGCCCGGCGCCATCGCGCGGACCGGCACCGGGACGCCCGCGGTCGCCTGCTGCCAGGTCGTCCTCGGCATATCGACGCCGACCTGCCGGAACGACCACTGGACGAGCCCCGAGCAGTCCCAGCCGTGCGGGCCGGTGCCGCCCCACACGTAGGGCTTGCCGGTCTGAGTCGTGGCGATGGCCAGTGCGGCGAGGCCGCGTGGACTCGGCAGCGGCAACGCCGCCGAACCGCTCGAGCTTCCGGACGCCGAACCGGGGCCGCTGCCCGAGGCGCTGCCGGTGTCGGCCCAGGCGGGTCCGGCGAGCAACAGGGTGACGATCGTGGTGACGACAAGGCCGACGAATAGTCGGCGCAACGGTTTTCCGATCACGAAACGCACCTCTCCTGTCGGTCCGGCGAACAGGCCGCGACTGACGGCCTCGCTGACGCGCGGCGCCGCCCTCGTCATCGGAGGGGAGCCGCAGACCTCCGCGCCCATCCGGCCGCATAACTCGCCGAACAGCGCACATCAGGTAGAACATGCCTCACGAGAATCACTGCGGCACCAGTGATCGATCTGCGTACCAACAGCAACAGGCCCGATTCTGCCGGGCTTTCCGGAAACAGGAGAGGTTTCCAGCAAATCATCAGCGTGTGATCTAGATCACTACCGCTGCGCGTCCTCGACCGCCATCGGGTCGAGTCGGGTCGTCGGGGTGGACGACGACGCCCACCCCGACGACCGGCTCAGGCCTTGGTCACCGCGGCCTTGACACCGCCGACCAGTTCGGCGGCGCCGACACCCGCCGGGCCGAAATCGAGTGCGGTGGCGAGGATTTCACCCGCGATCAGATCCCGGTGGGTCTGCGCCCATGCCAGGCGCTCGGCCGGGACCTCGAGGACCACGGTGATCCGGTCGGAGACGTCCAAGCCGAGCGACTTGCGCGTCTCCTGGAGGTCGCGGATCAGGTCGCGGGCCCAGCCCTCGGCCTCGAGCTCCTCGGTGACCACCGAGTTCAGCACCACCAGACCCGCGTTACCGGGCAGCGCCGCGGTGGATTCGGGCTCGGCGGCGACCAGCCGCTGGCTGTATTCCTCGGGGAGCAGGGTGATTCCGGCGGCGCTGACGACGCCGGCCGCGTCCTCGGACCACTCCCCCGCCTTGACCGCCTTGATCACCGTCTGCACGTCCTTGCCAAGGCGCGGACCCGCGGCACGGGCGTTCACCGCCAGCTCGAAGCGACCGTGCACGGCGACGTCGGTGGTCAGATCGACCTTCTTGACGTTGACCTCGTCGGCGATGATGTCGGCATACGGGCGCAACCGCTCGGCGTCGCCCGCCGCGATGGTCACCTCGGCCAGCGGCAGGCGCACCCGCAGGTTCTTGGCCTTGCGCAGGCTCAGCACCGTCGAGCAGACCGTGCGCACCTCGTCCATGGCGGCGACCAGCTCGGGATCCTCCGGCAGCTCGCCCTCCTTCGGCCAGTCGGCCAGGTGCACCGAGCGATCGCCGGTGAGCCCGCGCCAGATCACCTCGGCGATCAGCGGCAGCAGCGGCGCGGCCAGCCTGGTCACCACCTCGAGCACGGTGTGCAGGGTGTCGACCGCGTCGCGATCCTCCGACCAGAAACGCGAACGCGACCGGCGCACATACCAATTCGTGAGCGCGTCGGCGAACGAGCGCAGCTCCTCGCACGCGCCCGCGATGTCGTAGACCTCCAGCGCGTCGGTCATCACATCGCGGGTTTGCGCCAGCTTCGCCAGGATGTAGCGGTCCAGCACGTGCGGCGAATCGGTGCGCCACACGCCGGGCTTCGAGGCGTACAGCTGCAGGAAGGTCCACGCGTTCCACAGCGGACGCAGCGCGTGGCCGACACCCTCGCGGATGCCGCGCTCGGTGACGATGAGATTGCCGCCGCGCAGGATCGGCGAGCTCATCAGGAACCAGCGCATCGCGTCGGAGCCGTCCCGGTGGAACACCTCGTTCACGTCCGGGTAGTTGCCCTTCGACTTGCTCATCTTCAGCCCGTCGTCACCGAGCACGATGCCGTGCGCAGCAACGGTTTTGAAGGCGGGGCTGTCGAACAGCGCGGTCGAGAGGACGTGCAGGGTGTAGAACCAGCCGCGGGTCTGCCCGTTGTACTCGACGATGAAGTCGCCAGGGAAGTGCCCGTCGAACCAGTCCTTGTTCTCGAACGGGTAGTGCACCTGCGCGTAGGGCATCGAGCCGGACTCGAACCAGCAGTCCAGCACCTCGGGCACCCGGCGCATGGTCGACTTGCCGGTCGGGTCGTCGGGGTTCGGCCGAGTCAGCTCGTCGATCATGGGACGGTGCAGGTCGGTCGGGCGCACGCCGAAGTCGCGCTCGAGCTCGTCCAGCGAGCCGTACACGTCGACGCGAGGGTAGGCCGGATCGTCGGAGACCCACACCGGGATCGGGCTGCCCCAGTAGCGGTTGCGGCTGATGTTCCAGTCGCGCGCGCCCTCCAGCCACTTGCCGAACTGGCCGTCGCGGATGTGCTCGGGCACCCAGGTGATCTGCTTGTTCAGCTCGACCATCCGGTCGCGGAACTTGGTGACCGCGACGAACCAGGACGGCACCGCCATGTAGATCAGCGGCTGCCCGGAGCGCCAGCTGTGCGGGTAGGAGTGCTCGATCGTCTCGTGGCGCAACAGCTTTCCGGCGGCCTTGAGGTCCTTGATGATCACCGGGTTGGCGTCGAAGACCATCAGGCCCTCGTACGGCGGCACCATCGAGGTGAACTTGCCGCCCGGATCCAGCGGCTGCACGATCTCGATGCCGTTGGCCGAGGCGACCTCCATGTCCTCCTCACCGAAGGCGGGAGCCAGGTGCACGATGCCGGTGCCGGAATCGGTGGTCACGTAGTCGGCGGCGAGCGCACGGTGCGCGTTCGGGTGGCCGACGAAGAAGTCGAAGGGCGGGGCGTAGGACAGACCGACCAGCGCCGCGCCGTCGAACTCGCCGAGCACCTGCGGCTCCTCGCCGAACTCCCGCGTGTAGTGCGAGACGCGCTCGGCGGCCAGCAGGTAGCGCTTGCCGTCGGCGGCGCGCAGATGCACGTAGCGCACGTTCGGGTGCACGGCCACGGCCAGGTTGGACGGCAGGGTCCACGGCGTGGTGGTCCAGATGAGCGCGTTGGCGCCGTCGAGCTCGCGCAGCGGATGGTCATCGGGCACGCGCAGCGCCATGTCGACGGTGACGGCCGGGTCCTGACGCATCTTGTAGGCGTCGTCCAGGCGGGTCTCCTGGTTCGACAGCGGCGTCTGCTCGTACCAGCTGTAGGGCAGCACCCGGAAGCCCTGGTAGATCAGGCCCTTGTCGTAGAGCGACTTGAAGGCCCACATGACCGACTCCATGAAGTCGAGATCGAGGGTCTTGTAGTCGTTGTCGAAGTCGACCCAGCGGGCCTGGCGGGTGACGTAGTCGCGCCATTCCCCGGTGTAGCGCAGCACCGAGGATTTGCACGCGGCATTGAATTCCGCCAACCCCATGGCATCGATCTGTGATTTGTCCGTGATACCGAGCTGCTTTTCCGCTTCGATTTCCGCGGGAAGGCCGTGACAGTCCCATCCGAAACGCCGATCGACGCGCTTGCCGCGCATCGTCTGGAAACGTGGGATCAAATCCTTCACATAGCCGGTGAGCAAATGACCATAATGCGGCAGACCGTTGGCAAAGGGCGGGCCGTCGTAGAAGACGAACTCCGCTGCACCCGAACGGTTCTCGATGCCGGCGCGGAAGGTGTCGTCGGCCGCCCATGCGTCGAGCACGCGTTCTTCCAGCTCGGGGAAGCTCGCCCCGGAGCCTGCGCCCAGATCCACGCGGGGGTATGCGCTCTTGCTGTCGTCCGCCATCGCGGATGCGTCTCCTCGTGCCACCGCGCCGCAGGCGCGTATCAGTGGTTGGCACGGGGACGACCCCGGCGCTCGGTGCGCCGAAACCGCGGTACCACCCCGTTTGTCCTGGCCTGCCCCACCGGGGCCGCCGGACCACTCGTTGCGAGCTGTGACGGGCTCACCCGTTCGGTTCTACTGAGCGCCTCGGCGCCGTTCTTCCGAAGGCTCCCCGGTGATGGCCGGATCGACGCCGTTCTGTCTCGATTCTAACCAGCCCGGGCAAACGATATTCCCGCGCCCGGCCTCAGCGTTTGGCGTGCCGCCCCGGCGGCGGTGGCGCGTCGCTCTCCGGCCTGCGCATGGAAAGCGCGCTCGCCAGCAGCAGCACCGCGCCGACGACGCAGACGACGATGCAGCCCCAAGCCCACAGCACCGACCCGGTGGTCAGCGCCGTGACGAGCAGGGCAAAGCCGATCGCGGCCAGGGCGAGTGTCAGAACGAGCATGATGACCCCCTCGGCGTACCTCCGCCTTCGCTACGGCCATGCACGGGCTGTGACACGCGTCGTCCGGCTGGGTCCGCCGGGCATGCCAGGCGATTCGACTTTACCTCTAGAGACGACTCGAACAACTGCTTTCGCGACGGCGCAGGACCGCCGAGGGCGAGATTACTTGCCGCCCTTGGCGAACGACGCGGGCGCGAGGTTGCTCGCGGTGTTCGTGTCGGCGAAGGCCTCGCCGCCGTCCACCGGAACCGCCGAGCCACGGTTCTCCAGCTCCTCGAGCTGCGACTCCAGGTACGACTTCAGCCGCACGCGGTACTCGCGCTCGAAGGTCTTGAGCTGCTCGATCCGGCTCTCCAGCACGCTGCGCTGCTGGGTGATGGTAGCCATGATCTCGGTGTGCTTGCGCTCGGCGTCGGCCTGCAGCGCGTCGGCCTTCTCCTTGGCCTGGCGCAGCTGGTTGTCCGAGCGGGTCTGCGCGTCCGACAGCATCGCGTCAGACTTCTGGCGGGCGTCCGCGATCATCGCCTCGGAACGGGTCCTGGCATCGCCGACCAGTCGCTCGGAGTTCGCCCGCGCGTTGGAGAGCAGGTTCTCCGCCTCGGTCTTCGCGTCGCTGGTCAGCCGGTCCGCCATCTCCTGGGCGAGGCTGAGCACCTTGGCTGCCTGCAGATTCGCGTCGGCGCCGGGGGCATCCTTCGGCGCAGGCGCGGCCGCGGGCATCGGGGCCGGCGGCGGTGCGGGCACCGGGGGTTTGATCGGTTCAGGCGGCGGGGCCTGCTGTACCGGGGCCTTGACGGTGGCGGGGGCCGCCTGCCGATTCTTCTTGGCGTCGGCCAGTTCCGCATCGAGTTCGGCGACCCGCTGGCGCAGGTCGGCGTTCTCCTCGATCAGACGCGAGAGCTCCTGCTCCACGAGATCCAAGAAGGCATCGACTTCATCCTCGTTGTAGCCGCGCTTCCCGATCGGCGGTTTGCTGAACGCGACGTTGTGCACATCGGCTGGGGTCAGCGGCATGGAAGGATCCCTTCACGCGTCTTTTGGAGATCGAGCAGATCTAGCAAGGTATCTTGGCCCATTCTGTCACACCGGAGCTACCGGTTGGCCGAGCCTGCTCACGATCGACATCAGGATGAAGACGATGAATAGCAGGACCATAATCGACAGATCCAGGCGAATTCCCCCCAGGGACACCGGTGGTATCAGCCGTCTCAGTAGTTTCACCGGAGGGTCCGTGATCGTGAAGATCACCTCCAGGATGACGACAACGACACCGGTCGGTCGCCAGTCACGGGCGAAGCTACGAACGAACTCGACGATCACCCGGCTGATCAGCAACAGCCAGAAGATGAACAGTACGAAGTACAGCACCGCGAACAAGGCCACGACTTCACTCTGCCCGAAAATCGGCGTTGCGCAAAATGACCACACCGCCCCGCGCGCGACAAGACCGACGAACCCCCCGGATCAGCCCGCTATTTCTGGTTGTAGAAGCCGGTTTCGGCGATCCTGCGCCGCTCCTCGGCCGATACGTCGACATCGGCCGGTGAGAGCAGGAACACTTTGGTCGCGACCTTGTCGAACGAGCCACGCAGGGCGAACGCCAGTCCGGCCGCGAAGTCGACGAGCCGCTTGGCGTCGGCGTTGCTCAGGTCGACCAGGTCCATGATCACCGGGTTTCCCTCGCGGAAACGCTCGCCGATGATGCGGGCCTCGCTGTAATCGCGCGGGCGCAGCGTCGTGATCTTGGACAAGGGGCCTCCGTCCTCGAAGATCCCCGGCCGGCGAGCGGGCGCGGGCTCGGGGCGCACGCGCTCCTCCAGCCGTCGCTCCTCGGCCTCGGGATCGACGGCGAGCGCACCCCTGGTGGCTCCCCGCAACATGCCTGCGCCGCCGCCCGCACGGAACCGGCCGGACGACGCGGCCGCATCGATACGGGTGGGACGCCGCGGCGACTCGTAGCGATCGTCGCCGTAGGGCTCGTCGGCGTACTCGTCACGGCGCGCCGCCGGGTAGCCGGCCTGGTAGGGCGACTTGTAGGCGGGCTCCGGGTAGTCGACGTCCTCGTCGAACCGGTCCTGGCCGAAACGGTCTGCGCCGTAACGATCTTCGGGGTACCGGTCGGCGCCGTAGCCGCCGCGGTCGGAGTAACTGCGCGGGCGCGCGCCACCGCGCTCGTTCGCGCGCGGGGCGCGATCGTCGACGTAATCGTCTTCGTAATCCTCGAGCGGGACCATCCCGAAGTACGCCTTGAACTTGTGCAGCGTGCTCATAGATTTACCCCTCCCCGTCGCTCGACTCGGTGATGACCACGATGGTGGCTGCGTCGAGTCCATGCTCGCTGCGCTCGCTCATTCTGGTCGACCTTCCTTCGGCCCCGGTGGCGGCCGGGTGTTGAAGTCTTGCTCAGCCCTCGTCTGCCTCAATCTTATGTGTCGAATGTGACTGATGAGGTTTCTTTGCTAGCCCGAGGTTATCGGTCGAGTGCCCATCAGAGCGGTACCGACACGCACAACCGTCGAGCCGTGTTCGATCGCCGATTCCAGATCACCCGACATACCTGCGGAAAGTTCGATCGCGGCGGGGTGACGGGCGAGTAGCCGCGTGTGCAAAGTCGCAAGCCGCGCGAAGGCGCTATGAGGGTCGGCGTCGAGCGGCGGAATCGCCATCAGGCCCCCGAGCTGCAGTCCTTCCGCCGCCGCGACGTGGTCCGCGAGGCGACCAAGATCATCTTCGATGACGCCGCCGCGCTTCGGGTCCTCGTCCAGGCTCACCTGGAGCAACACTCGCAGCGGCTCGGTGCGCTCGCCCGCCTCCAGCGCGGCGAGCGCGCCCCTGTCAAGAGCCGTTGCCAACCGTTCGCTGTCCACCGAGTGCACGGTGTGTGCCCAGCGCGCGACCACTTTCGCCTTGTTGCGCTGCAGTCGGCCGATCATGTGCCAGCGGATATCCGGGCGGTCGCCCAGTTCGGCGACCTTCGCGGTGGCTTCCTGTTCGCGCGATTCGCCGAATTCCCGGCGACCGAGACCGTACAGAATGGCCACGTCGGCGGCCGGGAAGAACTTCGTCACCGGCAGCAGCCGCACCGAGCCCGGCTCGCGTCCCGCCGCCCGGCAGGCGGCGTCGATCCGCTCGAGCAGACCGTCCAGCCGGTCCGCCAGCTCCGCGGTGCGCGCGTCGGCTTGCGCCACAACGGTTTCCGAATCGGCGCGCCAGGTCATCTCGGCCCCTCGATCCAGATCACGCCCGCGATGCGTCCGGTCGGCGCACCGCGACGGTGGCTGAACAGCGTCTTGTCCTCGATGGTGCAGCGCGGATCTTCGGCGACCGCGGCGACTCCGGCCTCGGTGAGCTGCCTGCGGATTCCGGCGCGCAGGTCGAGCCCCGGCGTGCCGCGCACGGTGGTCGTCGCACTGCCCGGCAGGTGCTTCTCCACGTCGTCGCGCATGGCGGCGGGCACCTCGTACTGCCTGCCCGAGGCGGCCGGGCCGAGGAACGCGCCGACCCGGTCGAGCCTGGCGCCCACCGACACCATCGCGTCCAGCACGCGCGGCACGATGCCGATGCGTGCGCCGATGCGGCCCGCGTGCACGGCGGCGATGACGCCCGCCTCGTCGTCGGAGAGCAGGATCGGGACGCAGTCGGCACTGAGCGTGACCAGCGCGAGGTTCGGCACGGTGGTGACGAGAGCGTCGGTCGCGGGCACCGGCTCGGGGCGCGGACCGTCGACGATTTCCACAGCGCGCCCGTGGATCTGCTCCATCCAGACCAGCCGGTCGGGTGTCAGGCCGATGCCCGCGGCGAGGCGCTCGCGGTTGCGGCGGACGGCCGCCGGATCGTCGCCCACGTGGTCGCCGAGGTTGAACGAGTCGTAGGGCGGGGCGGAGAAGCCGCCCGCCCTGGTCGTCGTGACCCGTCGGACGGTGAGTGTGTGGGCAGCAGTCATGCCTACGAGCCTAGTGGCTCCGGACGGCGCCGCGGCGGCTCGCACGGCGGGCGTCGAACCACGCGCTCGGCGAATCCTCGTGTTCGGTCGGGGGATTCGCGTGTGCGGCGCGTCGCGCCAGGGCACGCCGTGCGGCGAACCTCACCCCGCGCGACACTCTCGCGTCTCGCGGCCGTCGTCCCGGTAGGCCGGGACGATCGGGTCAGCGGCGCATGAAGGACGGCACGTCGACGTCGTCATCGTCGTCGCCGCCGTCGGGGGGCTGGATGTGGGAGCGGTTGTTGTGCGAGACCGTCGGCTCGGCGGGCCGGACGCGCTCGGTGTCCCGGTAGCTCGGCACGGCGCCGCGGGTCACGCTGCTCGAGGCGCCCGCGGAAGTGGTGTCGGTGCTGCGCGTGGACGCGGCGATCTCGCTCGGCCTGCTGCTCTGACCGATCTCGCCCGCTCGTCCCGAACCGATCGAGCCCCGGACGGTCGCGGGGTCGAAGGTCCGCCGGGCCGGGCCGCCGCCGTCGAAGCCGGCCGCGATCACGGTGACGCGCACTTCGTCGCCGAGCGAATCGTCGATGACGGTACCGAAGATGATGTTGGCCTCGATGTGCGCGGCCTCCTGCACCAGCGAGGCCGCCTCGTTGATCTCGAACAGACCGAGGTCCGACCCGCCCGCGATGGAGAGCAGCACGCCGTGCGCGCCGTCCATCGATGCCTCGAGCAGCGGCGAATTGATCGCCGCCTCGGCCGCCTTCACCGACCGGCCCTCGCCGCGCGCCGAGCCGATGCCCATGAGCGCGCTGCCCGCGCCGGACATGACGCTCTTGACGTCGGCGAAGTCGACGTTGATCAGACCCGGGGTGGTGATCAGGTCGGTGATGCCCTGAACACCGTTGAGCAGCACTTCGTCGGCGGAGCGGAACGCGTCCATCAGGCTGACCGCGGCGTCGCCGAGCTGCAGGAGCCGGTCGTTCGGGATGACGATGAGGGTGTCGCAGGACTCGCGCAGCAGGTTGATGCCCACCTCGGCCTGGTTGCCGCGGCGCTTGCCCTCGAACGAGAACGGCCGGGTGACCACGCCGATGGTGAGCGCGCCGAGCTTGCGCGCGATGCTCGCGACGACCGGCGCGCCACCGGTGCCGGTGCCGCCGCCCTCGCCCGCGGTGACGAAGACCATGTCGGCGCCCTTGAGCACCTCTTCGATCTCGTCCTTGTGGTCCTCCGCGGCCTTGCGGCCGACCTCCGGGTCGGCGCCCGCGCCGAGACCGCGGGTGAGTTCACGGCCGACGTCGAGCTTGACGTCGGCATCGCTCATCAGCAGCGCCTGCGCGTCGGTGTTGACCGCGATGAACTCGACTCCCTTGAGTCCCTGTTCGATCATCCGGTTGACGGCATTCACGCCGCCGCCGCCGATACCGACGACCTTGATCACCGCAAGGTAGTTGTGCGGGGGCGTCATGGGCTCTCGCCTTCCTTCGATCTAAAGCCTGTCATTTTCGGATTCAGGACATTTCGCTATGGGCCACCCTCGGTTGTTCGCCCGGGACCGTTCACTCCACGATCCGCGGCCCGGGCAAACCCTAAACCTCAACCACAGGGTTAGCGTTATGTCAAGTATCCGACTGGTGCGGAACGCTATTCGCAGCCGCCGCGATACGGGCGCAGGCGCGCCGACACGAGTGACAGAATCTTGTGTGATCCCTCTCGTTCGCCACTCCACACACCGTATGGTTGGACGGTTGCCCCCCGAGCCCCATCCCGGCGACGGCCCTGCGCCTCGCGGCAGAGCGCCCCCGAAAATTCCCTGGGCACAATGGGTGTCGATCACTTTACCGTGACCAGATTCGGGCTCGACACGTCGAACACCATTCCCTCCCGCGTCAACAGCGGCAACACCACGGCCGCCTTGCGTTCGGCATCGTTCGCACCGCCCCAGAGTACCGTGCGCCCGTCGTGCAGATTCAAGGAGATATCCGAAATCGACCGTGCGACAACCTCGCCCACCTGGATATTCAGGGCGGGCGGCAAGACCGCGAGCACCGCGACCGCCGCGCGGGTCACCGGATCGGCGCCGCCGGGTTGTTCGGTGATCAACTTGGGCACGCCGATCGGCGCGGCTTCGATGGCGAATTCGACGCTTTCGGCATCCAGGAGATGCGCGCCTTCCGGACTCTCGAAGAACAACACCGGCGTGCGCTCGACAATGGTCACCTTGACGGTCGACGGATACACCCGCTGCACCCGCGCCGAGCCGACTTTCGGAATACTCGCCACCCGCCGCGCCATGGCGTCGGTATCGATGCGCAGCATCGAGCGGCCCGAAGGAATTTCGAGCCGCTCGCGCACTTGCGCTTCCGGCACCGCGACGAGTCCTTCGATATCGACGGTGCGCACCGAGAGCACCGGCGTGAACCACGAGATCGACAGGACGACAGTAAGCACGCACACGCCCAGCAATCCCCACAGCCGCATCCGGCGCAGTCGCGCCGGACCACCGGGGCGGCGCAGCAGGTCGAACCGATCGAGCCAGCTCGCGGCCGCGCGCCGCTCACCCCCCGGCCGCATCGCGGCTCACCGCCCGTACTGGGGACGCGCCCGTAGCCCGTCGAGAATCTGGCTGCCGAGCATCGTGACGTCGCCTGCGCCCATGGTGATCACGACATCGCCGGGCAGCGCGAGCCCGGCCACCTGGCGACCGACCCGGGACATATCCGGTTGGTAATGCACCGGTTTGGTGACTGCCTGCGCGACCAGCGCGCCGTTCACGCCGGGCAGCGGCTTCTCCCGCGCGCCGTAGACGTCCAGCACGACGACCTCGTCGGCCAGACTCAGCGCGACGCCGAAATCCTCGGCGAAGGTCGCGGTGCGGCTGTAGAGGTGCGGCTGGAAGACCACGATCACCCGGCCCTGGCGCGACCGCGCGCCGTCGCGCGCCTCCTGTTGCACGAGTTCGGCCGCGGCGCCGAGCACCGCGCGCACCTCGGTGGGATGGTGCGCGTAGTCGTCGAAGACCCGCACGCCGTTCTCCCTGCCGACGAACTGGAACCGCCGGTGCACGCCGCCGAAACCCTCCAGGCCCTGGATGATCTCGTCCACGTCGGCGCCCGCCGCCCGCGCCGCAAGCAGCGCGGCCAGCGCGTTGAGCGCCATGTGCCGCCCCGGCACCGAGAGTCGCAGCGTGCGCGGCGCGGGTTCGTCGGCCAGCTGGAATTGGGCGAGCCCGCCCACGTCGCGCGGCTCCCAGCTGTGCAGCCGGACGCCGACGGGGACCGGGGCGTCGGCGAGTTCGCCGGAGCCGTAACCGAGTACTCGAACGCCCTTGTCCGCCAGGCGGGTTCCGACCCGCTCGGCCAGCGCCCGCGAGCCGGGATCGTCCAGGCACACCACCAGCAGGCCGCCCGGGGCGAGCCGGTCCGCGAAATCGTCGAAGACCTGCACGTACGCGGCGTCGGTTCCGAAGAAGTCCAGGTGATCGGATTCGATGTTGGTGACCACCGCGACGTCGGGGTCGTACTGCAGCAGCGAGCCGTCGCTCTCGTCGGCCTCGGCCACGAAGACCTCGCCGGTGCCGTGGTGGGCGTTGGTGCCCGCCTCGTTGAGCTCGCCGCCGACCGCGAAGGACGGGTCCAAGCCGCAGTGCTGCAGCGAGACGATCAGCATCGAGGTCGTCGACGTCTTGCCGTGGGTGCCCGAGACCAGCAGGGTGCGGTGCCCGCGCATCAGCGAGGCCAGCACCGCGGGGCGAAGCAGGACCGGGATGTCGCGCCGGTTCGCTTCCACCAGTTCGGGATTCGTCTTCGGGATGGCCGCGTAGGTGGTCACCACCGCGGTCGGGCCGCCGGGCAGCAGATCGAGCGCGCCCGCGTCGTGTCCGATGTTGACCTGCGCGCCGCGCGCACGCAGCGCGAGCACGCCGCGGCTCTCCTTGGCGTCCGAACCCGACACCGCGCCGCCGCGGGAGAGCAGGATACGGGCGATGCCGGACATCCCCGCGCCGCCGATGCCCACCATGTGCACCCGCTCCAGCTCGGGCGGCAGTGCCGAACGCTCGTCGGTCATCGGCCCCGCCCCAATTCCACCACGATCCGCGCCACTTCGTCGGCGGCGTCGCGGTGCCCCGCGCCTGCCGCGGCGCGGCCCATCTCGGTCAACCGTGCGGGGTCCATGAGCAGCGGTATCACCTCGTCGATCACGTACTTCGGGGACAGTTCGGCATCGGGGACAATTCTGCCACCGCCCTGCGCGACCACGGGACGGGCATTGAATTCCTGTTCGCCGTTGCCGTGCGGCAGCGGCACGTAGAACGCGGGCAAGCCGACGGCGGACACCTCGGCGACCGTCATCGCGCCGGACCGGCACACCACCGCGTCGGCGGCGGCGTAGGCCAGATCCATCCTGGACAGATAGGGCACCGCCACGTAGCGCGCGGCGCCGTCGCCCTCGGCGACCTCGAGCGTGTTCTTCGGACCGTGCGCGTGCAGCACCGAGACGCCCGCCGCCGCCAGCTGCGGCGCGGCGCCCGACACCGCCTCGTTCAGGCTGCGCGCCCCCTGCGATCCGCCGAACACCAGCAGCACCGGCCCCTCGGCGGGCAGGCCGAAGTGCGCGCGGGCCTCGGCGCGCAGCGCCGGGCGATCCAGCGCGGTGATGGCCTCACGGACCGGGATGCCGACGACCTCGGCGCGTGGCAGACCGGAATCCGGCACCGCGGCCAGGACCCGCGCGGCGCGCCGGGCGCCGACCTTGTTCGCGATGCCCGCCTTCGCGTTGGCCTCGTGCACGACGACCGGCACCGCGCGCCTGCGCCACAGCATTCCCCGGCCCGCGGCCAGATAGGCGGGCAGCGCGACGTAACCACCGAAACCGACGATGACGTCGGCCTGCACCGCATCGATGACGGCTCTGGTCTCGGCCACCGCGGCGCGCACCCGGCCGGGCAGCCGCAGCAGATCCGCGGTCGGCTTGCGCGGCAACGGCACCGGCGGGATCAGCTCGAGCGGATAGCCGCGCTCGGGCACCAGCCGGGTCTCCAGACCGCGCTCGGTGCCCAGTGCGGTCACCCGGATGGAATCGTCCAGGCGCCGCAGCGCATCCGCCACGGCGAGGGCCGGTTCGACATGTCCGGCCGTGCCACCGCCCGCCACGATCACCGAAAGCCCGGATCCCTTCGCGGACCGCTGTGTTGCGTCGGCGGTACTCCCGGGTCCCGCATTCACCTGGATCTTCCCCGTTCTCTAGCGTGTGGCATCGGATAGTTCGGCTCCCAAGCCCTGGTGGCACGCAGTGAACTGGTGCCCCGGCTCTCGGGCGAGCGGCGTCGCGGCTGCCCGCCTCCTGATTGTCCCCGCCGCGGCGGCGGCGCTTGGCGCGACCTGGATCGCTCGGTGCGGGCTCGCTGCGCCGCGGCCTTGGCGGCGTTGCGCGCCCTGGCCGCCTCCGCCTTGGCCGGCGAGTACACCTCGGGCTTGGGTAGTCGAAGCAGACGGCTGAATCGCCCGTCCTGCCCGGCCTGCAGCGCCGACACCGCCTCCGGCTCGTGCCGGGCGGCGTTGGCGATGATGCCGAACATGAACAACGTGATGGCCAGCGAGGAACCGCCCGCCGAGACCAGCGGCAGTTGCAGACCGGTCACCGGAAGCAAGCCGACCACGTAACCGACGTTGATCAGCGCCTGCGCGGTGATCCAGGTGGTGGCGGTCGCGGTGAGCAGCCGCAGGAACGGGTCCACCGAGCGGCTGGCGATGCGCAGGCCAGCGTAGACGAACAGCGCGAACAGCCCGAGCACCAGCGCGCAACCGAGGAAGCCGAGTTCCTCGCCGATGATCGCGAAGATGAAGTCGTTGTGCGAGTTGGGCAGATAGCTCCACTTGGCCCGGCTCTGCCCGAGTCCGCGGCCCCAGATGCCGCCGTCGGCCAGCGAGTACTGCGCCTGCCGTGCCTGATAACCGATGCCCTGCGGGTCCTCGCCGGGATTGAAGAAGGCGCGCATGCGGTCCGAGCGATAACCCGCGGAGAGGGCGAGCACCGCCGCGGCCACGACGCCGGACACCGCGATGGTGACGAACAGCCGCACCGGCAGCCCGCCGAACCACAACAGCGCGGCGAGCACGATGCCGAGCGCGATGGTGGTGGACAGGTTGGGCTCGAGCACCACGAGCAGACACACCAGCATGCCCGCCGGAACCAGCGGCACCAGAATGTCTTTCAGCGCCGCCTGCTCCGACCGGCGCGAGGCGAGCAGGTGCGCGCCCCACACCACCAGCGTCACCTTGACGATCTCGGAGGGCTGCACCGACACCGGGCCGAGGTCGATCCAGCGCCGTGAGCCCTGCACCTCGCTGCCGATGCCGGGAATCAGCACCAGCACCAGCGCGAGCACCGACAGCGCGAACAGCGGGAACGACCACTGCCGCAACCTGCGCATCGGAATGCGCAGCGCGACGTAGAACAGCACGCAGCCGACGGCCGCGAACATGGCCTGCTGGACGAACAGCGAGTACGCCGACCCGCGCTCGGCATACGCCTCGACGCTGGAGGCCGACAGCACCATCACCAGTCCGAGCACGGTGAGCAGGGTGGCGATGGTGACGATGAGATGGAACGACGCGAGCGGGCGCGCCAGCCAAGCGACGAACCTGGCCGCGGGCGCTCGCGTCGTCTCCGTCATAGCCGCCGCCCGATGTCACCGTCTTCCAGCGCGTGCACCGCGGTGGCGAAACTGCGTCCGCGGTGGGTGTAATCGGCGAACATATCGAGAGAGGCGGCCGCGGGAGCGAGCAGCACGGTGTCTCCCGAGCGAGCGAATCCGGCGGCGGCGCGCACGGCTTGCGCCATGACGGCGTCCGCCTTGTCGGATCTCGACGGGTCGTCAGCCATCACAGCATCGTCCCCCGCGCGCACCTCGACGACCGGGACCTCGGGCGCGTGTCGCGCCAACGCGGCGGCGAGCACCGGCGCGTCGGACCCGATGAGCACCGCGGCGACGAGCCGGTCGGCGACCTCCTCGATCAGGTCTTCCACCCCGGCGCCCTTGAGCTGGCCGCCCGCGATCCAGATGACGTGCGGGTGCGCGAGGATCGAAGACCGCGCGGCGTGCGGATTCGTAGCCTTCGAGTCATCGATGAAATCGACGCCCGCCAGCTCGCGCACGAAGGCCGCCCGGTGCGGGCCGACCTTGTGCTCCTGCAGTCCTTCCTTGACGAACTGCGGCGCCACGTCGATGGCCCTGGTCAGCGCGGCTGCGGCCAGCGCGTCGGCGACGCCCGCGGGGCCCTGCGGGCTGATGTCGCCGACCTCCGCCAGAATCGCGGCCTTGGTGAACGCGCGGTCGAGCAGTTTGCCGTCCACCACGCCGAGTTCACCGTCGGCGGGCACGCCGATGCGGAAGCCGACCGTGCGGCGGGCCTTGGAGCGACGGGCCAGCGAGGCCGCCACCGGATCGTCGAGGCCGACAACGCCGACCCGCCCGACCAGCGCCCGCGCCTTGGCGGCCGCGTAGGCGTCCAGTCCGCCGTGCCAATCCAGGTGATCCTCGGCCACATTCAGCACGACGCCCGCCTCCGGCCGCACCGACGGCGCCCAATGCAGCTGGAACGAGGACAGTTCCACGGCGAGCACCTGCGGGCCGGGATTGCGGCGCAGCGCGTCCAGGATCGGGGTGCCGATATTGCCGCAGGCGACGCTGGCGATGCCCGCCGCGCGCAGGATGGCGTGGGTCATCTGGGTGGTGGTGGTCTTGCCGTTGGTGCCGGTCACCACCAACCACTTGCGGACCGGGCCGTAGATCCTGGCTTGATCGACCCACCAGGCGAATTCGACGTCGCCCCACACCGGGATGCCCTCGGTGACCGCGGAGACCAGCACCGGCGAGTCCGGCCGCCAGCCCGGGCTGGTGATCACCAGCGCGAAGCGGCTCAGATCGGCCGACTCGAGTTCGACGCAGGTGGCCACTTCGAGGCCGAGTTCGGCCGCCTCGGCGAGCGCCTTCGCGCCCGCGTCGGTGACCACCGGATGCGCGCCGATATCGCGCAGCGGTTCCACCAGCGAGCGACCGGAGACGCCCCAGCCGGCGACGAGCACGTCACGGCCACGGAGGAATTCGAGCATGGGCCCCGGAGATCGCAGGGCCCGCGGAGAATGTTCGACCATCGCTAGTTCACCCGACCGCGGAGAGGTATTCGCTGTAGAACAAGCCGAGGCCGACTGCGGAGGCCATGGCGGCCAAGAGCCAGAACCGAATGATCACAGTCGTCTCGGCCCATTTGCTGAGCTCGAAGTGATGATGGAACGGCGCCATCTTGAACAGCCGGTTGCGGGTGGTGCGGAAGACCGCCACCTGCAACACCACCGACACGCCCTCGGCGACGAACAGCGCGCCCATCACGATCATCAGCAGCTCGGTCCGGGTCGTAATGGAGATGCCCGCCAGCAGACCGCCGAGCGCCAGCGACCCGGTGTCGCCCATGAAGATCTTGGCGGGCGCGGCGTTCCACCACAGGAAGCCGATGCACGCCGCGGCGCCCGCCGCGCAGACCAGAGCCAGATCCAGCGGGTCGCGCACGTTGTAGCAACCGGTCTCGGGCTTGGTCGCGCACGCGTGGTAGTACTGCCAGAACGTGATGATCACGTAGCCGCCGAGCACCAGGCTCATCGAACCCGCGGCGAGCCCGTCCAGGCCGTCGGTGAGATTCACGACGTTGGACCAGGCGACCACCACGAAGCACACGAACGCCAGGAAGATGATCACGCCTGCCGACACCGTGTTGATGTCGCGCACGTAGGACAGATGGCGACTCGCGGGCGTCAAGCCGTTCTCGCCACGGAATTGGAGCGCGAGGATGCCGAAGATCACCGCCGAGGTGATCTGGCCGATGTACTTGCCCGCCGCGGTGAGGCCGAGGTTGCGCTGCTTGCGCAGCTTGATGAAGTCGTCGGTGAAGCCGACGGCGCCCAGCGCGGTGGCCAGTCCGAGGACGAGCATGCCCGAGGCGGTCGGTCCCTCGGCGTCGTAGCCGATGCCGATCAGGTGCGAGCCGAGGTAACCGGCCCACATACCGATCAGGATGGCGACGCCGCCCATGGTGGGCGTGCCGCGCTTGGCCTGGTGGCTGGCCGGACCGTCGACCCGGATCTCCTGGCCGAAGCCCTGCTTGGCGAAGAACTTGATCAGCAGCGGCGTCAGCAGAATCGACACCGCCAGCGCGATCGCCGCCGCGAATAGAATCTGCCTCACGACCTTGCCTCGCTAGTGCTCGGCTCCGTCGCACGACCGATCTCCGGCCTCGTCGTACAGCCGACGGCCGCTGTGCCCATTGTTCGCTCGCTCCGCTCGCTCACTGCCCTGCCTCCGCGCTGCTACCCGCGCGCCCCGTGGCACGATCCGCGCCGGTCAAGTGTTCGGCGACCGCCCAGAGGCCGACCGACTTGGACGCCTTGACCAGCACCACATCACCCGCTTCGACCTCGTCGTCGAGCAGCGCGATGGCCGCGCCGATATCGGGCACGAGGACCGACTCCTCGCCCCATGAGCCTTCCATCACCGCTCCCTGGTGCATCGCGCGGGAGGGCCTTCCGGTGCCGACGACGACGAGCCGGTCCACGTCGAGGCGCACCGCGAGCCTGCCGATGCCGTCGTGCTCGATCACGGATTCCTCGCCGAGTTCGGCCATCTCACCGAGCACGGCCCAGCTACGCCGCGGCGTGTCGCCCGCGCGCGACATCGTCACCAGCGCCTTGAGCGCGGCGCGCACCGAGTCGGGGTTGGCGTTGTAGGAGTCGTTGACGACCGTGACGCCGTCGGCGGTGGTGCGCACGTCCATCCGGCGCTCCGACACCCGCTGGGCGCCCGAGAGCGCCTGCGCGATGGCGGCCAGGTCGGCGCCGCAGGCCAGCGCGACCGCGGCGGCGGACAGTGCGTTGCCGACCTGATGCTCGCCGTGCACGGCCAACTGGATGTGCGTGCTGCCCACCGGGGTGTGCAGCGTGAACCCGGCGCGCGCCTCGGAATCGAGACGCACGTCGGTGGCCCTGATGTCGGCGTTGGCGGCCTGCCCGACCCGCACCACCTCTGCCTTGGTCCGACCGGCCATCGCGGCCACCTGCTGGTCGTCGGCGTTGAGCACGGCGAGACCGGTCGCGGGCAGCGCCTCGACGAGTTCGCCCTTGGTCTGCGCGATGGCCTCGCGGCTGCCGAATTCGCCGAGGTGCGCGGTGCCGACATTGAGCACGACGCCGATGCTCGGCGGCGCGACCTTGGCGAGCGCGGCGATGTGACCCGGCCCGCGCGCGGAGAGCTCGAGCACCAGGAATCGCGTCTTCTCGTCGGCGCGCAGCGCGGTCCAGGGGTGGCCGAGCTCGTTGTTGAACGAACCGGGCGGCGCGACGACCGGACCGAGCGGCGCGAGCACCGCGGCGAGCAGATCCTTGGTGGAGGTCTTGCCGGAGGAACCGGTCACCCCGACGACGGTGAGACTGCCCGCGGCGGTGAGCCGCTCGACACTGGCACGCGCCAACGCGGCGAGCGCGGCCAGCACCGCTGCGCCGGAGCCGTCCGAATCATGGGTCAGCGCAACGGAAGTCGCGGGCACGGTGCCGGGGCTCGGGGTCACCACGATGGCGGGCACGCCGACCGGGCGCGCGGCGAGCACAGCCACCGCTCCCGCGGCCACCGCCGCCTCGGCGTACTGGTGCCCGTCGACTCGCTCGCCGGGCAGGGCGAGGAAGAGATCACCGGAACCGATTCGGCGCGAATCGAATTCGACCGAACCGGTGACTCGCACCTCCGGATCGGGTACGTCGTGCAGCGTGCCGCCGACGACCTCCGCGATCTCCCGCAGTGTCATCTCGATCATGAAACCGTCAAGTCCTCCGCGTCCGTCGAGTGCGGACTTCGCTGTGCTCGCTGAACATGCTGTGCCGCCTGAAAGTTCATGCCCGCGCCTCCGCGGCCACCTTGCGCGATAAGGCCTCCGCCACGACATCGCGGTCGTCGAAAGGGTGTTTCACGCCCTGAATCTCCTGACCCGTCTCGTGGCCCTTGCCCGCGATCAGCACGGCGTCGCCGGGGCGGGCCCAGTCCACCGCGGCGGCGATGGCCGCCGCGCGGTCACCGATCTCGCGGACCTCGCCGCGCTCGCCTGCCGGCACAGCCAGCGCGCCGTCGCCGATCGCGGCCCGGATCGTAGCGGGATCCTCCGAGCGCGGGTTGTCGTCGGTGATGACGAGCAGGTCGGCGCCCCTGGCCGCGACCTCGCCCATCAGCGGTCGCTTGCCCGCGTCCCGATCGCCGCCCGCGCCGACCACCACGGCAAGGCGACCGGGCGCGGCCGGATTGTCGGCGGCCAGGTGCACGCGCAGGGTGGCGATCACCGACTCCAGCGCCGCGGGCTTGTGCGCGTAGTCCACCACGGCGAGGAAATCCTGGCCGCGCTCGACGCGCTGCATCCGCCCCGGCACGTCGACGCCGGCCAGCGCGGCCGCCGCGGCGGCGGGATCGACACCGGCGGCGGCGCACACGGCCACCGCGAGCAGCGCGTTGGCGACGTTGTAGCGGCCGGGAAGACGAAGGCGCACATCAACATTCACGTCCGGACCGGCGGCGGTGAACCGCTGCTCGGGGCCGTGCGCGGCGACCGCGCCCGCCACGTGCCAGTCCGCGGGTCCGGTGGTCGCGACCGTGGTCGGCGCGGGCAGGCTCGCGGCCAGCCTGCGGCCCCACTCGTCGTCGACGCAGATCACCGCGGTGCGCGCGGCGACGGCCGAGCCCGGCTCGAACAACCTGCGCTTGGCGCCGAAGTAGTCCTCGAAATCGGCGTGGAAGTCCAGGTGGTCCTGGGAGAGGTTGGTGAACGCGCCCACCGTGAAGCGCACGCCGTCGACCCGGCCGAGCGCCAGCGCGTGGCTGGACACCTCCATCACCACCGCGTCGACGCCCTGCTCGACCATCAGCGCGAACATCGCGTGCAGCTGCGGCGCCTCGGGGGTGGTCAGCGCGCTCGGCACCCGGCGGCCGCCGATCCTGGTCTCGATGGTGCCGATCAGCGCCGTGGACAGGCCACCCGCCGCCAGGCCCGCCTCCACCAGATAGGAGGTGGTGGTCTTGCCGGAGGTGCCGGTGATGCCGACGATGCGCAGGCGCTCGGAGGGGTTGCCGTACAGGGCCGCGGAGAGTTCGCCGAGCACCTCGCGCGGCCGTTCGCGCACCAGCACGGGAACGCCGAGTTCTCCGGCCAGCGCGGCGCCTTCGGCGTCGGTGAACACGGCCACCGCGCCGCGCGCGACGGCGTCGGCGGCGAAGCGCGCGCCGTGCGACTGCGAGCCGGGCAGCGCGGCGAACAGATCGCCGGGCCGCACCGCGTTCGAACGCTGCTCGATCCCGGTGACCACGAGATCGCCGGGGACCGTCGCCGACGGGCGGGCGCCGGTCAGCTCCAGCACGGTGGTCAGCGGTGTCGACGGCGGGTCGACCGGCCGCAGCACGGGCTGGCTGGACTGCGCGGGCACCTCGCTCCTCTCTGACAGGGCTTCTGTAAACAGCACGGATCTCTGGTGACGAGTCAGGTTACCGACGCGGACTCATCGGTGAACAACGCGCCTCGGTGTTGCCGGGCCGAGCGCGCGCCGGGACGAGGAAATATCACGTTCGACAAAGCCGGAATCACACACCGGCCTGCAGGACGAACTTCTCCGCGGGCGCGGTCGACGGCGGGATCCGGTCGCGCTGCAGCGCCCACGAGGCGATGTTGTGGAACAGCGGCGCCGCGGACTGGCCGCCGCTGCCGTCCGAACTGCGCACCGGGTTGTCCAGCATCATGCCGATCACGTATCGCGGGTTGTCGGCGGGCGCCATGCCCGCGAAGGTGATCCAGTAGCTGGAGGACGAGTAGCACTTGCAGCCCGGATCGATCTTCTGCGCGGTGCCGGTCTTCCCCGCGATCCGGTAGCCCTCGATCGCGGCGGGCCAACCGGTGCCGTTCTGGTCGGCGTTCATCGGATCTCGCTGCACGACGGCCTGGAACATGTGCCGCAGCGTCTGCGCGGTCTGCGGGCTCACCACCCGCACGCCATCCGGCTGCGGCTCCTCGGTGCGGGCGCCGTCCGGCGCGATCTTCGCCTTCACGATGCGCGGCGGGACCCGCACACCATCGTTCGCGATGGCCTGGTACATTCCCGTCATCTGCAGCGTGGACATCGAAAGGCCCTGTCCGATGGGCAGATTGGCGAAGGTGCCGCCGGACCACTGATCCCGGGACGGTACCTGTCCCCCGGTCTCGCCGGGGAGACCGACGCCGGTGCGCTGGCCGAGTCCGAAGCGGTACAGCATGTCCGCGTAGCGGTCCTCGCCGACGCGCTGGGCCAGCATCAGGGTGCCGACGTTGGACGACTTCGCGAAGATGCCGGTGGTCGTGTACGGCGCGACGCCGTGGCCCCAGGCGTCGCCGACGGTCACGCCCGCCATCCGGATCGAGCCGGGAACCTGATGCACCTCGTCGGGATGGGTCAGCCCGTACTCGATGGCCGCGGCGGCGGTGACGATCTTGTTCACCGACCCGGGTTCGAACGGGTCGCTCACCGACGGGTTGCTCGTCTTGGCCGAGCTCCAGTTCTGCGGGCCCAGCGTCGGATTGAAGGTGCTGTCGTTGGCCATGGCGAGCACCTGGCCGGTCTTGGCGTCCAGCACCACCGCCGAGGCGCCTTGGGCGCCGGACATCTCCCTGGCCTGCTGCACCTGCTGCTGCACGTAGTACTGCAGGTCGGAGTCGAGGGTGAGCTCGACCCCGTTGCCGTTCACCGCGGGCTGCTTGTCGCGCCAGCTGCCGGGAATGACGGCGCCGTCCGAACCGCGGTCGTAGGTGTGCGAGCCGTCGGTGCCCGCGAGCACCGAGTCCAGCGAGGATTCCAGGCCGATCAGGCCGTGCCCGTCCCAGCCGGTGGCGCCGAGGATGTTGGCGGCCAGCGATCCGCCCGGGTATTCGCGCCGCGGCTGCGAGTCCGCGCCCACCTCGGGGAACTGAACGGTGATATCCGTCGCGACACGCGGATCGACATTGCGCGCCAGGTAGACGAACGTCTCGTCGCTGCGCAGCTTGTCGAGTAACGCCGATTCCGACGGCGCGTTCTTGCCCAGCTTCTCGTGAATCGTCTTGGCGATGGCTCGCAGACGCTCGTCCGGGTCGGGAGCCTTGTCGCTCTTGGCTTTCGCGTCCTCCAGATCCTTGCGCACCCGCACGGGTTGGAAGTGCAATTCCACCGCGGCGGTGGTGAAGGCCAGCGACTTGCCGTTGCGGTCGGTGATCGGGCCGCGGGTGGCCTGGTCGGTCAGCCGCACGGTGCGCTGGCTGGCCGCCTGCGCCGAGAGGCCGGGGGCCGAAATGCTCTGGATCCAGAGCAATTGGAGCGCGACGACGGCCAGCGCGACCAGCATGACGATCCGGCCGACCCCGAGGCGCAGCCGCACGGGTCGATCGGCGGCGGCGCGCGATCTCGGCGGCCCCGATGCCACCGGCCCGCGCCGCTTGCGCGGCGCGGGCCTGGTCTGGGTCATCGAATGCCTCCCGGCTGTTCTTGCGGCTCGGCCTGCGTGCCGGGCGGTGCGGGTTGCTGGTCGGCTGGGACTTGCGCCACCGGCTGCGGTGCCGCGAGATCCGGCGCCGCGGCTGGGTCTTGGGCCGCAGGCTGCGGCGCCGCCGGGTCCGGGGCAGCCGCCGGATTCTGGGCCGCGGGCTGTGGTACCTCGGCGGGCGGCGGCGGTAGTGGCGACGGCTGACCCGCGACCGCTCCGGGAACCGGCGGCACGGCGGGTGTCGGGCTCGGCGTGTTGCCGTTGGCCTGCTCGGCGCTCGGCCTGCCCGGCGTGGTCGACACCGGCACCAGGCGCTCACCCTGCGCCTGTGCGTGCCCGGGCTGCGCGGACGGCCGCGCGGACGGCGTGACGTTCAACGGCGGCGCGGGCGCGCCCTGCGCAGGGGTCTCCTTGCCGATCACCGTAACCGTGCCATCCGGGCCGATCACCAGCCGGGCCGGATCCTTCGCCGGGATCATGCCCAATTCGCGGGCGCGCGCGGCGAGTTCGGGCGCCGAGTCGGCGGCCTCGACCTCGCGCTGCAGGGCCGCGCGCTCCTCGGAGAGCTTCCTGTTGAGCTCCCTGGCGTCGCTGAGCTGGTAACTGTCCTCGGCCGCCCTGGTGGTGAGCAGCAGGGTGAGCGCGAGGCCGCAGCCGAGCATCGCGATGATCGCCGCGACGAACGGTATCCGCGCGGCCATCACCGACCTGCGGGTCGGCAGCCGCGGCCCCGCGTCGGCACGCTGCTCGGCACGCATCTTGCGCTTGGCGTAAGCGCGTTGCGCCGCACCGGATTTGACCCGCTCGGCGGCCTGCACTCGACGGGCGACCCGGCCCGGCGACTCGACCGTGCGCGTCCGGATACTCATGGTGTCGTCGCCTCCTCTGTTCCGCAAGAACACCCCCACCCCGTCGACGTCGTGCGGCCCGTGACGATCGGCGCGCGCGGTGCGCCTCCGGTCGCGGACCGACGTCCGATGAGCGCGACGGCGGCCGAGGTCTGGCTCGATGTCGTCACACTCATCCCCTTTCCTGAATCCGTTCGGCCGCCCGCATGCGCACGGGCGCGGCCCGCGGGTTCTCGTCTATTTCCCGCTCGGTCGCCTTTTCGGCGCCGCGGGTGAGCATCCGGAATTCCGGTCCCATGCCCGGCAATTCGACCGGTAGGTCCACCGGCGTACGCGAGTGGATCCGCGGCGCGAGCTCCTGCTTGACGACCTTGTCCTCCAGCGACTGGTAGGACATGATCACGATCCGCCCGCCGAGTCGTAGCGCGTCCAGCGCGGCCGGTAGCGCGGCGCGTAGCGAGTCGAGCTCGTGGTTCACCTCCACCCGCAGCGCCTGGAAGGTTCGTTTGGCAGGATGGCCGCCGGTCCGCCTGGTCGCGGCCGGGATGGTCGCGTAGAGCAGTTCGACGAGCTCGGCGCTCGTGGTGAAGGGCCGCTGCTGACGGCGGCGCACCACCTCGGAGGCGATCTTGCCCGCGAAACGCTCCTCGCCGTAGGTCTTCAGCACCCTGGCGAGATCGCCGTGGCTGTAGGTGTTGAGCACGTCGGCGGCGGTGATTCCGGTCGTCGGATCCATCCGCATGTCCAGCGGGGCGTCGACGGAGTAGGCGAAGCCGCGTTCGGCCTCGTCCAGCTGCATCGAGGAGACGCCGAGGTCCATCAGGATGCCGCTCACCGAACCGAGCGGGTCGAGTCCGGCCTGGGTCAGCGCGTCGGCGATCCCGTCATAGGTGGTGTGCACCAAAGTGATTCGGTCCGCGAACGGGCGCAGCCGCTCCTCGGCCAGGCGTAGGGCGTTCGTGTCCCTGTCCAGCCCGACCAGTCGCAGTCCGGGATAGGTGCGCAGGAAATGTTCGGCGTGCCCGCCGAGACCCAGGGTGGCGTCGACGTAGACGGCGCCGGGCTCGGTGAGCGCCGGACCGAGCAGTTCGTCGGCTCGGCCCAGGAGAACCGGGACATGCCGGGGGCCGTCCTGTTCACGGTTCACCTCGACCTCCCGGATCCTGCCTCGCGTCGTCGCTTTGCACCGGATGGCGAGCGCCGGTGGCCGAACGTTCGACCATCGCACACGGGTCGCCTTGTTCCACAGTGCTTTTGATAAAGAAGCTGCTGTCGAGAACGAATGCCCCGTGGTCTCTGACCGAACAACGGCACCTGGCGTCGGGGAAGTACGCCAGGGTCCGCGTCCGGGCAGAGGCCGCGTGGCACTCGTCCGCTCGGGCTAGAAGATTCCGCCCAGCGACTCGTCTCTCGCTTGCGCGTAATCCTCCTCGTGCTCGGCGAGGTAGGACTCCCACGCCTGCTTGTCCCAAATCTCGAGGAAGTCGACCGAGCCGATCACCACGCAATCCCGGTCCAGGTTCGCGTAGCGCCGATGATCCGCCGACAACGTGATGCGGCCCTGTGCGTCCGGACGCTGTTCATCGGTTCCGGCCGCGAGTGCCCTGACGAACGCGCGGGCCTGCGGGTTGCTGCGAGACGCGGCCGCGGCTCGCCGAGCGAGCGCGGTGAACTCTTCCTTGGGGTACACGGCAAGGCTGTGGTCCTGACCCTTCGTGACCATCAACCCTCCCGCCAGATCGTCTCGAAACTTCGCAGGCAACGTGAGTCGCCCTTTGTCATCCAGCCGAGGTGTGTAGGTACCGAGAAACATCTCGATACCTCCCTACTGGATCACCTCTCTGGATGGCCTCTCCTGTAGTGCGCGCTCCACATTACCCCACTTTCCCCCACTTTCAATCGAAAGTGGAGGTGATCTGGCTCCCCGCCGATGCGATTTCGCAGGTCATCCCAGCTATCACCGGGGTGGGGAACTTTTTGCATGTTGTGCCGACACGCGGGCGTCGCCGCGCGACAGCCCGGAAACATCCAGCAAACTGCCCTGGTAGCCAAGGTCCTCGAGCCCGTCGGGGGCGGCACTGGGGGAAGGTGGGGAACGTCGTGGGGAGAAGTGGGAACCACTTACCGAGGCGCGTCCCCTACCGCACGGGAGCGGTTCGCGCGACACGGGCCCGAACGCGAGCAGGCGACGCCGCACCATCGGCCGGTGCGGCGTCGCCTGTCGTGATGAAGATGTCGGGTTACAGCCGAGCTACTCCTGCTCGAACCGTCTCCGGAAGCGATCCTCCATGCGTTCGGAGAAACCACCGGACTTGCGCTGACGCCCAGGTCCGCTCGATCCGCCACCGCCCGGCCCGCTGGAGGGTGCCTCGCCGGAACGCGCGCCACGGGCGGCGCCCTTGGAGTTGCCGAGCAGCAGCAGCACGCCGGCGCCGAACATGACGATGAATCCGATCAGGCTGATGATCGGAAAGCCACCGGGCTTCACCGGAGCGGCGATACCGGCGACCAGTAGAAACAGACCGAGGACGAACAAGGCCGCGGCCTGGAGTCTGCGACGACTCGAGGTCGAGCGAAGGCGTCCGCCGCGGACGGACGAGGCGAACTTCGGATCCTCAGCATAGAGCGCGCTCTCGATCTGTTCGAGCATGCGCTGCTCGTGCTCGGAGAGTGGCACGGTACCTCCCCCGGCACTAGGACGTGGCTTGTCGCCTCCGGGTAGGCGACAGATAGCCGACCTTGGCGGCTATCTGTCACCAATGATACGAGTTCGATCAGGGCCGTACCACCTTCTCGGTGATAACTAAGCGGTCATGCCTCCGCTCCATCCCGGCGCGGGCCGCAACCGCGCGGCCGACTTCAGCAGATCCTCCACGTCGTGCAGGAATGCCCCCACCCGCGAAGAGAACTCGTCGGCCTGCCGCTCGTCCACCTCGCGGTCCAATCCGGCCTCCAGCGCGGCGCGCAGCTCCGAGCGCGCGCTGAAGTAGTCGGCCCACATGACGAACTCGGGCGCGGCGCGCTGCAACAGCACCCAGGCGTTGCGCGAGCGGGCCCGCGGCGCGGCGTCGGCGCCGGTGAAGGCGAGCACCGCGCCCGCACCACGCAGCGCGGCGAGATACGCGGTGCGGAACCGCTCCCGCGGATCGGTCTCCCCCGCCGCCTGCATCAGCAGTCCGTCGGCCTTCTTCAGCAGTTTCCCCGCCTTGCCGGGCTGGCCCGGCTGCTCGATCCGACTCATCGGCTCGTCCCTCCGCACTCGCACACCTCCGGTCCCCGTGCACCGCGCGGACCGAACAGGTATTCGAACGTTTGAATTGAGCTTGAATATAGAGACGCCCACCGACAACTTTCCGCGTCCGCGCGGTCCGACGAGAGCCATGACAGCCGTCAAGCCACATCACTCACCCGCACCCGCACCCGTCGTCGTCGACCTCTCGGTCGCGGACCTGCGCTACCGGCTGCACGACGCGCTAGCGGTCTATGTCGCCGCGATGGACTATCCGCGCGGCACCGAGAACCATCGCGCGCCGATGTGGACCGAGCACACCACCCGCGCGGGCTGGCAGGCGGTCGCCGCGCTGCTTCCCGATGACAACGGCCACGTCGATCTGCGCACTTCGCCCATCGTCGCCATCGCCTACGGCTACCGCGGCGCGCCGCACCAGTGGTGGCACCAGCAGGTGCACAGCGGGATGCGCCGCTCCGGCTGGCCGGAACACTCCGCGCGCGAACTGCTTTCGGACTATTTCGAGCTGACCGAGTTGCACGTGCACCCGAGCGCGCAGGGCCGCGGCATCGGCGGCACGCTGCTGCGCAGGCTGCTCGAGGACCGGACGGAGAGCGCGGTGTTGCTGTCCACGCCGGAGGTGGCGGGCGAGGAGAACCGCGCGTGGCGGCTCTACCGCAGGGAGGGATTCGCCGACGTCATCCGGCATTTCGTGTTCGCGGGCGACAACCGGCCCTTCGCGATACTCGGCAGGCGGCTGCCGCTGTGAACGTGGTGGTGGTCGGTTCCGGCCACAACGCCCTGGTGGCGGCCTGCTATCTGGCGCGCGAGGGTCATCGGGTCGAGGTGCTGGAGCGCGACGAGGTGCTCGGCGGGGCGGTGTCGACGGTCGAGCGTTTCCCCGGGCACCTGGTCGACCGCGGCTCGTCGGCGCACATCATGATCCGGCACACCGGGATCGTCGAGGAGCTCGAGCTGGAGCGCTTCGGGCTGCGTTACATCGATTGCGATCCTTGGGGTTTCACCCCGGCCGATGCCGAGGGCCGGCCGCCGCTCGTCTTCCACCGCGACGTCGACGCGACGTGCGCGTCCATCGCGGCGGCGTGCGGGGCGACCGACGCCGAGGCGTATCGGCGGTTCGTCGCGGTGTGGGGTCCGCGCAGCGCGCGGGTGATGCGTGCGTTTCGCGGCGCGCCGGGGCCTGGTCATCTGCTTCGGTCGTTCTGGGGGCTGGACGCGAAGGCCGGGGGCAGCGCGCTGTCCAGGGAGTTCCTGCAGTCCGGTGACGCGTTGCTGGACAGCTTGTTCCGCGACGAACGGCTCAAGGCGTCGCTGGCCTGGTTCGGCGCCCAGTCCGGTCCGCCGATGTCGGAACCGGGCACGGCGCCGATGGTCGGCTTCGCGGCGCTGATGCACACGCTGCCGCCGGGGCGGGCGGTCGGCGGCAGCGGCGCGTTGAGCGCGGCGCTGGTCGCGCGGCTGCGCGCGGACGGCGCGACGGTGACAGCCGGTGACGCGGTCACCTCGATCGGGCGCGCGGGCGAGGGCTGGGCGGTGCGCACCGCGTCCGGGCGGAACCTGCGCGCCGACGCGGTGATCGCGGGCGCGCACGTTCTCACCACGCTGGATCTGCTGCGCGCGGGCGGGTTCGACGGGGCCACGCTGGACGACTGGCAGCGCCGCATCCGGGTCGGGCCCGGCATCGGCATGGTGGTGCGCGTCGCGACGAACGCGCTGCCCGGCTATCCCGGAGCCGCCACCACGGAGTCCGCGCACGGCCTGCAATTTCTCGTCTCCGACCGCGCGCAGCTGCGGCGCGCGCACGGCGCGGCGCTGGCGGGCGACCTGCCGCCGCGGCCGGTGGTGCTCGCGATGAGTTTCAGCGCGCTCGATCCGAGCATCGCCCCACCGGGCGAGCACCAGCTCTCGCTGTGGGCGCAGTGGCATCCCTATCGGCTGGCCGACGGCAGCGACTGGGCCGCGCACGCCGATCGCGAGGGCGATCGGATCGTCGCCGAGGTCGACTCCTACGCACCGGGGTTCGCCTCGAGTGTGCGCGAGCGGTTCGTGCAGACGCCGGTCGACCTGGAACGGGAGATGGGGCTGCGCGGCGGCAATGTGATGCACGTGGAGATGTCGCTGGACCAGATGATGCTGTGGCGGCCGCTGCCGGAGCTGTCGGGTCAGCGGGTGCCCGGTGCGCCCGGCCTCTATCTGACGGGGGCGTCCACCCATCCCGGCGGCGGCGTCTCCGGCGCCAGTGGCCGGACGGCGGCGCGGCTCGCCATGCGCGATGCTCGGCGCAGGCGATTTCCCTTCGCGCGCAAGCGATGACGGACCCGGTGATGCGGACACCGGACCACGACATGGTGCGACGGGCGCGGTCGATGGTGCGGTCGGTGCGGCACCCGGTGCCGGTGCTGCTCGCGGTCTTGCTCGTGCTCGCCCAGATCGGCTATCCGCTCTCCGAGGGCGCGGCACGGGACCGGATCACCGTGGTGATCGTGCTGCTCTCCGCGGGCACGGCCCTCACGCACGCCGCCGCCACCCGCGGAACGCGGTACGCGCTGGGGTTTCTGGTGATCGTCTCGGGGCTCGGCCTGCTCGCCGAGATGCTCGGCGTGGCGACCGGAATCCCGTTCGGCTGCTACGAGTACGCGCAGGATCGGATCGGGCCGTCGCTCGCGGGCGTGCCGCTGCTGGTGCCGCTGGCCTGGACCGGCGGGATGTATCCGGTGTGGATCGTGGCAGGGATCGTCACCCGCGGGACCGCGGGGCGGGTCGTCCTCACGACGGTCGGGGCGGTGGGATGGGACCTGTTCCTCGATCCGCAGATGGTCGCCGACGGGCAATGGACCTGGTGCGACGCCGATTCCGGGCTGCCGGGCCTGGCCCACATCCCGCTCACCAACTACCTCGGCTGGTTCTGCGTCGGCCTGCTGATGGCGCTCCTGCTCGCGGTCTGGGATCGCGCCGCGCCCGGCCCTGCCCAACCTCGCTCCGGCGCCTCGCTCGCCGTGCCCGTCGCGGTCTTCCTCTGGACTTGGCTCGGCTCCGCCCTCGCCCACGCCGTCTTCCTCGATCTTCCCTACTCGGCCTGGTACGGCGCCCTCGGCATGGCGCCCCTCGGCGTGCCTCTCCTGATCCACTTGGCTCGCCACCGCTCCGTCGAGGCGCGCCGCGCCGGTTGACGCCGCTGCGCTCGCCATGGAGCGGGGCGGACCTCGATATATAAGGCAGGCGAGGTGGGGTGTCTCGTCGTGTCGCGCCCGCCGCGTGGCGATTCGGACGTTCGGCCTGGCACGATGTGAGCCGTGCAACCGAGTCCCGCCACCACGATGCCCGATGTCCCGGTCCGACCGTCGCCGCGCGCACCCCGTTCCAGGCTGCGGGTAGCCGCGGGCGTGCTGCTCGCCGTGCTGTTGGCGCCGGCGCTGGCCGGGTGCCTGCGGGTGCAGGTGTCGATGGGTGTGTCGTCCAACGACCGGGTGTCCGGGCGGATCGTGGCTGCGGTCGTGCCCGCGAGCCCTGAGGACAAGGGTCCGCAGCTGAAAGCGCCCGAGTCGCTGGCGGCGAAGGTGCGGGTCGAGCCCTACAACCAGGACGGTTACCTGGGCAGCAAGGTGTTCTTCGAGGACCTGTCCTTCGGTGAGGTGCAGCAGCTCGGCATGTTGTCCGATCAGACGCAGGGCATGTTCCAGCTGAACTTCCAGCGCACCGGCGATCTGGTCAGCCTGGAGGGGCGGGTCGACCTGAAGTCGGTGCCGCCGCACGGCTCCGACGTGCAGTTCACCATCGCGTTCCCGGCCCGGGTAGCCAAGACCAACGGCAACCGCGAGGGCGATTCCACCGTCTCCTGGAAGCTGCCGCCCGGCGAGGTGTCCAGGGTGCTCGCCGAGGTCCACTACGCCGACCCGAACACCCGCTCGTTCGCGGGTTGGGCGGGCATCGTCGGCGGCATCACCCTCGCGGTCGCCGCCATCGTCGCGGCCATGGCGTACATGGATCGCAACCCCGCCGCACCGGAAGTTCCCGAGCACCAGTTCTCCTGGCGGCGTTGGTGGCGGACGGTCAAGCAGTTCCGCTGATCGGGCGCCCGGCCGCGGGCGGGTCGGGTGGATTCGTGACCCGTGACAAGGCGAGCCGGGCCGGTTCCCCCGCGCTGGTCGGCATCGGCACGGCCGTCGCGCTGGCGAGTTGCGGTATCGCGCTGATCAATCGGCTCTCGATGCCGCGTGCGGACGCGAATGCCGAAGTGGCCGAGCCGGTTACCGTGTGCGTACCGGCCCGCGACGAAGCGGAGCGGCTGCCCGCGTTGATCGCCGACCTGCGCGCGCAGACCGGCGTGCCCGCCATGCGAGTGCTGATCCTCGACGACGGTTCGACCGACGGCACCGCGGCGGCCGCGCGGGAGGCGATCGCGGGTGACCCCCGCTTCGAGGTCGTTCGCTCGGAGGCCGAGCCGCCCGCGGGCTGGACCGGCAAAGCCGCTGCCTGCGCCCGCCTTTCCGAAAACGTCGACACGCCGATCATCGTCTTCCTGGACGCCGACGTGCGACTGGCCCCGCGGGCCATCGCCGCGGCGGCAGGCGCGGTTCGCGATCGGGGCGCGGCCTTGGTCTCGCCGTGGCCGGCGCAGCGAGCCGAGACCATCGCCGAGGCGCTGGTGCAGCCGCTGCTCTGTTGGTCTTGGGCGTCGACGTTGCCCATCGTGCTGGGCAACCGCGGCCATCGTCCCTCGACGGCGGTCGCCTGCGGCCAGTTCCTCGCCTTCGACAACGCCGCCTACCGCGCCGTCGGCGGGCACGCCGCGGTGGCACACAGTCCGACCGAGGACCTCGACATCGCCCGTGCCCTGCGCCGCGCCGGCCACACCACCCACCTCGTCGCCGCCGGACGACTCGCTCGCACCCGCATGTACCGCGGCGCGGCGGAGATCGACGCCGGGTACACGCGCTGGCTCTGGTCCGCCTACGGCGGCTCACGCACGGCGGCCGCCGCCGTGGGAACCGCCCTGGCACTCGGTTATTGGCTCCCTCCGCTGGCCGCGCTGTTCGGCAGCGGGCCGACCCGCCGCACCGGCGCGCTCGGCTACGCCGCCGCCGTCACCGGCCGCCTGCTGGCCCGCTCCCTCGAATCCGGCGGCCCCCTCCACCGCGCCGACGCGCTCGCGGCACTGGCCCATCCCCTATCGATCGCCGCCTATCAACGCCTGGTCCTCCGCTCACACCGCGCGAAAAGCCGTGGGGCACTTCGCTGGAAGGGCCGCGCGCTGCCCGAGGTCCGCTGAGCAGGGGCACGCAGCGAAACGACACCGGCTCGGTCGGTGGACCGAGCCGGTGTCGTCGATGGCCTGGGTCTTACGGGACCGAGGTGATACCGACCGTCGGCAGGAAGAAGCAGGACTGTTTGCCGTTGTCGACGGTGCCGAAGACCGCGGCGAGGACGGTGCCCTTGCCGGTGTCGACGGGGACCGCGCGGATGCCGCCGACAGGGAGCGCGGCGAAGAAGAAGTCCTGGACGGCGCGTTCGGCGTGCGGGCGCAGGTCGGCGGGGACCTCGGCGGGGATCATGGCGCGGAAGATGTCGGCGAGCGGGCCCATTTTGGTGAGGCCGCTGCGGCCGTTGCTGACATTCAGCCAGGCCACTTGCATACCCGCGGTAGTGCGGCTGTCCGCGTCGAGGCCGTAGGGCACGAAGGTGAACATGGTCTGGCCGGACTTCACGGCCGTCAGATCCAGACCGGGAATGGACACCGTGGTCTTGGGCCACGGTCCCGGCATCGCGCCCGCGACGGCGGGCACGAGACCGAAGGTGCTGCCGTTGCCGCAGAACGCCGCGGCGGTCGGGTACAGGAACGGGTCCATCCCGAATCCGCGCAGCGCCTCCACGGTGGACTGGTAGGCGCCGAGCAGGTCGCCCGGCGCGGCGGCCTGCTGTTTGCCCGCCAGTTCGGTGGCGGCCGGGGGTGCGGCGGGGGCGGGCGCCGCCACGGCGGGGGCGCAGACGCCGAAAGCCAGTGCGACCGAACCGGTCGCGGCGGCGGTGAGAGTGGTGAAGCGGCGCAACAGGGTCACAGCGGTGCTCCTCATCGTCGGCACGGTGAGGACACGGTACTCCGGCAAACCCGCTCAGCAGCCATTTCGGCAATCGGCAAGTTTTCGGCGCGTCGGCTTGCACCCGCATTTCAGAGCGACGACACGAGTGAGCACCCCGCGGCGGGCGGCCGCTCGGCGCGGGAACCGACCGGCCGACCCGCGCAATGATCATCCGTCGCACCGACCGACGCCAGGGCTGCGCTCACCCTGATTCCTAACCTTGTCCGGCACATGCCCTGCTCCGCATGATGATTCGGCTCGACCCTGCTGCGCCCGGAGCGGACCGGGGTCCGCAACACCATCCAGAGCGACCGAGAGACCTGGCTCGCCGACGTCGCAGCAACCCCCCGGACGACCGGGTGCGGGTGCTTCCGCCAGGAACGATGGAGGACCGAATGATCTGCCCACACCGCGGCGCCCGCCGGACCCGACGCCACGCCGAGACCTGCCGCCCAACCCCAGCCAGCTGTCCGCGCTGATCCAGCGCCAGACCGTGCACCCGTCGCTGGCCGGGTGCGGTGACCAGCGCGTCGCGCGGTCGCGTTCGATTCTCCCGAAGGGCCCGAAATGAGTGCGTCCCTCGCATCCGATGCGGCGGCCGCGGATGACGCCGATCCGCCCGGCACAGCCGACAGCCCCGTCGCAGCCGCACACCGACCCGGCGCGATTGCCGACCAACCCGGCTCTGCCGCACGCCGATCCGCCGCGGACGCAGACGAACCCGGCACAGCCGCCGACCAACTTCAGTCGGCGGCACTTCAACCGAACGGAGCCGCGAACACAACCAGCGACCGAACCCCCAGGGTCGCACGCACCTACCACCCGTGGCGCTGGGTGATCAGCGCCGCCGCGTTGATCCTGCTCGCCCAGTTCGCGCACGGCCTGGTCACCAATCCCGGCTGGGACTGGCCGACGTTCGCGAAGTACTTCACCGCGCGATCGGTGCTGACGGCGCTGCGGGTGACGCTGGAACTGACGCTGTGGGGCACCGCGCTCGGCTTCCTCATCGGCACCCTGCTCGCCGTGGCGCGGCTGTCGAACAATCCGGTGCTGCGGGTGATCGCGTGGGTCTACATCTGGGCGTTCCGCTCCATTCCGATGATCGTGCAGCTGCTGTTCTGGTTCAACATCGCCTACCTGTATCGGACTCTCTCGCTGGGGATTCCGTTCGGACCGGCGTTCCTCACCTTCGAGGTCAACGGTGTGATCACCGGATTCACCGCCGCCGTGATCGGTCTCGCGCTGCACCAGGCCGCGTATTCGGCCGAGATCATTCGCGCCGGGCTCGTTTCGGTCGATCCTGGTCAGCTGGAAGCCGCGGCGGCGCTGGGTATACCGCGCTGGCGGCAGTTCCGCACGATCGTCGTGCCGCAGGCGATGCGCTCGATCCTGCCGAACGCGACCAACGAGGTGATCAGCCTGTTCAAAGGCACCTCGATCGTCTCGGTGATGGCGATCGCCGAACTCTTCTACCAGGTGCAGGTGATCTACGGCCGCAACGGCCGGGTGGTGCCGCTGCTCATGGTGGCGACGGTCTGGTACATCCTGCTGACCACGATTCTCACGGTGGCGCAGTACTACATCGAGCGCCACTACGCCAAGGGCGCCCAGCGCACCCCGACACCGACGCCGCTCCAAGAACTGCGGCGCAGGGTCCGCGAGATCGCCGAGCTCGGTTCCGCCGCGCCTCGGGGAGCGACCCGATGACCGCGCTCGAGACGCCCGCCGTGCGAGTCACCGGCGTGCGAAAGTCCTTCGGTCGCACCGAGATCTTGCACGGCATCGATCTGACGGTGCGCGCGGGCGAGGTGGTCGCGGTGATCGGCCCGTCCGGTTCCGGCAAGTCGACGCTACTTCGGGTGCTCAACCACCTCGAGCCGGTCGACGCGGGCACCGTGCACATCGATGGCGAACTGATCGGCTACCGCCTGCGGCGCGACGTCTTGTATCCGCTGCCGGATCGCGTGGTCCGTGAACAGCGTTCTCGCATCGGTTTCGTGTTCCAGCAGTTCAATCTCTTCCCGCATCTGACGGTGCTGGACAACGTCACCCTCGCACCGGTGGCGGCCCAGCGCAGGGACCGCCGCGAGGTCGAGCGCGAGGCGAAGGCGCTGCTCGAGCGCGTCGGCATCGGCGAACTCGCCGACGCCTACCCGCGCAGGCTGTCCGGCGGGCAGCAGCAGCGGGTGGCGATCGCCAGGGCGCTGGCCGTGCGGCCGCGAGTGATCCTCTTCGACGAGCCGACCTCGGCGCTGGATCCGGAGTTGGTCGGCGAGGTGCTGGACGTGATCCGCGATCTGGCCGAGGACGGCACCGCGCTGGTGATCGTCACGCACGAAATCGGTTTCGCCCGGGAGGTCGCCGACACGGTGGTGTTCCTCGACGCGGGCGTGATCGTCGAACAGGGCCCGCCCGCCGAGGTCCTGGACAACCCGAACCATCCGCGCACCCGCGCCTTTCTGTCCCGAGTCCGATGAGCGTCACGAACAGGTTCCCGATGAGATTCCCCGCCATGGTCACCGCCCTCGCCGCGGCCGCGCTGCTGGTCACCGCGTGTGCCACCGACCCCGACGAAGACCTCCAGGTCTCCTCCGACGGCACGGTCGCCTTCGACCTGTCGCCCGAGCAGTCCGGACGCGTCCGCGCGGACAAGGTCGACGCCATCGCCGCCGAGGTACCGCAGACCATCCGTGACCGAGGGACCTTGGTGGTGACCGGCGCGTCGGGCACCGCGCCGCCGCTGCGCTTCTACGCCACCGACGACAAGACGGTGGTCGGCTCCGAGGTCGACTTCGCATCGCTGGTCGCCGACATCCTGGGGCTGAAACTGGTCGCGAGCGTGGCGGATTGGTCGCAGAACTTCGTGCGCGTCGACTCCGGCGAAGTGGACGCCTTCATCTCGAACGTGACCGTCACCGAGGAGCGCAAGGAGAAATACGACTTCGCGACCTACCGGCACGACAACGTCGCGCTGGAGGTGCCCGCCGCGAGCGAGCTCCAGTACCAGGACCGGAAGAGCCTGGCGGGCAAGCGGATCGGCGTCGGCACCGGAACCAACCAGGAACAGCTGCTGGTGAAGTGGAACGAGCAGAACCGCGCCGAGGGGCTGCCCGCCATCGAGATCGCCTACTACGACAAGACCAGCGACTACTATCTCGCCCTCGCCTCGCAGCGGCTCGACGGCTATCTCGGCCCGAATCCGACCGCGATCTACCACGTGAGCACGGCGAACCAGACCAAGATCGTGGCGACCTTCTCCGGCGCGGGCGAGGCGCTGCAAGGCGAGATCGGTGTGCTGACGAAGAAGAACAACGGTCTGATCGGCCCGGTGCAGAAGGCCCTGCGGCACGCGCTCGAGTCCGGGCTCTATCAGCGGGTCATCGACCGCTGGGGACTGCGGACCGAGGCCGTCACCGAATCGCGGATCAATCCGCCCGGTCTACCGAAGCAGCGGTGACCCGATGACACGGGGACTCTCGACGATCCGCCGGGCGCACTGGGTCGCCCAAGACGATCCGCTTGCCGCGCCGCTGCTCGCCGAGCTGGCGCTCGAGTACAGCAGCCGCTACGGCCGGACTCCCGGCGAGGTGCACACCGATCTGCGCGGCTATCCGGCCGCGCACTTCGCACCGCCGGAGGGCGGGTTGCTCGTGGTCACGCAGGACGGCGAGCCGGTGGCGGGCGGCGCTTTTCAGCAGTTCGACGCGACGACCGCCGAGCTGAAGCGGATCTGGACCGCGCGGGAGCACCGCAGGCGTGGTCTCGGCCGATTCGTGTTGGAGCGGTTGGAGGCCGAGATCGCCGCCCGGGGCTACCGGCGCGTCTATCTGACGACCGGACCGCGCCAGCCCGAGGCGGTCGGCCTGTACCTGGCGGCCGGGTACCTCGCCCTCTACGACCCCGCGCTGCCCGCGGAAGTGGTCGGCCCGCACCCGTTCGAAAAGTTTCTCGACCTCGGCGAATGGGAGGCGACGGCATGAAGTTCCTGTTGTTCACGCTGGTGACGCGGGTGCCCGATCCGCGGACCGGTGTGCTGCCCGACACCAGGCAGCGATTGCGGTCGGTGGTCGAACAGGCCAGGCTCGCCGAGGATCTCGGCTACGACGGATTCGCCGTCGGTGAGCGGCACGAGGATCCGTTCCTGTCCGCCGCACCGCCGGTGATCCTCTCCCACATCGCGGCCATCACCTCGCGCATCACGCTGTTCACGGCGGTGACGACGCTGAGCCTGCTCGACCCGGTGCGGGCCTTCGAGGACTACTCGACGCTGGACAACCTCTCCGGCGGGCGCCTCGAGCTGATCATCGGCAAGGGCAACGGCGCGGCGCAGGCCGAGCTGTTCCACGTCACCACCGAGGATCAGTGGGAGCGCAATCGCGAAGGCTACGAACTGTTCCGGGCGCTGTGGGCGAGCGACAGCGTCACCTGGTCGGGACGGTTCCGTCCGCCGCTGGATCGGGCCAAGGCGCTGCCGCGCCCGTTCCAGCCGCGGATCCGGATCTGGCACGGCAGCGCCACCAGCCGCGATTCGGTGGAACTCGCCGCGCGCCACGGTGACCCGCTGTTCTCGGCCAATGTCACCAATCCGATCGAGCCCTACGCCGAACTGGTGCGCCACTACCGGGAGCGGTGGGAGCACTACGGCCACGATCCGGCCGAGGCGCTGGTCGGCGCCGGTACGGCGGGCTTCCACGTGGCGCGCACCTCGCAGCAGGCGCTGACCGCATACCGGCCGATCTTCGAGGCGCGGCTGGCGCTGAGCCGAAAGCTCGGTCTACCCATCGTCTTCGAGACACTCGACGATTTCGTCGCGCGCAGTTCGGCGTTGATCGGCAGCCCGGAACAGATCGTGGACAAGGTCGGCCGCCAGCACGAACGGTTCGGCCACGAGGTCATTCACCTGTCCGCCGAGCGCGACGGTCGCGGCGTTGCCGAACACCGCGAAAGTCTCGAACTCTTCCAAGCCGAGGTGGCGCCGGAACTGCGCCGCCGAATTCCCAGCAGGCCGTTGGCGGCAAGCACCGCACACAGCGAACTCATTGGAGTGACATCGTGATCCGAACCCGTCGTCGAATTCTCGCGCTGGTCGGCGCGCTCGCCGCGACGAGCGCCTTGGCCGCCTGCGGCAGCGATTCGAGCGCGCCGGGCGGCGACGCGGGCCCGCCCCGGCCGGGCGGCACGCTGCGCTACGGGTTGTCCCAGGCGCCGACCTGCTCGGATCCGGCGCAGGCCGGCACCAACCAGACCCTCTATGTGGCACGGCAGATCGTCGATTCGCTCACCGACCAGGATCCGCAGACCGGTCGGATCGAACCCTGGCTGGCGCGCAGCTGGGAAATCAGTCCGGACGCAAAGGTGTTCACCTTCCACCTCGCCGACGGCGTCACGTTCAGCGACGGCACCCCGCTCACCGCGGACTCGGTGCGCAATACTTTCGACTCGGTGCAGCGGCTCGGCGCGGTGAAGTCGCCGCTCGGCGCCAGCTATCTCACCAACTACGTGGGCACCACCGTCGTCGACCGGCTGACGGCGCGCGTGGAGTTCAGTCGGCCCAATGCCCAGTTCTTGCAGGCCTCCTCGACCACGCAGCTGGGCATTCTCGCCGACGCGACGACCGCGAAGCCCGCCGAACAGCGCTGCCTCGGCGACAACATCGGCAGCGGACCGTTCACCTACGCGGGCTGGCGACAAGATCAGTCCGCGACGCTGGCCAAGCGCATCGGATACCACTGGGGATCGGCGGTGTTCGCGCACCGAGGCGAGGCCTACCTGGACGGGATCGAGTTCACGGTGGTGCCCGAATCCGGGGTTCGTACCGGCAGTCTCGTGTCCGGTCAGCTCGACGCGATCAGCGACGCGCTGCCGCAGGACGTGCCGCAGCTGGAAGCCGCGGGTGCGCGCCTGCTCACCACGGTCAACCCCGGCGTGCCGTTCGGCCTCCAGGCCAACGTGACCCGTGGCCCGCTGCGCGATCCCGCGGTGCGCAAGGCGCTGTTGCCTGCCATCGATCGGAAGCAGTTGGTGGACACCGTCCTCGGCCCGCAGTTCAACGCTGCTTCCGGTCCGCTGGCCAGCACCACACCCGGCTTCCAGGACTTCTCGGCGCGACTGGCCTACGACCCGGCCGCGGCGAAGGGCATTCTGGACCAAGCGGGCTGGGTACCGGGCGGTGACGGCATTCGCGCGAAGAACGGCGAGCGCCTGTCGTTCTCGGTGCTGTTCAGCCAGGCGTTCGCGGGTAACCAGGCCATTCTGGAACTGGTGCAGCAGCAGCTGCGGCAGGTGGGCGTGGAGTTGAAGCTGGACCTGGTGTCCTCTCCGGAGTCCACGGCGCGGCAGAACGCCAAGGACTTCGACATCACCTACTACAACACCACCCGCGCCGACGGCGACATCCTGCGCTCGGTGTTCGGCGTGGAGGGCCGCAACCTCAATGCGCGCGAACGCATTCCGGCGCTGGACGACGCGCTCGACGGTCAGCTCGGCGCGGTCGACGCCGCCGCGCGCACCGCCCTGATCCGCACCGCGCAGGAGCAGGTGCTCGAGGCCGGGCTGTGGATCCCGACCATCGAGCTCTCCCAGGCCATCGGCGCCGCGGCGAACACCAGGGACCTGAAGTTCGAGGCGTCGGCCCGGTTGCAGTTCTTCGACACCTGGCTGAGTGGGCGCTGAGATGGCCCGCTATGTGGCGCTGCGCGTCCTGCAGGCGATCTGGGTGCTCTGGGCGGCGTTCAGCATCTCGTTCGTCGTGCTCTACCTGCTGCCCGCCGACCCGGTCTCCATCGCGGCCGACGGCGGCGGCGCGGGAACGCCGGTCGACAAGGCCGCGATCGCGGAGCTGCAAGCCCGTTACGGATTGGATCGTCCGCTGTGGGACCAGTACACGACAGCGCTCGGCAACGCGATCCGCGGTGATCTCGGACTGTCCATCTCGACCGGTCGCCCGGTCACCGAGGCCGTCGCGGAGGCCGTGCCCGCGACGCTCGGATTGGCCTCGCTCGCCCTGCTTTTCGCGACCCTCGGCGGAGTGACGCTGGCCTTCGCCGCCACCTACACGCGCAAGCCCTGGCTCCGGAACCTACTCGCCGCTCTGCCGCCGCTCGGTGTCGCGGTGCCGACGTTCTGGACGGGACTGCTACTGCTCCAGGTGTTCTCGTTCCACTGGCGCCTCGCCCCCGCATTCGGCGGGCAGGGCCTGCGTGGCACGGTACTGCCCGCCTTGACGCTGGCCATCCCGATCGGCGCGGTGATCGCACAGGTGCTCGCGGCCGGACTGGAATCCACCTGGCGGCAGCCGTTCACCGAAGTGGCGCTGGCCAAGGGCGCGTCGCGCTGGTGGGTGCAGCGCAAGCACGTGGCACGGCCCGCCAGCTTGCCCGCGTTCACCATCGCCGGTGTGCTGGTGGGCAATCTGCTCGCCGGGTCGGTGGTGGTGGAGACGGTGTTCGCGCGCGCGGGCGTCGGCAGGCTGACCCAGACCTCCGTGCTGGCCCAGGACATTCCGGTGGTGCAGGGCATCGTGCTGCTCACCTCGCTGGTGTTCGTCGCGGTGAATCTGGCGGTCGATCTGCTGTATCCGCTGCTCGACCCGCGGATCGCGGCGCGCGGCGGGCGTTCCGGCGAGGCGACGGAGGCCGAGGACATCGCGGAGGAGGTGCTCGTCCGTGTCTGACGAGAACGCCGCGGATCGAGAAGGGAACGCCCGTGGTTGACGTGGTCGACAAGACCCGCCGGATCGCGCTACCCGGCCTGCGCGGACCGATGCCGAGCGTGCGCGCGCTCCGGCGCAACGCCGGGCTCATCGTCTCGGCGGCGGTGGCGCTGCTCGTGCTGGGGTGGGCGCTCACGCCGTCGGTGTTCGCGAGCGGTGACCCGCTCACCGGAGTGCCCGCCGAGAAGTTCCAGGCGCCCAGCGCCGAGCACTGGTTCGGCACGGACAACCTGGGGCGCGATCTGTACACGCGGATGGTGCACGGCGCGGGGCTCTCTCTCACCGCCACGCTGTCCGCCGTCGCGCTGGCACTGGTGGCCGGCTCGCTGCTCGGGCTGCTGGCGGGGGCGATCGGCGGTGTGGCCGACGCCGTCGCCATGCGCGTGGTGGACGTGCTGCTCTCCATTCCGGCGCTGCTGCTTTCGCTCGCGCTGGTCACCGCGTTGGGCTTCGGAACACGCAATGTGGCGATCGCCGTGGGTGTTTCGTTGATCGCCAACTTCGCGCGGGTGATGCGGTCGGAAGTGCTGCGGGTGCGGCGCGCGGTGTACGTCGAGGCGGCGCACGCCTCCGGGGTGCGCTGGTACACGGTGCTCGCCCGGCACGTCCTGCCCAACTCCTACCAGCCCGTGCTCGCGCTCGCCGCCGTCGAGTTCGGCATGGCGGTGCTCTCGGTCTCCGCGCTCAGCTTCCTCGGCTACGGCGCCAAGCCACCGACGCCCGAGTGGGGCTCGCTCATCTCCGAGGGCCGCAACTACCTCGCCACCGCCTGGTGGCTCACCACCGTGCCCGGGCTGGTGATCATCGCCGTCGTGCTGGCCGCCCAGCGCCTCGGCCGCGCCGCAGGAAGGACCGATCAGCCGTGAGCAAGCCGACCACGGCCCGCGCCGACGGGCAACCCGCCCGAGACGACGTCGCCGCGCCACCGGATGGCAGTCGGAGTGCCGCCGATGCTCTGACCCATAACCGCCAAGACGGCCGAGCGCCGACCGGAGAGCGCGAATCAGCCTCGGCGCCACCTGCTTCGCGCGCGGAAGGCGCTCTGTTGCGAGTGGATCGGCTCCGAGTCGACTACCGCTCCTCGAGCGGGCCGGTCACGGCGCTGGCCGATGCCTCGCTGCACGTCGCTCGCGGCGAGGTGGTGGCGCTGGTCGGCGAGTCCGGTTCCGGGAAGTCCACGCTGGCGCACGCCGTGATCGGATTGCTCGGAGCCACCGCGGAGATCCGCTCGGGGACCGTCACTTTCGACGGCGAGCGGGTCGACACGGGCTCGGAGCGAGCGCTGCGCAGGCTGCGCGGAGCGCGGATCGGGTTCGTACCGCAGGACCCCGGCCTCTCGCTCAATCCGGTGCGCCGGGTGGGTGATCAGGTGGCCGAGGCGCTGCTCGTGCATCGGCGTGTCGCTCGCCGCGGGGCGCAAGGGCGAGTGCTGGAGCTGCTCACCGAGGTCGGCTTGGATCGCCCGCGGCTGCGGGCGGAGCAGTATCCGCACGAGCTGTCCGGAGGGCAGCGCCAGCGGGTGCTGATCGCCATCGCCCTGGCCTGCGGTCCGGAGCTGATCATCGCCGACGAGCCGACCAGCGCGCTGGACGCCACCGTGGCCCGGCGGGTGCTCGACCGGCTCGCCGAGCGCACCGCCGCGCGCGGCACGGCGGTGCTGCTCATCACCCACGACCTGGCGATGGCCGCCGAACGCGCCGATCGGCTGGTGGTGCTCGACGGCGGCGAGGTCGTCGAATCCGGGCCGACCGCGGAGATCCTCGCCGCGCCGCGTCACCCGTACACCAAACGGCTGCTGAGCTCGTCGCCGAGTCTGGCGCCCGGCCCACCGCGACCGGAACGGCCGCGCGGGGAACCGCTGCTCGTGCTGCGCGAGGTGCGCAAGCGCTTCCGCGCCCGCTCCGGCGACGCCATCACGGCGGTCGACGGCGTCGGATTCGAGCTGGGTCGCGGCGAAACCCTCGCACTGGTGGGCGAATCCGGCTCCGGTAAGTCGACAACGGCACGGATCGCCTTGCGGCTCACCGACGCCGACCACGGCAGCGTCGTCTTCGACGGCGAGGACCTGCTCGCGGCCCGCCGCGGCAGGCTGCGGGCGCTGCGGCGCCGGTTCCAGGTGGTGTACCAGAACCCGTACTCCTCACTGGATCCGCGCTGGCGCGTCGGCGCGATCATCGAGGAACCGCTGCGCGCGTACGGGGTCGGCGACCGCGCCGCCCGCCGCGACCGGGTTCGGGAATTGCTCGGGCAGGTCGCGCTGCCGGAGCGTTTCGCCGAGCGCCGCCCCGCCGAGCTGTCCGGCGGCCAACGCCAGCGAGTGGCCATCGCCCGTGCGCTCGCACTGCACCCCGACCTGCTCGTGCTCGACGAACCGGTCTCGGCGCTGGACGCCTCGGTGCAGGCGCAGATCCTCGACCTGCTGGACCGCCTGCAGTCCGAACTCGACCTGAGCTACCTGTTCATCTCGCACGACCTGGCGGTGGTGCGGCGGATCAGCGATCACGTGGCGGTGCTGCGCCGCGGCCGCATCGTCGAATACGGCCGCACCGCACGGATCTTCGCGGATCCGCGGCACGACTACACCAGGGAATTGCTCGCCGCGATCCCCGCCTTCCGCACGGCAGGCGTGGATTTCGCAACGGAAAGGACGGCATGATGCCGGATTCGGATTTCTTCCTCGCGGTGGAACTCGCCGGGACCGGCGCGCATCCCGCGTCGTGGCGACGCCGGGATTCGCGCGCCGAGGACCTGTTCACCGCCCGGTACTGGGTCGACGCGATCACCGCCGTCGAAAAGGCCGGTGCGGACGCGGTTTTCCTGCCCGACTCCTTCGGGTTGCAGCCGGGCGGCGCCGCGACCGCACAGGGCAGGCTCGACGCGGTCGCGATCGCGGCACGGGCCGCCGCGGCCACGCACCGCATCGGCCTGCTACCGCAGGCGCCGGTCACCCACACCGAACCGTTCCACCTGTCCAAGGCGATCGCCAGCCTCGATTTCGCCACCCTCGGCCGCGCGGGCTGGGAGGTCACCGTGTCCGAGGGCGCCGAGCAGGCGAAAGCGTTCGGCCGCAAGAGCCCACAGGAACCAGCCGCGCTGTGGCACGAGGCGGACGAGGCCGTCGAGGTGGTCACGCGGCTGTGGGATTCCTGGGAGGACGACGCGGAGATCCGCGACCTGCCGACCGGACGCTTCATCGACAGGGAGAAGCTGCACTACATCGATTACGCGGGCGACTACTTCTCGGTGAAGGGGCCGTCGATCACGCCGCGCTCGCCGCAGGGCCAGCCGATCGTCGCGGTCCGCGCCGACGAAGGGCCGAGCATCCAGGTCGCGGTGCGCCGCGCCGACCTGATCCGCATCGCCCCACCGGATCTCGACGCCGCGCATGCCAGGCGCGCCGCGCTGCGCAGCGCCCTGCTGAGCGCCGACCGTGATCCGGACGCCGTGCGCGTGCTGATCGACATCGATGTCCACCTCGCCGGCACCGCCGAACGCGCGTACGAGGAACTGGCCGAGCTGGACCGCTGGTCGGCGTCGGGCACCGCGCCGCGGTCCGGTGCGCCCGCCGCGACCGGCTCGGTGCTTCGTCACATCGGCACGGGCGACTCGCTCACCGAACTCCTTGCGGCCGTGTCCGATTCGGGCGCCGCCGACGGTGTGGTGCTGCGTCCGCTCGCGGTCGAGGCCACCCTGCGCCACCTGGCGACAGCCCCGCCCGCACCGGCCACCACCCTGCGCGAGCGGCTCGATCTGCCGCGCCCGCCGAGCCGCTACGCCACGATTCAGGAAGGGACACCGTCATGAGTTCCACCAAGCCGCGCAAGTCCGTCCATCTGGCCGCGCACTTCCCCGGGGTGAACAACACCACGGTCTGGAGCGATCCGGCGTCCAAGAGCCAGATCGACTTCGAGTCCTTCGTCCACTTGGCCCGCACGGCCGAGCGCGGCCTGTTCGACTTCTTCTTCCTCGCCGAAGGACTACGGCTGCGCGAACACCTCGGGCGCATCCACGATCTGGACGTGGTCGGCAGGCCGGACACCTTCACGGTGCTCAACGCGCTTGCCGGTGTCACCGAGAAGCTCGGGCTGGCGGGCACCATCAACTCCACCTACAACGAACCGTTCGAGCTGGCCAAACAGTTCGCCTCGCTGGATCACCTGTCCGGCGGACGCGCGGCGTGGAACGTCGTCACCTCCTCCGACGCGTTCACCGGCGAGAACTTCCGCCGCGGCGGCTATCTGGAACACTCCGACCGCTACCGCCGCGCGGCCGAGACGGTCGAGGTGGCGCGCGCGCTGTGGGACAGCTGGCCCGCCGACACGCTCGTGGTCGATCGCGACGCGGGCGTGTTCGCCAAGGACATTCCCGAAACCCGCCATCGCGGCAGGCAATTCGACATCGCCGCGCGCTTCGTGCTGCCGCCCAGCCCGCAGGGCCATCCGGTGCTCTTGCAGGCGGGCGATTCCGACGACGGCCGCGAATTCGGCGCCGCCACCGCCGACGCCATCTTCACCGGCCACGGCACCCTCGAGGCGGGGCGCACGTTCTACGCCGACATGAAGGGCCGCCTGGCCAAGTACGGCCGCGGGCACGACGAACTGAAGATCCTGCCCGCCGCCACCTTCGTGCTCGGCGACACCGCCGCCGAGGCCGAGGAGCGGGCAAGGCACATCCGCTACCAGCAGGTGGGTCCGCAGACCGCCATCGCGTTCCTCGAACAGGTCTGGGGCCGCGACCTTTCCGGCTACGACCCGGACGGACCGCTGCCCGACGTAGACCCCTCCGGCGACGTGAACATCACCAGGGGACGGGTGCGCCACGCGAAGGATCCGCGCGCGGTCGCCGAGGCGTGGCGCGCCAAGGCCGAGGCCGAGAACCTGAGCATCCGCGAGCTGATCATCGAGGTCACCGCGCGCCAGCAGTTCGTCGGCACGCCCGCCGAAGTCGCCGAGCGCATCGATGAATACGTGCAGACCGACGCGGCCGACGGCTTCATCCTCGTCCCCCATCTCACCCCCGGCGGACTCGACGAGTTCGTCGACCGCGTCGTCCCGGAACTACAAGAGCGCGGCAGCTTCCGCACCGAGTACGCCGGCGACACCTTGCGCGACCATCTCGGCCTGCGCCACCCACATCACCGCACATCCGTCCACGAAGGAGCCAGAGCGTCATGACCGCAACCACCGCAACAAGTTTCGACTCCGAGTGGGCCGCTTGGCACGACGCGAGGGAGGAGCAGCTGCGCGACCGGCTCGGCTTCCTCAGCCTGACCGCGTTGCACTGGCTCACCGACCAGCCCGAGCGGTTGCCCGACCTGCCCGGCACCTGGTGGGTCACCGACGGCAAGGTGTTCATCACCGCGCAACCGGCCGACCGCCTCGTCTTCGAGGGCACCGGCATCGCGGGCGTGCAGATCATCACCCCCGCCGAAGGCGCGCCGGGACTCGAGGTGCGCCACGAACAGCGCGTGCTGGAGGTCATCCGGCGCACCGGGCGCTACGCGGTGCGGGTCCACGACCCCGCCGCACCGTCGCTGGCCGCATTCGCCGGGATTCCCGCGTACCAACCGGACCCGCGCTGGATCGTGCAAGGCCGCTTCGAGGCGTTCGCCGAGCCGCAGGACGTCGTCACCGCGGCGGTGGTCGACGGGCTCGAACATCACCACTCCGCCACGGGCACCATCGAATTCACCCTCGGCGCGGTCACCGAGCGCGTCGTCGCGTTCCAGGCCGGTGCCGGACTGCGCATTCTGTTCACCGACGCCACCAGCGGCGTCACCACCTACCCCGCGGCCAGGTCGCTGAGCATCGCGGCGCCGGACGCGGACGGCGCGGTGCTGCTCGACTTCAACCGGGCGGCCAACCTGCCCTGCGCCTTCACCGATTTCGCCACTTGCCCGGTGGCGCCTGCGCAGAACCGGCTGCGGGTGGCCATCGAGGCGGGCGAGCAGGATCCGCGGCCCGGAAGGGGGCGGGCGTGACGGTCCCCCTCTCCATCCTCGACCTGGCACCGATCAGCGCCGGGTCCACCGCGCAGCAGGCGCTGCGCAACACCGTCGAGCTGGCCCAGCACGCCGAACAGTGGGGCTACCACCGGTATTGGCTCGCCGAACACCACTTCGTAGCGGTGGCCAGTTCCAGCTCGATCACCCTGATCGGGCTGGTCGCGGCCAACACCTCCCGGATTCGGGTGGGTTCGGCGGCGGTACAGGTGGGCCACCACACGTCGGCGTCGATCGTCGAGGCGTTCGGCACCATCGACGCGCTGTACCCCGGACGGCTGGACCTGGGGCTCGGGCGTTCGGGGCACCGGCGGGCCCAATTCGGTTCGGAGCCCGCGCATCCCAAGGGCGGGCGTCCGGTGGTCGACACCGCCACCGGACGCACGGAGATCCGGGACGGGGTGGTGGTCCCGCCGCCGTTCGATCCCGGCCGCATCGTCGACCGGTCCCGCTTCGTGGCGTCGCTGCGCGCGTTGCAGCAGCCGGGCGCGCAGGCGCCGGACTTCGCCGACCAGATCGACGAGGTGCGCGCCCTGCTCGCGGGCACCTACACCAGCGCGGACGGTATCCCGCTGCACGCGGTGCCGGGTGAGAACGCGCGGGTGCAGCTGTGGCTGTTCGGCAGCTCCGGCGGCGAGAGCGCCGAACTCGCCGGTCGCCTCGGTCTGCCGTTCGCCGCCGCCTACCACGTGGCGCCGGGCACCGCGCTGGACGCCGTCGCCGCCTACCGCGCGGCGTTCCGTCCGTCCGAGTACCTGGCCGAACCGTACGTGGTGGTCTCGGCCGACGTGGTGGTCGCCGCCGACGACGCGAAGGCCAAGCGGCTGGCCGCGGGCTACGGGCACTGGGTGTACGGCATCCGCGCCGGGACGGGCGCGACCGAATTCCTCCCGCCGGAGGCCGCGGGACCACTCACCCCGGACCAGCTGCGGCTGGTGGACGATCGGCTGGCCACCCAGTTCGTCGGGTCGCCGGGCACCGTGGTGGAACGGCTCGCCGCGCTGCGACGGGTGACCGGCGCGGACGAACTGCTGGTCACCAGCGTCACGCACGATCACGCGGACCGGCTGGAGTCCCATCGGCTGCTGGCCGAGGCGTGGGGGTTGCGCGCGGCGCGGGCGGCTTGATACGCGAATGCCCCGCTGGTCGGTGACCCGCGGGGCATTCGCTTGTCAGGACCGCACGCGCTCGCCGCACCTGCGACGCTCATCGGCGCTACAGCCTCAGACGCTCGTCGGCGCCCTTGCTCCGGGCGCGGAGCGCTGTATTCAGGCGCTCACCGGCGCGGCGGTGACCCCGTAACCGAGGTTGGTCAGCACCTCGCTCGTCGCCTTCGCGAAATTCAGCGTGATGAAGTGCAGGCACGGCGCGCCCTCGTCGATCAGCCGCTGCGCCATCTCGGTGGCGATCTCGATGCCGACCTCGCGCACCGCCGCCCGGTCCTCCTCCGGACCGTCGCCCGCCGCCTCGCGCAGCCGCTCCAGCACCGAGTCGGGCAGCGCGCGACCGCACAGCTCCTCGGCCCTGGTCACCGTGCGCAGCGAGGTGATCGGCATCAGCTCCGGGATGATCGGCTTGGCGCCCTCGACCGGATCCATCGCGACGACCCGATCCCGCAGCCGCAGGTAGTGGTCGACCTCGAAGAACATCTGGGTGATCGAATACTCCGCGCCCGCACGCAGTTTCGCCGCCAGGAAGGCGGTGTCGGTCTCCAGGTCCGGCGAGCGATGGTGACCCTGCGGGAACGAGGCGACGCCGACGTGGAAATCGCCGAGATCGCGCACGATGCGCACGAGCTCCTCGGCGTACTCCACGCCCTCCGGGTGCTTGTGCCACTCGCCGAGCGGATCGCCGGGCGGGTCGCCGCGCAGCACCAGGATGTTGCGGATGCCGGAATCGGCGTACGCGCCGACCAGCGAGCGCAGCTCGGCCACGCTGTGCCCGACTGCGGTCAGGTGCGCCACCGGCAGCAGGGTGGTCTCCTGCGCCAGCTCACCGGTGACCCGCACGGTGCGATCCTTGGTGGAACCGCCCGCGCCGTAGGTCATCGACACGAACGCGGGATGCATGCGCTCGAACTCGCGTACCGCGCGCCAGAGCCGAGCCTCGCCCGCCGCGTCGCGCGGCGGGTTGAACTCGACGGAGAACGGCACCATCCGGCCGGAATGCACCTGCAAGCTCTGCACGACCGACGGTGTTCCCGAGACGATCGGTGGCGTCGGGGACGGGCGCCCTGGGGTCGAACGTCCCCGCACGGAATCGAAAGTCACCGGTTCAGTGTAGTGGGACGGCCGTACGGCCGTGTCGGCACCGGATTTCCCGGGCGGAGGTTGGTCGACGGCGCGATCGGATGGCCGCGTATTCTCTGATACGGCACCACTATCGCTGCGGCCGGACCGGACGTGCGCCGCGATCGCGCCGACCCGGGCGGCGGTGACGCGCGCTCGCCCAACACAACACCAGTCGCGCTCGACCGGCGCGACCACACCCGTGACCCTGGAGGTTCCTCTGTCCGCCGGACCCGGTACTCCGACAAGAACCCCGGCAACGCCCGCCGCCGACGCGCCACGGACGCCGAGCACCGGCACGTCCGATTTCGTCGCCGCCGTGCAGGACCGGCTCACCGAGTTCTTCGCCACCCGGCGGCCGATCGTCGAGCCGCTCGGACCGGTCTTCGTCGACGCCGCCGACGCGCTGGAGATGTTCGTCCTCCGCGGCGGCAAGCGCACCAGGCCCGCGTTCGCCTGGACCGGCTGGCTCGGCGCGGGCGGCGACCCGGACAGCGACGAAGCGAGCGCGGTGCTCGCCGCCTGCTCGGCGCTCGAACTGGTGCAGGCGTGCGCGCTGATCCACGACGACATCATCGATTCCTCCCGCACCCGCCGCCGTTTCCCCACGGTGCACGTCGATTTCGAGCAGCGCCACCGCGAGCGCGGCCTGGCGGGCGACGCCGCGCAGTTCGGCGCCAGCATCGCGATCCTGATCGGTGATCTCGCCCTGGCCTGGGCCGACGACCTGGTGCACGCCGCCGGCCTCGACCCGGCGGCGCTCGCGCGGTTCGCGGCGGTCTGGGCGCTGATGCGCACGGAGGTGCTCGGCGGGCAGGTGCTCGACATCCACGGCGAAGCGGTCGGCGACGAGTCGGTGGAGGCCGCCTTGCGCATCAACCGCTACAAGACCGCCGCCTACACCGTCGAGCGCCCGCTGCACCTCGGCGCCGCCATCGCCGACGCCGACCCGGACCTGGTCGCGGCCTACCGCACCTTCGGCACCGACATCGGGATCGCCTTCCAGCTGCGCGACGACCTGCTCGGCGTGTTCGGCGATCCGGAGGTCACCGGCAAACCCTCCGGCGACGACCTGCGCGAGGGCAAGCGCACCGTGCTGCTCGCCGAGGCGCTGCGCCGCGCCGACGCCACCGATCCGTCCGCCGCGCACCTGCTGCGCACAAGCATCGGCACCGATCTCGGTGCCGAGGACGTCTCGCGCCTTCGCGCCGTGCTCACCGAGCTCGGCGCCGTCGACGATGTGGAACACCGCATCGCCGACCTCACCGACCGCGGCCTCGCCGCCATCGATTCCAGCTCGGCCACCCCCGCCGCCAAAGAGCAACTACGCGGCATGGCTCTGGCCGCAACCAGGAGGACCGCATGAAAGCCGTTGTGGGACCAGCCGATCGCGTGATCGCAGTCGGCGCAGGACCGGCCCCGCGCAGCACCACCAAGCGCCGAGGGAAGTCCACGGCCGCGCTGACCGAACGTAGGTTGATCCTCGGCGCCGCGCTGCCGACCCGGCGCGGCGTCCGTGTCCCCCGCGCGTGCTCGGCGCCGCGGGACACCGAGTCGGCCGAGGACTGAATCACCGTCCTTCCGCGCCGGACGTCGCGAGGCGACCGGCGTAGCGCACCACGTGGCGATCTGCCTACCGACCGGCAGGCACGAGAATCGCCGCGCTGCGCGTACCGAACGCCGCGCCGGCCCGCTGCGGCGTGGAACGGCCGCGTCCCGCCGGAATGGACGCGGCGCGGGCCGAGGCAGAGTGTCGTGTGCAGTACCGCCGTGCCCGGCGGTCGAGGAGAAGTCAGATGAAAACCGTTGCGGGACCGACCGATCGGGTGGTCGTCGTGGGCGCGGGCCTGTCCGGGCTCGCCGCCGCGCTGCATCTCACCGGCGCGGGGCGGTCGGTCACGCTGCTGGAACGGGCGGATCATCCCGGCGGCCGGGTCGGCAGGTACCGGGGGCCGGATTACGAGATCGACAACGGCGCGACGGTGCTCACGCTCCCGGAACTGATCACCGACGCGTTGGCCGCGGTGGGCCGGACACCCGAGTCGGGCTCGACGCCGCTGCGCATCCACCGGCTCGCGCCGAGCTATCACGCGCGCTTCGCCGACGACTCCAGCATCCGGGTGTTCGCGGACCCGGACGCCATGGCCGAAGAGGTCGCCCGCACCTGCGGCCCTGCGGAGGCACGCCGCTACCGTCGGCTGCGGGACTGGCTGGCGCGCGTCTATCGCGCCGAGTTCACCGAGTTCATGGACACCAACTTCGACTCGCCGCTGGACATGGTGCGCTATCCGCGCAAACGCGCCGCGCTGCTCGACTTGGTGCGGCTCGGCGGTTTCGGCAGGCTCGGACCGCGCGTCGGCCGGATACTCACCGACCGGCGCCTGGCCCGGTTGTTCACCTTCCAGGCGCTCTACGCGGGCATGGCGCCCGCCGACGCGCTCGCCGTGTACGGCGCGATCCCGCACATGGACACCTCCCTCGGCGTCTACTTCCCCGAAGGCGGGATGCGGGCCATCGCCGCCACCATGGCCGAGGCGTTCACGGCCGCCGGGGGGACGCTGCACCTGAACACCGAGGTGGCCGGAATCGAGTACGAGGGTCGGCGCGCCCGCCGGGTGCGCACCGCCGACGGGCGCACGGTGGACTGCGACGCGGTGGTCCTCACGACGGACATCGGCTCGATCGACCGCTTCGGCGTGCGCCGCAGACGGGGGCTGCGGGCCGCGCCGTCGGCGGTGGTCGCGCACGGCACGATTCCGGCCGACGTCGCCGCGAACTGGCCGGTGCAGGCGCATCACACCATCGATTTCGGCGCGGCGTGGGACACCACCTTCGACGAGATCGCCGCCGCGCCGCGCCGCGGCGGCAGGCTCACCGCCCGTGGACGACTGATGCGCGACCCGTCGCTGCTGCTGACCCGCCCCGCGCTGACCGATCCCGGGCTCTACATCGACCGGACCGACGGCCGCCACGAACCGTTCTCGCTGCTCGCGCCCTGCCCCAACCTGGCGAGCGCCCCGCTCGACTGGGACCGGCTGGCCCGCCCCTATCTGCGCGAGCTGCTCGAGGTGTTGGAGGCGCGCGGCTACCGTGGGATCGCCGAACACTTCACCGTCGATCACCTGGACACCCCGAGCACCTGGCTGGCACAGGGCATGATCGCGGGCACGCCGTTCTCCGTCGCGCATCTTTTCCGGCAGACCGGTCCGTTCCGCCCCCGGAATTTCCCGAGTTCCAGCGACAACGTGGTTATCGCCGGTTGCGGCACCACGCCGGGCGTCGGCGTGCCGACGGCGCTGCTGTCCGGGAAACTGGCGGCAAACCGGATTACCGGCGCCGCGGCCGATACTCGGGATGAACCGCGCGTACCAGCGGGATAGTGTTCCGCGCGAACCATTAAACTGATCGCCGACCTATTCACTCGCGGTTGCGACCGCCGACCTTGCCGGGGGGACCGACACGACATGCATCCCCCCGAGACGAGCGCCGCAGCCGCAACGCCGACCGACACCGCGCCCCGCGCGTCGAGTCGCGGCACCTCGAGCACCACCGGATCCAGCACACCGCGATCCTCCGGCGACGGCGCCGACCGGAACAACTTCCGGGACCGGATGCAGACCTACGCCGATTTCGCGCGCAGCCCCGAGGGCCACGCCGCGCTGCTCGGCTTCTTCGGCGCGGTGATGATCACCTTCGGCGGGCTCGGCGCGGGCAGCGTGCGCCAGCGCGATCCGCTGCTCGAGGCGATGAACCTGTCCTGGCTGCGGTTCGGGCACGGCTACGCGCTGTCGAGCATGCTCATCTGGGTCGGCGTGCTGCTGATGATCACCGCGTGGGTTCGCTTGGGCCGCACCACGCTCGGGCTCGGCAACCGGGCGGGCGCGGCGGTCACGCTGAACGAGCTGCGCGCGATCGTCGGCATCTGGATCTTCCCGCTGCTCTTCGCGGTGCCGATGTTCAGCCGCGACGCCTACTCCTATCTCGCCCAGGGCGCGCTGCTGCGCGACGGTTTCGACCCCTACCAGGTTGGTCCGGTCGCGAATCCCGGTGTGCTGCTGGACAACGTGAGCCCCGTCTGGACCACCACCACCGCGCCGTACGGCCCGGTGTTCCTGCTGCTCGGCCGCGCCATCACCGCGATTACCGGTGACAACGTGGTCGCGGGCACCATCGCGCTGCGCCTGGTGATGCTGCCGGGCCTCGCGCTGATGATGTGGGCGGTCCCGTATCTGACCAAACATCTCGGCGGCAAGCCGACGGTGGCGCTGTGGCTCGCGGTGCTCAACCCACTGGTGCTCATCCACCTCATCGGCGGCGTGCACAACGAGATGCTGATGGTCGGCCTGATGTGCGCGGGCATCGCGCTGGTGCTGGAGCGCCACCACGTGGCGGGCATCGTCGTCGTCGCGATCGGCGTGGCCATCAAGGCCACCGCGGGCATCGCGCTGCCGTTCCTCGTGTGGATATGGATGTTGCACGAGCGCGAGCGCCGCGCCGCCGAACGCGCGGCCGCGGACCCGAACGCACCGGCGGATCCCAGCTCGACTCCCGCGAACGGCGCACCGGACGCCGCCAAGGCGGGGCCGGACATGCCGCACCCGGCGATGACGTTCGCCAAGATCGCCGGGCTCGGATTGAGCGTCTTCGCGGTGGTCTTCGTCGCGGCTTCGGCCATCGCGGGCGTGGGCATCGGCTGGCTGACCGCGCTCTCGGGCTCGAAGAAGATCATCAACTGGCTCTCGCTGCCGACGATCATGGCGCACACCACCACCTGGATCACCCCGCTGCGCATGGAATCGGTGCTCAACGTGACACGCGCCCTGTGCGCGCTTGCGCTGGTCGCGGTGCTGGTGTGGACCTGGTGGCGGTTCCGGCACAGCGAGCGCGAGGCGGTGTTCGGCATCCTCATCGCGTTCGTCGGCATCGTCATCCTCTCCCCCGCCGCGCTGCCCTGGTACTACTCGTGGCCGCTGGCGCTGGCCGCCGCGTTCGCGTTGTCCACCACGACACTCATGGTGCTCGTCGGCCTGTGTACCTGGCTGATGCTGGTGTTCCAGCCGGACGGCTCGATCGGTCTGTACAACTTCTGGCACGTGGCCGCGGCGACGTTCGCCGCGGTCGTCGCCGCGCTCTCGCTGCGCACGGTGGACCCGCTGCGGCTGCGTTCCACGCCGCAGGTGGAGACCCCGCGGAGTGAAGTCGCGGCCACCGCTTCGCGACCATGAGCGCCGCGAGATCCGAGAGTGCGGACTGGGACCTAGCCGGTATCGGCCGCGGTCCGCTCGACACGCCGCGCGCGCCTAAAACCCAGACGGCAGCGCGCCTCGACACCTCATCCGATCTCTCGGGAACACCTGATATCCGCCTAGCGGACGCCTATCGCGCGTGCCGGGCGATCGCCGCCGAGCACGGTCGCACCTACTTCCTCGCGACCAGATTGCTGTCTGCCCAGCGAAGACCCGCGGTGCACGCGCTCTACGCCTTCGCCCGGATGGTGGACGACATCGTCGACTACGCGGAAAGCTCGCCGGAGAACCGGCACACCCTCGACCACGGGCCCGCGGACGAACTGGATCTGATCGAGAAACAACTGCGCGTCGCCTTCGAACACGGCACACCCACGGAGCCGGTCCCGCCGCTACGCGCCAAGGTGCTGACCGCGCTCGCCGACACCGTCGACCGCTACGCCATCGATCCGGCGCACTTCTGGACCTTCCTGGACTCCATGCGCATGGACGTTCCCGGCACACCGCACTTCCGCGCCCGCTACGCCACCATGGCCGAGCTGCGCGAGTACATGCGCGGCTCGGCGGCCGCCATCGGCTTGCAGCTGCTTCCGGTGCTGGGCACCGTCGCGCCGCCTGCCGAGGCCGAACCCGCGGCCGCCGCGCTCGGCGAGGCGTTCCAGCTCACCAACTTCCTGCGCGATATCGGCGAGGACCTCGACCGTGGACGCGTCTACCTGCCCGCCGATCAGCTGGCCGCCTTCGGCGTGGACGACGACCTGCTCGCCCATTGCCGCCGCACCGGCCGCACCGATCCGCGGGTCCGCCGCGCACTGGCCCATCTGATCGCGATCAATCGCGGCGTCTACCGAATCGCCGATCCGGGAATCGACCTGTTGAACCCGAGGGTCCGCCCCGCCATCCGCGCGGCGAGCGCGCTCTACGCGGGAATTCTCGACCGGATCGAGGACACCGGATACGCGGTGTTCCAGGGACGAGCGGTGGTGCCGACCGGGCGGCGACTGCTCGTCGCGGGTACCGAACTCATGGCAGGCGCGTTCAGCCGCCGTTGACGGCGACTTCGTGGTTGCCGTTCACACGCCGCACAGCGCCACCGCCCTGCGCGGCGTGGGAATACCTAGGTGAAGTTCAGAAGGGGTCGGCGGCGGCGCGGCGGAGCACCTCGCGGGCGAGCGGGCCGTGCAGCGCGTCGATGGGCTTGCCGGGGAGGCTGGCGTCGTCGGTGAAGATCCACTCGAGGATCTCCTCGTCGGTGTACTTGGCGTCCTTCATGACGGTGATCAGCCCGGGTAGGGGCTTGACGACCGCGCCGGTGTCGTCGAAGAAGACCTCCGGAACGCTCGCCACTCCATTGCGTCGCAAGGCGAGGAGCTGATGGTCACGCAGCATCTGGTGCACGCGCGTCACCACGATCCCGAGGCGGTCGGCCACCTCGGGCAGCGGCAGCACGGCCACGGACTCCGGAAGGACATCCTCGCTGCAGGGAAATGCACTCACCCGCACAACGGTAGACGGTATGGCGGCGCGCGTCGTGTGACACCCGGGCGACAGACCGGTTCGGCCGCTCGGCACGGTTACGATCGTGGGGGCCGCACGGGGCGGTCTGTCGCTGTTCGCGTCATGAGCGAGGGGTGAGCACTTTTGTGAAAGCCGGAGGACATCACTTGATCGGGCAGATGCTGGAAGGGCGCTACCGGATTGACGCGCCGATTGCTCGGGGCGGGATGTCGATGGTCTTCCGCGGCGAGGACACCCGACTGGATCGTCCGGTCGCGATCAAGGTGATGGACCCCAAGTTCGCCGCCGATCCGCAGTTCCTGTCCCGGTTCGAGTTCGAGGCCCGCGCCGTCGCCAAGCTCAAGCATCCGTCGCTGGTCGCTGTGTACGACCAGGGCGTGGACGGCGACCACCCGTTCCTGATCATGGAACTGGTCGAGGGCGGTACCCTGCGCGAGCTGCTGCGCGAACGGGGCCCGATGCCGCCGCACGCCGTGCGCGCCGTCGCCGAACCGGTGCTCGCCGCCATCGGCGTCGCGCACTCCGCGGGCCTGGTGCACCGCGACGTCAAGCCGGAGAACGTGCTCATCTCCGATTCCGGCGAGGTGAAGATCGCCGACTTCGGCCTGGTGCGCGCGGTGGCCGCCGCGACGACCACCTCGGCGAGCGTCATCCTCGGCACCGCCGCCTACCTCTCCCCCGAGCAGGTGACCAGCGGCACCGCCGACTCGCGCAGCGACGTGTACTCGTTCGGCGTACTGATCTTCGAGATGCTCACCGGCCGCGTCCCGTTCATCGGCGACACCTCGCTATCGGTGGCGTATCAGCGGATCGAGAACGACGTGCCGAGCCCGAGCCAGTTCATCTCGGGCGTCCCGCCGGAGTTCGACGAGCTGGTCGCCCGCGCGACGAACCGGGAGCCCGCGCACCGCTTCGCCGACGCCAACGAGATGGCCGCGGAACTGCGCTCGATCGCCGCGGAGCTGAGCCTGCCGCCCTACCGCGTGCCCGCGCCGCGGGAGTCGGCCGAGCATCTGAGCGCGAGCTTCCGCGCGGCGCCCGATCACGGCGGCCGGCCCGCGCCGTCGCGTCCCGCCCCAGCGCCGGACCCGCACACACCGCAGGCGACGCAGCACACCAAGGTGGTCACGGCGGCGCGACCGCGGGTTCCCGACTACGGACCGTCCGGGGACTACGGGCCGCCTTCCGACTACGACCCGCAGCCCGCGGGCCTGCGTCAGCCGCCGTATCAGCCGTACGACGACGATCGGCGCAAGTCGCGCCGGACCACGCTGCTGTGGGTGGCGATCGTCGCGATCCTGACGCTGGTCGTCGGCATCGGCGGCTGGTGGTTCGGCGCGGGCCGCTACGAGCCGGTGCCGCCGATCGCGGGGCTGAGCAGCGAGCAGGCCACCGCGAAGCTGCAAGAGGCGGGCTTCGAGACCGAGATCAGACAGAAGGCCTCGGACACCATCCCGGTGGGCGGCGTGGTCGGCAGCGACCCGTCGGCCGGATCCAAGATCACCAAGGGTTCCACGGTGTCGGTGCTGGTCTCCAGCGGCAAGCCCCGGGTGCCCGACATCGAGCCCGGCGACGACGTGCGCAAGGTGAACCAGCTCATCAAGGACGCCGGACTCCAGCCCGTCGACGCGGGCGAGATCGGCAGTCAGGCGCCCAAGGGCTCCCTGGCGAAGGTCGAGCCCGCGCCGGGCACGGTGCTGCCGATGGGCGGGCAGGTCAAGGTCTACCGCAGCAACGGCGCGCAGCCGGTGAAAGTGCCGGACGTGCGCGGCAAGACCACCGAGGAAGCCGTGGCGGCGCTGAGCGCGGCGGGCATCCAGGTCCGCGAAACCCGCACCGAGTACGACAAGGCCATCGCGGCCGACGAGGTCATCGGCACCGACCCGGCCGCGGGCAGCACGGTGAACTCCGGCGAGGGCGTCGCGCTGATCGTCTCCAACGCGGTCAAACTGCCTCTCCTGGTCGGCGACAGCGTCGGCGAGGCCCGCCAGAAGCTGGAGGGCCTCGGCCTGCGCGTCCAGGTCCAGCAGCTGACCCCGTCGGACAGCTCCGTGGTCATCGGTCAGAGCCCCGGCGCGTCGGCCAAGGTCCAGCCGGGCAGCACGGTCACCCTCACCGCGCTGCCCTGAGTCGCCGGCGAGCCCGGTACCGCTCAGAGGGTCAGCGTGACCTTGCCGAGCGCGGCGACGACATCGCGGTACATCCACCGCTTCATCGCCGCGAGCGCGGGGCCCGCGGTGCTTGCCAGCGCGCCCGCCCTGGCCAGCGCGACCGGCAGCACCCGCTCCTGTTCCTCGACCGCCTCCACGATGCCCGCGGCCAGCGCGTCGGGCCCGCCGTAGCGGCGGCCCGTCAGCATCGCCTCGTGCGCGGCGGGACCGAGCCGAGCGGTCAGCAGGTCGGCGATGCCGCCGGGGATGACGAGGCCGTCATCGGACCGGGCGAGCGGCAGGGTGATCTCGGGCAGGCAGAAGAAACCGCGGTCACCGCGCATGACCCGCCCGTCGTGGGCCATGGCCAGGATCGCGCCCGCGCCGAACGCGTGCCCCTGAACCGCAGCGACGGTCGGCGCCGGGAACGTCAGCACGCGCTCGAACACCCGCTGTCCGGCCATCAGGTAGTCGGTGACGTCCGGCCGCAGGAACCGCTCGGGCTCGAAACCGTTCGAGAAGAACTTGCCCGATCCGGTGGTGACCAGCGCCTTCGGCCCTTCGGCTGCCTGTACTTCGTCGAGGCAGGCGTGAACGGCGTCCATCCATTCGGGGGTGAACCGGTTCTCGGTGTCGAGCTGATCGGGTTCGCCGAGATCGAGCACGAAGACGGCGTCTTCGCGGCGTAGGTGAGGCATGAATACTCCAGGGGTGCGGTGTGTGTCGGGTCAGGCGGGCGGGTCGACGAAGATGTCGTAACCAAGCTCGCCGCTCGGACCGTACCCGGACAGATCCGTGATGCCGTGCGCGGCGAGGACTTCCACGTCCAGATAGGTGTTGCCGGTGGTCGTCGCGGCCGGGCTCTCCAGGATCAGCACCGCGGCGTCCGCGACGATTTCCGGAGTGCGCGCGGTGGCGGCCACCTCCTCGCCGCCGAGCAGATTGCGCACGGCGGCGGTGGCGATGAGCGTCTCCGGCCACAGGCAGTTCGCGGCGATGCCCGACTCGCGGTGTTCGGCGGCCACGCCGAGCGTCAGCAGGGTCATGCCGTACTTGGCCAGCATGTAGGGCGGGTGCGCGCCGAGCCACTTCGGGTCCAGGTTCAGCGGCGGCGAGAGCGAAAGCACGTGCGGGTTCGCCGACTTGCGCAGGTGCGGCAGCGCGGCGCGGGTGAGCAGGAACGTGCCGCGCAGCTGGATCTGCTGCATCAGGTCGAACTTCTTCGCGGGCAACGTCTCGGTGCTCGCCAGGTCGATGGCGCTGGCGTTGTTGACCACGATGTCGATGCCGCCGAACCGGTCGACGGCCTGGTCGACGGCGGCCTGCACCGAGTCCTCGTCGCGGACGTCGCCGACCACGGCGAGCGCCGATCCGCCCGCGGCCTCGATCTCGGCGGCCGCGGTGTGCACGGTGCCGTCCAGCTTCGGATGCGGGACATCGGTTTTGGCGAGCAGCACGATATTGGCGCCGCGCCGGGCGGCCGCGAGTGCGATGGCCAGGCCGATGCCCCGGCTGCCGCCGGACATCACCAGGGTGCGGCCGGACAGTGTCTGTGGAGTCATGGGGTGCCTTTCGGTTCGGCGGCGGTGCTCATGGCGGTCCGGGTGGTGCGCCCGCGCCATGGTGTTGAGCGGAGCCTATAATTGGCTCAACAAATCGTTTGCACCACTACCCTTTTATAGACGCAACGGTTTGTCAAGGGCACCGGCCGCTGGGCATGATGTGACGGGAGGTGAAGGATGTCCGAAGACTCGGCGCTGGTTCCTGGGACCATCGCGGCCCACACGGTGTGCCTGCTGCAGAAGATGGGACAGGTCGCCTTCCGGCTGGCCGAGGAACGTCTGCTCGGCCTCGGCCTGCGGGTACGGCACTACAGCGTGCTCCAAGCGCTGGCCGACCGCGGCGGCATGGCGCAGGCCGAACTCGGCAGCTATCTGCGCATCGATGCCGCCACCATGGTCTCCACCCTCGACGACCTGGAACGCCACGGTTACGCCGAACGGCAACGCGATCCCGGCGACCGCAGGCGCTACCTGGTCATCCTGACCGACAAGGGCGACGAGACGCTCGCGGGCATCCAGACCGCCCTGCGCGAGGTGCACGAGGAGATGTTCGCCGACCTGCCCAAGGAACGGCGGGACCTGCTCGGGGAGATCCTCGGCGAGTTGAACTATTCGGAGCAGTTGCGGGAGCGGTTCGACGCGACCCGGGGCTGAGAGTTCGCGCGCACGAGGCGAATCGGCCTGGAAGCGTCGAAACAAGCGGCGGGACAAAGAGATCCGCACCGCCAGGATGACGGTGCGGATCTCACGTTCGGAACTGGCCCGACGCAGCCACTACGCTCAGCGCAGCATTTCGGCGACCAGGAACGACAGCTCCAGCGACTGCTGAGTGTTCAGACGCGGGTCGCACGCGGTCTCGTAGCGGCCGGACAGGTCCAGATCGGAGATGTCCTGCGCGCCGCCGAGGCATTCGGTGACGTCCTCGCCGGTCAACTCGATGTGCAGGCCGCCGGGGTGGGTGCCGAGCGCGCGGTGCACCTCGAAGAAGCCCTGCACCTCGTCGACGATGCGGTCGAAGTGGCGGGTCTTGAAGCCGGTGGAGGCCTCGTGGGTGTTGCCGTGCATCGGGTCGCACTGCCAGATCACCTGGTGACCGGTCGCCTGCACCTTCTCGATGATGGGCGGCAGCACGTCGCGGACCTTGGTGTTGCCCATGCGGGAGACGATGGTGAGGCGGCCGGGCTCGTTGTTCGGGTCCAGCCGCTCGACGTACTCCACGGCTTGGTCCGGGGTGGTGGTCGGGCCGATCTTCAGGCCGATCGGGTTGGCCAGGAGTTCCGCGAGCGCGATGTGCGCGCCGTCCAGCTGACGGGTGCGCTCGCCGATCCACAGGAAGTGCGCCGACAGGTCGTAGAGCACCGGCTCGCCCGACACCGGGTGCTCGCTCAGGCGCAGCATCGCGCGCTCGTAATCGAGCACGAGCGCCTCGTGGCTGGCGTAGATGCGGGCCGACTGCAAGCTGGGGTCGTTCACCCGGCAGGCGGTCATGAACGCGAGTCCGCGGTCGATCTCCTCGGCCAGCGCCTCGTACCGCGCGCCCGCCGGCGACTGCGCGACGAAGTCGCGGTTCCAGTCGTGCACCTTGTGCAGGTCGGCCATGCCCGCGCTGGTCAGCGCGCGGACCAGGTTCATCGCCGCGCTGGCGTTGGCGTAGGCGCGCACCAGCCGGGACGGGTCGTGCTCGCGCATCTTCTCGTCGGCGACCAGCGCGTTGACCATGTCGCCCCGGTAGGACTTCAGGCCGAGCGCGTCGGTGTCGGAGGAGCGCGGCTTCGCGTACTGGCCCGCGATGCGCGCGACCTTCACCACCGGAAGGCTGGCGCCGTAAGTCAGCACCACGGCCATCTGCAACAGCGTGCGGATGTTGCCGCGGATGTGCGGTTCGGTGTTGTCGGCGAACGTCTCCGCGCAGTCACCGCCCTGCATCAGGAACGCCTCGCCCCGCGCGACCTCGGCGAGCTGGCCGCGCAGCTCCTCCACCTCGGCCGGTACGCAGATCGGCGGCACGCTCTCCAGCACGGTGCGCATCATCGCCGCCTGTTCGGGGTCCCACGACGGCTGCTGTAGCGCGGGCCGGGCCAGCGCCTCGTCCAATCTGCGGCGCAGCTCGGCGGGCAACGGTGGCAGTTCCGGCAGGCGATCGATGGGTACGTCGACGGTCCAGTTCACGAGTTTCAGAATACGGACCGCGCGGTCGCGCAGACAGCAGAGGTCGGGGTGGAAATCGCGCCCCGGAGGTGTGAGCGATCCCCACCCGGAGTAGCCCCTCGCAGACACCGCCCAGATCGCCGCATAGGGTGACAACCGACCGGCACATGCCACCACCGCCGCACGATCGAGGAGAGGTCGATCTCGCTGAGATACTTCTATGATTGCGAGTTCATCGAGGACGGGGTCGTCATCGACCTGGTGTCCATCGGCGTCGTCTGCGAGGACGGCCGCGAATACTACGCGGTGTCCACCGAATTCGACCCAGAGCGGGCGGGACCGTGGGTGCGCAAGTTCGTGCTACCGCAGCTGCCGCCGCCCGCCTCGCCGCGCTGGCGCAGCCGCGAGCAGATCCGCGACGACCTCTACAAGTTCCTGATTCCGCGACCCTCCGTGCAGCCCGAGCTGTGGGCGTGGGTCGGCGCTTACGACCACGTGGCGCTGTGCCAGCTGTGGGGTTCGATGGTCGACCTGCCCACCGCCCTCCCCCGCTATACCAACGAACTGCGCCAGCACTGGGAGGCGCACGGCCGCCCCGCGCTGCCGCCGGTGCCGCCCGACGCGCACGACGCGCTCGCCGACGCCCGCCACAACTACGCCAAGTTCGAGGCCATCGAGGCCGCGCGCAGGCGCTGAAACTACGGCGCAGCGCGTCTGGCTGCGAAAAGGGCGAAGGCCCCGAGTCGTAATTCGACTCGGGGCCTTCGCGCCGACCGGGGGTCAGTGGCTGGACTTGCCGCTGCCGTTGGCCTTCTCCTGTGCCTTCTGGAGCACCGCCAGCTGCCGGTGTTCCTCGGCGTGGTCGAGCTCGAAGTTCCGCTCCGACTCCTCGCGGGGGTCGGGGCGCAGGAAGCTACCGGTGCCCGGCTTGCCCGCCGAACCCAGCTGGTTCATCTTCTTGGGCACCGGGGCGCCCTGGTACGCCAGCGGGATCGGGTGGCCGTGGTCGTCGACCGGGCCGAGCGGCTGGTGCACCTCGATGTACTCACCGTGCGGCAGGCGCTTGATCACACCGGTCTCGATGCCGTGCTCGAGCACCGCCCGGTCGCTGCGCTGCAAGCCGATGCAGAACCGGTAGGTGAGGAAGTACGCCACCGGCGGGGCCACGAGCAGACCGATACGACCGATCCAGGTGGTCGCGTTCAGCGAGATGTCGAACTTCAGCGCGATGATGTCGTTGACGCAGGACAGCGTCAGCACCACGTAGAAGGCGATCGCCATGGCACCGATCGCGGTACGCACCGGAACGTCGCGCGGACGCTGCAGCAGGTTGTGGTGCGCGTCGTCGCCGGTGAGGCGCTTCTCGATCCACGGGTAGGCGATCAGCAGCGTGAACACCAGGCCCATGATCAGCGCGACCCAGAACACGGCCGGAACCGTGTAGTTGCCGATGTAGAGCTCCCACGGCGGCATGAGACGCGCCATGCCGTCGGTCCACATCATGTAGAAGTCCGGCTGCGAACCCGCCGAGACCTGAGCCGGGTTGTACGGGCCGAGGTTCCAGATCGGGTTGATCTGCAGGACGCCGCCCATGATGCCCACGATGCCGAGGGTGAAGGCGAAGAACGCACCCTGGTCCGCGGCGAACACCGGCACGATGCGCGCGCCGACCACGTTGTTCTCCGTGCGACCGGGCCCGGGGAACTGGGTGTGCTTCTGGTACCAGACCAGCGCGACGTGCGCCGCGATCAGCGCCAGGATGATGCCCGGGAAGAGCAGGACGTGGGCGATGTAGAGGCGCGGGATGATGATGTCGCCGGGGAAGTCGCCGCCGAACATCAGCCAGTGCATCCAGGTACCGATCACCGGAATGGAGATGGTGATTCCGGAGAACGCGGCGCGCAGGCCGGTGCCCGAGAGCAGGTCGTCGGGCAGCGAGTAGCCGAAGAAGCCCTCGAACATCGCCAGGATCAGCAGCAGCGAGCCGATCACCCAGTTCGCCTCGCGCGGCTTGCGGAACGCGCCGGTGAAGAAGATGCGGAACAGGTGCACGATGATCGAGGCCGCGAACAGCAGCGCCGCCCAGTGGTGGACCTGGCGCACGAACAGACCGCCGCGCACCTCGAAGGAGATGTTGAGCGCGGTCTCGTAGGCCCGCGACATGCCGACACCGCGCAGCGGCTGATACGCGCCGTCGTAGGTGACGTGCGCCATCGACGGATCGAAGTACAGGGTCAGATACACACCCGACAGCAGCAGGATGATGAAGCTGTACAGGGCGATCTCACCGAGCAGGAACGACCAGTGGGTCGGGAAGACCTTGTTGATCGACCGCTTCACGAACGCGGCGGCACGATACCGCTCGTCCATTTCGTTGGCTTGAGCTGCCACAGAGGGACTCATGAACGACGCTCCCAGTAGGCCGGTCCGAGCGGTTCGATGAAGTCGCCGTTGGCGACGAGGAAGCCCTCGGAGTTGACGGTGATCGGCAGCTGCGGCAGTGCGCGAGCGGCGGGACCGAAGATCGGCTTACCCCATTCGGTCGCGGAGAACTGCGACTGGTGGCAGGGGCAGAGGATCCGGTTGGTCTGCTGCTCGAACAACGAGGTCGGGCAGCCGAGGTGGGTGCAGATCTTCGAGTAGGCGAAGTAGTCGCCGAAGTTGAAGCTCTCCTGGCCCTTGCGCTTGATGGCCTTCTCGGCGTCCTCGGTGCGCAGACGGATCAGCATGACCGCGTTGCGGATGCCGCGCAGCGACTGCAGCATCTCGTGGGAGTCGCCGCGCCACTTCTCCTTCCACGGGAACACCGTCTCCATGCTGCCCGCGTCCAGGTCCTCCGGACGCACCAGCACGATGTCCTCCGGACGGCCGGTGTCGCGGCGCAGGTAGATGGTCTCGCCGGGGAAGTCCGGCGTCCAGCCCGAGACCCACAGCGGCGACTTGTCGCCCTTGGCCCACGGGTTCTTGATCATGCCGCCGACGAAGAGGAACAGCGAGCCGAGGCCGAGGATGCCGACGCCCGCACCCGCGGTGCGGGTGATCATCTTGCGGCGGCCCAGGGTGGAGGTGTCGAGCGCGTCCTGCAGCTCGGCCACCAGGGTGCGCCGCTCGACCTCCGGCGACGGACCGTCGTGACGGTCCTGGATGGAGATCTCGGCCGGGATGAACTTCTTGCGGATCAACACCACGGCGATGCCGATGACCAGCACCGAGATGCCGAAGGTCAGGCCGACCAGAGGCGTGAACAGCGAATAGGCGTTGTGGCCTTCCTCGTTCGTGCCCTTGAACTCCCAGGGCCAGAACAGGAAGACACCGACCAGCGCGGCCGCCGCAAGACCGGAGATGGCGAACCAGAAGGTGACCTCGCGCTCGGCGCGCTTCTCGGCCCGGGTGCCCGGGATCGGGAAGCGCTCGCGCCGGTAGGCGACGTCGACGCCGTCGCGCTCGGTGCCGAGCTTGACCAGCTCGTCGCGCGACATCGCGTCCAGTTCGTCTTCGGTCGGGTCGGCGGGGGTGTTCACCGGCCCCTTCGACAGCTCGGTCCCCTCATCCGGGCGACTCACGTCGTCTCGCTCCTGTTCACTCATGGCTCTGTCCTTTCGCCCATGCCCGGACGCCCTCCGTGGCCACGCGGGCTGCCGCCTCGGGGCGCTGACCGGTCATGAGCGGGATCCGATCCACATAGCCGCACCGACGGTGAGCACGATGCCGACCACCCAGATCGCCAGGCCTTCGGTCGCGGGGCCGAAGCCGCCGAGGCCGTAGCCACCGGGGGTCTTCTCTTCGGCGGCGTTCTTGATGTACGCGATGATGTCGCGCTTCTCTTCGGGCGTGAGCTGGCGGTCGGAGAACTTCGGCATGTTCTCCGGGCCGGTCAGCATGGCCGCGTAGATCTGCTGCTCGCTGGCGGGCTCCAGCGGCGGCGCGTACTTGCCGGAGGACAGCGCGCCGCCCTTGCCGGTGAAGTTGTGGCAGGACGCGCAGTTCATGCGGAACAGCTCGGAACCGCGGGCGATGTCGTCGCCGCGCAGCGATTCCTGAGCGATCTCGCCGTTGGCGTCGCGCACCACGGACGGGCCGCCGCCGTTCGCGGCGATGTAGGCGCCGAGGGCGTCGATCTGCTGGGCGTCGAACTTCGCGGGCTTGCGCGTGGCCTGCGCCTGGTTGGCGGCCAGCGGCATGCGCCCGGAGGACACCTGGAAGTAGACGGCGGCCTCGCCGACGCCGATCAGGCTGGGACCGCGGTCCTGCACACCCTGCAGGTTCGCGCCGTGGCAGGTGATGCAGGACGTGTCGTAGAGCTGCTTGCCCTCGCGGATCAGCGCGGACTGGTCCTGGTTGGCCGTGGCCACTTGGGGCTCGGGCGTGAGAGCCGTCGCGAGGAAGCCGGCTCCGACCAGACCCACCAGGAGCGCGAGACCGCCCGCGATGCGCCTGCGAAGGCGACGCTGCTTGCGGGTCTTGCTGGCCTCGCCGTTCCCGGGGCTGGCGGGCTCAGGCGCTGACGGGGGAGATGAACTCATCTGTGTCCCTTTGGAGTAGACGGAACCGACTTGTGCAAAAGACTGGGGCTGGCTCAGCGGACGAAGTAGATCGTGGCGAACAGCCCGATCCACACGATGTCGACGAAGTGCCAGTAGTACGAGACGACGATCGCGGCGGTGGCCTGCGCGGGCGTGAACTTGCTGAGCTTGGTGCGGATCAGCAGGAACACGAAGGCGATCAGACCGCCGATGACGTGCAGACCGTGGAAGCCGGTGGTGATGTAGAACACCGAACCGTAGGCGCTGCTCGAGATCGAGGTGCCCTCGTGGACCAGGTGGTAGTACTCGTAGGCCTGGCCGCCGACGAAGAACGCGCCCATCAGGAAGGTGATGACGTACCAGCGGCGCAGGCCGAACACGTCGCCCTTCTCCGCGGCGAACACACCCATCTGGCAGGTGAACGACGACGCGACCAGCACGGCCGTGACCGGCACGGCGAGCTTCAGGTTCAGCTCGGTCGGTTCCGGCGGCCAGTTGCCGTGGGCCTGGGCGCGCGCGACGAAGTACATGGCGAAGAGGCCGGCGAAGAACATCAGCTCGCTCGACAGCCAGATGATGGTACCGACGCTGACCATGTTGGGCCGGTTCAGCGAGTGCACACGCTGGGTAATGGCCGATCCTGGGGTCCCTACTGCGGTCGTCACGGGGGTAAGTATGACTCGTCGTAGTACGACAGCAGTAGGCGGGTACGAAACTTGGCCGTCCGTGTCGGAAAACGCACGGACGGACCGGGACTGGCATGTCCGTGTCGGGGGCGAGGGAAGCCGCCGCACCGAACGCGCCGACCTGCGCGGACGCGGTCATGATGACAGGCGAGAGTAAGTAGAAGCTGAGACGAGGAGGCGGATGTGGCACCGCGTATCTGGCGGCGGTTGTTCGGGCGGGTCGCCCCGGCGCCGCTGGACCCGGCCCGCGCGGACCTGGTGGTGGTCGCGGCGAGTTTCGACGACGCCGAGGCCTGCTCGGCCGCGCTGGCCAGGGCCGAGGGGCTGACCGAGGACGCGCCCGCGGTGCTGCGCCATCACCTGCGGATTCCGGCGGACCAGGTCGAGCGGGTATGCGAGATCGCGGCGCAGGAGGGGTACGCGCCCGCTCCGCGAACCGATGCGTCGGTCGAGGAGCTGGAGACGTTGATCTTGCAGCGGGTGCAGCTCGTCGACGCGCTGCACTGTTCACAGGAGCGGTCGAGGATGGCCGGGCTGGCCCAGCGCCACGACGGGTTCGCCGACGGGTGGGATGTGCTGCAACCGGGTGGGGCGGCCACTCCGCACTGAAACCGGCCGTACGCGGACAGTTGACAGGATTCGCCCGACCGCGCCGATTAGGCTGCTTGCTACAGAAGTGACGGGAGAAATGGAATGAGCGTGCGCAGCTGGCCCCAGGTGCTCGGAACCCTCGCCGACGGCGGCGACCTGGCCGCGGACGACACGGCGTGGGTGATCGACGAGATCTTCACCGACAACGCGACGCAGGCCCAGATCGCCGCGTTCGGCGTCGCGATGAAGATCAAGGGTCCGACGCCCGCCGAGCTTTCCGGCATGGCCTCCGGCATGCTCTCGCACGCCCGTCTCGTGCACATCGACGGCGACGCGGTCGACATCGTCGGCACCGGCGGTGATCGCTCCGGCTCGGTGAACATCTCCACCATGTCCTCGGTCGTGGTGGCCTCGGCCGGGGTGCCGGTGGTCAAGCACGGCAATCGGGCGGCCTCGTCCAAGAGCGGCGGCGCCGACGTGCTCGAGGCGCTCGGCGTGCGGCTCACCCTCGGTCCGGACGCGGTGGCGCAGTGCGTCCGCGAGGTCGGAATCGGCTTCTGTTTCGCGCCGCTGTTCCATCCCGCGCTGCGCTTCGCGGGCCCGGCGCGCAAGGAGATCGGGATCCCCACCGTCTTCAACGTGCTCGGACCGCTGACCAACCCCGCGCAGCCGCGTGCCGGATTGGTGGGATGCGCCTTCCCCGATCTGCTTCCGGTCGTCGCGGGCGTGTTCGCCGACCGCGGGGCCAGCGCCCTCGTGGTGCGCGGCAACGACGGGCTCGACGAGATCACGACATCCGACACCACCGACGTCTGGGTGGTGTCGGGCGGCCGGAAGCGACAGACCACCATCGACCCGACTCGACTCGGCATCCCGCGGGTCGAACTGGACGCGCTGCGCGGCGGCGACGCCGAGACCAACGCCGGTGTCGCGCGGTCGGTGTTCGCGGGCGCGCCGGGCGCGGTGCGCGACGCGGTGCTGGTGAACTCCGCGGCCGCCATCGTCGCCTACGACCTCTCGCGCGGAGTCGGCGATCCCGAGGCCGACCTGCACGAGGCGCTCGCCGCGGGCATCGAGCGCGCGGCCGCCGCGATCGACGGCGGTCAGGCGGCGGCGCTGCTGAACAGCTGGGCCAAGCTGTCGAACACGCTCGGCGATCGGTGAACTCCAGGCAAACGCTCGATCCGATTGTCGCCGAACTTCTTCCACACAGGTAGCAGGCGGTTAGACTGACCCATCGCGGGACGGATCGACCGCAGCGATGCGCCCGTGGCAACGAGTCCGCATATCACGATCCCAGCGGTTCTCCGACCGCCGGGCACCTCTCCGGCACGGCATTCCGACGCGAATCGGCGTGTCGTCCGGTCCGACACGTGAGGAGCTGACTATGAAGCGCGCACTACTCGGAATCCTGGCCGCCGGCCTCCTGCTGGCCGCGCCGGCAGCCAACGCCCAGGAGGGCGACCTGATCGTCAACGGGACGGTGATCCAGGACCTGGTCGGCTGCGTTCAGGTCGCCGATCAACCGGATGAACTCTCCGTGGAGAACAACACCGACAGGGTCGTCGGCGTGTACCTCGACGACCAGTGCCAGGGCGACGCGGCCGCCATGATCGAGCCGGGTGAAACCCGCTCGGTCACCGGCCAGTTCGTCACCGCGTCCTGACCGTTACTCCCCCAGCGAGAAACCGGCCTCGACGTCGGCGCTGGAGTAGGACTTGAACGCGATGTGGGTGGTTGTGCGCAGCACGCCGGGCGTCTTGTCGATCCGGTGCGTCACCACCTCGGCGACCTGCTCGTGATCGCGCACCCGCACGATCGCGATCAGGTCCACATCGCCCGCGCACGAGTAGACCTCGGTGACGCCTTCGGTATCGGCGACCGCCTGCGCGGTCTCCGGGATACGGCCGTTGTCGGCGTGGATCAGCACGATCGCGTTAATCATGCAGTCAGCCTAATTCCGATAGGGTCCTGGCCGCCGCGTCGGCCACCTCGGCCCAGCCGATCCATCGGCCCGCGCC